>NZ_JAWOWK010000005.1:0-556144 GCF_033340375.1 Vibrio sp. 1167 | reverse complement strand
TCAGAAGTGAAACGAAATAGCGCCGATGGTAGTGTGGGGCTTCCCCATGTGAGAGTAGGACATCGCCAGGCTTTAAATTTAAGAAGCCCGCTCGAAAGAGCGGGCTTTTTTGCATCTATAGAGTTTTAAAATTAGCTCACTTTATACCTAAAAAGTGTTCATCTAAGGTGCGATATACTTGCTCTCTGCAACCTTCCAAAAGGCTTTAACAAGCGGATTCTCCAGCTGAGTTTTGTTGCAGCAAACACCAAGTTTAAAAGGTTTAATTGGTAAGACTTTTAAACGATTTATCTTTTCTCTTACCGGACTGTTGTTGATTACAACATCAGGTGCGATACCTACTCCACACCCCAATGCAACCATACTTACGATGGCTTCATGTCCGGAGGTTTGTGCGTAGATCTTTGGCTTTATTTTCATTTGTTTGAGCCAAGTATTGGCCCTGTCCCTTGCCGTTCCTGCTTCTGGGAGTATGAATGGAATGACCGACCAGTCTGGTTTTTCTTTTTGTAGCTCTTCAGCAAACGCACTAACCCCAACAGGTACGATGACAGAAAGTGGGATTTCACTGATCGTTTCAAATGCGATTTTATTTGGCATCTGTTCTGACTTGGCTGATATGGCAATATCGGCTTCATCTGCTAGTATTTTGTCGATCGCTTGAGCTGGATCGCCGGTTGATAGTTTGAATTCAATGAAAGGGTTCTGAATACGAAAGTCAGATATTAGCTCCGGAAGATGGCTGTAGCTTGCAGTAACAGAACAAAAGAGACGGATTTCTCCTTTCAATTCATCCTCGGTTCCCTTCAGATGACTCTGATACTGCTGCCATTCGCCAAGAATCTTTAAGGCGACTGGGACTAGCTTTTTACCTTGGATAGTTAAATCAACGCTACGGTTGTCGCGTAAAAACAATTGTTGGCTGGTTTCCTCCTCTAATTTTTGTATCTGTCGGCTTAAGGCTGAAGGGCTAATATGCATTGCCGCTGCGGTCTTGGCGAAACTTTTACTCTCACAGAGATGAATGAAAAGTTGCAGGCTTTTGATATTCATTAAATTTTCATTTCCACGTTGCATAAATTGCAATAACTAATTGTGAATATATCACTTTAAGCAATCTCATGTCTGTTTTAGTATAAAGTTATTCGGTAAGGCAATTACTGACCTCAATGGAAGAATCTCAAAGGAGCACCCAGATGGCTAATTATTTCAATACCCTAAACTTGCGCGAGCAGTTGGACCAATTAGGTCGTTGTCGTTTTATGGACCGCAGTGAGTTCGCTTCAGAAGCGGATTATCTGAAAGGTAAGAAAGTAGTCATTGTAGGTTGTGGTGCTCAAGGTCTTAACCAAGGTCTGAACATGCGCGACTCTGGTCTAGACGTTGCTTATGCGCTTCGCCAAGCCGCGATTGATGAGCAACGCCAGTCATTCAAAAACGCAAAAGACAACGGTTTTGAGGTAGGTAGCTACGAAACGCTAATTCCACAAGCTGATCTAGTAGTAAACCTTACTCCAGATAAGCAGCACACAAACGTTGTTGAGACGGTAATGCCGTTAATGAAAGAAGGCGCAGCACTAGGTTACTCTCACGGTTTCAACGTTGTTGAAGAAGGCATGCAAATCCGTAAAGACCTAACGGTAGTAATGGTTGCACCTAAATGTCCAGGTACGGAAGTTCGTGAAGAGTACAAGCGCGGTTTCGGTGTACCGACTCTTATCGCTGTTCACCCAGAGAACGACCCAAAAGGTGAAGGTTGGGATATCGCGAAAGCTTGGGCTGCAGCAACAGGTGGTCACCGTGCAGGCTGTCTAGAGTCTTCTTTTGTTGCTGAGGTGAAATCTGACCTAATGGGTGAGCAAACTATCCTTTGTGGCATGCTACAGGCTGGCTCTATCGTGTGTTACGAGAAGATGATTGCTGATGGTATCGATCCTGGCTACGCTGGTAAGCTTCTTCAATACGGTTGGGAAACCATCACTGAAGCACTGAAGTTTGGTGGTATCACTCACATGATGGATCGCCTAACTAACCCTGCAAAAGTGAAAGCATTTGAGCTTTCTGAAGAGCTAAAAGAACTGATGCGTCCGCTATACAACAAGCACATGGATGACATCATCACCGGTCACTTCTCTAGCACTATGATGGCTGACTGGGCAAACGACGATGCAAATCTACTAGGCTGGCGTGCAGAAACAGGTGAAACTGCTTTCGAAAACTACCCAGAAACTGACGTAGAAATCTCTGAGCAAGAGTACTTCGATAACGGTATCTTGATGGTTGCTATGGTTCGTGCGGGTGTTGAGCTAGCATTCGAAGCGATGACGGCATCTGGCATCATCGATGAGTCTGCTTACTACGAGTCTCTACACGAGCTGCCACTTATCGCAAACACTATCGCACGTAAGCGTTTATACGAGATGAACGTGGTTATCTCAGACACTGCGGAATACGGTAACTACCTGTTCGCTAACGTAGCAACGCCGCTTCTACGTGAGAAGTTTATGCCGGCCGTAAATACTGACGTAATTGGTAAAGGTTTAGGTGAAACGTCTAACCAAGTAGATAACGCGACTCTTATCGCTGTGAATGAAACAATCCGCAATCACCCTGTAGAGTACATCGGTGAAGAGCTACGTGGTTACATGACTGATATGAAGCGTATCGCGGTGGGCGGCTAAATTACTGGCCTTAAGGTTCCATTTTGGTGTCGAAGGTGCTCGTTTACTATCGTAAAGTCCGCGCCTTCTCCTAGAAATGAAGCCTTAATACTGCGTAATTTACTTAGTCTCAAGTAACGCAGTAGATAAACTCCAGGCAGACTGGAGTGATAAATACAAAATAAAACACAACATCTAATCAAAAGGCTTGGTCGCCGTTGACCAAGCCTTTTTGTTTTTAGCCGATTTATCTGCGCGCCGATAAGAAAAACGCTCCTTTGTGAGGAGCGCTTTGATACTTATTTTTCAGCAAGCTTTTCTTCAAGTTGCGCCAACTTCTGTTCCATTTCTGTTAGCTTTTGACGTGTACGTAGTAAAACTTGAGTTTGAACATCAAACTCTTCGCGACTTACAACATCTAGCTTGTTTAGCTGGCCTTGGATTACTTGACGAACTTTCTGATCGACATCAGAGCCCAACTCTTTTACAGGTTGAGGCATTGAGTCGTGAATCTGTTTAGCAATTTGCTCTAATTTCTTTGGGTCAAACATAGTGGCTAAAACTCCTTTTGATTTGTCCTCATTTTAAGTAAATGATACGTGAAAGTCGCCATTTAGATGGCAAAAAAGAGAGCGGCAATAAAAAAGGCCACCGAAGTGACCTTTTTGAATGCCTTAATAGCTTATCTGTTATCCGCTAATTCACGATGAGCTGCTTTCGCTTCGTCAACTCGCGCTAACTTCTCCAAGTCTTTGTCTTCAACAAATACTGGCAGAGGTTTGTGTTTTTCAGCTAGGTAGCTGTAAATCACAGGTAGCACGAATAGTGTGAACAGTGTACCGATTGCAAGGCCAGCAACGATGACGATACCGATACTGAAACGTTGCGCGGCACCTGCACCTGTTGCGTACATCAGTGGGATCAGACCTGCGATCATCGCTGCAGTGGTCATTAGGATAGGGCGAAGACGCACTTTCGCAGCTTCCATCACCGCATCAATACGAGACAGTTTATTATGTAACTGCTCTTCCTTGGCGACTTCACAGATCAAGATACCGTGCTTGGTTATTAGGCCGACCAGCGTGATCAAACCAACCTGCGAGTATATGTTCATCGAGGCCGTACCCCAGGCCAATGCGATCAAGGCACCACATATTGCCAGAGGTACAGATACCATGATTACAATAGGATCGCGGAGTGATTCAAATTGAATCGCCAGAACGAGGAAGATGATCGCAAGTGCAAGACCGAAGGTTGCATACAAGGCACTACCTTCCGTTACAAACTGACGAGATTCGCCCATGTAATCATGGTTATACCCTGCAGGCAGTTTGGTTTGTGCAATATTTTCAAACCAATTAACTGCATCCCCCATCGAAACACCAGGGCCTGTAACAGCACCCACAGTTGCTGAGTTTAGCTGGTTGAAGTGTGGCAAAGAGCGAGGCTCAGCCACCACATCAATGGTAATCAGACTACCTAATGGAACCGCTTTACCATCCACAGAGCGTACATAGTAGTTCTTCATCGATTCTGGGTTTAGACGCCATTTACGCTCAACCTGAGGAATTACCTCATAAGAGCGGCCATTTAGGTCGATACGGTTTACATAACCATCTGCCATCATGGTGCTGAGGGTGATACCAATGTCTTGCATAGTCACACCGTAGGCACCTGCTTTGTCTTTATCGATCTTGATCTTCATCGTTGCAGAATCATATTTCAGATCCAGATCGGAATAGACAAACATTGGACTGCTTGCTACTTCCGACAGAATGTCATTTGCAACGGTAAACAAACTTTCAAAGTTGTTTGGCGTTGTAATTACGAACTGTACAGGAAGGCCTGAACCAGCACCTGGTAGCTCCGGCATTTCGTAGGCAGCAATAGACATTCCCGGAATGCTCGAAACAAGCCCACCAACACGCTGTTTGATTTCTGCTTGGCTCGCTTCTCGTTCGCCCCATGGTTTGAGTGTAGCTAAACCAAACGCTTGATTAGAATCCGGTACACCGTTAAATACCTGAGCGTATTCCACTTCTGGTTGATCAGAGAGAATCTTATTCACATCATCCATGGTGTTTTGGATGTAGTCCAAATTCGAATTTGATGGTGCGGTCCCTATGAGTACTACAACACCTTTATCTTCAGATGGAGCTAGCTCGCTAGGAATAAACTTGAATAGGACTGGTAAACTTGCGAATACAATTATCGCAAACACGATCACCACTGGTCGGCTAGCCATTATTGCTTTTAACATGCTTGCGTAGCGATTAGTCATGCCATCAAGTACATGGTGAACTTTTTGCTCAAACTTGCTTGGCTTCTCGTTCGCCTTCAGCATCTTCGAACACATCATTGGTGATAGTGTCAAAGCGATGATGCCGGATACGAATACTGAACCTGCCAGTGTCAAAGCGAACTCTTTGAACAATGAACCGGTGATACCACCCATCAATGCGATCGGCGCGTACACTGCACCTAGCGTCAATGTCATCGCGATAACTGGAACCGCAATTTCACGCGTACCAATAATTGCAGCTCGGAATGGCGATTCCCCTTCTTTGATGTGACGGTCAACGTTTTCTAGTACAACGATCGCGTCATCCACCACCAGACCGATGGCAAGCACCATCGCCAGTAGCGTCATCAAGTTCCAAGAGAAACCCATTGCCTGCATCACCATTGCCACACCAATCAATGAAAGTGGAATGGTCACGATAGGAATGATTACCGCGCGGAATGAACCTAGGAACAGTGTGATAACCACAAGTACGATGACCGCTGCTTCAAGAATCGTTTTCACTACTTCGTGAATCGATTCGTTGATGGCGATAGTTGAGTCGTACATCACGTTCATTTTGATGTTGCTTGGTAGGTTGCGCTCAAGCTGAGGCAACAGTTCAAGTACGTCTGCTGCAATGTTGATTGGGTTAGCGCTTGGTGCTGCGTTGATCGCCGCAACCACGGCTTCTTGACCGTTTGCACTTGCGCGATAAACGTCGTGACTCTTCTCCAGCGTTACTTTAGCGATATCACCTAGGCGGATGACATCCCCTTCACCAGTTTTCACGACCAATGCTTCAAGTTCAGCAACGTTTGATACCTGAGTATCTGCGCTACCGTTATAAAGTACGAACTCACCCGTCGCTTGACCGGTTGCAGATTGGTAGTTGTTGGCGTTAAGAACGCTCATCACATCCGTAGCGGTCAACTTCAAAGCGCCCATTTTGGCAGGATCTAGCCATACGCGCAGTGCGTACTTCATACCACCATACAGGTCAACTTTGGATACACCGTTTACAGTGAACAACTGCGGGTTGATTACACGCTCAAGGTAGTCAGTGATCTGGCTTGAAGATAACTCGTCACTCGTAAAGCCGATGTACAGTACCGCCGTTGTCGAACCTGTCGACATGGTTACGGTTGGATCTTCGGCTTCTTTTGGAAGCTGAGAACGTACTGAGTTCGTTTTCGCTAAGATATCAGCCAATGCTGCATTCGGGTCAGTATTCAACTTCATGTTGACAGTAATGGTTGATTTACCTAGTACCGATTGCGAAGTCATGTAATCAATATTATCGGCTTGCGCCACCGCTTGCTCCAATGGCTGAGTAATAAAGCCTTGGATCAAGTTGGCACTTGCACCGTAGTAACTGGTGGTCACGGTGACCACCGTATTCGTCATTTCAGGGTACTCACGAACTTGCATTTTGAACACCGCTTGCAAACCAAGCAATGCAATCAAAAAGCTGATCGATACCGCTAAAACTGGACGTTTTATAAAAACATCTGTAAAGCGCATGATGCCTCCAACTTAAAGCATTGGTGTTTCAGCAGGTGGGGTAGTTGCATCGCTTTCGACAATGCTTACTTTCGCATGGTTACTCAAACGGACTTGACCCGATGTCACTACCACATCACCTGGCTTCACGCCTTCTAGAATGTGTGCGATATCTTTAGAGCGTTCGCCAACTTTTACCACATGCTGCTTAACGCGTTTTTCGCCATCTTCTTCTGTTACGATGTAAACATTGTCGCCATATAGCGTAAATGTGATCGCGGTTTGAGGTAGAGTGACCTGATTTTCTAACTTAGGCAGAATGATGTTTGCACGCGCGAACATACCACTACGCAGTTTGCCGTCACTGTTAGGGATATCCGCTTGAACTTGAATCAAACCACTTTGTACGTTAACCGCAGGCTCAATCGCAGAAATTGAACCTTTGAAAGGCTGTTCTGGGTAGGCATCCACAAAGATATCCACTTCTTGGTCGATATTGATACGTGAAATATCGGTTTGCGGCACGGTAAAGCGTAAACGCATCACGCTGGTGTCTTCCAGGCGAACAATATCGGTACCCGCTTGTAGGTACTGACCGAGGTACACGTTACGAATACCTACTACACCATCAAATGGCGCTTTGATTTCGCGTCGGTCGATGGTCGCTTTCAAGCTTTCAATGTCCGCTTTTAAGGAGAAGTAGTTCGCTTCTGCTTCGTCATACGCTTCTTTAGAAATAGATCCTTTTTTAAATAGCCCTTGGTAGCGTTTGTATTTCGCTTCTGCTGCTGGCAACTTGGCTTGCGAGCTCTTTAAATTCGCTTTCTCAACGTCAGAGTCAAGCAGTACTAGTGGCTGACCTGCTTTGACTTGAGTACCGGAATCAAATGCGATTTTATCGATAACACCGCTCGTTTCGTTCGCTACCGTCACGCCTTGATTTGGCTCGATAAAACCAATTGCCTCGATGACTGGTACCCAATCCACCGCTTGCACTTCAGTTACGGTTACTGGGAATGCTGGTTCAGGGCGATTGGCAAACTGCTCCATTTTGTCTTTGATATCAATTAGTCTGTATGTAACAACGCTACCAAAAAGTAATAAAACAATTGATAGCATCAAAATCCACTTTTTCATTCTATTAAGAACTCCAAGTTAGTGTTTAATAATTGCATCCCAACTGGCTTCAATAGCGGCCTCTAATGCCGTCTTATCCAGTTGATAAAATCCCAAAGCGTGTTTCCGAGCAAGTGCAACACTTGCCTCAAAACTCAATCCAGAAAGTACTTCGTTATCGAGAAGCTTGAATACTCCCTCGTCTTTGCCCTGATTGAAAAGAAGATCTACTTGGGCAAACATTTGTCTCTCAAGTTCCCGAGCTTTGCTACTATTTGAACAGGGTAAAGACTCATATTGGACTCGGTTGCTGATCGCACTTAAGTTCGAGCTCGCTAAATTCCAAATATTGAGCCACATGGTTCGATAACGCTGTTTTAAAGGCATCTCTTCACTAACACCTAGTTGCACCGCAGTAGCAACACGCTTAGCAACGTTAAGGCGTAGTTCCTCTAAAAGATGTTCTTTATCTGAGAAATAACGGTAAATCGTCCCTGCTGCGACACCTGCCTCATTGGCGAGCTTTTGCATGGAAAGCCCTTGAAAGCCAGATTCAGCAATGAGTTGTTCAGCAGCGACTAAGATTTGTTCTCGTTTATCTACAGCAGGGTTATCCTTCATAATGTCACCCTTTAGTGAATGAACGTTCATTCATTATAGCTTAAATACCCGCCATTTATGCAACAGAATATTGCACTTAATTGGTGTAAAAATTACAAGAAATCAGCATAGCTTTCACGAGGCCACCCCTTTATCATAGGCGCCACATTCATCACCCGCAGAGAATTTCTATGAAGCTGAACCCTAGTCAAGATGAAGCCGTGAAATACGTGTCTGGTCCATGCCTAGTGCTAGCTGGTGCTGGCTCGGGCAAAACTCGTGTTATTACCAATAAAATCGCTTATCTGGTTCAGCAATGTGGTTACAAAGCGCGTAACATTGCGGCGGTGACGTTTACCAACAAAGCGGCACGTGAAATGAAGGAGCGTGTAGGTCAAACGTTAGGGAAAGGTGAGTCTAAAGGTTTGATGGTATCAACATTCCACACTTTAGGATTGAACATCATCAAGCGTGAGTACAAGCATTTAGGGTTGAAAGCGGGCTTCTCACTGTTTGATGACCAAGACCAGCTAGCGCTGCTCAAAGAGCTTACTGAAAAGCAGCTTGATGGTGATAAAGATCTGCTACGTCAGCTTCTGAGTTGTATTTCCAACTGGAAAAACGACATGTTGACGCCAGAGCAAGCCAAAGCGCGTGCGCAAGGTGAACAGCAACAATTGTTTGCGTTCTGTTTTGATATGTACCAAAAGCAAATGAAAGCCTATAACGCGCTTGATTTTGATGACCTAATTTTGATGCCCGTTTTACTCTTACGTAATCATGAAGACGTTCGTCAGCGTTGGCAGAATCGTATCCGTTACCTACTGGTTGACGAGTATCAAGATACCAACACGAGTCAGTATGAGCTGGTCAAATTAATTGTCGGAGAACGTGGACGATTGACGGTTGTAGGGGATGACGATCAGTCTATTTATTCATGGCGTGGTGCGAAACCTCAGAACCTCGTGTTGCTGGGTGAAGATTATCCGAATTTGCGTTTGATTAAGCTAGAGCAAAACTACCGTTCAACGAGTCGAATCCTGCGTGCGGCCAACATTTTGATAGCTAACAACCCTCACGTCTATGAGAAGTCCCTGTTCTCTGAAATTCCTGACGGTGAAAAACTCAAAGTGTTGTTGGCTAAAAATGAAGAGCACGAAGCAGAGCGCGTAACGGGTGAACTAATTGCGCATAAGTTCCTAAACCGTACCGAATATAAAGATTATGCGATTCTATATCGTGGTAACCACCAATCACGTTTGATTGAAAAGTCTCTGATGCAAAACCGTGTACCGTATAAAATTTCTGGCGGCACCTCGTTTTTTGCGCGCGCAGAGATTAAAGACATCATGGCGTATTTGCGCGTTTTGGTTAATCCGGATGACGACAATGCATTTTTGCGCATTGTGAACACTCCGCGACGTGAAATTGGCCCAGTAACGTTAGAGAAATTAGGCAGTTATGCCAATATGCGAGGCAAGAGCTTGTTTGAGTCGAGCTTTGAAATGGGGCTCGAACAGCACCTAACGGGACGTGGCCTAGAAAACCTGCGTCGTTTCACCCAATGGCTAGTGGCGATTGCTGATCAAGCTGAGCGTGGTGATACCGTCGAAGCGGTTCGTTCGCTAGTTCGTGATATCCATTATGAAGATTGGCTATACGAAACTTCAGCAAGTCCGAAAGCCGCTGAAATGCGAATGAAGAACGTTTCTGATCTTTATTCATGGATAGTGGCGGACCTAGAGGGTGACAACTACGATCAAGAAGAGAAAACGTTAAAAGAAGTCGTTCAACGTTTGACCTTGCGTGACATGATGGAGCGCGGTGAAGAAGATGAAGACAGTGATGCAGTACAACTGATGACCTTGCACGCATCAAAAGGCCTTGAGTTCCCATATGTATACTTAATTGGGTCCGAAGAAGGTATTTTACCGCACCAAACCAGTATTGATGAAGATAACGTGGAAGAAGAGCGTCGCCTGATGTACGTTGGTATTACTCGAGCGCAACGTGAACTGACTTTCACTATGTGCAAAGAGCGTCGGCAGTTCGGCGAGTTGATCAAACCGACTCAAAGCCGCTTTTTGGATGAGTTGCCATTTGATGACGTTGAATGGGAAGTAAACAAAAAGCCAGTATCAGCAGAAGAGCGTATGGCGAAAGGTCAAGCACACATTGCCAATATTCGAGCAATGTTTAAGAAGTAAAGTAACCTTGTTCTCACTGACTAAAAACAAAAAGGCTTGCCAACTGGCAAGCCTTTTTCGTTGATGTCTTTACTTATAGACCTTCAATCATGTGGTCAATTGCTGCGATGATTTCATCGTCAGAACAGTCCATACAGGTTCCTTTGGCTGGCATCGCATTGAAGCCTTCTAATGCGTGCTTCACTAACGTATCTTTGCCTTGTGCAATACGCGGTGCCCAATCATCGGCATTACCTGTTTTAGGTGCGCCGTTTACACCAGATGCGTGACAAGCAATACAAAAAGTACCATAAACTGTGGCGCCATCACGTGGACCGGTTGGTTCTTCTTTCACTGGCTCAGAACCCGCTAGATAAACATCACCGACAGGTTGGATGCGTTCTGCGATCGCATCGTATTCAGTTTGGCTGATGTCAGAAGCTAAAGCTGCCGTAGAAAACGTTAAGGCAGCGAACAAAACGCTAATCATTTGTCGAGACATATCCATTAAACCCACTTCACATTCCCGAGGTAAGTGACTTACCTATTTATATAGTTAGAGTATTAATGCCGAGCAGAGAAATCATTAAATTCCACTGAATGGCATAGAATGATTAGACAACTTGGTTGCAGCTGTTAAATCAATGTAAATAATGGGTGATTATATCCCGATAACTTGTTGCAATAAACAACAAGTTATCCATGACAGGGCGTGAATCACATCAAAAATCCACTTTAACGGAAGATAACTGTCGAAAAAGAGACCAAACGATAAAAAAAGTAAAAAAAGTACTAGACGGCATAGTGTGATATCCGTATTATTCCACTCCGCCGATAGGGCATGCGCCCGTAGCTCAGTTGGATAGAGCGTTGGCCTCCGGAGCCAAAGGTCGAAGGTTCGAATCCTTTCGGGCGTACCATTGCCTCGGAGGATACATCGGTAAAAATCAGTGGTGGCTATAGCTCAGTTGGTAGAGCCCCGGATTGTGATTCCGGTTGTCGCGAGTTCAAGTCTCGTTAGCCACCCCATTCTTTCTTTTTTAGATTGAATGCGGTAGCATTGCTCCCAATCTTGATTCAATCAAGATAAAACATCGTCGGTGAATAGCGCAGCTTGGTAGCGCATCTGGTTTGGGACCAGAGGGTCGGGGGTTCGAATCCCTCTTCACCGACCACTATTTAGTTTATGGCTCTAATAGAGCGGTAAACAGCAAAAATTGATGGTGGCTATAGCTCAGTTGGTAGAGCCCTGGATTGTGATTCCGGTGGTCGCGAGTTCGAATCTCGTTAGCCACCCCATTAATTAAGGTGACTTCTTAGTTGAAGTGTCCTGTCTGATTTGAGAAAATCAGTAAATACAGTTCGGTGAATAGCGCAGCTTGGTAGCGCATCTGGTTTGGGACCAGAGGGTCGGGGGTTCGAATCCCTCTTCACCGACCACTATTTAAAGCCTCAGTCGAAAGACTGGGGCTTTTTTACATCTCTCCTGAAAAGAATCGGCATTCCATTTCAATTTTCCCCAAAAGTGTACAGCTCTAGGGGCTTTTGACCACCTATGATCTAAATGCTTTTCGAGCTGACAAAATAAACCCCAGAGCAGTGTCTGGGGTTTTGTAGTTTTCTAATCCGCTGCTTTTATTGGGCGAGTGTTTTAAGGATTTCTTTCAGTTCTACCGTTTCTTGGATTTCAAAACTTGGCGTTATATCCGTTGAGTTGCTTGCGCCTGTCGCATTCACCCATACACTCAAAATGCCCATATTGTTAGCGCCAGCAATGTCAGCAGGTAAAGAGTCGCCCACGTGTAGAGCCTCTTCTGGTTTTACTTCGACCAAGTCGAGCGCTTTTTGGAAAATACTTGTAGCAGGTTTCTCTTCTGGCTCTTCTCCTCCCACAATAATATGGTCCACCCAGTTGCTCATTTGTGTCGCGTTTAATTTAGGGTGTTGAGAAAAAATCGGACCGTTAGTGATCACGACGAGTTTGTAATGTTGACGAAGGTCGCTGAGCATTTCTTTTACACCAGGGAAGAAGGTGAACGCGCCCATACGTGCAGAGTCAAAGTAGTCTTGAGCTTGTTGAGCCTCTTTTGCAGTGATGCTGACGCCTTGCTCCGCCAAGATGTTTTGGATCAGGCCACAACGGAAGGCATTTTCATCGGGTAGCAGAGCCACAAGGTGAGGGAACTCAGCATTCAGCTTTTTGTATACACCCTGTAAGTAGCGCTGCAAAAACGCTTTTGGCTCGGTAACTTGTGGGTAGGTCTTATGAATCCAAGTTGTAAACGCTTGTCCTGCAACTTTATCGGCTTGTGACGTTGCACATAAAGTCTCGTCCATATCAAAAAAAATCGCTTTAAGCACAGGGGCTCCTTTTATTTACGGCTTGGCTTTGACACTGTTCATCTATTATCCCACTCTCAATTGTGTCGTAAAGGGTTAAAACCGGCGAGTTTTCTTATGACGTACGAATGAGGATAGCGGTACTTTCCTTTGCTTAGTCAATAAACCGCTTAAGTGGCGCATAATCTGCGTTGGAGCAGGATTTGTGTGGTTTTGCTGTTTTGTTCACGTTTTGACCTATCCTTTCTCTTCCTAAGTTTGGCTTTTTGTATTTGCCGACTATTTTATTAATAGTTTTTTATGTTGAAAAAACACTTTTTGCATATGATATTGTTTGTTAAATGTTAATAAATGCACATGAATAATATGGTTAATGATCTTGTTTAGCTCATGTTTACTTTTAGAGCATTTTTCTAGTTTTATTGGTGCATGACGCACAAAAATAGTGTGATATGAAAATGGTTAAATACTTGTTAATGCATTTTTATTCGCTAATTGTGCGTTTATTTAATGTTTTTTCGGCGGAATATACTTTAATTGTTGCTTTTTTGTGTGATTTTTGCCAAATTATTTCCGCATTAAGATTTCAGAGTATTATTCTGAATTTGAACGGATTCATTCAGGTGATGAATGGTGCCTTTGGCATGATTCGATACCACAGACAAGGCAGTAGAGGTCTGAAATGTCACTATTAGAAGTGAAAAACCTTCGTATTGAATACCCATCCCGACACGGCGTTCACGCTGCCGTGAAGTCACTTTCTTTTCATATTGAACGTGGTGAAATCGTGGGTGTTGTTGGCGAATCAGGTGCGGGTAAATCCACCGTTGGTAACGCTGTTATCGATTTGCTTAGCCCTCCAGGTCGCGTTGCTAGCGGTGATGTATTCCTGGATGGAGAAAAAATTTCTGGCCTATCACCAGAAGCGATGCGTAAGGTTCGCGGCTCGAAAATAGGTTTTATTTTCCAAGATCCGATGACCTCGCTCAATCCACTTTTTACTGTTGAGCAACAGCTGAAAGAGACGATCCACGCCAACATGAAGGTCTCTGATGAAGAGGCGTATCAGCGCGCGCTTTCTCTTATGCAGCAGGTTGGTATTCCTCAACCAGAAAACCGCTTAAAGCAGTACCCGCATCAATTCTCTGGTGGTATGCGTCAGCGTGTTGTCATTGCCATTGCTTTGGCTGGTGAGCCTGATCTCATCATTGCGGACGAACCAACTACGGCGTTAGACGTTTCTATCCAAGACCAAATCCTCAACTTGATCCGCGAGCTGTGTATCAAGAACAATGTCGGCTGTATGTTGGTTACTCACGATATGGGGGTAGTCTCCAACGTCACCGATCGCGTGGCGGTAATGTATCGTGGTGACTTGGTGGAGTTTGGACCAACAGCCAAAGTATTGGGCGATCCTGATCACTCTTATACTCGCAGTCTAATTTCAGCGGTACCACGTTCAGACAGAAAGCTAGATCGTTTCCCGTTAGTAAGCTATATCGAAGAAGCGGCGGAAATGGAGCCACTCGATATCAAGAACCACTGGTTAGGACAAAGCCAAGATGAGCGTGAGTACACTGGCCCGCTTTTGGACGTGAAGAACGTCAATCTTCGCTTTGTTACCAAAGACTCTTTGTTCGAGAGCCGCCGAGAATACGTGCAAGCATCTAATAATGTGAGCTTTGAAGTGCACGAAGGCGAAACCTTTGGTTTGGTGGGCGAGTCTGGTTCAGGTAAATCGACCATTGCACGTGTGATTGCTGGTTTATACCAACCTAACTCTGGTCAGGTGAAATTCGAGGGCATTGACCTGACCGCTTTAACCTCTGAGAAAGAGCGCCGCCCGATGCGTCGTCAAATGCAGATGGTGTTCCAAAACCCATATACTTCAATGAACCCTCGTATGAAGGTATTCGATATTATTGCTGAGCCAATCCGTTTCCATAAATTGACGAAAAACGAGTCGGAAACTCGCCAAATCGTGAATGACCTATTGGATCATGTTGGTTTGGGTCGAATGGCTGGGCTTAAGTACCCTCATGAATTCTCCGGTGGTCAGCGTCAGCGTATTTCTATTGCGCGTGCGTTGGCGACTCGTCCTCGACTTTTGATTTGTGATGAACCGACCTCAGCACTGGACGTATCGGTACAGGCACAAATTCTAAACTTGCTGAAAGATCTGCAAAGTGAGCTGAACTTGACTATGTTGTTTATCAGCCACGATTTACCTGTTATTCGTCAGATGTGTGACCGAGTAGGTGTGATGCAAATGGGTACACTTTTAGAAGTGGCACCAACAGAACAGTTATTCACGGCACCTCAACACGAATACAGCAAAAAATTGATTTCTCTGATGCCGGAGTTTACTGGCTTGCGAGAAGAGATCGAAACGGCATAAACCAAGCAATTCGCTTGGCTAACCTTTAGTCATAACAAAGACGCAAACACAACAACAAGGGATCCGTATCCCCGCATGAAGGAGTTATGCAAATGAAAACCATGAAAAGCAAATTAGCAGTGGCGCTAATGGCTGCGGGCCTAAGCTTTAACGCAATGGCAGCAGATATCAAAGTTGGCTATGCAGCTGACCCAGTATCGCTTGACCCACATGAGCAGCTATCAGGTGGCACACTGCAAATGTCACACATGGTATTTGATCCGTTAGTTCGCTTTACTCAAAAAATGGATTTCGAACCTCGTCTAGCAGAGAGCTGGGAGCGCATTAACGACACTACCGTTCGTTTTAAATTGCGTGAAGGTGTGAAATTCCACTCTGGTAATACCCTAACGGCTGACGACGTTGTATGGACGTTTGAGCGTCTACAAAGTTCTCCTGATTTTAAAAACATTTTCGACCCGTACGAGAAAATCGTCAAAGTGGACGACAACACGTTCGATCTTGTAACCAAAGGTCCTTACCCACTAGTGCTGCAAACTGCAACGTACATTTTCCCAATGGACAGCAAGTTCTACACGGGTAAAACCGCAGACGGCAAAGACAAGTCTGAGCTAGTGAAGCACGGTAACTCATTTGCATCGACTAACGTATCTGGCACGGGCCCATTCATTGTGACTTCACGTGAACAGGGCGTAAAAGTGGAATTTGAACGCTTTAAAGATTACTGGGACAAAGAGTCGAAAGGTAACGTTGATAAGCTAACGCTTGTTCCAATCAAAGAAGACGCGACTCGTGTAGCTGCGCTACTTTCTGGCGGCGTTGACATGATTCACCCTGTAGCGCCAAACGATCACAAACGTGTGAAAGACGCAGACGGCATCGATCTAGTCACGCTACCAGGTACTCGTATCATCACGTTCCAACTAAACCAAAACAGCAACGAAGCATTGAAAGACGTTCGCGTTCGCCAAGCGATTGTTCACGCAATCAATAACGAAGGTATCGTGAAGAAAATCATGAAAGGCTTCGCAACGGCCGCTGGTCAGCAAAGCCCGGCAGGTTACGTGGGTCATGATGACAAACTGGTTCCTCGCTACGATCTGAAGAAAGCGAAAGAGCTGATGAAAGAAGCGGGTTACGAAAATGGCCTGACGCTAACGATGATCGCACCAAACAACCGTTACGTGAATGATGCGAAAGTAGCACAAGCGGCGGCGGCAATGTTGTCTAAGATCGGTATCAAGGTTGATCTGAAGACCATGCCAAAAGCGCAGTACTGGCCTGAGTTCGACAAGTGTGCGGCAGACATGCTGATGATCGGTTGGCACTCAGATACAGAAGACTCAGCGAACTTCAACGAGTTCCTAACGATGACTCGTAACGAAGAAACCGGTCGTGGTCAGTACAACTGTGGTTACTACTCAAACCCAGAAATGGACAAAGTGGTTGAAGCTGCGAACGTAGAGACGGATCCTGCGAAACGTGCAGAAATGCTGAAGGGCGTAGAAGCGACACTATACAACGACGCAGCATTCGTACCGCTACACTGGCAAAGTGAAGCATGGGGCGCGAAGTCTAACGTGAAAGCGGCAGATATCGTTAACCCAATGGTAATGCCTTACTTCGGTGACCTAGTGGTTGAATAATCACGGTTAGTCGACTTTGAGGAGGGATGGATTTCCCTCCTCAACTTAAAGCACTCGACTCAGTTTTGTTTCAGTCGGATTGAGTGGGTTATTTAGACTGAATTTTCTCTCTAATTTAGAGATCTATGGATAGTTAAGGGGCAAGGAATGTTTTCGTTTCTGGTCAAGCGCCTGTTTCAGGCACTGATAGTGATGTTTGTGATCAGTTTGGTGGCGTTTGCCATTCAGGACAACCTGGGTGATCCGCTGCGTGAGCTTGTAGGTCAGTCGGTTTCGGAATCGGAGCGTCAAGCGCTACGCGACGACTTGGGCCTGAACGATCCCTTTATCACAAAGTACACGCGCTTTGTGGGTAATGCACTGCAAGGTGATTTGGGTACCTCATATTTTTTCAAGCGACCTGCGGTTGAGGTGATTCTCGACAAGCTGGTGGCTACATTAGAGCTCGTGTTTGGCGCGACGCTTATCATCATTGTTTTCTCTATTCCGCTTGGGGTGTACTCTGCGATTCATCCTAAGAGTGTTTTTACCAAATTTGTGATGGCGATGAGCAGTGTCGGTATCTCGATTCCGGTGTTCTTAACCGCAATCATGCTGATGTATGTCTTTTCAATAGAACTCGGTTGGTTGCCTTCCTATGGGCGAGGTGAAACCGCTAACGTACTCGGTTGGGAATCTGGCTTCTTTACCATTGATGGTATCAAGCACCTCATCCTACCTTGTATTGCGCTAGCGTCTATCATGCTGCCGTTGTTCATCCGTTTGGTACGTTCAGAAATGCTGGAAGTTCTGAGTTCGGAATACATTAAGTTCGCCAAAGCAAAAGGTTTGAACTTACAAAAGATTTATTACCAACATGCACTTAAGAACACCATGCTACCAGTATTGACGGTAGGTGGCGTGCAGATTGGTACCATGGTGGCCTACACCATTCTTACTGAAACCGTCTTCCAATGGCCGGGCACTGGCTTCCTTTTCCTAGAGGCAATCAACCGTGTAGATACACCGCTGATCACTGCCTACGTTATCTTTGTTGGTCTGATCTTCGTGGTAACCAATACCATCGTTGACTTGCTGTACGGCATCATCAACCCAACTGTGAACCTAACTGGAAAAGGAGCTTAATCATGAGCCAATCAAATTTAACACCAGCTCCTGCTCCATCAGCGTGGCAGCGTTTCAAAGAGTCAGATTTTCTGTATTATTTCAAACGCGACAAAGTGGCGATGGCGAGTTTTACCGTCTTTATGATGTTCTTAGTATTGGCATTGGCTGCACCGATTCTTGCGCCAACAGACCCGTACGATCTGACGTCTATCGACATCATGGATTCTGAGTTGCCACCTTCGTGGATGGAAGATGGCGATGAACGCTTTGTGTTGGGTACTGACGAGCAAGGTCGCGATATTTTATCGACCATTCTTTACGGCTCTCGTCTGTCTCTAACCATCGGCTTCCTGGCGGTTGGTCTTCAGTTGGTACTGGGTATCATCATTGGTTTGTCGGCGGGTTATTTCGGCGGCCGTATCGATAGCTTCTTGATGCGTTTTGCAGACGTACAGTTGTCGTTCTCGACCATGATGGTGGCGATCATCGTGTCAGCTATCTTCAAAGCCAGTTTTGGCAGTGATTTTTACAGCCAATATGCGGTGGTCATGCTGGTGGTGATCATCGGTGTGGCAGAATGGCCGCAATACGCACGGACTATTCGTGCCTCGGTATTGGCAGAGAAGAAGAAAGAATACGTCGAAGCGGCGCGTGTGATGGGCTTTAAAGCTCCGCGAATCATGTTCCGTCACATTCTGCCGAACTGTCTATCGCCAATCTTGGTTATCTCGACGGTACAGGTAGCGAACGCGATCATGTCGGAAGCGGCGCTGTCATTCCTAGGCTTAGGTCTGCCAGTCGATCAACCGTCTCTGGGGGCGCTAATCAGCATCGGCTTTAACTACATCTTCTCTGGTGCATGGTGGATTACTGCTTTCCCAGGCATCGTGCTAGTAACATTGGTTTTGGTTATCAACCTGTTGGGCGACTGGCTACGTGATGTATTCAACCCGAAACTGTACAAAGGATAAGAATTTTCCCACCAAGCGTTGTAAATTCGCTTAATTCCTTCCTAAACTGAGAGCCGGATGCAAATTCCGGCTCTTTTTTTGCTAGTTATTCTTTGTTCACATTTTTTTGGCGCTTTTCCGCCATGATGACCTTACCCACTAATTTAGAGTGAAGTGTATGGAAATGAAGAAGGCCCAACGCCCATCTAACGTCTTCCAAGCAAGCCTGGCTTTGGGTTTGTTGCTGGTATGCGCCCAGTTTTCTAATCCAGTTGAGGCGGAGGAGTTCCTTTGCCAAGCCACTCAAGCCAGCGAGAAAGAATTACCGATGCTTGAGAAAACGTGCCCAATTGGTAACGGAGTATGGGGAAAGAAAGTGCCGCAGGGGGGCAACTACCTTTACTGGATTCAATGCGGATTGCTACCCAAGCCTATGTCTCTCGCGAAAGCTAAGCCTCTCTATAGTAAAATCACGACTGACGTATGGATGAAGCCTGAATCCAAAGGCTATCGCTGTTTGATTGGACCTTACAAGGCATTGTCTGATGCGAGGGATGACTTACGAGGAGTCAAAACCTTGTCGAATTACAAAGAGGCGTTCATCCGCGTGGTTGGAAAAGAGAGTAAACAGTCTACGACACCATCTAAACCCGCTGTGCCGTCGAAATCAGCCGCATCTTCGGTTAAGCCAACACCGACGGTGACCCCGAAACCCGCGCCAGTTCCTGCCGTGCGAGCTGATACCGACGCCTTTAAAGCTCCGGAAGAGAAGTCAAAGACCAAGGTAAAAAATACACGTGATAATTCTTCGTCCAAGCCTGTTGCTAAGACCAAAGCGAAGCCAGTTGTGAGCGGGAATGATGACATTGAAGTTCGGTTGAGAACCTCCTTACAAGGCAAAACGTACGTGGTCCCATATTTACTCGATCACCATAATCAGTTTTACATGGAACATGGTAAGCCGTGGAACCGCCTCAACTACGAAAACTCGCACAAAGTATGTCAGCAACTGGGTATGAGCTTAGCCAACCCTGCAGAGTTTAAAGCGCTGAGGGCGTCTGGGGTGATGGAAAAAAATCAATGGCCACTGCAACTGCCGTATTGGGGCAAAGATAAGAAAGGTTTGTTCGCCGATCGTGAGCCCAATCAGCTCACCGGGACCTCATTATTGAACGTGGTGTGCGTGAAATAACGACTCAGATATTGCGGTCAAAATATAGAAGAAAGCCCCGAGTTCGGGGCTTTTTGCGGTCTCAAATATTATCGCTATTTGAGTGGCGTTTCTTTGTGACAGTTAGAGCAGATATACACTTCTTTGATGCCGACCAATCGTTCCCAAAATGTTCTGCGTCTTCTACGCAAATGCACGCTATCACAGCAAGGGTTAACGATGGTTGCTTTAGTCATCATCACCAGGCTCCAAAATCGGTAGTGAACTCGCGATGCTTGTCATGGCTTCTTTGCTGTTAGAGTACAGACCATATTCCGGTGCGGATTCATGACCGTTTTGTTCTTTACTCCAACGAATACCAATATAAAAGTCACCAAAATCGCGGTTGATGTAACGATGACGAGTTTTGTAATCTGACTCTGAGCCTGTTTCTTCTAGAATCAGCAGTTCACGGTCTTCATCATTCTGGATTTCCCAATTACCTGGAGTTTGGAATCCTGTTGGCATGAACGAAGTGTAGTTGTAAGTATCAGTGTCGTATTCGTACGCACCTGACGAGTATTTCAGGACTGTGTCGTCGCCTGTGCCATTACTTTCTACCATCAAGTCATGCTCTAACGTGCCGTGTTTGATGTGTTCTGCAACCGAAAGTGATTCTGCAAATGGGGTATTGCTTGAGTCCATCCAGAACAGCTCATCATCTGAGATTTTAACGATCATTTGAGTGCCGTTATGCTCGGTTTTGTGCTGGTACAACATTTCATACTCGTCGCCGTAGCTGTTGTATAGCTTACCGTCTTTCAGCTCAACGTCGTTACAGTCTTTATTGTTGTATTCCGTGTAACCAGTTTGTTGGTCCAGATCGGCAAGAATGGCGTAAGCATCGTGTTCCCATGTGTCTTTTAGGAAGTCACTGATGTTCGCTTTGTACTCTTGATTCATCTCATCGTGGTTTGAACCCCAGCAGAATAGTAGGCCTTCAGAATCTTGCATCAACATGGCGTAGCCAATTTCACCATCTTTCTGTGCAAAGCTACCCATTTTCCATTCTTGACCGTTGAAGTGCTCGTGAGTGAAGCCCAAAGTCGGTACTACTGGTGGTGGCGTGACGCCTTCGATAACCGTTGGCATGCTGAGCGCAATTTGTACCGCGGTATGGCCATCTGTTGCGCTAATCGCAAGTACTGCTCCAGCTTCACCTGCTTTTGTTGGTGTGCCTTTAATGGTGATAATTGCATTACCATCCTCAGATACTGTTAGACCTTCAATGTCTACATAGTCCGCTGAGTAGTCGGTAATTTGACCGTCTTTATCTTGGAACAAACCAGAAATATCGAGTGTTTGTTCAAACACTTCACCTTGTTGTAGGTACCAACCATCAACGATGGACTGCAGACGCGCTTGTTCTGTTTCTACAACCATTGGTGGTAAGTTTGCCGATTCGATTTCGAACTGAAATACGGTGCTTACCGTACCCAAAACCTTACCTGACGAATCAATGTCTTGCGCCGTTAGAACAATCTCAAAATCACCAGCTTTCTCTACGATTGCTGTTGGATGTAGAACAATCAGGTTGCCAGTTTGCACAACTTCAATGCCTGTGCCTGCAAAGTTGTGCGTCAGTTTGGTTGTCACAAGGTTTTGGTCTTTGTCTGCAAATAGACCTTCAATGTCTAGCTCTAAGCCATCAAAGTCCACGCCTTGTACGATTTTTGGTAGTTTTTCTAGCTTATCTTTAGCTGCCTTTTCGACGATTTTGTTTACGGTTAGCTTGTTATTAACTGCCGTTTCAGGTGCTAAGGTGTCGCTGTGTGGGGTCGCGTCAGTGATGATTGGACGTAGATTTGGGTCATTGATGTTTTCGCCAGATGTAACAAGACGTTCCACTTCTTGGTTTGCCGCTTGAGCAAACTCCGTGGCTTTTTTCTCGTAATTCGTTGGGTTTTGTGCTTTCGAGTCGGTCAGAATCTGAGCGGTTTTATGTAGTTCGGCGTTTTTTGTCGCACCTTCAACAAAATCACTGTACAGATCAATTGGTGCTTCTTCTGAGCCTCCTAGCGCTTGGTTTACTTTCGCTTTCGCGTCTTCTTCACTAATGGCTGGATCTTTTGCCATTTCAATCGCCACAAGATCCGTGATAGGTGAAATCACGTTTGATGATGTTGGTGCACGGAATACGATTTCGTGCGCCATAGCTTGGCCTGGATGATCCATATCTACCGTGTATTTGCCAGCGTACTCTTTCGCATCCAAGGCGATGAGCTGTTTCTGCTTTGAACCGTTTGGTGTGATGGTCTGTAGCGCTAGAGTGCTTTCTGGTTTTGCATCCAATTTCAGTTGACCTTTCTCATCGGTCAGACCAAGGAATGTTTCTTGAGTGTCCCATTGGCCGTTGTTGTTCGTATCTTCAAAAACAACGGCATGCTTGAAGTAGCCGTCAAAACCTGTGATCACAACGCCGTCGTTAGCACTGTTTGAACCACCATCTGAACCGCCACAGCCTGTAAGAGCGATAGCCACTGACGCTGCTAGTAAACTCACCTTATTCATTATTTATTTGTCCTTGTTTCGTTTCCGAATGAGAAAGTCGCTTTTTTTATTCTTTTTTTCTTTATATCTCACTAGTGAGATATAAGAGAGTGGTGTCTTTTTAATGACTATTGAGCTTAGGTTCAAGACACGAAAATCCGTACAAAACCCGTAAAATTTATTTCTATTTTTTGTCTATGATGGAAAATTTATAATTTGATCACGGTTCCAGTTTTATTTTGGAAATGATTGTTTTGTTAAAATAACCACCTGTAAAAAAGGTTTATTGGGTGTCGCTAAGGACAGGGGCGTGATAAATCATGTTGATCTTAAATTCCTCAACGCGATCAGCGAGCTCAGGTTTTGGACGTAAAATGTAGCTATACACCTCGCCATCAAGTAGCTCGTCGTAAGGGGAATAGTTAAGATCAAACGATAACGATTGTTGTCCAGTAGCGGGGGTGCTGATGAACTCGTGGCAATCAATTTGGTAAGTCGGATCGTCTGGGTTAGGGTCTGATATGATGTCGATTTGATAGTCTCCTTGACCAGCAATGACATGGCTGTGATACCAAATGGCGACATCGCTACAATACAGGTTAGGACCATAAGTGTGTAAATTGAAATCGGATTCGATGCTTTCACCATGAGGACCAATGACTTGAGTACCATAGTGATAAATATAATTGCCAACTTCAGCAACCAGATACCCCCCACTTGGGAGAGGTAGCAAATAATCAAAAAAGGAGATTTGATGCAGATATCGTCCTGTCGGTGCATTGATGCGCTTTTCCATGGACTGCTTGTTCTTTTGCATGGTATAGCTTTCGAATTGTTTACCATCAAACACGGTGGTGAAGTAGTTCCGAGTATCTTCATGAACCTGAGATGGGTATTCTTTTTTGATGGTCCAAATTTGGCGTACACCTTGGACATAAACGATCAACGAGTCATCACTGATTTTGTACTTGCCCACTTTTTTCAAGTCTCCCTTTTCAGGACACTGGCGTTTGTTGTGTGAGGCGGCATAACTTACTTCGCCCCCCTCAAACTGAAAGGCCTCGCAATACACCACTTCATACGCGTACGCGATACCGGCAAGATTTTGTGTCGTCTCTAGGCGATAAACTACATCGCCAACTAACGGATGTTCTGTGTCATTTTGATCGGGTGTGATAACGGGTAACTCAAAGCGCGTTGTGACCCATGCATGATCGCTATTACCGTGATAATCATCGCGCGCTGCTACCGCCAAATATGTGGTGGTTTTTATTTCCTCAGGCGCTCCTTGTACCATCATTTGTCCTTGGTTGAGGACTCTTAACCCATTGGCGTTTTCAAGCCAAATCTGAGTGGTGAGGAGATCGCCATCTGGGTCTTCAAAAAGCTGGTTAAGGTTGAGCGAATAACTCACCGGAGAGTTTTGTTTCAGCTCCCAAGCATAAATAATGGTTTGTAGCTGCTGTTCCACAGTGAGGTTGATGATGGGTTTATTATTCTCTGATGGGTCCTCTTGTGGTCGGCTGTTCTTATCACCCAATGCTGACTCGTAAAACGTGTTGTCTTCTGTGGTATGAAATGGATTCGTAACAGGGCCAGGTTGTCCTAAAAGGGCGGAGTTAAATGCGTCATCTCCCGTCTTTTTAGGAGTGCGATCCAACGCAGAACCTGTCAACGCTTGCTTTACTTCAACTAAAGATGTGCGCTCATATTGACGATGTGCTTGCTGGGTTGACTTGTCGGCGTTGTCTGACGAGTCTTTCACAGATGCCAAATTGTGTTTGTTTGAAATGAAGTAAATACCGAACAAACCGACGCATACTGCGCCGATTATCCAAAGCTTTTTGTTCATGATTACGTGTGCGCCATTCGTGATTGTAGCCAACTGCGAGAGAATTTGAGGTCTTTCTCTATCAGGCTTGCGCTGCACTCGAGTAGCTCACTGATTTCTTGGTTTTTCATGCCCATTAAATACTTGAGTTTGAGTGCGCTCGATTGGCGTGGATAGCGGCTACTGAAACTATCCAGAGCTTTATCCATGATAATCAATTGCTCGAAACGATCTTCTTCATCTCTCATCAATGTAATGTGTTGACGCTTTTGTGCTTGGTGCGAGCGTGCGTTGTCGATCAAGATTTGACGCATCACTTTGGCGGCCATCAAAAAGAAATCGCGCTTTGTTTCAATTTCACTCATGTCGCAGTTGGACATTTTCAGGTAAGCATCATGAATTAATGCCGTGGTGCTGTTGACGCTGTCTGCCAGTACTTTGTTGTCGGTGCCGTACTTTTCTGCATTTCGTTCACGCTCGTGCTGGGCGATCTTACGCAACTGTAAATAAGCAAACTGATAGAGCTCGCTCTCAGCTCGTTTATCACCAGATTGCCATTGTTGAATGATTTGTGTCAGTGCTACTGCTGTTGCCATGGTTATACATCCTCGCTCACTTTGACAAATTCAGAAATGGTGTGGGTTTCAATGCGATCGGAACCGTCTTGGTTGCGCAGAACATTTTGTTGATAGCGATATAAAATGCCTTGCTCCCAAGTTGCACCAGCTGGCAAGTATTCCCAGGTGGTGTAATTGATTTCAGATGGGGTTGTTGACCAACGTACCATGACGTTCATTTGCGCGAGTTCGGCTTTGGGGGCGCTATTGTTGACCCACCACATGTCGGCAAATTCGCGGGTAACATCTTGGGTGTACAGGCTTGTATCGGTTGGGCAGGTGTCCGTATTTTGCGGCAGTCGCATGACTTGTTGATGGCGCATCAATAGGCACGATTGTGTCATGGACTGTTGGTGGTATTCGGTTTGCTGCCACACACCGAGGTAGTCAATATCGTGTTCGCTAGTATTTGGATACGTAAACCAGAGCATTTCTGTGCGGTTATTGTGTTGGATGTTTTTTTTACGCCCGAGACCTTGTACTTTTTCCATCAATAACTCGGTGCTCGGATCAAAATTGAGGGCAACGGAGCGGTACTTCCAGTCACCTTCATCATCGAAGTCTTCGAGAGAGAAGCCATTCAAGTCGTTGCGGGTGCACCCTGTGATTGAACAACCAACGATATTAAACCAATCCGCAAACTTGCTTATCGGTTCGACGACATCTTCCGTGATAGGGCGCTTCATCGAGAGGAAGCAGCCTTGAAAATGGTCGCCAATGCTTGGGTGTTCAATCAATGAGTCTTTGGTGATAGTGAATCGAGTTTCACCAATAGGAGGACGATATTTGGGATGATGCTGATAGCGTAGATCGTAAGCACAAGCGCGGCCTTGCCAATCCTTCTTTTTGATGACGATGTTTTTGAACGTCATGTCGCGAGGTTCAAAAATGATCTCATCAGAGGAAAAGTTTTTTTCAATGTACTGCTGGCTTTCGTTTAGGTGCTCAATCGCCTCATTGACAGATACCCAATCGAGATTGAGGTAGCGTTTAGCGTCATCCAGGTAATTGAGATCAAGGCCTTTGAGCTGGCTTTGAAAGTGAGGATCAGAAAGCACACGGTTTGCTAGGACAATTTCCTCACGATTCTCAGGCGTGCTGTCGAGAGAAAGCAGCAGACGCGTCATATTGATGCTGCGGCTAGGTTTGGTTGTCGCCATCGTCGGCGTCAGCACTTCTTGGCTTGATAAGGTCGTCAGCAGATAACCTTTATCATCGTTACCAAGGAAGAAGCTAATTACATCACCGGGTTGGTAATGAAATGCACCTTGCTGAGTGACGCCAGTGATATTGGAACTGGTTTTGTAATACAGGCCAGTCACTGGGGCGTCGATAAAGTAGCCTTGCTTCAAGGTTGAAGCTGGTGGGTGTGAAGTGGCAACTGAAACGTCTGCTGCCAACGTGGACGTAGCCGTCAATGCAGACAGCCAAAATACCACTGAACGTGTATACATCTTGTTTTAAGCCTTATTGGTTGGTGCTGTCCTTAGACGCACAATTTGGCTGACAACTCATTGGTGTAGTTAGGTGCTTCTCTGGCACCGGTGTCATCATCGCCAACAACATTTTTTGTTTTATATGTTTGGGGATATCTGGGTTAGAGAGTATCCGCCTTCGTGTTAACTCCATCATGGAGTTCACTGAGAGATGTTCGACATTTTGCCCCTTCGCGTGGAAGATGAGGCGAGTCATTTCGTACATCATATCTTCTGCAATCTTCTTCTCTTGTTGCAGCTGGATATTCTTTTGCATCATGGCGCTGCCAAATAACACACCAGAGAGCACAATGATGCCTGACAATACCGAAGCAAGGGGACGTCGCTGTACCAAGCGAAAGGCGCTATACAATGGCCAGTTTTTTTTCTGCTCGATTGGGCGGCGTTCGATAATTCGTTCGATATCAATGCGCAATGCTCTAGCATCGGTATATCGCATTTGAGTGGCAGGACGCGTTGCGCGTCTTATCACCCAGTAAACATCAGACCAAATTGTTGGTGATGGAAACATCAAAGCGAGAATTTTGCCCAAGGAGTACACGTCGCTTTGCTCTGTTAGAACCTGTCCTGCTTGCTGCTCTGGGCTGGCAAAATTTTGGCTAAAAGCAATCAGCGCTGAGGGTGAGTCTTCTCGGTTGGAGTGCGCTTTTTGAGTCAAGTTGAAGTCAAGCAGCTTGGGACGCTTGCTACGATCAATCAGTATATTTTCTGGTTTTAGATCGGCATGCAAAACCTGGTGTTGGTGGGCGTGCTCCATCGCCTGACAGATCTGCTTAAACAGCAGCAGCTTCTCCGTTTTTTCTAGCTTATTTTCAGATAGGTACTCATCTAAAGTTTGACCAAACACCCGCTCCATCACGATGTAAACCGAATCTTGATGGAGACCGCCGTCAAACACTTTCGCGATGTAAGGATGGTTTAGACGCGCGAGAAGTTGAGCTTCATCGAAGAGTGCGCGTTGCCCTAACACATTACTCAAATTGCTTTGAATAAACTTGATAGCCAGATCTTGCTCGAACGTTTCATCTGCACGTAGAGCTGCGTATACGACACCCATGCCACCACGCCCCAACTCATGAGTTAGGCGGTACTTACTGATGATTTCTCCGCTTAGATCGACGTCTTGGTTCGTTGCCTGATGAGCACCAAAATAAAGTAACTGCGTTAGTTGTTCTTCCGGTGTCTCGTTGGCTAAAAGAGGAACGAGTTGTCGATACAGCTCAGGTTGACTTCGTTGCAATGCTTGGAGGTATTGCTGCTTTTGGGAGTCGTCCAGATCAAGCAGGTGGTAGTAAATCTGGGTTTCGCTAGAGCCTAACTGCACTGTGACTAATGTCTTATTCTTTTAGGTACGGCATTTTATAAGAACTTTGATATAAATGTCATTTATTTATTCGGTTTTGATTCACAATCCATGAAACGCAATTTGATGGCTAATGGAGTAATAACGTCATGATTTTTCGAATTATTTTCACTGAGCTTGTCGGCAGAGAGTCTATTCGTCATAATGTTACTTGTAACATTACTGATAAATCACATATTTATGGCTCAACAGAATAAGAAAACGCGTACGACATTGCAGGATGTCGCAGACCAGGTTGGCGTCACGAAGATGACCGTTTCACGCTATATGCGTAACCCTGAGTCGGTGGCAGAAAAGACTCGGGCTAAGATTGCGACTGCGATTGAAGAGATGGGTTACATCGAAAACCGTGCACCGGCGATGTTGTCAAAGTCCTCCAGTAAAGCCATTGGTATTTTACTGCCGTCTTTGTCCAACCAAATTTTTGCTTCCTTTGTTCAGGGCATAGAGATGGTGACCAAAGCCAATGGCTATGAGACGCTTTTAGCGCATTTTAGCTACGATGAGCTTGAAGAAGAGCGCAAGATCGCGTCATTACTCTCTTATCAAGTCGATGGACTTATTCTAACTGAAAGCCATCACACGCTGCGTACATTACAGATGATCAAAAATGCGGGCATTCCGGTGGTCGAAACCATGGAACTGCCATCGGAGCCGATTGATATGGCGGTTGGACTCGATCATGAAGATGCGTCGTACACCGTGGTTAAGCAGATGCTAGATACGGGGAAGCGTACAATCGTCTATTTTGGCGCGCGTCTGGATACGCGAACCAAATTGCGGATGCAAGGTTACGATCGCGCGATGACAGAAGCAGGGCTAGAACCCAAACATGTATTAACTGGTGATCATTCTAGTTTTTCTTTAGCGCATGATTTGCTCGAACGCGCACTGGAAATGCACCCAACGCTCGATGGGGTGTTCTGTACCAACGATGACATCGCAATTGGCACCATGCTGAGTGCGCAGCAACGTGGCATTCAAGTTCCACAGCAATTGGCAGTGGCGGGCTATAACGCGCTGGATATCGGTCAAACCATCAGCCCGAAACTGACCAGCGTTGATACGCCGCGTTTCCAAATTGGTGTAAAGAGCGCAGAGCTATTAATTGCGCGCCTGAAAGGCGAAACACAAGAAGAAAAAGTCTTCGATATGGGTTATCAGATCACGTCGGGAGAGAGTGTTTAACTAATTGTTAACTGCTCTTTGTATTCGCTCATCAATGGTATTGGTAGGTTAGGGTATGGCACATCAGCTGGATGCATTGGATCTCAACTTAATGCGTTTATTAAAAGCTGTGGTGGAAAACCGCAGCATCAAGCTGGCCGCAATGCAGCTTGGCATTTCTCAACCGAGCGCCAGCCGCGGCGTGATGAAGTTGAAGCAAGTGTTTGATGACCCGCTTTTTGTGCGTAAAGCACATGGGGTAGAGCCATCACCCATGGCGATTCGTCTCGCCGCCGAGTTCGACAATATGGTTGCACCACTGGAAAAAGTGGTGCAAGAATTTGAAGTGTTCGACCCACTGCAATACCAAGGGCAGATTGCGATTGTAACTGACCCTTATTTGATGGATGAGCAAGGGCAGCGACTGCTCACTGGTTGTCATCGAGCCTTTCCCAAAGCGCACTTTGCCTTTTCCAGCTGGAATACTTACTCGCACGATGAAATGTTAGAAGGTGAGCACGATTACTGCATTCTTGACCAAGAGACCGAGCTGTCGAAAGACATTTACATGCGCCCGTTATTCGTTGAAAAACGAGTGATTTTGGCGCGCAAAAACCACCCAACGTTGTCGAAAGTCAGCAATGATTGGGACACGGTGTCCAAACTACCACTCGTCTCTTTGCCTGCGCCTGCGTCATATAAACCGCTTTGTACCGTGGAGTCCGAGTATCGACGCATGGGTTATGAGCCAGTAGTGTTACTGAAGTCCTATAATTTGCGTTTGGCTTGCCAAATGTTGCAAGAAACCGACGCGATTATGTATGCCAGTCAAAGCTCGGCATTGTTGATGCCAGAACTCGCCTCTTACGCAATGCCACCCGTTAATCGTGAGTTCAGTCAGTTTGTGGTCTCTGGCGGTTTCCTTCAAACCAACCGCAACCATCCTTTGCACAGACACCTACATAAAGTGGTGCGACAAACCCTCAATACGCCGCTGATTTTTACGCAGTGACGTCACCTGATGGCATCAGCTGAATGAGAGAGCAGATGCTTTAACCTTATCAATGTTGTGTGATTACATAGACAACTTATTTCTTGAGATATTCAAAAATGAATATCTCAATTACCTGTCTCTTTTTCCTACCCAGCGCTAACCTTATCTCAAATAGTCAGGAGAAGTGGCTCATTTTTATCTTTTTAACTTTTTGAATGTCGATACAGGTACGCGGCATTCACCATTCTCCGTTATGCATTTTTTTAATTTCTGATGGAGGATTAATCATGCTAGTTGCACGTCTATTTTTATTGCTCGCCATCGTTGCCGAAGTGGCTGGCACCAGCACTATGTCTCTTATCGGACAAGGGCACGGGTGGTGGGGCTACATCGTAATGTATGTGCTGATCGCAATCTCTTACTACTTCCTCGCATTTGCCGCGAAGAAAATATCTATCGGTGTGGCATACGCTGTCTGGGAAGGGTTGGGTATCTCGTTGATCACCGTGGTGTCGATCATCGCCTTTGATGCCAACTTAAACCATCAAGAGTTGTTTGGTTTGATGTTAGCCGTTGTTGGCATTGTGTGTGTGACTTTAGGGGAATCACATGGTCAGCCTAACGCCAAGAAAAATGCCGATAAACCGGCAAAAGAACGTTCATTTTCTACTAGTACAAGGTGCGAATCATGAGTCAATTTTTTACGATGTCATTTGGATTTGTCGTGATGGCTGCCTTGGTCGATATCATGGCCAATATGGCGCTGACACGCTCAAAAGGTTTTAAATATAAAGGCTGGGGCATTGCGGCGATTGTGTTGGTACTGACAGCATTCACGCTGTTGGCACAAGCGGTGAAAGAGATCGACTTAGCCATTGCTTATGCCTCTTGGGGTGCGATCGGTATCTTGGGTACCGCAGTAGGTGGAGCCTTGCTGTTTAAGCAGAAACTCAAGCCAATCGGCTGGTTTGGTATCTTTGTGGTGATTGCTGCCGTCGTAGTGATGAAGACCGCTTGATGTAATTTACTGAATGCTAGATATCGTCATTCTGAGCAGCAAGAGACGAGCGTGATTCAGAATCTACCAACAAAAAGTGCTGTGGAAGAGGGGTTTTCTCTGGCTTCACAGCACCTTGATAGTGGATTCCTGATCTCGCCTAGGCTCGTCGGAATGACGGACTCATTCATTTTTAAAAAGAACAGAGGCCAATCCTAAAGTTCGTCATTTTGAACAGCAAGAGACGAGCGTGATTCAGAATCTACCAACAAAAAGTGCTGTGGAAGAGGGGTTTTCTCTGGCTTCACAGCATTTTGCTATTAGATTCCTGATCTCGCCTAGGCTCGTCGGAATGACGGATTCATTCGTTTTTTAGAAAGAACTGAGGCTAATCCCAAAGCTCGTCATTCTGAACAGCGAGGGACGAGCGTGATTCAGAATCTACCAACAAAAAGTGCAGTGGTAGAGGAGTTTTCTCTAGCTTCACAACACGTTGATAGTAGATTCCTGATCTCGCCTAGGCTCATCGGAATGACGGATTCATTCGTTTAAAAAGAACCGAGGCCAATCCTAAAGCTTGCCATTCTGAACTGCGAGGGACGGTCGTGATTCAGAATCTACCAACAAAAAGTGCTGTGGCAGAGGAGTTTTCTCTGACGTCATAGCATGTCGATATTAGATTCCTGATCCTGCTGAGGCTCGTCGGAATGACGGACTCATTCATTTTTAAAAAGAACAGAGGCCAATCCTAAAGCTCGTCATTCTGAACTGCGAGGAACGAGTGTGATTCAGAATCTACCAACAAAAAGTGCAGTGGCAGAGGAGTTTTCTCTGACTTCACTGCACGCTGATATTAAATTCCTGATCTCGCCTAGGCTCGTCGGAATGACGGATTCATTCGTTTTTTAGAAAGAATAGAGGCCAATCCTAAAGCTCGTCATTCTGAAAAGCGAGGGACGAGTGTGATTCAGAATCTACCAACAAAAAGTGCTGTGGCAGAGGTGTTTTCTCTGACTTCACAATACGTTGATAGTAGATTCCTGATCTTGCTTAGTCTCGTCGGAATGACGAGGTCTTTCTTCTCGCCTTAAACAATAAAGCTTGCGCCTTCTTCTGCACTCGATACGTTTTGGCGGATCACGCTAAACAAGCCTCGTCCCCATGTTTGTTGGGTCGATTCGGTATCGAAATGAATCAACTCGCGTCCAGTGGTATCGCTTAAGTTGTTCAGTTCGCCCGTTTGGCAATCCAGACGAATCAAATCACCGTTGCGCACCAAACCAATCGCGCCACCACGAATGGCTTCTGGAGAAACATGAATCGCAGACGGAATTTTACCGGATGCACCAGATAAACGACCGTCAGTAACCAGCGCCACTTTAAAGCCCGCTTTTTGCACGTTACCTAAAATGGGCATCAGTTTGTGCAGTTCAGGCATGCCGTTTGCCGCTGGGCCGTTGTGTGTGACCACAACGATGCAGTCTTTGTTCAGCTCGCCACGTTTGTACGCGGCTTCCACTTCGTGTTGGCATTGGAATACGATCGCAGGTGCCACTATTACGCGTTGCTCTTCTTTTACCGCAGACACTTTCACCACGGCTTTGCCCAGGTTGCCAGTCAGTACGCGAGTGCCGCCAGTGTTTTGGAAAGTGGCGTCTGGTTTGGCGATCACGTCACCGTCTTGGCTGCCTTGGCACGATGTCCAGGTCAGTTGGCCATCGACAAGGCTCGGCAGCGTCATTTGGTCTTCAAATTCACCAAACACGGGTTTCACATCGCGATGCAAAAGCTCGGATTGGTTCAAGCGGTGCAATAACGCGGGCACGCCCCCCGCGTCTTGGAACGCGTTCATATCGGCTGGGCCGTTCGGGTAAACGCGCGCTAATAAAGGAACCACATCCGACAGATCGCTGATGTCTTGCCAGGTGAGCAAGATGCCAGCAGCACGCGCCACGGCGATCATATGAATGGTGTGATTGGTGCTGCCGCCAGATGCAAGTAGAGCGATGATGCCGTTGACCAAGCTCTTTTCTGTGACCACCTCGGCCAGCGGACGGAAGTGTGCAGAACCCGCCGTCATTGAGGCGATTTTCAGAGCCGCGTGATCGGTTAACGCTTTACGTAGTTGGGTATGGGGATGGATGAATGCCGAACCTGGCAGCATCAAGCCCATGGCTTCGAACACCAACTGGTTGGTGTTGGCGGTGCCGTAAAACGTACACGTCCCCGCAGAGTGGTAAGCGCGACACTCCATATCCAGCAGAGCGTCTTTGCCGACTTCTCCCGCTGCGTATTTTTGGCGCACGTCGACTTTCTCTTCGTTGCTGATGCCTGTTGCCATCAGACCCGCAGGCACAAACGCCGTTGGTAAGTGTGCGTAAGACAGCGCGCCCATCAGTTGCCCCGGTGCGATTTTGTCACATATGCCAAGCAGTAATGTGGCATCAAAGACATTGTGACTCAAAGACAACGCCGTTGATTGCGCAATTAAGTCACGTGAAAACAGCGACATATCCATGCCTGCTTGACCTTGAGTCACCCCATCGCACATCGCTGGCACACAACCTGCGACTTGCGCCGTATGGCCGTAGTCCGCCAGCACTTGTTTGATTTGCACTGGGTAATCTTGGTACGGCTGGTGGGCGCTCAACATGTCGTTGTAGGCGCTGATCAGCGCGACATTGGCATGAGTAAAATCGAGAATATTTTTCTTTTCAGAAGAGCAAGAAGCGGCGACTGCATGGGCTAAGTTACCACAAGATAAACCAACGCGGCCTTTGCCCGCTTCGGCTTGCACTTCGGTGCGAGTAAGAAAGGCAGCGCGCGCTTCACGGCTGCGCTCGGTCAAACGTTGTGTGACCTCAAGAACAACAGAGTGAGTCATTACGCCACCTCGATCGCTTGCATTTTGATTAGCTCAGCGGCAGAGCGTTCCACCACGTCGCTGATGTCTCCGTCGATACTGACGATCAGAGTTTGAGGCTCGTTGTCTGGGCGCTCTAGTGTCTCGAATTGGCTCTTCACCATGTTTTCTTTCATGAAGTGGCCTTTGCGCATACGCATGCGATTAAGGATCAACTCCCTATCGCCATCAAGGAACAGGAAGGTCACGTTGTTGTTGCCTTCGCGGATCTGATCGCGGTAAATCTTTTTCAGTGCTGAACAGACAATAATGCCGTGTTCGTTTTTGCTTTCTAGGCTGTACGCCGCATCACGAATGCGTTCTAGCCATGGCTTGCGATCATCATCGTTCAGAGGCTGGCCCGACGCCATTTTCTGAATGTTCGCTCGTGGATGAAGATCATCACCATCGATGAATTTACGCCCTAGCTTTTTCGCTAGATGCTCACCAATTGTGCTTTTACCACTAGCACAAACGCCCATAACGATGACACTACTACCAGCCATAACTTATCCTCATAACCAAATTTGCGCGTGATCTCAATTTTTGAATTCACTTTAAAATATGGGTTTATCTTATTCATGTTATCGGTAACATGTTACCGGTAACTGAAATAAATGTGAACCATAACACAAACAATAATTCTTAAAGGTGAACCTATGGAGCAATTAACCCAAGCCCCAGATCCTACGTTCCTACTGACGATTGCAGGCCTTGCCATTGCAGCGTTACTCGTTCTGATCATTAAACTGAAAGTCCATGCTTTTGCTTCCCTTACTATGGTGAGTTTAGGCACAGCAATCGCCACTGGCGTTCCTTCTGAGAAAGTCGTATCGACCATGATGGGCGGCTTCGGCGGCACACTGGCTTCCGTGGCATTGCTGGTTGGTCTTGGTGCGATGATCGGTAAAATTCTTGAAGTGACTGGCGGTGCGAAAGTGCTGGCAGACACTTTGATTGGTCGCTTTGGTAAAGAGCGCGCACCATTTGCTTTGGGCGTCGCTTCATTACTGTTTGGCTTCCCAATCTTCTTCGATGCTGGCCTTGTAGTGATGATGCCAATCATCCTAAGTGTGGCGGCTCGTTTTGGTGGCTCACCAATTAAATACGCGTTGCCTGCAGCTGGTGCTTTTGCGGTTATGCACGCGTTTGTTCCACCACACCCAGGTCCGGTTGCAGCGGCAGAATTCCTTGGTGCAAAAATCGGTCTGTTATTGGTGGTGGGTATTCTGGTGGCTATTCCAACTTGGTACCTTGGCGCTTACCTATTTGGTTTGTACGCGGGCAAAAAATTCGATATCCCACTATCTAAAGCCTTCTTTAATGGCGAAGCGATGGTGGATGAGCGCAACGCACCAAAATTTGGCACGGTTATGACCATCCTTGTGCTGCCAGTCCTGCTAATCTGTTTGGATACGGTACTGAACACACTGGCGGTTGCGGGTGTGATTGATGGCAAAACGGCACTGGTTGAGTTCCTACGCATGCTAGGTAAAACCCCAGTTGCGTTGCTGATTACTTTGATTGTCTGTCTGGCTGTGTTTGCCAAAGACTACGGCATGGCAAAACTAGAAAAATTGTGTGGTGAGTCATTGGCTCCTATCTGTGGTGTTATCCTAGTAACGGGTGCAGGTGGCATGTTTGGCGGCGTACTGCGTTCAAGTGGTATCGGTGATGCACTGGCTGACGTTCTTACAGATACAGGTATGCCTGTGATTGTGGCGGCGTTTGTTATTTCAACCTGTCTGCGTGTTGCTCAAGGCTCGGCAACTGTAGCGCTAACCACTACGGCAGCTCTTATCGCGCCAGTTGTGGCTGCATCAACAGGTTTGAGTGAACTAGACCTTTGCTTTATCGTAATCGCGATTGCGGGTGGTGCAACGGTACTGTCTCATTTCAATGACTCTGGTTTCTGGTTGGTATCTCGTCTCCTTGAGATGGATGAGAAAACCACATTAAAAACTTGGACGGTAATGGAAACGTTACTTGGCGGTATCGCGTTTATTATCGTCGCAACATTAAGCTTTATTCTTTAGAGGTTCCCCATGACAACACTTGAACAACGATTAAGAGAAATCAAAATCGTCCCAGTTATCGCAATCAACGACGTAGCACACGCTCTGCCACTGGCAAAAGTGTTGGTAGAAAACGGTTTACCATGTGCGGAAGTGACATTCCGCACCGAAGCGGCGGCGGAGTCGATTCGCATCATGCGTGAAGCGTACCCAGAACTGTTGATTGGCGCGGGCACCGTTCTGACCACAGAACAAGTGGATATCGCAATCGAAACGGGTGTGGACTTTATCGTTAGCCCAGGCTTCAACCCAACCACAGTGAAATACTGTCAGCAACGTGGCGTGACTATCGTACCGGGTGTAAACAACCCAAGCTTGGTTGAGCAAGCGATGGAAATGGGTCTGCGTACGTTGAAGTTCTTCCCTGCTGAGCCATCAGGCGGCGTAAACATGTTGAAAGCACTCACGGCGGTTTACCCAGTTGAATTCATGCCAACAGGTGGCGTAAGCCCATCCAACGTGGAAGATTACCTAGCGCTGAAATCGGTTGTAGCTTGTGGCGGTACTTGGATGGTGCCAACCGCAATGATGGACAACGGCGATTGGGAAGGCATTGCTGAATTGATTCGCGCAGTTAAGTAAAACGCACAAACGGCTCCGAAATGCCCCCGAACGTTAGAAAACGTGATACGAAAAAGGGTCATCAAGTTACTTGATGACCCTTTTGCTTTTGGGAATGAAACGGTTTTAGAAGTGATGCTTCATAAAGCGCTTAATAAAGCGAATGAAATCTGCTTCGGCTAGCTTCGCGCACTTCAATGTTTGGGCGTGAGACAATTCTACATCTCCCAAGCCTTCTGCCATGTTGGTGATCGCACACACTGCCAATACGGGTAAGCCGCAATGCGCCGCAGAAATCACTTCTGGCACGACCGACATGCCCACCACATCACCACCGATGATTTGCATCATGCGGATTTCGGCTGCGGTCTCAAAGTTGGGGCCTGTGTAAGAGACAAACACGCCTTCATTGAGGTGAATACCATTGGCTTTGCCAACTTCAAACGCTTCTGCGCGCAGGTCTTTGTCGTACGCATTGGCGAGGCTGAAGAACCTCGGGCCGTACTCTTCATCATTCGGACCGATCATTGGCGATTCAGGCATGGTATTGATGTGATCATGAAATACCACTAGAGAGCCGACATCAATACGCTCAGGGCGAAGTGAACCTGCCGCGTTGGTGACGAGCAAAAACTCACAGCCCAGCTTTTTAAAGGTGCGTACTGGTGTTGTCATGACCTTCATTGAGCCGTGTTCGTAGTAGTGACCGCGACCTTTCATGCACACTACGTCTACGCCGCCCATGGTGCCAAGTACCAACTCACCAGAGTGGCCTTGCACGGTGCTAACCGGAAAGCCTTCGAGCTCTTCGTATGGAATGACCACTTTGTCTTGTAGCTCGTCTGCCAATACGCCTAAGCCAGAGCCTAAAATAAACGCCGCTTTAGGTTGGAAGTTTGGTTTGCGTTCGTGAATGGTTTGTAGCGCGCCGATTACTGGATCGTGATTCATGTTAGTCACCTTCTGGTTGTGTGTTGATTCCATTGTGTGACTTTCTGCGCTGGTTATCTTTGCTTTATTCGCTACTATCATCCTTAAAAAGAGGATGATGAAATTCGCTAGGACTCAATGCATGAAGTCAGAACCATTTGAGCGCGTGACGCTGAAGATGCTGCGTTACTTTTACGAGGTCGCACAAACCAAGCATTTCACTAAGGCCGCCGAGAACCTTAATATCACCAATTCGCCGTTGAGCAATCGCATCAAAGAGTTGGAAGAGGTGCTTAACGTCAAACTGTTTGAGCGTGATTCAAGAAACGTCATGCTAACGGAGGCCGGGCGATTGTTGGAGTCCAAATGCCAACTGATTTTTCAGACCTTAGATGTCTCGCTCAATCAAGTGCAGCAAGTGGGTTTGAACCAGAGAAACATCTTGCGAGTTGGTGTGGTAAGTAGCGCATTTTGGGGCGGATTTGATCGTCTGTTACAGCGCTTCCATGCTGAGCATGACACTTATCACGCCGACATTTTTGACCTTAACCCAGAGACGCAAAAGAAGCACCTGAGCGAGAAGAAAATCGATGTGGGCATTGTGCGTTTTGCCGATGCACTCAACATTTATCCGTATCAGTCGGTGTCTTTGGGCAAAGATGTGTTTGTGGTGGCGGTGTCGGAGCAACATGAGTTAGCCAGCAAATCTTTGCTGCGACTCCAAGATTTAAAGACGTGTGAGTTTGCGTTTATGAGTTTGGCGAATTCTGCCTCGGCAAACTTCATCATTAATGCCTGTCTGCAAGAAGGCTTTTCACCCCATATTGGCAAACAAGTGGTGGAGCCAAGCACCTTGATGGCGTATGTAGCAAACAGCAATACCGTGACGTTGGTGCCGTCGACGTTTTCTCAGCATCATTGGCATGGGATTCGTTTTATCAAGCTGAAAGAATCACTGCGTGCAGACTTATGCCTGATTCATGACGGTAAGCAGGAGAGTGCTATCAAAGCCGAGTTTATTCGCACGTTATTGGAGAATGCGAGTTAAGCATGGGCAAACAAAAAAAGGTCATCCTAAGATGACCTTTTCAAATGATTCGCTGAAATCAGCAATGCGATTAGCGCGCAATTAACGCATCGTTACGAACTCTTCTGAGCCCGTCGGGTGGATAGCCACAACAGAGTCGAAGTCTGCTTTGGTTGCGCCCATCTTCATTGCTACGCCGAAGCCTTGGATCATTTCATCTACCGTGAAACCGATGCCGTGTAGACCAACAACCGTTTCTTCTTCACCCGCACATACAAGCTTCATCTTACATGGTTGACGGTGCTTAGTAACGGCGGTGTACATCGCCGTGAAGCCAGATGTGTAGACTTTGATGTTGTCTTTGCCGTACTTCTCTTCCGCTTCTTGCGTTGTAAGACCGATAGTGCCGATTGGTGGGTGGCTAAATACCACAGTTGGTACCAAATCGTAGTCCATCTTCGCGTTTGGTTTGTTGTTGAACAAACGCTCAGAAAGTTGACGACCCGCTTTCACTGCTACTGGTGTTAGCTCGATACCGCCTTCCATGATGTCACCCACACAGTAGATGCCTTTCACGTTGGTTTCTTGGTATTCGTCTACCTTAATGTAACCTTTTTCGTTCGTTGCAACACCAGTTGACGCTAGGTTGATTGCGTCTGTCGCTGGGTGACGACCGATTGCCCAAATCAGTTGGTCAACGTTTTGGCTTTCACCGTTTTCTAGGTGCAGAGTTAGGCTGCCATCGGCTTCTTTTACCACTTCTTTTGGTACAGAGTGGGTGTGCAGTTTTGGACCTTCTGCGTCCATCACTTCAACCAATGTATCGATGATCATTGGATCGAAGCTACGCAGTGGTGACTCTTTACGTACGAACAGGTGCGTTTCTGTACCTAGCGCGTGCAGTACGCCAGCAATTTCAACTGCGATGTAGCCTGCGCCAACAACCGCAACGCGTTTTGGTTGCTCTGCTAGGTCGAAGAAGCCGTTTGAATCGATGCCGTATTCAGCGCCTGGAATGTTTGGAATAGTAGGACGACCACCAACCGCGATCAGGATGTGATCTGCTGTGTAGTGTTCACCGTTTACTTCGACAGTTTTTTCGTCAACAAACTTAGCAAAGCCTTTAATCACGTTTACTTTATTGTTGCCAAGAACGCGATCGTAAGATTGGTGAATACGACCAATGTACGCCTGACGGCTCTCAACCAGTTTGCTCCAGTCGAAACCTTTCACGTCGACATCAAAACCGTAATCTTCTGCGTACAGGTTCATTGCTTCTGCGATTTGCGCGCCATGCCACATCACTTTTTTCGGTACACAACCTACGTTTACACAGGTACCGCCAAGGTCTTGAGCTTCGATTAGCGCAACTTTCGCGCCGTACATCGCCGCACGGTTTGCAGATGCGATGCCGCCACTGCCGCCACCGATACAGATATAGTCAAAATGAGTCGCCATTACTTTCTCCAAGAGCTTATAAATTTTATCTGGTACATAGATAGATTGGGATGACCTTGCCCGAACTCAATGCCACCGTTATCCCACTATCATAAATCGAATTCGACTAATTCCTAAATGGGAAAAAGCGACAATACTTATGACAAATAGCGATGAGAGGCACAAAAAGAAGAATAAGCACGATTGGACGGCGCAGTTGAGAGCATAAAAAAGCGCAACGAGAATATCGTTGCGCTTGAAGATATCAGTACTGAAGTGCTTACTCTGGCACAATCCAGTCCACTTTCCAGTGGCCAGTTGCTGGTGCGATCGCGTCTTGCAGGAATGGCAGAATCTCTTTCATCTGGCTTTCCAGTTTCCATGGCGGGTTAATCACAATCATGCCGGATGCCGTCATGCCGCGCTCGTTGGTATCGGGTGCAACACCTAACTCGATTTGCAGAATTTTACGAATGCCCAGTGCTTCCAAGCCTTCGATCATATCTTCGATGTCGTGGCGGTTTACCACTGGGTACCAAATCGCGTAGATACCGGTTGCCCAACGTTTATGGCTCTGATGAATCGCTCGCACCACATCGCGGTACTCTTTCGCGAGTTCGTATGGTGGGTCAATCAGCACCAAACCACGACGCTCTTGTGGCGGTAAGCTTGCTTTGAGGCGTTGGAATCCGTCTTCTTTGAAGATGCTCACTTGGCGATCACGATGGAATTCTTGCTCTAACAATGGGTGATCGGCCGGGTGCAACTCGGTCAGCACCATGCGATCTTGTGGGCGGATTTGCGCGCGCGCCACACGTGGTGAGCCTGGGTAGTAACGCAGCTTCTCGCCGTTGTTGAGCACTTTAATGGCATCGATGTAGCTTTTGATGTCTTCAGGAATGCTTGGGTTATCCCAAATACGTGCGATGCCTTGTTTGTATTCGCCCGTTTTTTCAGACCATTCGTGAGTCAGATCGTAACGGCCCACACCCGAGTGGGTATCGTGATAAACGAATGGCTTATCTTTTTGTTTCAGCGCATCAAGAATGAGGCTTTGAACGATGTGTTTGACCACGTCGGCATGGTTGCCAGCGTGGAAGCTGTGGCGGTAACTTAACAAATTAAACTCTCGAAACACTCTTTGGCTGAGTGTGGTCTGTGATTTTCACTCTATGGCGGTATTATACTCAAGTAACTTAAAGATGTAGAACTTCCAATCAAATCTGTTCCTCTGATAAGGGGACGCTATTGAAATTTCTTTAAGTCACCCACACTTACTATTGGTAATCGAATTGAACTAGGTGAGTTTCTCGCACTCAAAAGGGTGTGAAATTTCATTTAGGTATAACAAGACTCAAGGACAGAGTAGCGCTGGTTGACTATATGATGGTCATCGCGGCATAGAGAAAGGGAACGGAGCTCCCCCAATCCATGTTGCTGGCTCGTCTGTACATTGAGTTGGCCTATCTACACAAAATAGACAGGCAATCACAGAGTCAAAACACAAAAGGAATTATTCATGTCTAATCCTCTTCTGACGTTTACGGACCTACCTCCGTTTTCTCAAATTAAACCAGAACACATCAAGCCTGCCGTTGAGCAAGCGATTGCTGACTGCCGAGCAAAAATCGATGAAGTTCTACAAGACAACGCTCACCCAACTTGGGACAGTGTGATTGCGCCAATTGAAGAAGCGGATGATCGCTTGAGCCGCATCTGGTCGCCAGTGGGTCACATGAACTCGGTAGTGAACAGCGAAGAGCTACGTGAAGCTTACGAAAGTTGCCTACCAATTTTGTCAGAGTACGGCACTTGGGTTGGTCAGCACAAAGGGTTGTACGAAGCGTACAAAACCATCAAAGCGAGCGAAGAATTTGCAACGTTAACTCGTGCCCAGCAGAAAACCATCACTGATGCACTGCGTGATTTCGAGTTATCAGGCATTGGTTTGCCATCCGATGAGCAGCACCGTTACGGCGAGATCAGCAAACGTATGTCTGAGCTGAGCTCTAAATTCTCTAACAATGTGCTGGATGCCACCATGGGTTGGACCAAGCACATCACAGACGAGAAAGACCTAGCAGGTATGCCAGAATCGGCGCTGGCAGCAGCGAAAGCTGCCGCAGAAGCAAAAGAGTTAGATGGTTACCTCATTACGCTAGATATCCCATCTTACCTACCTGTCATGACGTACTGCGATGACCAAGAGTTGCGTAAAGAAGTGTACGAAGCGTACGTGACGCGCGCTTCTGATCGAGGTCCAAACGCAGGCAAATGGGATAACTCAGAAATCATTACTGAGCAGCTAAAACTGCGCCATGAAATTTCACGTATGCTAGGTTTCAATACTTACAGTGAAAAGTCGTTAGCAACAAAGATGGCTGAAACGCCGGATCAAGTGCTGGGCTTCCTGAATGACCTAGCGACACGAGCGAAACCGCAAGGTGAACGTGAAGTCGAAGAGTTACGTCAGTTTGCGAAAAGTGAGTTTGGTGTTGAAGAGCTGAACGTTTGGGATATCGCTTACTACAGCGAGAAACAAAAGCAGCACCTGTTCCAAATTTCGGATGAAGAACTGCGCCCATACTTCCCAGAGTCAAAAGTCGTGAGCGGTCTGTTTGAAGTGCTAAACCGCGTGTTTGGAATGACCGTTACTGAGCGCGAAGGCGTAGACACTTGGCATGAGTCCGTGCGCTTTTTCGATATCTTTGATGCTGAAGGCACACTCCGTGGCAGCTTCTACCTAGATCTCTACGCTCGTGAACACAAACGTGGCGGCGCGTGGATGGATGATTGTCGTGGTCGTCGCGTTACGCTATCTGGCGAGCTGCAAACGCCGGTTGCGTATCTAACGTGTAACTTCAACCGTCCAGTGGGCGACAAACCAGCACTGTTCACGCACGATGAAGTCGTGACGCTATTCCATGAGTTTGGTCATGGAATCCACCACATGTTGACGCAAGTTGATACAGGTGCTGTTTCAGGTATTAATGGCGTGCCTTGGGATGCGGTTGAGCTCCCAAGTCAGTTCCTAGAAAACTGGTGTTGGGAAGAGGATGCGCTGGCGTTCATTTCTGGTCACTATGAGACAGGTGAGCCGCTACCGAAAGCGATGCTAGATAAAATGCTCGCAGCGAAAAACTTCCAATCTGCGATGGGTATTTTGCGTCAGCTAGAATTCGGCTTGTTCGATTTCACGCTTCACACTGAATATGACCCAGAAGTGGGTGCGCGTGTACTGGAAACTCTGGCGAAAGTGAAAGAGAAAGTCGCGGTAGTTCCTGCGGTTGAGTGGGCGCGTTTCTCACACAGCTTCGGCCATATTTTTGCTGGTGGCTACAGTGCGGGTTACTACAGCTACCTATGGGCTGAAGTGCTGTCGTCAGACGCGTACTCTCGCTTTGAAGAAGAAGGCATCTTCAACAAAGAGACGGGTCTAAGCTTCCTGAACAACATCCTAGAAATGGGGGGCAGTGAAGAGCCAATGGAGCTGTTTAAGCGCTTCCGTGGCCGCGAGCCACAAATCGATGCACTGTTGCGCCATTCGGGTATTGCGGCGTAAATTGAGCAAAAAACATCAAGGCCAACCGTTCGGTTGGCCTTTTTTGTACAGTTTTTATAAAAAATTTTACGGATTTACGTTTCGGTTGATCGGGTTCTGCAACGATATCAATGTCTCCGTGGACTGAACCTCATCAATGGCTTGCAGCTTGTCGATCAGTACAAATTGCAGCTCTTCAATCGATTTGCACATCAATTTGACGAATATGTTATACGCGCCCGTGGTGTAGTAAGCTTCAACGACTTCGTCGAGCGCGTTGAGTTTTTCTAACGCGGAGTGGTAATCACGAGCTGCATTGAGGTTAATACCAATAAAGCAGCACACATCGTAGCCAAGCTTTTTGGTATTGATGATCACCTCCGTTCCCTCGATGATGTCCGCCGACTTCATCTTCTCGATACGCACATGGATAGTGGCAGGGCTGACATCGAACTGCTTTGCCATTTCTGCGTAGGGCGTTCTGGCGTCAGCCATCAGTGTTTTTAATATTGCGCGGTCAAGGTCGTCGAGTTTCGGCAGGCTCGTATTCATACTATGATTTCCGTTAGGGATAGAGTTTTACCTCCCTTTTATACTCATAGCGGATAGGATTCACAAGGTTTGGCAGGAGTAACTGCGGGTTAACTCCGAGCTATGGAGATAATGTGCAGCGTTTTCTGGTTATTGCCGCGCTATGTTGGAGCGCGTTTGCTACGGCCTCAGATCCGAAGGTGTTGGTCGTGCACTCCTATCATCAGGGTTTTTTCTGGACGGACTCCATACAGCGAGGCATCGAGCAACAGCTGGGCGATCGAGCGCTGGACATGCGTGTGCTCTATCTAGACTCGAAACGTAACCAGAGTGAGCAGTTTTTTGCGCAACTAAAATCCTTGTATCTTACGAAATTACGCAAAGAGCGATTCGATGCCATTTTAGTGAGCGATAACAATGCACTTGAACTCATGCAGCGTTTAGCCCCAATCATCAAAGACACCCCAGTTATATTTAACGGCATTAATAACTACCATCCTTCTTTACATCGTTCTCTGAATGCAACCGGAGTCATGGAAGATGTCGATTTGGAAGCGAATCTCGCTCTTATTGAGCGCTTACATCCGAACTACACACAAGTTCTCATCGTCAGTGACCACTCGGTGACCGGTGAGGTGTTGCGTTATCAAATCGACAATTTTGTCCTCAAGTTCCCGCAATATCGAGACAAAATCGTACAAGTTGTCCCAGACAGTATCATCGATCTAAAACAACAAGTCGCAAAACTGAGTTCCGATAAAGTCGTCTTGTTCTGGACCTATTACCGAGATAAACAAGGTATGGTTGGCAGCGAGCGTGACTGGGTTGGTGTCAACAAAGTCTCAAACGCGCCGCTGTTTATGGTGCATGACATTGGTTTGGGTCATGGCGCAGTTGGAGGGGTTATTCAAAGTGGTTATCGGCATGGTATTGAGAGTGCAGAGATGCTTGAGTTCGTTTTGGATAACCCTGATCAGCCTCTGCCTGCGGTGAAAAAAAGTGATTCTGAAATAAAGCTCGATTACCAAGCGGTAGCGCGTTGGGGATTGGGGGCTGAACAAGAGGTTTCTGCGGTATTTTTTAATAAGCCAATGAAGCTTTCTGAACGTTTTGCCAAGGAAATTCGCCTGTTTGGTAGCCTGTTTGTGGTGATGTCGGTGGTCATTTTGCTGATGGGTTATTATTTACAGCGGATGCGTCGAAGTGAGAGCGCTGCGCGAGAAAGCCAGGCTATTCTAGAATCGATTTTCGATCAGAGCATGCAGTATATGGGCATTTTGGATGCCAACGGTGTGCTTAAATCGGGCAACGATCACCTTCAATCCTTACTTTATCACCAAGGACTGCGCTTAGACCGACCACTTTGGTTTCACCCCAACTGGAGTGAAAAAGCACAAGCGTTGCTTGAGGAGTATTTCCATGCGCCTCACCATCAAGTGTCGACGTTTGAAGCTGAAATTTGGAGTAAAGAACACGGCGCCTTGGTATTAGAAGTTTCGCTCAAGCCTTTTTCTCAGCAAGTAGGGAATCATAAGCAATACTTGTTTGAAGCGCGCGATATTACCAGTCGTAAATTGATGGAGGACAAGCTCTACCAACGTGAGTCAACCCTACGCAACTATTATGAGCAGCAGCCCGTGATGATGGTGACGCTTGATAGTAATAACCGAATTCAAGAAGTGAATCGATTTGCTCAACTACTTCTTGGCTACAAACCGATGGACATGCTCGGACATCGCCTGAGGGAGTTCTATTTTGATGACAAAGTGCTGTTCCCTCGCCAAGTGTTATTGCAACCCAACCAGCAAGTGCATGGTGTTTGGCGACGTGAAGTCGAGTATCGTCATGCAAATGGTCATCGTGTTTGGGTGCGCGAGAATATTCGTCCGCTGAGTGAATCTGAGCAACTACTGATTGTGGGCGAAGATATTACCGAAACCAAACTGCTTTCCGAGAAATTGGAATACCAAGCTCGCTATGACTTACTGACGGGGACTTACAACAGAAACCATTTTGAACTAGAGCTTAAGACCGCACTGTGCGAAGTGGACAGCCATCGTCGAGTCCACGCCATGTTGTACCTCGACTTAGATCAACTAAAAGTCCTCAATGATACGGTTGGGCATGATGCAGGTGATGCGGCGATTCAATTCTGCGCCAGTATGCTGGAAGGCGTTCTGCCGTACAATTCCATCTTGGCTCGAATGGGAGGCGATGAGTTTGCGGTGTTACTCAAAGACTGTGACGAATATGGCGCCATCAATATTGCCAAACTGATCATCTCAACACTAAGCGAACACCTCTTTATTTGGGAAGACACACGCCTGTTCATCAGTTGCTCAATTGGTATCCGTATCATCGATCATACCGCTGATACGCCACAAATGGTGCACGCTCAAGCAGACTCTGCTTGTCACGCCGCTAAAGAGCAAGGCCGTAACCGCTATAATCTATTCAGCTTAGATAACGAAGAGTTGCAGCGTCGTCAGATGGAAATGCAGAGCGTCAATTTGGTGCATGAGGCATTGTCGAATCAACGTTTAGAACTGTTTGCTCAACCGATAAAAAGCTTACAAAAGCACGAGACTCAAATGTATTTTGAGATTTTGGTGCGTATTCGCAATGGGTACGGTGATTATGTTTCTCCTGCGCTGTTTATCCCTGCTTCCGAGCGTTACAACATTGCCCATTGGATTGATAAGCAGGTTATTACTCAAACACTAGAGTGGTTTGAACAGCGTCCTGAGGTGGTTGAACAGCTTGGTCGCTGTTCGATAAACCTTTCAGGTCAATCTATGGGGAATCAAGAGTTTATTGACTTCTTATTGGAGCGATTGGAAAGTTCGACTCTGCCGTGTGAAAAAATCTGCTTAGAAATCACCGAGACAGCGGCGATGAGCAATCTGGATCAAGCCATTGAGCTGTTTACCAAGCTAAAGGCTTTGGGTTGTATGATTGCATTGGATGATTTCGGATCTGGATTGTCTTCATTTGGCTACTTAAAGAAACTTCCTGTCGATATCGTGAAAATTGATGGTCTTTTCGTGCAAGATATCAACGTAAATGAAATGGACCGCGTGATGGTTCGTTCAATCAATGACTTGGCGAAGCAACTAGGTAAAGTGACGGTGGCGGAGTTTGTCGAAAATGACCAGGTTATGCAGCATTTGATAGACCTCGGTGTGGACTACGGTCAAGGCTACGGTATTGGTCATCCTAAGCCGCTTTCTGAGCTAGTGGAGCAACTGACGGTTGTATAACCTCTGCGTAGCAAGCTCAACCTAGCATTAATAGGTAACTTAGGTATACACTCAGCGCCAGTTACCTCGATTTTTATTGGAGCCTCCTTTTGCAACTGCAATTGATCTGTGAAAACCCGTCTCAACAATCTCATCTTGATGAACTCGCTGCGCGTTGGCAGCTTTCTCACACTGACGATAGCGATTTTGCTTTGGTGCTAACCACCGAGCGTTTGGAGCTACGTAAAGTGGATGAGCCAAAGCTGGGTGCAATCTTTGTGGATTTGATTGGTGGTGCGGTAGGTCATCGTCGCAAGTTCGGTGGTGGTAAAGGCCAAGCAATTGCGAAAGCTGCGGGGTTGAACAAAGGGGCAACGCCAACCGTGTTAGACGGCACGGCAGGTCTTGGTCGTGATGCGTTTGTGCTCGCCTCGCTAGGTTGTAAAGTGCAGATGGTCGAGCGTCATCCAGTCGTAGCGGCTTTGTTAGATGATGGCTTGGATCGAGCGAAACAAGACCCAGAAATCGGCACCTGGGTATCTGAGCGCATGTCGCTAATCCATGCTTCTAGCCATGATGCGCTGGAACAATTGGCGCAAGATAAAGACTTTGTCCAGCCTGATGTGGTGTATCTTGACCCGATGTATCCGCACCCAGAAAATAAAAAGAAGTCGGCGCTCGTAAAAAAAGAAATGCGCGTTTTCCAATCGTTGGTTGGCGCCGATTTGGACGCCGATGGCCTACTAGAACCAGCCATGGCGTTAGCCACAAAGCGTGTAGTAGTTAAACGCCCAGACTATGCTAACTGGCTGAACGAGAAAAAACCGACCATGGCGATTGAAACGAAAAAAAATCGCTTCGATGTCTACGTTAAAGCATCGATGGCATAACTTCCTGACGGCTCAACTTTTCTTGTCACAGTATGGTGTATCGTGCTGTGACTCAGCCTCTCTTTCCTCGTCTCTATTGATAGTTTTCTCTTGCTAATTCCCTTCCCTGACTGTATATCTAACTAAGAATTATTATTATTTCACTTGTTGTGATGCGGTCGATAACTGGGAAGCTGGAGTAGTAGAATGGCTAAACGTTTATGTAAAATGAGTCGCAAACAGATCGCGGCAGAACTTGGTGATATCCATCGTTTAGTTGTCGCACCAAAATTCGTTTGTCGTTCTTGCGCACGCTCTTCATCGGCCAAAGATACCCTTTGTAAGCCAGCCGCAATTCCTCCACAAAAATGCCAAGACAAGCCATTGAGTGAGCAACAAGCATGTGGCTTATTGGTTGAAGCTCTGCCATCACAAGCGATTCCAGTGACCACTAAACAAAGCAACGAAAAAGCCGCGATTGTGAAGCGTGTTGTTGAGCGTGTGAAAGAGAAAAAACAAGCCGAAAAATCTCTGGAGCCAGTAAGAGCCGACGCACCAGTATGGTTTGATTTAGCGGATAAAAAATCGCTCAAGAAAGCGAAAAAAGCACTGAAAAAGCACTATAAGCAGCAAAAGAAGTTATTAAAAGTGGTGAAAAAACAACAAAAGTTACTTAAGCGTCAGCGCAAGCTTGAAGCGCGCAATGCGAAACTAGAAGTGTTGCTGCCAACGCCACCTAATACTTTGATGAACGCAATCTCACAAGCCAAAGTGCATTAATCAAACAAAAAACGCTCTCCAGTCGGAGAGCGTTTTTTATTGCTGGAATATTTGTTAGTAGCGATGGCGTTACTTATTGGCGTAGCTCATTTCGACGCGCTTTTTCACCCAGGTTTCGTTAATCCATAGGGATAGCATGATGATCGCACCGCCAATGGCGAGTCGCATGACATCAACATCGCGGTTCCAAATCACAATGTTTACAATCAAGCCCGCCGGAACCAATGCATTGTTCATTACTGCCAGTGCACCTGCGTTCACCATAGTCGCGCCTTTGTTCCAAGCAAAGTAACCAAAACCAGAAGCAATCAACCCAAGGTATGTCAGAATGCCCCATTGCGTTGTAGTGGTTGGTAGTTTGTCGAGGTTACCCATGAGCGCGAAAGCCACGGTTGCTACACAAAGTGCACCTAAGTAGAAGTAGCCAAACACGGTGTGTTGTGGCAAATCGACGGGTTCACTCTCCATGATATATTTGTAGCCCACCTGACCGATGGCAAAGCAGAGGTTTGCTCCTTGTACGACCAAAAAGCCCAGTAGGAAATCTTCATTAATGCCTGCAAATTTAATCCAGGCGGCACCAAATACGGCTATTGCAGCGGTAACTAAGTACCAAGGTGAAAAGCGACCTTTCAAGAAGTCATAGATTAGCGTGACGTAAATGGGTGTGAATACGGTGAACAGCAATACTTCTGGCACGGAAAGGAGCAAAAAAGATTGGTAGTAGAAGCAATACATCAAGCCGAGCTGGAAGCCACCGACGGTCATCAGTTTCGCAATTAGGGATTTGCTAACGCCACGGAATTTCAAAAAGGGAATGAAAACCAAACTCGCCAGTGCCACGCGCATGAACACCGAGAACCAAGAATCAACCTGACCGGCGAGGTAAACGCCGATCAGGCTAAATGAGAATGCCCAAAGTAGGGTAACTGCGGATAGATAAGCCATGGATGAGAATCTTTATCAACAACAAATGTGCCCGCAGTCTAACCAAGTTTTATCGTTGCGCCAATCAGTCTTTTAGCGGTACGACCAGCATATCGACTGGTGAGCAGTTAATCAGCTGTCGAGTCGAAGATAGAATCTTGCTCCAGAAATCTTGGTGATGACCACAAACCACCAAATCAATGCTGTAGTCTTGAATGGTATCGCACAGCTCATTACTCAAATCGCCACTACCGACTAAAGTATGGGCAATTGGGTATTGCGCATATTCTGCGAAGTTTGCCAATTGTGTGCGCGATGCTTCCATTGCTTGATGTTGCGCTTCTGCCATATTGATATCGATAAGCCCGGTGTAGAGTTCTGCGTAGTTCACGTCGATGTGAATAAAAGAGACTTTCGCATCCAGAGGTTTAGCCAGTGATACGGCTTTCTTAATCAACACTTTACTGTCGTCTGAAAGGTCGACTGCCACAAGTATGTGTTTGTAACTCATATTGCTATCTCCTTGTAAGGTCATAGTTTTAGATTAGCACCAACCCCAAAAAAAATTTGCTGAAGTGATCTCATATCGGTGCCGTAGGTACAAAGTCTTGTCTCAGTAATCATGTTATAGTGGCGTTATACCCAAGTGACTTTGATATGCTGAAATAAGCGTAGTGTTACTGACTAGAGTTGAAGTGAAACTTCGCCGTGTCTGCCAGACCAAGCTATTCTCGCAGCGTCACTTATTTCGAGGTTACTTGAGTATATTGCATGCACAATAATAGGAGTTAACATGCTGTCTCAAACTATGGTCGAACAATTGAATGAGCAAATTAACCTAGAATTTTTCTCATCCAATCTATACTTACAAATGAGTGCTTGGTGTGAAGACAAAGGTTTTGAAGGTGCGGCTGAGTTTTTACGCGCTCACGCCGTAGAAGAAATGGAGCACATGCAACGCCTATTCACTTACGTGAGTGAAACTGGCTCAATGCCAATCTTAGGCGCTATTGATGCGCCAAAGCATGACTTTGCGAGCCTAGGTGACGTTTTCCGCGAGACATTTGAACATGAGCAAATGATCACGGAAAAAATCAACAAACTGGCGCACGTTGCATTTACTAGCCAAGACTACTCAACGTTTAACTTCCTACAGTGGTACGTGTCAGAACAGCACGAAGAAGAGAAGTTGTTTAAAGGGATTTTAGATAAGATCGAACTGGTAGGTGAAGACGGTAAAGCGTTGTTCTTCATCGACAAAGATCTAGCACAAATGGCGAAAGAAGGTTCATCTTCAATCATGGATGCTCCAGCTGCGTAAACGCGTTTTGGGACGTTGTAAGTAGCGGGTAAAGACGAAGTGTTGATCGTCTTTTTCTCTTGAGCATTGTTGAAGATGTAGGGAGGAAAAGATGATCAGTGGAGACACAATCTTATTTGCGCTAATGGTGGTAACTGGAGTTAATATGGTCCGGTATCTCACCGCTCTTCGTTCTCTAATTTATATCATGCGTGAAGCGCATCCGCTGCTATATCAGCAAGTTGATGGTAATGGTTTTTTTACCACTCATGGAAATGTCACCAAGCAGGTGAGGTTGTATCACTACATTAAAAGTAAAGAATATCATCATCACCACGATGAAATTTTTACTGGTAAGTGTGAAAGAGTGCGTGAATTGTTTGTTCTATCGACCGCGTTGCTCGGCGTGACGCTACTTGCGGCCTTCATTCTCTAAGAGTCAATAATCCAGAAGTTGTTCTGTCTGAGATTTTGCGGACATACAGAGCGCTTAGAGTTTAAGCGCTTTTCCCTTTCGGTATTTGTCGGTAGAATGTCGCGCCTAGAAAGCAAGGATGTGCAATGTGCACATCCTTTTTTATTTTGATTCGATACCAATCAGTCTAAGAGCTACCGATGAGTAAGAAATTTGATGTTGTTGTAATTGGCGCAGGCGCAGCAGGTTTAATGTGTGCTGCAGAAGCAGGCAAGCGAGGCCGCCGTGTTTTGGTGCTCGATCATGCTAAAAAGCCAGGACGTAAAATCCTTATCTCGGGCGGTGGTCGTTGTAACTTCACTAACTACGACGTTTCAGCTAATCACTATTTGTGTCAAAACCCGCACTTTGTTAAGTCGGCGCTCTCCCAATACACTAACTGGGATTTCATCTCGATGGTGTGTAAACATGGCATTGAGTTCGAAGAGCGTGATCACGGCCAGTTGTTTTGTGTCGATGCATTTACGGCCAAAGATATCGTGAAGATGTTGTTAGCTGAGTGTGACATGCCGAACATCGAGCAGCGTTACCAATGCGATGTTCATTCGATTGAAAAAATTGATGAAGGCTTTCGTTTGCATGCTGGTACTGAGATTGTCGAATGTGAGTCTTTAGTTATCGCAACAGGTGGCTTGTCGATGCCAAAACTGGGAGCGACACCATTTGGTTATAAAGTCGCGGAACAATTTGGTCTTCGAGTTATCCCAACCACGGCAGGTCTTGTACCATTTACTCTGCATAAAGAAGACAAAGAAGACTTTGCTGAGTTATCTGGTATCGCGGTACCTGCGGAAATTACGGCTGAAGATGGCACCATGTTCAAAGAAGCCCTGTTGTTCACACATCGTGGTTTATCTGGTCCAGCAGTGTTACAGATTTCTTCATTCTGGCGGGCCGGACAAAAGGTGTTGATCAATCTTGTGCCAAACGATGATGTTGCTGAGTTATTAGAACGCAGTCGTGAGAAGCATCCAAATCAGTCACTCAAGAATACGCTTGCCAAAGTGCTGCCTAAGCGTCTGGTTGAAGTCTTAATTGAACGTAAAGAGCTAGTCGATAAACCGCTAAAACAGTTCAATCAAAAGGAGCTTGCGGCGATTGTGGAGCGTCTAGAGCATTGGGATATCGCCCCGAATGGCACTGAAGGCTACCGAACTGCGGAAGTGACACTCGGCGGTGTCGATACTGATCACTTATCCTCGAAAACCATGGAATGCAAAGACATTAAAGGGCTTTATTTTATTGGTGAAGTGATGGATGTGACTGGTTGGCTAGGGGGCTACAATTTTCAGTGGTGCTGGTCGAGCGGCTTTGTTGCGGGGCAGTGGGTTTAATCAAACACCAAACGCAGCCTAACTGCATAAAAGATAAGATACAAAAAGAGCACTGAATAAAAGTCAGTGCTCTTTTTGTATTCCCATAGCGAGTTACTCGTCTTGATACTTTTCGAGTTTGTTATAGAGCGTTTTCACGCTAATGCCTAACTCCTGCGCTGATTCCGTTTTATTGCCTTGATTCTCTTCAAGGGTATTGAGAATGGCGGCTTTTTCTAGCTCTTCTAGCGAAACGCCCGCCGGAACAAGGTCTTCGATGCTGGTGCCTGTTTCCAATGGTGGTGTGTCGAAGATAAGGTGTTCATCTCGGATGGTGTCATCAGCCAAAATGAATGCACGCTCGATCGTGTGTTTGAGCTCACGGACATTACCTGGCCAGTCGTGTGCAGCGATTTTTTGGATCGCAGAGTCAAGAATCGTTTTGGTTTTTGCCTCATTGGCGTTGCGGTGCGCGATAAAGTGCTTGGCCAGACCGACGATATCACCGCCTCGTTCTCGCAGTGGCGGTATCGTTAATGGGAAATGCGATAACCGGAAAAACAGATCTTCACGCAGGAACTGCTCCTCAATGGCGATTTTAGGATCACGGTTTGTAGCAGCAATGATGCGAGTATTAGCGATATGAACCGTATTACTGCCAACTGGGCGATACTCTCCGGTTTCTAGCACCCGCAATAGCTTCACTTGATGCTCGATAGGCATCTCGGTGATTTCATCTAAAAATAGGGTGCCGCCCTCTGCCTGCTTAAATACACCTTGGTGAGTTTTATTTGCTCCGGTAAAAGCGCCTTTCTCATGGCCAAACAGTTCACTATCAACCAATTCAGGGCTAATGGCACCACAGTTAATCGCTATAAAGGGCTGTTGTTTACGCTCACTCGCTAAGTGGATGGTCTGCGCCACCAGTTCTTTGCCTGATCCACTTTCACCGACAATAAGGACGTTGGCTTCTGTTTTAGCAACGCGCCTGATCATACGATAGAGCTGATGCATCGGAGAGGAAGAGCCGACCAAAAGACCAAATTGGTCAAGATCGCTGGTGGACACTTTACGCCCTTGATCTTGTTTGTGTTGATAGTACTGGCTGACTTCGCTCAGGGTGTCCGTCAGAATGGCAATATCAACGGGCTTTCTGTAGTGAAAAATAGCACCCAAGTTCATCAGCTTATCCAAGTTCTCGTTTGGAGCGCCTGAGCTAATGATGATCAAGTCCATATCGTAGATGTCTTCGATATTAGAAAGACGTTGATAATCTGCACTAGTAAAGTGGGCGACTTCAACAATCGCAACTTCCGGTTTGAGTTGTAGGAAATCTTCAATCCATTGGTCTGCGGCATCGATGTCATGCAGACGAAATTTGTTCAGTTCCTGGCAAGAAGCGATGGCATTTTTAAGTGATGGATCTTGTATTCTTAGAAACAGGCTTGGCATCGACATAGAAATGTCCTCTTTACTATGACAGAAACAATGTACGTGGATTATTCTCACTTCACAAGACAAAATATTGTCAGCATAGATTTAAGGATTTGTTCGGTATTTTTATGTTGTTAGCCCCTTTTTGATATATATCGGTGAGAGCCATCAGTAGATATTTCCTTTTGTTCAGATTTTTATTTTTAAAATAATAATTTTGCTATTAATTGATTCTGGAGAAATAGCCTTTCTGTTTTATCAGGTTATTTCTGCACAAGTGGCGGAGGCTTTATCACCGATTAAAAATTACATTTTTTACGTGTAAATAATTCATGCTTATACTTTATTGCTCATCTCATTTTTACCTCTTTCCTTTATTAGTCACTTAAAAACAATGAGTTATAAAGTTGGCACATGGTTTGCTCCTAGGGAAGTGCAACGTCAATAAAGGAGAATTACCATGAATAACATCGCAGCTAAAATTGTACTTACGTCAGTTCTTGCTACTTCATCTACAGCAGTCTTAGCGAGTGATAAATGGGAAAAAGAATCCATGGACGCTTGGCTAGATGGTAAAGCTGAAACCACACTACTGCTAAACAGCAATCTCAACTCTTTTGATATCAATACCGATGTAGAGAATCAGGTCGTTACCCTTTCTGGTTCGGTAAACAATGATCTTGAAAAATCACTTGCCGAAGAGCTTGTTACTGGTCTTGATGGTGTGAAAAAAGTAAACAACGAATTGTCAGTAGTGAATGAAGGCAAGAAAGAAACTGATTCAGAAGCTTTAGCTACACTGACCGATTCTAAAATCACGACTATAGTTAAAACGCGCCTACTAATGGATACCAATGTGAGTGGTACGGATATTGATGTAACGACAGAACGCAAAACGGTAACGTTGGCAGGTAAAGTTAATTCAGATGCGGAGCATGATCTTGCAATTTCAATTGCAAATAACACCAATGACGTAAATAAGGTGATTGATAAGCTAGAAGTGGTTCAATAATAGCGAGCCGAGTGATTTAACCCACTTTTATTAGGAGGTAACACTATGGTTCGTTGGATGTTTATTTTTCTGGCACTGGCACTAATTTCTGCACTATTAGGCTTTACCGGTATTGCAGGAGCTGCTGCCTCTATCGCGCAAGTGATATTTTACCTATTCCTACTGTCATTAATTGTATCAATAGTGATTGTTCTACTGGGAAGAAAAAACGTAAATAGATAGGAGATTCCATGCGACTTACGTCATTTATTTACCGTATCGCCGCAGTATTCGGTTTGGTGTTTGCGTTGGCAGCTTGTAGTGAAGAAGGGCCAATGGAACAGGCCGGCAAAAAGATAGATGAAGCCGCCGAAGAAACCCAAAATGCGATTGAAGATGAATGTGAAAACATTAAAGAAAACCTAAACGCTGAAGACCAAGACTGTTAGCCGAATTAGGTTAGGTTTTTTACGCATAGCTATGTAAGAGAGGGGCGGTCAATCACCGCCCTTCCTTTTGTCCCAATTGTTTACAATCAGATAAGGAGTCAAAGATGAAAAACATATTTGATGTACTGAAAGAGAGTCATGAAAAGCAACGCCTTTTACTCGATGCTCTGATGGAAACGTCTGGAGATTCCCCCGCTCGTGAAGAGTTTTATCACAACCTTAAAGAGGAACTCGAACAGCACGCAGCGGCAGAAGAGCGGTTTTTCTACGCGCCTTTAATAGATAGTGATAAGACCATTGATCTCACTCGCCATGGCATCGCAGAGCATCATGAAATTGATAAAGTGATTGCACAGCTTGATGCAACCGATATGAGCTCGCCAGCGTGGCTCAACCTAATGAAAACCTTGCGTCACAAAGTGTTGCACCATCTTGAGGAAGAAGAGCAGCGTTTCTTCCAGTTAGCCGGTAAGGTAATGACCGATAAGCAGAAAATGAAACTAGCGGATGGTTATGTTGAAGAGATGGTAAGCTAGGTAGAGTGTTGGACCTTTTCGTGCCATTTCGGCACGGGAAGGCACTCAATCAAGGCGTTTACTAAAGTTCATGTATCCAAGCTCAATCCCCCGCGTATTCTAACTTCCACTAAAAAGTGCACTCGCTGAAGGCAAGGAGAGCGAATGTTTATCATCAAATATTATATTCTTGGCGCTCTGATCAGTTTATTGGCCGCTATCTATACGCCTCAAATTATCGTTAGTTTGCTGTTCTTATGGATATCGCTTTCTTTAGCGTTGGTCAGCGTAGCCTACGTATTCGACATTCCCTCTATTTTTAGAAAAAACCAAGATGGCAAGATTGTCAGGTGGATTCGCTGGGCATTCATCCCATTTCTATTGGGGGCTAGAGCGTATAACGCCTGGGAAAGACGGCGTGATACAGTGCCTCCAATCCAAAAAGTCAGCGACAATTTATACCTATCTCGCCGTTTGTTTCAGAGTGACTTAGATTTTCTCGAATCCAATGAAATCTCTTGTATTGTCGATGTCACCGCAGAATTTGCAGGCCTTGAAAGCGCGATGACCGACAAGCAGTTTCATTACCTTTCGATTCCGGTACTCGACCACAAAGCCCCAACGCTAGAGCGCCTGCGCCATGCGATTAACTGGATTGATACTCAAATCTCGTGCTCGCGGGCTGTGGTTGTGCATTGTGCGTTAGGGCGCGGTCGTTCAGTGTTTGTTGTGGCGGCGTATTTACTGAGCAAAGACCCGTCACTGACGGTTGAATCCGTGATGAAAAAAATCAATGACGTACGCAGTACCGCGAGATTGAATAAATTACAGGTTAGAACGTTACAAGCGATCAGTGAAAAAGGCGTACTGGGGCTGGATCAATCCACTTGGATGGTGGTTAACCCTGTTGCAGGTGGCGGCAAATGGGAGGAAAACGAACAGCACTTGATTCGTGAACTAACCAAAAAATATCGCTTGAGTATTCATCAAACCACCACAAACCTCAGCGCCGAGCAGCTAACACAACAGGCAAAAGAAAGTGGAGCTAAGCAAATCATCGTAGCTGGTGGCGATGGCACAGTAACAGAGGTGGCGAGCCAATTGGTGGATACCGACCTAAAACTCGGTATTGTTCCGCTCGGAACTGCCAATGCGTTATGTCATGTGCTCTATGGCGTTGGCGCAAAATTCTCACCGGTCGAAAAAGCGTGTGAAGCGTTGCTTGGCGGACACTGCCAACGTATTGATACTGCGGAATGTAATCAGCGGCTTATTTTGTTGGTCTTAGGTATTGGGCTAGAACAGAAAATGATCGAGCACGCTCAGCGAGAAGAGAAAAATGTTTTTGGACAACTCGCTTACCTCACCGGCTTTTTTAATGCTGTAGTGGCGGAAGAAACGCAAGCTTTAACCGTTTCGTTAGACGATCCAACTGAAGATGGAAACCACGACAATAATACACAAACGCTTGAAGTCCATAGCTTTGTCGTTGCGAATATCGCTCCATTTAGTACGTTGCTTGCCCAAGGTGGTGATGCGCCGCAGCCTGATGATGGCAAGCTGCATATCACATATTTAGATAACACCGAGTCTTTAGGCGGACGTCTTATCGCATTGTCGGATCTGACATTAACGAGCGTAGGCGCACAGGAAGAATCGACACATTTTCAATACGCGACGGCTCAGAGCGTCACTATTTCTGCGAATAAACCGATTGAATATGTGATTGATGGTGAACTGTATTCTGATGAGCAACTGGCAATCAAGCTGCGTCCAAAGTCATTGAACGTATTTGTTCCAAGCCAGAGACGTAAATCAGCTTCGCTTTAACACAGAAATCCGCGGATAACGCGCCATTTGCTTCGTATTCTACATGGCGCTTTTTCTGTGTTGTTTGATGATTTGGTGTGCGTCGTAAAAAAGGCTATTAAGGTCGCTGCGTAGTAGATGCAGCAGCTTTTTTCTATCTGTACCTTTTACTAGGTTGATTGGGGATGAGGGTTAAACAAAGTGAAGAAAGAAGGGCGAGTATAATTACTCACCCTGAGGTAAGTGCTTTTCAATTTCATCGTTTTCAACTTGTAAAGCAGCTAACCAATAAGAAACAAGTGCGGTTAAGTTGGTGTCGTCAATGGCTCTAAGCAGGGCTTTTAAATCATCTAACAGTAATTTATTCATAAAATGCATTTCTTTGTAATTACCTAACTCGGCAACGCCGTATTCGGTGGCATTTTCTGCAATGAATTGTTCACCATCTTGATCGAAAAACAGCTTCGCCATCTTTTTGATCATCACTTTTTCTATTTTCACGAATCGATATGCCGCTCTTGCGAGTGTCATATGTGATTGCGGGTTAACGAGAGGCAAACACGTTTGGCGATGGTGTGTCATTTTTACGAGTAGCTCCCTTACTCGATTGTTATCCAATGTCATAGTGACCTCTTTATTTATGACTATTGTCGTGGGACATTTCTCGTGATGGTTATGTTAATGCGCCTGTGGGCTTGTCAGAAATGGCCAAAGCAAGTTGGCCATTTCTTTGATCAATACCGAGCTTTATTGCAAAGGCGACCACCAAGTTTTAGCTAATAAGGCTGATGCTGCTGAGTTTTTCTTTGCAGCTTTTTATATCGCTACGAACTTTCAGCAGAACCGAGTTATCCGCCTGCTCTGGGTGGGAAGTAATCAAATTCTCAATCTCTTTGAGTACCTTGCTTTCGACACCTTCAAGCTGTTCTAAATACATAGACTCTTTGTCAGAGGACACTTCCTTCATCACGTCGCTGTAGACCTCACGCGCCTTGATGGTGTAGGAAACCGGAGTGTCGTCGGCAGATTCTTCATTGTTACTTGCTAGAGAGTAGGGAGTGAGCTCAATGACTGCACGCTCACGTACTCTGAGCAGTTCTACCAACACATTATTCAAAGAAGTGTTGTCAATGTTCTCGATGGCCTTGTTGTAAATTTCATTTCCGCTTTCGATAAGCTCAATGATTGAGGCGATGTTTTCATTTTTCATATGCCACTCCTTATTTACTGGTGATAGGGGTGTTTGAGCGTATGGAATACAAACACGATGTTTCGTCTTCAGTTGCAGGTTGTATGCCAATGAATTTTAAGTCTTATTAATCAGTGACTTAATATCTTGTTTTGCAATAACTTGCTAACAGTCGGTAAGGCGCTAAGAAAAAATTACAAGAATGGCGGGAAAGCCTGGAAAGAATTACACGTACAGATACGGCTTTTTATCGAAATAAAAATAAAATCAAAAAAAAACAATAACTTAAAATTCTGGCATGGATATGGCTTTGTAGGGAGTAAGTGAGGTCAAACATTGTTTCACTTGATTCACTACTCAACTCATTAATGGAGGCTAGTTATGGCTACTACAAAAGAAAGCACAGTAAAACCTCAAGAGCAGTTAGAAGAAGCATATCACTTAGCGGAGCAAGCCACGACGGAAGCTGTTGGCACGATGAAAGACCAAGCCAAAGAGAAGCTGGATGTAGGTGCGCAGCAAGTTCAGCAGGCGACTAAGTCGGCAGAAAATGTAATCAAGGAGCGCCCATTGCTGAGCATAGGTTGTGCCTTCCTTGCTGGTTGGGCGGTTTCGAAGCTGATCAAATAATAGTGGTCACCAAGGATTAAGCCACACAACAGAAAGGCGAGGCTTCACATGAATAACTCAGGGCAAGTTACCAATCAGCAATCAGGCTCGGCGGCTTCAGACAGCGGCCGAGCCCCTGATGGGGCAGAAGAACAGGATATCCAACAAACCATTAATGGTTTGAGCAGCATTCTTGCGCAATTGGACCAACTGACGAAATCGCTAAAAGTATGGTCAGGTTCAACGTTGGATTTGTTCCTCTTGGAGATGAAAGTTAACGTGTCCGCAGTGCGTCAGATTTTGCTGTGTACCGTTGTTTTTACTCTATTGTCGGTATTGTTCGTATTCAGTTTGTGCCTTGCCTCTGGGGTGGTGGCTTATCAGTTAACTGCCAACGTGTATGTTGCCGTGGGTGTATTTATCACATCATTAGGCTTGGCATTATTTGCTTTAGCCTGGTGGCAGAAGCGTTTAGTTGGATTTCTTGGATTCAAAAATACGACAGAACAATTACAGGAGGGGTGGGATGCGCTCGCTACAAAAGCTCAATCGAGCCATGCGGATCAAGCGGATGGAAGGTAAAGCGTCTCTAGAGCAATGCTGTTTGTCGATGGAAATGTTCACGTTTACCACCAAGAAGTTTGTGAGAGAAAACCCTTGGACGACATTAGGCATTAGTGCTGTCGTTGCCGTTACCGCAGCAAAAGCAGGTCGATTGTCTCGACTGACTTCTTCTATTTCGTCAATGGGGCTATTGGTTAGCAGCGTGTCTGATATTACCGATTCGCTCACAAAGCCGGTCGCGGCAGCTTCTCTGGATGAGTCAGGTGCGGAGCAAAATGGAAATGCAGCAACACAAGTAAGCAACGCTGCGACGACAGAGGGCGAACCACTCTAATAGCGGATTTCACCGCAAATTTTCTTACCGATTCTGAGCTTATTATGACAGCGAAATTGAACATTCCTGCCAACACTGCGATTGGTGCAACGCTTCTCGTCCTGTTACTCGTCCCAGGGCTGTATTTTGCCAAGCCAATATTGTTACCTATTGTGCTTAGCACCTTTATTTCTCTGCTGTGCAGCCCTTTCATTAATTATCTTGAAGACAAAGGTTTACCACGTGCTATTACCGTCGTGTTGACGCTGTCATTCCTCGTTGGCGCCTCAATTATTGGTCTTGCCGCCATGTCGGAGCCCGCCAAGCAATGGTGGTCTGAGCTGCCCAGTATCGTGAAAAATGTGTCGCAAGAAGTAAGCGAAGTTACTAAAGCTTCGGCTGATCACCTTAATACTCCATTGAATATCGCCAACGATATGAGTATGGATGAGGTCGGGAACAACACCGTATTTTCTTTGGTAAAAACGCTCGCGACCACTACGCCGACGATTTTGACACAAGCGATGATCGTGCTGTTTATGGTTTACTTTATGCTCAATCATGGACGAAGCTTATTTCGAAAGTCAGTGTCTTACTTACATGGGTTCGCCAAACAGCGCCAAGCGATTGAGTTGGTCAAAGCGCTACAGAAAGACCTATCTCGATACATTGGCACCATCACTTTAGTGAATGCTGGGCTGGGGTTGAGTGTCGGGGCCGTGTTTTTTGTTCTAGGCCTTGAAGATCCATTTCTATGGGGCGCATTTGCAGGCGTGATGAATTTTGCGCCGTACCTCGGCCCTGTCATATCCATGGTGAGCTTTGGCTTTGTTGCTTATCTTCAGTTGGAGTCGGTCAGTTTTATGCTGACGGTGGTGTCTATCTATTTACTGCTCAATTTGATTGAAAGTCAGTTTGTTACACCAACACTATTGGGGAAAAGGTTTAACTTAAACCCGTTAGTGATTTTTGTTTGGCTTGTTTTTTGGGGCTGGCTTTGGGGCGGAATGGGACTATTGATCGGTGTGCCGTTACTGGTTTGTATCAATATTTTGGTTGATCGCCTAGAGCTATGCCAATCAACCCAAAATCAAGCAAAGCAAATCACCTCCGCGGACGTGGCACCGCGAGAGTGACTTGAGGGTCAAGCTGGTTCAACGAAACAGTTTTTCAGCGCTCACTGGCTGACTAAATAAATATCCCTGACCATAAATACAGCCTTTTTCGAATAAATAATCGGCTTGTTCCCGAGTTTCTATCCCTTCCGCGACGACTTTCAACGACAGCGTTTTTCCCATGGCAATAATGGCATTCACAATCGCGTTGCTGTCGCTATTACTTGGGACATCACTGACAAATGAGCGGTCAATTTTCAGTTTGTTGATTGGCAAACCTTTCAAGTAAGACAAAGACGAATAGCCAGTTCCAAAGTCATCCAGAGAAATCTCAATACCCAGTTCTCGTAATTGATTTAACGATGCAATGGCTTGTTGAGGGTCGATCAGTAAAAAGCTCTCTGTGATCTCCAAATCTAACCGTTGGGCAGGGTATCCGGTGTTATCGAGGATAGTACTTAATCGCTGAATGAAATTTGACTGCTGAAGCTGCAACGCAGAAACATTGACGGCGATTTTGCCAAACTCGATGCCTTGGTCCAGCCAAGCATTACCTTGCAAACAAGCTTGTTGTAACACCCACTCACCAATGCTTTGAATCAGCCCTGTTTTTTCTGCAATTGGAATAAAGTCTGCTGGTGGTACAAGGCCAAACTCTGGATGCTGCCAGCGTAATAAAGCTTCCACGCCGACAATCGTATTTTGTTCCAAATTGTATTGCGGTTGGAATTCTAACCGGAGTTGTTGTTTTTCTATTGCTTGATGCAAAGCGGATTGAATGCGTACATGGGATACGGATTTATCGGTCAAATCCGGTGAGTAAAACGCGTAGCCGTTGCGTCCATTTTTCTTCGCTAAGTACATCGCGGTGTCTGCGTTTTTCAGTAAGGTTTCACTGTCTTGACCGTCTCTTGGGTACAAGGCAATACCAATACTTGTCGAGACACGAAGTGAGTCGTGGTTTGCCAAGTCGAATGGTTGCTGGAATACGCCTAGAATATCGCCGACGGTTTCCAGTAAGGCAACATCACTATGGATGTCTGGCAAAATAATCACAAATTCATCGCCGCCAATGCGAGCCACATGCGCATTGAGGTGAAGAACATCTTGCAGACGAATCGCTAACTTAGACAGCAATTGGTCACCACAGAAGTGGCCCATGCTATCGTTGATGTGTTTGAAATGGTCGATATCTAAGAATAGGGTGGCAAACGTCTGCTGGTTTTTGTGTCCGGTTTCGATGTGTTGTTCGAGTAAGCTGAGTAAATGGGTGCGATTAGGTAGATTGGTTAATGGATCGTAAAAAGCCATGCGCTGCAGCTTTTCTTCGTGTGCCTTACGCACAGAGATATCTTCAAACACACAAATGTAGTTAATAAGGTGGTTTTTATCGTCCATTACGGCGCTAATGGTCGCTAATTGCGGATAAATGCTGCCATCTTTCTTTCTGTTGATGAATTCGCCTTTCCATTGGCCTTTGTTTTCGAGTTGATGCCACAACTGTTGATAGAAACCTTGATCATGATGGCCTGAGCGCAGAATTCGTGGGTTTTTTCCTATCACCTCTTCAGAGCGGTAACCTGTAATTTGGGTAAAAGCCGTGTTTACATCAATGATGTTGGCATTGCGGTCTGTAATGACCATGCCTTCTTGCGAATTGTTGAAAATTTGGGACGCTAAGGAGAGCTGCGTTTCTACCATTTTTCGGCGGGTGATGTTACGTGTCATCCCCAGAATGCCGATTAAGTTTCCCGCATGATCACGGACAGGAGACTTAATGGTTTCTAGCCAAGTGGGGTTATTGTTGTCATCAATTTGACGGCATTCTTCAACAATATTTTGCGTGCCAGTGGCTACCACCAATTTATCGGCATCAATGAATTTTTCCGCACGTTCATGGCTAAACAGGGCAAAATCGTCTTTTCCAATGATTTCACTGTTGGTTTTTTGCCACGCGTTTTCTACGCTTCGATTGGTCATCGAATAAAGACCATCCATGCCTTTTATCCATACGTGGTCTTCAAGGCAGTCGATAAACTCTTGTAGTGTTGGTGTTGGCTTTATTTCCGCGCTTTGATGTCGCGTTTGTTCTTGCTGACAGTGCAAGTTGATATCAAAGCTGATCCGCCCCGCGATTGCGCTTAGCCATGCCGAAACAACCGTTGATTGATCATTAGGGTGAGTCAGTGTCAGTACGGCAAGCAATTCGCCATTAGGTAGCCAAATCGGTCCAATGCTCAAGGTTTGCTCTTCAAAGGGGGTATGGCTAACTGTAAAATCTGTCGGCGTAAAGTGATCGACAACTTGCGTTATCACATCGATGATAGCACGATGATTTTGGGTTGAGGTGGACACCTCAGTCGATAGCCACTGCTGAGTATCGCTCAGAGTATAAAGCTGTCCCTGAGCTTGAGTTACATCACAGCATTGTCGCAGAACGTGTTGCCAGTCTGCCATCAAAGGCGAAGGAATAGCGAAGCGAAACATAATTAATAACGAGTCCTAAATCGCCCAAAGGTAATTATATTAGAATCTAGCGTAAGCTATTGGGCTTTGTGAGTATCGTATCCAACGCGTAGCTAAATCCTAGCAGCGTAAAGTGCTTTCTATCATTAAAATGTTATCTATATCTCTTTTTTATCCAACTTATTGCATCGTTTTTTAGGGCTTTGGATAGGTGATTAAGAAGCGTTTACCGCTTTGGTTTTCTTGCCCCATGAGACTTGCTGAATGACTAAGCCACTGATGATCAATACCAGGCCAATCAAGGTTGAAGGATGAATTTCTTCGCCGATGATGGTAGCTAACAACATGAGTGAGATAAATGGAGAAGCAAAGATCAGATTACTGATACGCGCGGTGTTTTGCGTTGATTTGAGTGCGCTCAGCCACAAAACGAAAGTGATCCCCATTTCAAACAGTCCGACATACGTCACCGCTGCCCAGCCTTTAATTGAGATTGCCTGCCAGCTCGCACCTTCATAAAGACTTAAACCAATGGCGAATGGAATAGCGACCAAAAAGCCGAGCAGAACGCCAACCACAGGGTCGGCCTTATTTTTGGTATTTAAAATCCAGTAACCGGCCCACAGCAGCGTTGATAGCAGCGCAAGACCAACACCCAACGGGCTCTCAAATTCCATGCCTAAAAGATTTCCTTGTGTGGCAATCACTATCACGCCGACATAACTAAAACCGCAAGCCAGCCAGTCCTTACCACGGATCTTTTGTCCTAAGAAAACAGCGGCCATTAGCGTTAAGGTGATGGCCCAGCTGTAGTTGATCGCTTGAGCCTGAGATGCGGGCAGCAAGTCATATGCTTTGAACAGAATAACGTAATACGCCAAAGGGTTAATCAACCCAAGCAGTAGGTAATACCAAGGGTTTGAGAAAAATGTAGCGCTTAACTGGCCCAGTTTACCTTGCACACCACAGATTACTGTTAGCGCAATCGCAGAGACGATGCTGGCAATGCATAGCATTTGAATCGGCGTAAATTCTGCCAACGTGAGTTTAAATGCGGTTGCAACGGTAGACCAAAGTAATACTGCTGAGAGCCCAAATCCTAGGGCGCGACGCTCGTTCATGATGCCTCTGCGTGATGATGTGCCGCTCGGTTTGGATAATTTGAGCGGAAGAAAGAATATTATAGGAAGGCCTAGTGTATGCGAGGATTTTTCATCCAACAAACTGGACATTTATCCAGTGTCTAAATACCATTGTTATAGATACAAAACACAGGCTAACTCGCTATTATGCAATGGATTCTTGAGTACCAATCTCTCATTCTCTCTTCTCTTTGTGCTGCCACGCTTAGTGGTGTCGCTGCCGGTTGGTGGGTGAAACAGCGTTTTATCACCCAAACTCAGCTTCTCGAGCAACAACTTGTTTCAGAAAAACAGCTTCATCAACAGCAACTTGAACAGGTCAAGCAAAGCCTTGCCGATGCCCAGCAAGAGTTGGATGAATTAGATGATGAGCGCGATAAAGCCGCGTTTGAAGTGCGTCAAACGCACGGAAAGCTGATGGCAGCTATGGAAAAACTGCGTTACTTCGAGGCCGTAAAGCAAGAGCGCCAGCAATACTTTGATGAGCTTGGTCAAATGCGTGAACACAAATCACGTCTAGAAACGCAACTGCGTGAACAGCAAGCTCGCCATGAGCAAATTAACCAAGCTAATGCCGAAAAACTGCAAATTTTAGAACAAGCGGAAGCACGCTTGAAACAACAATTTGAGCACTTGGCAAATCAACTGTTTGAAGAAAAAACCGCGAAGGTCGATTTGCAAAACCGTCAGAGTTTAGAAGGCTTGTTGTCACCGCTTAGAGAACAGTTAGAAGGGTTCAAAAAGCACGTTAATGACAGCTTTAGCCAAGAAGCTAAAGAGCGCCATACCCTAGTGCATGAGCTGAAAAACCTGCAACGTTTGAACGAGCAAATGACGCGCGAAGCGGTTAATTTGACCCAAGCGTTGAAAGGGGACAACAAACAACAAGGTAACTGGGGCGAAGTGGTGCTCGCTAGGGTACTTGCCGAATCTGGCTTGCGTGAAGGGCACGAATATCAGACTCAGGTGAACTTACAAAATGAAGCAGGCAAGCGTTACCAACCTGATGTCATTGTTCATCTCCCACAAAACAAACAAGTGGTTGTGGATTCTAAAATGGCGCTGGTTGCCTATGAGCGCTACTTCAACGCTGAAACTGATGCTGAGCGCGATCAGGCTTTGAATGCGCATTTAGCCGCTCTACGTGCACATATCAAAGGGTTAAGCATGAAGGACTACCACAAACTCAAAGGTATTCAGAGTTTGGACTATGTTCTGATGTTTATCCCGGTTGAGCCGGCGTTCCAAGTCGCGATTCAAGCCGATCCAAGTTTGATCAAAGACGCGATGGAGCAAAACATCATTTTGGTGAGCCCAACAACGTTGCTGGTGGCACTGCGCACCATTGATAATCTATGGCGCAATGAACGCCAAAATGAAAGCGCCAAAATGATTGCGCAGCGTGCGACAAAACTCTACGACAAATTACGATTGTTTGTAGACGACATGGAGGGGCTCGGTGGTGCGCTGGATAAGGCGAATCAAAGCTATCAAGGTGCGATGAACAAGCTTGCCACAGGGCGCGGAAATGTGATTCGCCAAGCCGAAAGCTTTAAACACTTGGGAGTTGAAATTAAACGACCGATTTCTTCCGACCTCGCGCAGTTAGCGCAGAGTGATGCATTTTCAGAAAATGACCCGTTAGTAGAAAGACATCCGGCTGAGGATAAAGTAAACTAATCGCCCGCAGTGCAGTGGGCGATTTTATTTGTCAACAAACGCCCCGTAGAGGAAAGCGCTGCCTAAGAGGAATTAGAATGACGGACACAAGTTTGCAATCCAATACAGCGTTAGAGAATGAAACCACTCACTTTGGTTTCTCTACAGTGGCAAAAGACGAAAAAGTGACTAAGGTTGCCGAAGTATTCCACTCCGTGGCAACAAAATACGACATCATGAATGACCTGATGTCTGGTGGTATTCACCGCCTTTGGAAGCGCTTCACTATCGATTGTAGTGGTGCTCGCCCTGGCCAACGTATTCTTGACCTAGGTGGTGGTACGGGTGATTTGACGGCGAAATTCTCGCGCATTGTTGGCGATGAAGGCCATGTCATCCTTGCCGATATCAATAACTCAATGCTTAACGTTGGTCGCGATAAACTGCGTGACAACGGTATTGTGGGTAACGTGCATTACGTTCAAGCCAACGCAGAAGAACTGCCGTTCCCTGATGATTATTTTGATGTCATCACCATCAGTTTTTGTTTGCGTAATGTGACAGACAAAGACAAAGCGCTTCGTTCAATGTTCCGCGTACTGAAGCCAGGCGGCCGTCTATTGGTGTTGGAATTTTCAAAACCAGTGCTAGAGCCGTTATCGAAAGTATACGACGCATATTCATTCCACTTGTTGCCGAGAATCGGTGAGCTAGTTGCGAATGACTCAGAGAGTTACCGCTACCTAGCGGAGTCAATCCGTATGCATCCAGACCAAGAAACGCTGGAAGGCATGATGCAAGACGCAGGTTTTGAAAACACCAAATACTACAACTTAACTGGTGGTATTGTGGCTTTGCATCGCGGTTATAAATTCTAAGGGTTAACGGCATGCCATTTGAACCACTTATCACCGCTGTGATTGAAACGTCACTGAATACACTGATCAAAGACGACCCTGCATTGGGCCGTCGTTTAGCGCGTCTAAAAGGTCAAGTTATTCAAGTTCACCTGAAAGAGATCAATAAAACACTGACATTTGTTTTTAGTCAGCAAATTGATGTGCTTGGTCATTACGAAGGGCAGCCTAACTGCTATCTATCGCTCAACTTGAGTGTGTTACCAGAGCTGCGCGATCAGGCCAACATCACTCGTCTTATTAAACAAGATAAACTTGAACTCGAAGGCGATATTCAATTGGCGCAGAAATTCTCTCAGTTGATGGTGGATTGCAAACCAGATGTTGAAGAGTGGTTGTCTCGCGTGACTGGCGATGTCGCCGCACATACCTTTGTGCAAGGCTCAAAAAACATCGGCAACTTTCTTGCGTCTCAAGCAGAAAAACACCAACGTCATCTTGCGCAAGTAGTGACTGAAGAATGGAAACTGGCTCCCGCTCCGTTAGAAGTGGCCTATTTCTGCGACCAAGTTGATGAGGTTCGCAGCCAGGCTTCTCGCATTGAAGCTCGTTTAACGGCTTTGCTGAATAAGCTGGATGCAGATAAGCCTGCATTGGAGAAACCATGACGCCAGCAGAACTAAAGCGCTTATACCACATCGCCAAAGTACAACTGGAATACGGCTTAGATGAGCTGCTTCCCGATCACCAACTGACCAAAGCTCCGCTTTTACTGCGCAAAAGCTTGTTTTGGATTAAGAACAAGCACCCAGAAAAACCACTCGGTGAACGTCTGCGTTTAGCACTGCAAGAGCTGGGGCCGGTTTGGATTAAGTTCGGTCAGATGATGTCGACGCGCCGTGACTTATTTCCTCCGCATATCGCTGATCCCCTAGCTTTACTTCAAGACCAAGTCGCGCCTTTTGATGGCGAGTTGGCAAAAAAGCAGATGGAGCAAGCATTAGGTGGTCCGTTAGAAAAATGGTTTACCGAGTTTGATATCAAACCACTGGCGTCTGCGTCGATTGCTCAGGTACATACTGCGCGCATAAAAGACACTAACCAAGAAGTGGTATTAAAGGTTATCCGCCCAGATATTCGCCCAGTCATTGATTCAGATCTAAAACTGATGCACCGAATGGCGCGTATAGTCGCCGGAGCGATGCCTGAAGCACGTCGTTTAAAACCAGTTGAAGTCGTGCGTGAGTACGAGAAAACCCTGCTTGATGAACTCGACTTGCGACGTGAGGCGGCGAATGCCATTCAGTTGCGCCGCAACTTTGAGGGCAGCGAAGAATTGTATGTTCCTGAAGTTTTTCCCGACTTCAGTAATGAAACTGTCATGGTTTCTGAGCGAATATATGGCATTCAAGTCTCTGATATTGAAGGCTTGAAAGCAAATGGCACCAATATGAAATTGCTCGCGGAACGCGGTGTGAGTGTGTTCTTCACTCAGGTGTTCCGAGACAGCTTTTTCCATGCCGATATGCATCCGGGTAATGTGTTCGTCAAACCCGAACATCCAGAGAACCCAATGTGGATAGGGCTAGATTGCGGAATCGTTGGTACACTTAATAGCGAAGACAAGCGTTATCTGGCGGAAAACTTCCTGGCGTTTTTCAATCGTGACTACCGCCGAGTGGCGGAGTTACATGTGGATTCAGGGTGGGTGCCTGCGGATACCAATGTCGATGAGTTTGAGTTCGCGATTCGCATTGTGTGTGAGCCTATTTTTGCTAAGCCATTGTGCGAAATCTCCTTTGGTCATGTGTTGTTGAATTTGTTCAACACGGCACGTCGATTCAATATGGAGGTTCAGCCACAGCTTGTACTGTTGCAAAAAACGCTGTTGTACGTGGAAGGGCTTGGTAGGCAGCTATATCCTCAACTTGATTTGTGGGAGACCGCAAAACCATTCCTGGAGGAATGGATGATGAATCAAGTTGGGCCGCAAGCTCTAGTGAATGCGATTAAAGACCGCGCACCATTTTGGGCAGAGAAATTACCTGAACTGCCAGAGCTACTTTACGATAGCCTGAAACAAGGTAAAGCGATGAATCAACGTATGGATCAGCTTTATCAAGGGTATCGCCAGAGCAAGCGCCAGCAGGCGACAGGAAAGTTTTTGTTTGGCGTTGGCGCGACTTTAGTCGTATGCTCGGCAATATTGGTGAACGATGCTTTTGAGCAGCTTTCGTTGGCCTGCGGTATCGCAGGTGTCACATTTTGGCTGCTTAGTTGGCGAGCTTATCGTCAATAGACGTTAAACTCTTGAAATATTTTTGTTTGTTTAAAGACCCGAGGTAAAGAGAATGGGTGGTATCAGTGTTTGGCAACTTCTAATCATTGCTGTAATTGTTGTATTGCTATTCGGAACAAAGAAACTACGCGGTATCGGTGGCGATCTGGGTGGTGCCGTTAAGGGCTTCAAAAAAGCGATGAGCGAAGATGAACCTGCGAAAAATGACAAAGACGCAGACTTCGAACCAAAAAGTCTAGAAGAGCAGCAGAAAAAAGAAGCTGCTCCTGAAACGAAAAAAGACAAAGAGCAGGCGTAAAACGTGTTTGATATCGGTTTTTGGGAACTGGTATTAATATCTGTTGTTGGTCTGGTCGTTCTTGGGCCGGAGCGTTTGCCTCATGCTATTCGCAGCGTGTCTCGCTTTATCGGTGCCGCTAAGAGTATGGCAAATAGCGTCAAAGACGAATTGTCACACGAGCTGAAAGTCCAAGAGCTGCAAGAAAACTTGCGCAAAGCAGAACAAATGGGGATGGATGATTTGTCCCCTGAGTTGAAATCTTCAGTTGAAGAGTTGAAGAAGGCAGCGCAATCTGTAAATCGTCCTTACGCAAAGAACACCGATTCAGAGGCTGAGCCTGTAAAAACAGAGCCAGCAGTCGAAGAGGCCGTGAAAGCGCAAGAGAGCAAGGTTACAGCGGCAGATAAGAAAGCCGAATAGTCTCATTAGGAGGAGCTACTAGTGATTGGTAGCTCCTTTTTGATCTGGTTTTTAATAAGAGGTTTGCCATGTCTACCGTCGAGCAGACACAACCTTTAATTAGTCATTTGTTGGAGCTTCGCAACCGACTACTGCGTTCAATCCTCGCAGTGTTGGTCGTGTTTGTCGGACTAATTTATTTCTCTAACCACATTTACGAGTTTGTTTCCGCACCTTTAGTAGAACGTCTACCTGAAGGCGCGACCATGATTGCTACGGATGTAGCGTCACCTTTTTTTACGCCACTTAAGCTGACGTTAATTGCTTCGGTATTTATTGCGGTGCCGTTTATTTTGTATCAAGTGTGGGCCTTTGTAGCGCCAGGTTTGTACAAGCATGAACGTCGATTGATCATGCCACTGCTGTTCTCTAGTTCGCTATTGTTCTACTGTGGAGTGGCATTTGCCTACTTCGTGGTATTTCCATTGGTGTTTGGCTTCTTTACCGCCATCTCTCTTGGTGGAGTAGAGTTTGCAACTGATATCTCGAGTTATCTCGACTTTGTGCTGGCGCTATTTATGGCGTTTGGTATCGCATTTGAGGTGCCTGTTGCGATTATTTTGTTGTGTTGGACTGGGGCCACTACACCAGAAGATTTAAGACAGAAACGTCCTTATATTATAGTGGCTGCGTTTGTCGTAGGTATGGTGTTAACGCCACCAGACATGATCTCGCAAACCTTACTCGCTATTCCGATGTGTTTACTGTTTGAAGTCGGTTTGTTCTTCGCGCGTTTTTATACTCGTCGAAGCGAAGAAGTAGAAGCGGAAACCGAAGAATAAGGCTAATCTAGATGTGAAAAGCGGCTCAATTGAGCCGCTTTTTTTGCGGTTGGTTTTTTCTTGGGCTAATTACTTAACTTTCATGACGTAACCACATTTTGTGCATACGTATACTTCCTTGATGCCCAGCAGCTTTTGAAAAAAACTGCGCGGTACGCGTTGTAAGTAAGCACCATGTGTACACACTTCAACTTCCATATTCATGCTGTTTTACATTTGTGCTAATTAATGGGCGTAAATCAGTATAGAAAAATAATGTGTCGAGTTGTCGACAGTTTTGCAAAGCGGACGAAGTAAAGTGACGATATGAGAAGTAAGTAGAGTTGCTAGTTAATTATTATGTTTATCAATAATTTTGTATGGATTGTTCTACTATTTCAACGGGTTGAATCGTTCATTCAATAGTTTAGGTGATAAAAAAGCGACGTTGATTTCGTCGCTTTTTTCAATTCTCGTGAATTAAATATTAAACAGCTTTTTGGCATTCTCAGTCGTTATGGCATCGATGGTTGCGATGTCGACATCACGCAAGTCGGCAACACGTTGTGCAACGAGAGAAGTGTAGGCTGGTTCATTACGTTTACCACGGTGTGGCACAGGCGCTAAATATGGACAGTCGGTTTCTAAAATGACCCACTGCATATCCAAATGTGGAATGACTTTATCCATCCCGCCATTCTTAAAGGTCGATACGCCACCCAAGCCTAAGTGGAAGCCTAGCTCATTGATTGCTTGCGCTTCTTCTAAGCTGCCTCCAAAACAGTGGAATACACCACGCAGACGACCATCTTGCTCTTGTCTTAGCAAAGTGAGTGTTTCTTCAATTGAATCACGAGTGTGGATAACGACTGGTAAGTCCATCTCTTTTGCCCAGTTAAGTTGAGCTACGAACGCCATTTCTTGCTCAGCACGATAGGTTTTATCCCAATACAGGTCGATACCGATTTCGCCCACCGCAATAAACTTGTGTTTCTCAAACCAGCCGCGGATGATCTCCAACGTTTGCTCAACGTTGTTATCCACATAGCAAGGGTGCAGCCCCATCATTGAGTGGCACACGTCTGGATACGCCGCTTCGGTTTTTAGCATGGGCTCAATTGAGTCCAGATCGATGTTTGGCAACAGGATTTTATTAATGCCTTGCGTTAAGGCGCGTTGTACTACTTCATCGCGGTCGTTATCAAATTCGCTGGCATAGATGTGCGCGTGGGTATCGATCATCGTTACTCTCTGTGCTTCATGGTTGGTTTCGTATTCGAAGTATACTTGAGTGTGAGTGCTGGGTCATTTTCAGTTTTTTTCATTACCTTTTTCCAGATTGTCACTCGCAACATGCATCAAGAGTGATATGATTTTGTTCACCAGATGATTTGATCATCATAACCGTCCAGACAAGGAGAAAATGGTGTCTGTATCAATTCAAGGTCCATTCCCTGCACGCCGTATGCGTCGTTTACGTAAGCACGATTTTAGTCGTCGTTTGATGGCTGAGAACCAACTTTCTGTTAATGATCTGATTTACCCAATGTTCATTCTTATGGGTAAAGATCGTCGTGAGAGCGTGGAGTCCATGCCGGGTGTAGAGCGTTTGTCGATTGATTTAATGCTAGAAGAAGCACAATACCTTGCAAATCTAGGCGTTCCAGCAATCGCGCTTTTCCCTGTCGTAAACCAAGACGCTAAAAGCTTATGTGCTACTGAAGCCTACAACCCAGAAGGTTTGGTTCAGCGAGCAGTACGAGCACTTAAAGAACACATTCCTCAAATTGGTGTAATCACAGACGTGGCACTCGACCCATTCACGACACATGGCCAAGACGGCATCATCGATGAAGATGGCTACGTAATGAATGATGAAACCACAGAAGTATTGGTTAAGCAGGCTTTGTCTCATGCAGAAGCGGGTGCTGACGTAGTCGCGCCTTCAGACATGATGGATGGCCGAATTGGTAAGATCCGCGAAGCATTAGAAAACGCGGGCTACATTCATACTCAAATCATGGCTTACTCGGCTAAGTACGCATCGAACTACTACGGACCATTCCGTGATGCGGTTGGCTCTTCTTCAAATCTAAAAGGCGGCAACAAGAAAAACTACCAAATGGACCCAGCAAACATTGATGAAGCGATTCACGAAGTGGCGCTAGACATCAATGAAGGTGCGGACATGGTGATGGTTAAACCTGGTATGCCATACTTAGATGTAGTTCGCCGAGTAAAAACTGAACTTCAAGTACCGACATTTGCTTATCAAGTCTCTGGCGAGTACGCGATGCATAAAGCGGCGATCATGAATGGCTGGCTCAAAGAGCGTGAAATTGTGATGGAATCACTATTGTGCTTCAAACGTGCAGGTGCAGATGGCATCTTAACGTACTTTGCGAAAGACGTTGCTGAGTGGTTGGCAGAAGAGAATGCACAAACTGCTCAACACCTAAATCGTACTCCGGAAGCGACAGAAGAGTAATTATCGCTCAGTGAGAAATACCAGACCAACAAGAGTTGTTCGTCTGTATATACCCAAGTAACCTCAGGCGGATTACAACAGTAACAATCCAAGGTGCTTGGGTATTTTTATTTTGGAGAAGAGAATAATGACAATGCTGATTCGTGAAGGCACATTGGAAGAAGCACTTCAAGTTGTGGCACGTGTTACCGAGTTTTCGAAAGGAGAAACGGTAGACTCCATGACTCAACGTTTAGAAGAGAAAAACAGTTTAATCCTCGTTGCAGAAAAAAATGGCACGATTGTCGGCTTCAAAATAGGTTACGAATTAGAGGATGGTGTTTTCTATAGCTGGTTAGGTGGTGTTGTCCCTGAAGCTCGAAATGAAGGCGTGGCACAACTGCTTTTGGAAGCTCAAGAGGATTGGGTGGCAGAACAAGGCTACAACACATTAAAAGTGAAATCTCGAAACCAGTTTCCTGCTATGCTTCGTTTGTTATTGAGAAATGGCTACATCATTGAAAAATTTGAAGAAAAAGTAAATCTTCGAGAATCTCGAGTGCATTTCATTAAAGCAATGTGAAAATAAATGAGATTTTTTCTCATTTAACTGTTGACTACGAAATGAGAATCATTATTATTAAACCTGTCTTAGGGAATGAGGAAAGTTCACAAGGACGTTGAGTGACTTATTAACAGAAGTTAATTAACTGAAAGTTGAGAAGTGATGAAACATTTTTCCGAGAACTTGCACGAATTCTTTTTGACACGACATTGCTCACATTGCTTCCAGTGTAATTTATAGCTTCTTGGTTAAGCTGCTCTATTTACAGAATTTGCTTTACCACTTCTGCTAGGCGACCCCATTCGGGTCGCTTTTTTCTTTTCTACGATTTCTATTTGACGTCACTATTAATATCTTTTCCACATGCGATGATCATTTTAGGAACGTTGATCTTCTCGCCGTTGTGCGAATTTGTTATTATAAATCAATGGTTTGAGTCGATGTTTTCTTGTGTTTTTGTTATTGGATAACCAGTGGATAATTTCTATAAACAGAGTTATCCACAGGGGTTGGTGTTTTCGTGAATAAAGTCGGAAAAATTTACGCGACCTAGATCGAGCGAACAAGATAGATTCGGATCAGCAGTCATGGCATCCTAGGCAGATCTCTCAAGTACTGAATTGGATACAGACAATTATGGCAAGTATTCCTGAAAATCCGTTGATCCTTATCGACGGCTCTTCTTACCTATATCGCGCTTTTCACGCCTACCCGGGCACCATGAGCAATGGTGAAATTCCAACTAATGCCGTTTACGGCGTCGTGAACATGTTACGCAGCATGATGCGTCAGTTTGCGTCTGAGCGCATCGCGGTGGTTTTCGATGCAAAGGGAAAAACCTTTCGTGATGATATGTATGCAGAATACAAAGCTAATCGTCCGCCAATGCCGGATGACCTGCGTTGTCAAATTGAACCATTACACAATGTTATTCGTGCAATGGGTTTGCCGCTGATCTGTGTTCCTGGCGTCGAGGCGGATGACGTCATCGGTACGTTAGCATACCAAGCATCACAAAAGGGCATGCCTGTATTGATCAGTACTGGTGATAAAGACATGGCGCAGCTAGTGGATGATAACATTACCTTGATCAACACCATGACGAACGTCGTAATGGATCGTGAAGGTGTGGTTGAAAAGTTTGGCATTCCACCTGAGTTGATCATCGACTACTTAGCACTGATGGGCGATAAAGTAGATAACATTCCTGGTGTACCGGGTGTCGGTGATAAAACAGCGACCGCACTACTGCAAGGTATTGGTGGTCTGACGAAGTTGTATGAAAACCTCGATGATATTGCAGGGCTTGGTTTCCGTGGTTCTAAAACCATGGCGAAAAAGCTCATCGACAACAAAGAAAATGCCATGCTTTCGTATGAGCTCGCGACCATCAAATTGGATGTTGAGCTTGAGGAAACGCCAGAATCATTGCTGAAAGCGGAACCAAATAAAGACGAATTAGTGAAGCTGTATGGCCAACTGACGTTTAAATCTTGGTTGAATGAACTACTTGAAGGCGGTTCTGGATCAGTGGAGGCCGTAGAGCTTGCAGGATCTTCACAAGCTTCTTCTTCTCAAGCCGAGATGGAAACTTCTGCGGTAACAATCGATCGCAGCCAATATGAAACAATTCTGGATAAAGAAACCTTCAATGCTTGGCTAGATAAACTTCAAACGGCTGAGCTGTTTGCATTTGATACGGAGACCGATAACCTAGATTACATGCTAGCGAATCTAGTTGGTTTGTCATTCGCTGTCGATGAAGGTATTGCGGCTTATGTGCCAGTTGCACATGACTATTTAGATGCGCCTGAACAGCTTGATCGTGATTGGGTACTAGAACAGCTGAAGCCAATTCTTGAAGATGCAGCGAAAGCAAAAGTCGGTCAAAACTTAAAGTATGATGCGTCTGTACTCGCTCGTTACGACATTGAGCTAAAAGGTATCAAGCACGACACGATGTTGGAATCGTATATCTACAACAGTGTCGGCGGTAAACACGATATGGACAGCTTGGCGCTTCGCTTCCTACAGCACAGCTGCATTTCTTTTGAGCAAATTGCAGGTAAAGGCAAAAATCAGCTTACGTTTAACCAAATCGAACTGGAACAAGCATCGCCATACGCGGCAGAAGATGCGGATGTGACCCTTCGTCTGCACAATCGCTTGTTTGCTAATATCGAGCAGGATGAAAGCCTGAAGACAGTTTACGAAGAGATTGAAATGCCGTTGGTGCCAGTTCTTTCGCGCATTGAACGCACTGGGGTCTTTATCGATGAAATGAAGCTGAGTGCGCAGTCGGTCGAGATTACCGCTCGCCTTGATGAGCTTGAAAAGAAAGCGTACGAAATTGCAGAGCAAGAGTTTAACATGAACTCGCCAAAGCAATTACAAGCCATCCTATTTGAAAAAATGGGTTTACCGGTTGTGAAGAAAACGCCATCAGGCACACCATCGACGAATGAAGAAGTTCTGCAAGAACTCGCGCTAGACTACCCACTACCAAAACTGATTTTGGAATACCGTGGTTTGGCGAAGCTAAAATCAACTTACACCGACAAACTGCCGAAGATGATCAACCCATCAACGGGGCGCGTGCATACTTCTTACCACCAAGCAGTGACTGCAACGGGTCGTCTATCTTCTACTGATCCGAACTTACAGAACATTCCAATTCGTAACGAAGCTGGCCGTCGTATTCGTCAAGCGTTTGTCGCGCCATCAGGGCATAAAATCTTAGCGGTCGACTACTCGCAAATCGAACTTCGTATCATGGCGCACCTTTCTGGTGACCAAGCGTTATTGGATGCATTCCGTGATGGCAAAGATATCCACGCGGCAACCGCAGCAGAAATCATGGGTGTTTCTATTGAAGACGTTTCAAGTGAGCAACGTCGTCGTGCGAAAGCGGTTAATTTCGGTCTTATTTACGGCATGAGTGCGTTTGGTTTGGCGAAGCAATTAGGCATTCCTCGTGGTGAGGCTCAAGCGTACATGGATACATACTTTGAACGTTACCCAGGCGTGATGCAGTACATGGAAGACACACGCAGCACGGCAGCAGATAAAGGGTATGTTGAAACGATTTTTGGTCGACGTTTGCATTTACCAGAAATCAAATCGCGCAACGGGATGCGTCGTAAAGCTGCTGAACGTGCGGCAATCAACGCACCAATGCAAGGTACGGCTGCGGACATCATTAAGAAAGCGATGCTGTTGGTTGATCAGTGGATTCAGGAAGAAGGCAATGGTCGTGTGAAGTTATTAATGCAAGTACACGATGAATTGGTCTTTGAAGTTGAAGAGTCATCATTGTCCGAAATTGAAAGTAAAGTACAGAAATTGATGGAATCTGCAGCAGAGCTAAAAGTACCGTTGGTTGCAGAAGCAGGTCACGGTGATAACTGGGATCAAGCTCATTAGTCACTTTTAGACCAAAATAACCAATTAATTATGAGCCAGCGCACAAACGCTGGCTTTTTTTTGAGATTAAAAAAGCTAGCGCAAAGTTAACTTTGATGTTGCTTAATAAAAATTTCATGAAAAAAAACTACAAAAATTCTTTGCAATTCTGACCAATTGTTGTACATTAATACTCGTAGGGTACAGAGGTAAGATGTTCTATCTTTCAGACCTTTTGTTTCACGTTATTGGATTAGGCTGATTCAGCCGCCCCAGTCAGTTTTTGACTGGGGCGTTTTTTATTGGACGAAAGAAAATTATTCTTTTGGATCAGTAGCTTAAAGTAATCCTTCAGAAACCTTCTTTTTTGACCTTTCTAAATCACTGCAAAATCTCGATTTTTCCTTCAAATTTATCGCGTTATTCATCCTGTAAATTTACGCCAGTCACACTATTATTTTTTCTTGAAGGAAACTAAGTTACATCTTTTTTGAAGCTTTGCTTGGCTTAACTGTCTGAATTGTAAAGCTATTGGGTGTTTTTCGAGTGAATGTTTGGTGATGCACAGGAAACAAGAGCGCTTTTTAACCTATTGAAATCGAATCTCAGTTCAGCAATGCTTCGTCACATAACAATAATTACCAATTTTTCTCTCCCGTTATCCCTGCCAGGAAGGCGGGGATTTTTATTGCCTGTTATTTAGTTCAGATAAACAAAAGCCCCACCAAATGGCAGGGCCGTGTCGAAGAAATTTAACAAATATTGTTAATTATTCTTCATCGCTCGCTGGTATCTCTTGTTCGTCTTCTTCTATCAGGTGCGCTAGTGCTGGTGCAAACCAGGTATCCAGTTTTGCACGTAGCTGATCGACACCTAATCCTTTCAGTGAAGAGAACACATCAACAGAAACGTCACCACCGAAAGTTTCTACTTGCTTACGAACTTTCAGTAGAGTTTGTTTGCGTGCACCACTTTTTAGTTTATCTGCTTTGGTTAGCAAAACCTGCACAGGAATGTGGCTATCGATGGCCCAGAAAATCATTTGTTGGTCGAGATCTTTCATTGGATGACGAATGTCCATTAGAACCACTAAGCCTTTTAGGCACTCGCGTTTCTGTAGGTATTCACCCAAAGATTTCTGCCATTTGTTTTTCATCTCTACCGGTACTTGAGCAAAACCGTATCCAGGTAGATCGACAATGTGACAACCTTCTTCTACTTTGAAAAGGTTGATTAATTGCGTACGACCAGGTGTCTTTGATGTCTTGGCTAAGCTTTTTTGATTAGTTAGACGGTTAAGTGCACTCGATTTACCAGCGTTTGAGCGTCCTGCAAACGCAATTTCGACACCTTCGTCTTCCGGCAGGTGACGAATATCGGGTGCGCTGGTGATGAAATGCGTATTTTGGTAATGAATTTTTACGCTCACTGTTAACTCCATCTCGACTTTGTGTAGTCGATTGATTACTTTTTTGTGAAAATGTGTAAAATAACCGTGCTCGGCATAAGGTCGCCTATTGTACCATGAGTGTACGCGGTATGTTCACATTCCGTGGTACTGGAAGCTTGATAATTATAATGGAATGTCATGAAGAAATTAGCGCTAATTTTGAGTCTTTTAGCCAGTTGCTCAGTATGGGCCCAAGGTAATATTGAGGCTGGTAAAGCAAAATCACAAACCTGTGTCGCCTGTCACGGAGCAGATGGCAACAGTGCAATAACAACGTACCCGAAACTCGCAGGCCAACACGCTAAGTATCTTGAGAAGCAGTTAAAAGAACTTAAGCTAGGCATGACAAGTGGTGGTAAACAAGGTCGTTACGATCCTGTAATGAGTGGTATGGCAATGCCACTGAGCGATGAAGATATCGCAGACCTATCTGCTTACTACGCTTCGCTACCAGTTTCAGAAAACTCAACACCTGAAGATGTAGTAGCAAAAGGCAAAACGCTTTATACCGCTGGTGATGCCGAGCGTGGCCTAACCGCATGTATTGCATGTCATGGTCCTCGTGGCAATGGTACTGAGCTTTCAGGTTTCCCGAAAATTTCTGGTCAGCATGCTGACTACATCAAAGCTCAGCTAGAAAAATTCCGTGATGGCGACCGTGGTAATGATATGAATGCCATGATGCGCGACATCGCGAAGAAAATGACAGACGAAGATATCGAAGTGCTGTCTAAATACGTTGGCGGTCTGCACTAATATACCTAAATCGCTCAAGATCCTGCATCTTGAGCTGGTTGGGTAGATGTCCCTACATCGTTCGAGCAACTTGTACAAAAATGCCCTAGTAAATCCACTAGGGCATTTTTGTTCGTGATAGATATCACAGTCGAGTGTGGATACGAAAGCGATAGTTGGCTCGGCAGTTTGTGAGACATTTGCCATACTTGATGTTGACTTTTTCTTGTTAGTGTTTTTAAGTTTTTGATTAAATGATAATTTTGATTTTTTAGAAAAATAGGCGGATTTTTTTTCAACCCATTACTTGTGAGTATAACGGGATGGCGTAAAGTAGAAGTCGTTCACAGGGGGTGAATGTAAGGATTTAAGACCACGGTTTAGGTCTCCAAGGATGTAGCTCGGATGCTTGGTGATTTAGAAAGGGATTTAGATAGGTAGGGAGCCTATCAGATAAGGATGGTCATCTCGTCTGACGGTTAAGACAGTGAAACGGATCAGGCACAGGAAGTTGCTCAGTAGACAGGAAGTAAACGGATAGCCAAAATTCATCAGGAAGATGAAAAACAACTCTTTTTGGCAGGGAAAGCTCTAAAAACAAAGGGATCATTGGTGCACCAAATGTGTGCAACACAGTTTCGCCAATTGATGGCACTTAGAAAGCGACAGTCTGACTGTCGCTTTTTTTATATCCGTTGACTTGCTCAGTCGTAACTTGAATTGATATTACTGCACTTATTTAGCTTTATAGGTTGTAAACAAAGTTTTTTAACAAAAATTGCTGAAAAAATACTCAACAACACTCCAATCCGAGTTCACTTTCTGGTATGTTTCGCATCCCTGTTTGAGGAAGTCAGCATGCATACCTGTCCTTTATGCCAAAATCAGCGCACTCACCATTATTTTGAAGATAAGCGTCGTGAATATCTTCAATGTGAGCAGTGCAGCTTGGTATTCGTAAATCCAGACCAACGTTTGGATGCGGAAAGCGAAAAAGCTCACTATGATTTGCATGAGAACAACCCCGATGATTTGGGTTACCGACGCTTTTTGTCGCGTATTGCTGACCCGATCACAGAGCGAATTTCTCCACAATCAAATGGTATTGACTTTGGTTGTGGTCCTGGCCCAACGCTCTCCTTGATGCTGGAAGAGGCGGGGCACAACATGGCGTTGTACGATCTCTACTACCACCCTGATACGTCGGTTTTAGAAAAAACGTACGACTTCATGACAGCAACAGAGGTGATAGAGCACCTCTACCACCCAGATTTGGTGTGGAAGCAATGGTTGAATTTAGTTAAGCCAGGGGGCTGGATAGGCCTGATGACGAAAATGGTCATCGACGTGGAGGCTTTCAAATCATGGCATTATAAGAACGATCTCACTCACGTAGTGTTCTTTAGTCGTGACACGTTCCAGTTCCTAGCAGAGCGGGATAAGCTCGAACTCGAATTTATTGGTAATGATGTAATTTTACTGAGGAAACCCCAGTAATGAGCCGTAGTAAAAAATCTAGAAAACCGGGTGCCGCTGGTGCACCTGAGTTTGTTGTAACTCGTAACCGTACAGAATCTGATGTGGAAGGCCGCTTACGCAAGCGTGCTAAAAAGCGTAAAGGTCTGAAAACGGGTAACCGTAACTCAGAAGTTAACGAGCAGAAAAAGCAAGCTGCTGCACAAAATCGCGACCCGCGCTTAGGCAGCAAAAAGAAAATACCTCTGATTGTTGAACCTGCGAAGAAAATGACGAAGCAAGAGCGTCGTTTGTCGGCAGAGCAAGAACTAGAGATGCTAGAAAATGACGCGCAATTGAACGTGTTGCTAGACCGTATTGAAGCGGGTGAAAACCTGGGCACAGGTCTACAGAAATTCGTCGATGAGAAACTCGATCGCATTGAGAAGCTAATGGACCAACTAGGCTTGTTGGAACCTGAAGAAGAGGAAGATTTCACTGCACCTGCTAAGAAAAGCACGCGCAACGATGATGACTTGCTGGCAGATTTCGACGACATTAATTTCGACGACTATAAAGGATAATTAAGCTATGAATGTAACCTTATTAGCTATTGCTGGTGTTGTGATTATCATCGCACTCGCTTCTTATGCAGGTTACCTTCTGCTTCAGTTGAAAAAGCAAAAGGAATTGCAGCTGAAGCATCAAAAATTGGCGATAGACAAACGTAACGCCAACATTTTTGAGAATGTGCATACCTTGTGTCAGGCGGGCATTCAAGGCCAGTGCGATTTATCTGAAATCAGTATCCGTGTGTATAACATCATGGATTATGTACAAGGTGAAGACCGCGTTGATTTCGATAAAACGTACCCTGCGATTTCTGAGCTTTACCACATCGTGAAAGATATGGCGCGTGGCGAAGAACGCCAACAACTTGCCAAGAAAGAGCGTATGCAACAGAACTTGACGCGTCATAAAGCGGAAAGCCGCCTCACTGATGCGATTATTGAGGAGCTCAAAGTGTTGCAGAAAAACGTCCAGCCACTGAATAATCAAATCAATATTCAGATGATTTAAGCGCGACCTCCAATAGTCTCCTTATGGCTAATGGGGGTATCGTGATCACGCTAGCACTTCTTTAGTTTTATACTTAAAAAGCCAGTCGGCGTTGCCACGCTTGTCATCGTCGTATGGCAAAATAGCGGCTCTGAATATCGGGTGACGGCTTTCGTTGCCCTAGCATTTAACGGAAAGTACCACCATGTCGAATCAACACACTGAATCGAAACAGCAAATCGTCTGGGATCAAGCGGTATTGGATAAGTACAACTATTCCGGGCCTCGTTATACGTCGTACCCAACGGCGCTGGAGTTTCATGAAGCGTTCACCATTTCTGATTATGATATGGCATGCACTCAATACCCAGAACGCCCATTATCGCTGTACGTACACATTCCGTTCTGTCACAAGCTTTGTTACTACTGTGGATGTAATAAAGTCATTACGCGCCACTCGCACAAAGCGGATGAATACCTCGACGTGCTTGAACACGAAATTCGTCAACGTGCTGCATTACTTGTGGGTCGCACCGTGACGCAATTGCATTTTGGTGGTGGTACACCGACGTTTCTCTCTGAAAAGCAAATCACGCGTGTAATGAGCCTGCTACGCCAAGAGTTTACTTTTAGTAGCGATGCTGAAATCAGTATCGAGGTTGACCCGCGTGAAATCGAGCTGACCATGCTGGATCATCTGCGTAGTGAAGGCTTCAATCGCTTGAGCATCGGTGTGCAGGACTTCAACAAAGAAGTGCAAAAACTGGTGAATCGTGAGCAAGATGAAGAGTTCATCGTTGCGATGGTTGCGCGCGCAAAAGAGTTAGGCTTTCGTTCGACGAACCTAGATTTGATTTACGGTTTACCGAAGCAGACCAAAGAATCTTTTGCCAAGACTCTAGAACAAGTGCTAGAGATGCAGCCGGGCCGTCTATCCGTGTTTAACTACGCGCACATGCCACAGCTATTTGCAGCGCAGCGTAAGATTAAAGACGAAGACCTGCCAAAAGCAGAGGAGAAGATGGCGATTCTGCAAGACACCATCGCGACACTGACTGGTGCTGGCTACCAATTTATCGGTATGGACCACTTTGCTTTGCCGGACGATGAACTTGCTGTTGCCCAGCGCGAAGGTATTTTGCATCGCAATTTCCAAGGCTACACCACACAAGGTGAATGTGACTTGGTTGGCTTTGGTGTTTCTGCAATCTCGATGATCGGCGATGCGTACGCGCAAAACCAGAAAGAGCTGAAGAAATACTACGCTCAAGTCAACGAACTTCGTCACGCTCTATGGAAAGGGGTCTCGCTGGACTCTGATGATTTGCTCCGTCGCGAAGTGATTAAGCAGCTGATTTGTAACTTCAAGTTAGACAAGAAAGCCATTGAGTCTGAGTTTAAAGTGAGGTTTGAACAGTACTTTAAAGAAGATTTGCAGCTACTTCAGACCTTTATTAACGATGAGCTGGTGGAAGTGGATGATAATGAAATTCGTGTGACGCTGCGAGGTCGTTTGTTGATCCGTAATATTTGTATGAGCTTCGATAAATACCTACGAGCAAAGGCACGTCAGCAACAGTTCTCTCGTGTTATTTAATCAGAGATACAGATTCAAGATATAAAAAATGCCAGCAGATGCTGGCATTTTTTTATGTTTTCGCTGGATTTAAGCGCGATCTTTTACTTTTTCTCTCAGTTCCGATTTTTCTGCTTCTGAAAGGAACGCAATCTCAAGGCCATTGATTTGCGCTTGGCGAATCTGGTCTTGGCTCAGGCCAGCGGCTGGTGCCGCTACTTCGTATTCGTATGGCAGTTCGATGCCTTCAACCGCTGGATCGTCAGTGTTCAAACACGCAAGAACGCCATGCTCTAGGAACTGCTTGAGAGGGTGGTTTTCTAGCGTTTCTACCGTACTTGTTTGGTAGTTTGACGTCAGGCAAGATTCAATACCAATGCGGTTTTCTGCTAGGTAATCCATCAGTTTTGGATCGTGAATCGCTTTTACGCCGTGACCGATACGAGTTGCGCCCAGCTCATTGATTGCTTGCCACATGCTCTCTGCACCTGCTGCTTCACCAGCATGGACCGTTACCCCAAGGCCAGCATCGCGTACTTGCTTGAAGTGAGACACAAAACGATCACCCGGTTGGCCTAGCTCGTCACCCGCAAGGTCGACGGCAACGATGTGATCTTTCTGGCTCAGAATGCCGTCCAGTTCTTGTTGACATGCGTCAGTGCCAAATGTGCGACTCATGATACCGATCAGGTTGGCTTTCACGCCAAAATCGCGCATACCTGCTTGCACACCGTCCACGACGGCTTCAACAACCCCCGCTACTGGTAGCTTGTGTTTCATCGCCATGTAGTAAGGAGAGAAACGCAGCTCAGCGTAATCGATTTGCGCGTTTAGCGCGTCTTCTACGTTTTCGTACGCGACACGACGACATGCATCTAGATCGCCCAGTACAGCAACACCCCAGTCGAGCTTAGAAAGGAAAGCAACAAGAGAGGGTTCCGCTTCGACAATTTGAACGTGAGGAGTGAGAGACTCAATATCGTACGCTGGTAGGGCAATGCCAAACTTTTGGCCTAGCTCAAGAATCGTTTTAGTACGAATGTTACCGTCGAGGTGACGGTGCAAATCAGTAAGAGGAAGGTTCTTCGTTATCATTTTGTCGATCCGGATAGTTATGAACTGGAACAGGGCCCAAACATCATCTGTGACAATACATGGGTAAGATTTGCAGTTAAGTATAAATAACAGTTGGGTAGATTGTCAGTAGAGGATGACTAGGAAATCAACGATTCTCGCTCTTTTCTACTTCATGTTCACCAAATGTGTTGGCCATTCTTCTAGTGGCATAGGGCGGCTGTAGTAGAAGCCTTGCACCTGATTACAGCCTAAAGAGCGCAGTAATTGTGCTTGATTGCTATCCTCGACACCTTCCGCGACGACATTAGTTTTGAGACCTGCTGTGATATTGATGACGGCAGCGACGACTGAACTGTTTAAGTTTTCTTGTGTGAGTTGATTGATGAAGGTGCGATCAATCTTCAAGCAGGTAAACGGCAGAGAGTGGAGGTAACCCAGTGATGAGTAGCCGGTGCCAAAGTCATCTATCGCGATACCAATACCCATTTCACGCAGTTTAGTCATGTTTTCTAGTGTGGTCGGTGCGCTATCAATGATGCGTGATTCTGTGATCTCTAGTGTGAGGTTACTTGCTGGTAATTTCGTGATATCCAATACGCTTGTCACCGTATCAACAAAACTTGGGCAAGATAGTTGATTAACGGAGATATTCACATGCAGTTGGAAGTCCGACGGCCACTGTTTGCTTTCGATCGCTTGGTAAGTGTCGCGACAAGCTTGTAACAGAATCTGTTGGCCGATGGCTTTGATCATGCCGCTTTCTTCCGCGATTGGGATAAAATCTAATGGTGACACCATACCTGAGTCGCTATGCCAACGCGCAAGTGCTTCGGCGCCACACACTGTGCCACTGTCGAGATCCACAATCGGTTGGTAATGAGGAATAAACTCTCGGTTTTCAATGCCAGTTTGGATCTTGGTCAGCATTTGTGTACGAAACTTTGAAGCGCTCGCTAGTTCTGGGCTGTAGTGACAAACACCAGTCAGTGAGTCTTGTTTGGCGTAACTTAATGCGATGCTGGCGTTGCGTAACCATAAAGGCATGGTTTCGTTTGGCTGGGTTTGTACAATACCAAGTGAAATCTTCATCACTACATTCTCGCCTTCCACCATAAATGGGGTGGAAAAGAGTTGCTGTAATCGACGCTCGGTTTGTTTAATTTTGGTTTCCGTGTCGACATTTGAGAGAAACACCGCGAATTCGTCACCACCAATCCGAGCCAATAATGCGTTGTCACGAAACTGCTGTTTTAACCTTTTAGCGATGCTGACCAACAACTGGTCGCCGTTGTGATGACCCACACTGTCGTTGATATCTCTAAATTTGTTGATGCCAAGTAAAAATAAACTGCCGTGACAAAGATGAGACTGATTTTCACAGATTTCGACCAAACCCTGACGACTATATAAGCGTGTCAGAGAGTCATAAACCAACTGTTCACGCAATGCTTTGAATGACGCTCTTAGATTGTTCGCCATTTCATTAAAAGCATGAACCAGTACGGTTGTCTCATATACATAACCAGGCTTTGGCATGCCGCTATCCCAATCCCCATTTGCCAGGTGCTGAGCGGCGGCGGCCGTCGCGTTAATTGGTCTAGTAACTCGGTTGAAAATGATCCAACTGATGGCGATCCCAAATAGGCTTACAATAATGCCAACGAGCCAACTCTCTTGCTGGCTTTTCGGTAACAGGCCGAGAAGCTCGGACTCCGAAATGGAGGTGCCAATAAACCATGTTAAGCCATCTTGGTCTCGATACGGGGTTAGCCGACTGAAAATACGTTGGCCATCATGTTCAAATGAAAAAGTATAAGGTTGCTTGGTGTTGTTGAGATCGAAAGACCGGACGCGGCTCGCACTGATTTTGATGATCGGGTCTGCGTTTTCAGCGGCAAGCAAACGCTGCCCTTTATCCGAAAATTTTGTGCCCCATGAGATGACGCTTCCCGGGCCTGAGTGAGCGATTAAACGATGATCTGGGTCCATGATGTAGACCGACGCTTTAGTGTTGTATTTTAACTCGCGCAGGAACTCGTTGAATGTATTGATACGAATGTCTGTCACCAAAACACCAGCAAATTGGTCGTGTTTGTACACCGGCGTCATGGCTGATAGCGTAATATCCTGGCGTTCATCAGCGTTGGTATAAATTTCAGACCAAGTGGCGTTTTGGCTATCTGCAACGGGCTTATACCATGGGCGAGTGCGAGGATCGTATTGGGAGATAACCGTTCGAATGTTGTTACTCACATGGTTGGTTCCATAAATAACCAGATCACCATCGGTGTGGCGATCTTGCACCATTAAGGTGTAATCGTCGGAAAGCTCGCGGCGAAAGCCTGCAAAGTCGCCGTTTTCTGAACCAAATGCGATTACATCCAACTGCGGTATCGATTGGTAAAGATTTTTGAATGCACTCAGCAGGTAGTTTTGAATGTCTGAGGTATCGTGAGGGCGATAAAGGTTGTGATAGCTGACGTTGTGCGCGAGAGCCATAACCGCAGTAAAAGGCTTACGTAGATAGCTATTGAGGTGGTCGTGGACGCTTTCGGTTAACACGGAAAGTTGCTTGTCACTGATATCCGTGACCACTTCTTCGTAACTTTGTTTTTGGACGTAGACAATGACACCGATCGCCAGTAAGAAGATCATGACAAATGGAATCAGAACAGCAGTACGCAGTGTAATTTGAGTCGTAGCAGTAGACATCGCCTAATCACATAGATGGTGGTGCGCCACAATTGTACTGATGTTTTTATTAATATCGAGTGACAAACGACGCTCGTTGTTAACGCACCACGTAAGTGATTGTCAGTACAATTCTTTTAATTTTCTGGTGAGTGTATTTCGCCCCCAGCCTAATACTTTAGCGGCATCTTGCTTATGACCTTTAGTGTGCTCTAAGGCTGCTTCTAATAAAATGCGTTCAAATTCTGGTAAAGCGTAAGAAAGTAGTTCTTTATCTCCTGCTGCGAGTGAATGCCGTGCCCAATCCGCCAATTGTTCTTGCCAACTACCATGTGCAGAGTCTGAAATGGATTTTTTCTCTTCGAGTAGTTCGCTTGGCAAGTCATTTGGTAACACTTCGCTACCACTGGCCATAACGGTTAACCAACGGCAAATATTCTCTAATTGACGAACGTTGCCAGGCCAATCAAGGCGGTTAAGAATCTCCACGGTCGACGGGTGGAGAGTTTTTGTTTCCACACCAAGCTCATCAGCCGCACGGATAAGAAAATGCTGTGTAAGCTTTTCAATGTCTTGCTTACGCTCACGCAGTGCCGGGATCTGAACGCGAATCACGTTTAAGCGATGAAATAGGTCCTCACGGAAGTCACCTTCGTGCACCAGCTTTTCTAAGTTCTGGTGTGTTGCCGCGACAATTCGTACATCGACACTGATCGGAGAGTGACCGCCCACTCGATAAAACTGCCCGTCAGCTAGAACGCGTAGTAAACGAGTTTGAATGTCCAATGGCATGTCGCCGATTTCGTCTAAAAATAGAGTGCCGCCATTGGCTTGTTCGAATCGTCCTTGACGAACATTGTTTGCCCCCGTAAACGCGCCTTTTTCGTGGCCAAACAGTTCCGATTCAATCAAGTCTTTGGGAATCGCCGCCATATTGAGCGCAATGAAAGGTTTGTTAGCACGTGGACTGTGACGGTGCAGTGCATGAGCAACGAGTTCTTTACCCGTGCCCGATTCACCGTTAATCAAGACTGAAATAGAGGAGCGAGAAAGACGACCAATGGCGCGAAACACCTCTTGCATCGCTGGTGCTTCACCGATAATTTCAGGCGTTTCTGCTGGAATGTCTTCTGGAGAGAGCTGCTCGCGTTTGTGTTCGTGGCTGTGTGCAATGGCTCGTTCAACCAGAGTTAAAGTTTCATCAATATCAAAAGGTTTTGGTAAATATTCAAAAGCACCTTTTTGGTACGCATTCACTGCCGCATCTAAATCTGAATGCGCGGTCATGATAATCACGGGAAGGTCTGGGTAATCGCGCTGTACTTGCTTTAGTAGCTCCAACCCATCAATACCTGGCATGCGAATGTCTGATACTAGAACATCCGGCACTTCGCGTTCGAGCGCCATTAACACGCTTTCTCCATCGGCATAGGTTTCACATTTGATGTTGGCAGAGGAGAGCGTTTTCTCCATTACCCAGCGAATTGAACTGTCGTCATCAACGACCCAAACATATCCTTTACTCATGTAGTAATCCTTGCAGCAAACCGAAAAACTGACGCGACTTGAAGTCCATTAGCGCACTCAGATCGGCAGATAAATAGTAAATGTTGTGTGACCAGGCCAGCTTTCTACGTCTATTTTTCCATTGTGCTGGTCGATCAAATTTTGCGAAATAGATAGCCCTAATCCAGTTCCTCCCTCGCGGCCACTGACCATGGGATAGAACAGCGTGTCTTGTAGTTCCGGTGGAATACCTGGGCCGTTGTCTGTGATTTCGACACGAGCAGCGAGTTTACAGCGTTTGCCGTGAATATTGGCTTGATGCACCGTTCTGGTGCGAATGGTTATTTTCCCGTGTTCTTGATGGCTAAGAATTTGTGCGGCGTTGCTGACGATATTAAGCATTGCCTGCTCGATTTGGTCTGTATCCATCAAAATCTCTGGCAAGCTTGGGTCATAATCTCGTTCAATGATGATTGAGCGTTGTGACTCTAATTCAACCAGTTGGCGAACCTTTTCAAGAATTTGGTGCAGATTCTCTTGTGTCTTCTTACCTGGCTTCTGAGGTCCTAGTAATCGATCCACGAGCGCCCTTAAACGGTCTGCTTGCTCAATGATGATGTGTGTATATTCGGTGAGAGAGGGCTCTGGCAGCATTTTTTCTAACAATTGCGCCGCACCGCGTAAGCCGCCAAGCGGATTTTTGATCTCATGTGCAAGCCCTCGGACTAACAGCTTCGCCGCTTGTTGTTGGGCGTGTTGGTTCAGTTCTTGAGAGAGTCGGCGCTGCTGATCAATTTTGCGCATCTCGACCAGAAGCATTAACTGCTTTTGCCAAGTGATAGGGCTAACCGTCACCTCTAGCATTAAAGGGCGGCCATCAACAACGAAAGTGACGTCACTGTCGGTGATGCTTTGGCCACTTTGCAACGGTTGAGTGAGCAGCGCGAGATCCAGCGACGCATGCTGAATCAATTGAGAAAGTGATTGTTCAATAATTCGTTTGGCGCTTTGAGAAAACAGCAATTCGGCAGCCGGATTGGCATAACGGATGGCCAATCCATCATCAAGAATCAGCGTTGCTGTCACCATATTGTTGAGAATGGCACTAGGAAGACTGGTATCCACATTACGTCCTTGTTTTGCTTTAAGATTGTGCGATGCACAATAATGGTGCAATTGAACGTTAAGTATGGCGAATAAATCTTAGAAGAAAAAGTGAAAAGCATCGCTGTGATGTGATTTTTTTCACCAGATATTCTATTTTGCCCCTTTTACGGTCGGCTTAACACTTGCTCTATGTAAATGCACCGTTATAGGGCTAGTAGATGCAATAAGCTTGCCGCTTCTTTTCGCGTGCACAGCAAGTGTGTGAGTGCCTCGGTCAATATTGTTTAACTGCCACACTATATGGTTTTGTGGTGCACCATAAGGTTTTCCATCGAGTAACAATTGCAATTGCTCACCGATACCAAGCTTGCGATTGGTTTCTAATTGAATATTGATGATGCCTCGATTACTGCGGATGGTCTCGTTGTGCTTGGGAGTCAGCATCGAGAGTTGTAATGGGAGAGGTTTCTCGGTTGTTTTATCTGGCTTGTTTTGTGATGCAGTAGATGGCGTAGTCTGAGGTGCGAGCGATTCAGTACTTTCTACCTCAGGAGCTGGTGCGCTGGCTTCAAGGTTTGGCAGTGCGATCGCTTTTGCTCCTTTGTTTGGCGTATCACTAAAGTGAACCACGCCATTTTCATCTACCCACGTATACGCGACCTGCGCGAAGGCGATAGAGGCGATTAACAATCCGCTGAGGGCACACAGTGATGGAATAAGCTGAACTTTCATTGCTCACCTTCTCTTGTTCGATGATTTCACGTTTTAATGGCTTAGCTCTTTGACCTGTAAGGAAAAATTCTAAGTGTATTTTTATTATCCCCTCATGTTAAACGTCGAAGCTTGACTGGCGAATACAAAAAAGGCCCGCCTGCGAGGCGAGCCTAATATTTTATTGCTGTGTTTACATTTTACACAGTGTCGACCTTACACAGAGTAGTAAAGTTCGAACTCAACAGGGTGAGTTGTCATGTTCACACGTTCTACGTCCTGAGACTTAAGGTCGATGTATGAATCGATGAAGTCGTCAGAGAATACGCCGCCCGCTGTTAAGAACTCACGATCAGCATCTAGCTCTGCTAGCGCGTCTTTTAGTGAGTATGCAACAGTTGGGATTTCTGCTGCTTCTTCAGCTGGAAGATCGTAAAGGTCTTTATCCATCGCTTCGCCTGGGTGGATCTTATTCTTGATACCGTCAAGACCAGCCATAAGCATTGCTGCGAAACATAGGTATGGGTTCGCCGCTGGGTCACCGAAACGAACTTCGATACGACGTGCTTTCGGGCTTGGTACCACTGGGATACGGATTGAAGCAGAGCGGTTACGCGCTGAGTAAGCTAGCATTACTGGTGCTTCGAAGCCTGGTACAAGACGTTTGTACGAGTTTGTTGATGGGTTAGCGAATGCGTTGATTGCACGAGCGTGTTTGATGATACCACCGATGTAGTAAAGCGCCATTTCAGATAGACCGCCGTACTTGTCACCAGCAAATAGGTTTACGCCATCTTTTGCTAGAGACTGGTGAACGTGCATACCGCTGCCGTTGTCGCCAACAAGTGGTTTAGGCATAAACGTCGCTGTTTTACCAAACGCGTGAGCAACGTTGTGTACAACGTACTTGTAGATTTGGATTTCGTCAGCTTTGGTTGTTAGCGTGTTGAAACGAGTTGCGATTTCGTTTTGACCCGCCGTTGCCACTTCGTGGTGGTGCGCTTCAACAACAAGACCCATTTCTTCCATTACTAGACACATAGCAGAACGGATGTCTTGAGATGAATCTACTGGAGCTACTGGGAAGTAACCACCTTTAACGCCTGGACGGTGACCTTTGTTACCTTCTTCGTAGTCAGAACCTGTGTTCCATGCCGCTTCTACGTCGTCGATCTTGAAGAAAGAGCCTGACATGTCTGTCGAGAACTTCACGTCATCAAATAGGAAGAATTCTGGCTCAGGACCGATAAGTACAGTATCTGCAACACCAGTAGAACGCATGAAGTCTTCAGCGCGTTTTGCGATAGAGCGTGGGTCACGGTCGTAGCCTTGCATTGTTGCAGGCTCTAAGATGTCACAACGGATATTTAGTGTTGCGTCTTCCGTGAATGGGTCAAGCACAGCAGAAGATGCGTCAGGCATCATTACCATGTCTGATTCGTTGATACCTTTCCAGCCAGCAACTGATGAACCATCGAACATTTTACCTTCTTCGAAGAAGTCTGCGTCGATTTGGTGAGCAGGGATCGAAATGTGCTGCTCTTTACCTTTTGTATCAGTGAAGCGTAGGTCAACAAACTTAACTTCGTTTTCTTGGATCAGCGATAGAACGTTTTCTACTGACATCTTGGATAACCTCCAGTGTTAATAAGCGGTAAAAGCTCGATTTATGAATTATTCATGAAACCTGGCATTGATTAATCAATTTGACTTTTCATTAATCGATGCTGTTTTAACTAAAGCCAAAACCGTGCCAAAAAAAATATTCCATTAATTTCAAGCAATTGTGTTTTTGAATGCTAGTTTGGTGCACTTGCTTGCACCAAAATGATCTTTGCTTGCACTATTATGGTGCCAAAAATCATTGTTGCACCATAATGTGACAGGTACATTGCGTATTCAGCCCAGTTTTTGAGCAAGAGTCAATTTGAATTATGCATCGATTGGAATAAAGTTGCGTTTAATCAATTCGTTCTGAGGAAGAAAATGGGCATTAAGCGTAAAAATCGCAGAAATGCTCGGGAGTAGATCACATATTTCTAGGCTTTTTGCTAAAATCTGGTACATTATGGCCGTTTTTTTAATCAGCAAATGTCGCCAGAGAGCACCCGTTCTCAGCGTGGGGGCATTTCATCTATCTAAGTGAATCAATATCCATGGCTACTCCACAGATTGATAAATTAAGAAATATCGCGATCATCGCGCACGTTGACCACGGTAAAACCACGTTGGTTGACAAGCTGCTACAACAATCAGGCACGCTTGAGTCTCGCGGTGAAGCTGAAGAGCGAGTCATGGACTCGAACGACATCGAGAAAGAGCGCGGTATTACCATTCTTGCTAAAAACACAGCAATCGACTGGAACGATTACCGTATCAACATCGTAGATACTCCGGGACACGCGGACTTCGGTGGTGAAGTTGAGCGTATCATGTCGATGGTAGACTCTGTACTACTTATCGTTGACGCAGTTGATGGTCCAATGCCTCAAACGCGTTTCGTAACACAAAAAGCGTTTGCTCACGGTCTAAAACCAATCGTTGTAATCAACAAGATTGACCGCCCTGGCGCACGTCCTGATTGGGTTATGGACCAAGTGTTCGACCTGTTCGACAACCTAGGTGCAACTGATGACCAGCTAGACTTTAAAGTAGTTTACGCATCAGCACTTAACGGTTGGGCTTCTCTAGAAGAAGGCGAAACTGGCGAGAACATGGAACCACTATTCCAAACTATCGTTGATGTTGTTGACGCGCCAAATGTTGACCTTGATGGTCCACTACAGATGCAAGTTTCTCAGCTAGACTACAGCTCTTACGTTGGTGTTATCGGCGTGGCTCGCGTAACTCGTGGTAGCGTTAAACCAAACCAGCAGGTAACCATTATTGGTGCTGACGGTAAAACTCGCAACGGTAAAGTGGGTACAGTAATGGGCTACCTTGGCCTAGAGCGTCACGAAGTGGAACAAGCTAACGCGGGTGATATCATCGCAATCACTGGTCTTGGCGAGCTGAAAATTTCTGACACTATCTGTGCACAAAACGCAGTAGAAGCATTACCACCATTGTCTGTTGATGAACCAACAGTAACGATGACGTTCCAAGTAAACACGTCCCCATTCGCGGGTAAAGAAGGTAAGTTCGTAACGTCACGTAACATCCTTGAGCGTCTTGAGAAGGAACTGGTACACAACGTTGCACTACGCGTTGAGCAAACAGACGATCCAGATAAATTCCGCGTATCAGGTCGTGGTGAACTTCACCTTTCTATCCTGATCGAAAACATGCGTCGTGAAGGCTTCGAGCTTGCGGTATCTCGTCCAGAAGTAATCATCAAAGAAGAAGATGGTCAGTTGATGGAACCGTTCGAGACTGTAACGATCGACGTAATGGAAGAGCACCAAGGCGGCATCATGGAGAACATCGGCCTACGTAAAGGTGAGCTGAAAGACATGTCTCCAGACGGTAAAGGTCGTGTGCGTATGGACTTCGTTATGCCATCACGTGGTCTGATCGGTTTCCAAACGGAATTCATGACACTGACTTCAGGTTCAGGTCTTCTTTACCATACGTTTGATCACTACGGCCCTCACAAAGGCGGTAACATCGGTCAACGTGTAAACGGTGTACTAATCGCGAACGCGATGGGTAAAGCGCTAACTAACGCACTGTTCAACCTTCAAGAGCGTGGTCGTCTATTTATCGGTCACGGTGTTGAAGTTTACGAAGGTATGGTTATCGGTATTCACAGCCGTGACAACGACCTAACGGTAAACGCACTGAAAGGTAAGCAGCTAACCAACGTTCGTGCATCTGGTACCGATGACGCACAGGTTCTTACTCCGCCTATCAAGATGACTCTTGAGCAAGCACTAGAATTCATCGATGACGACGAGCTAGTAGAAGTAACGCCTGAAAGCATCCGTATCCGTAAGAAGTTCCTAACGGAAAGCGACCGTAAGCGTGCTTCTCGTGGCGCGAAATAATTTTCGTTAAGCGATTCAATTAAGAAGAAGCCTCGAGTTATGCTCGGGGCTTTTTGTTTTCTGGAGTTGAATATGAACCCGATTATTATCACCGGTGGGCCTGGTGCGGGAAAAACAACACTGCTGAATGCGCTAGACGCGTGTGGTTATGCCACGTTTCCTGAAGGGTCTCGCGACTTGATTGAGCAGCAAAGCCAGTTAGAAAATGGTATTTTGCCGTGGACGAATTTACCTGAGTTTGCCAAGTTATGCCTTGGGTTGATGGACAAACAAAAGAGTGATGCGCGTTGTCATGATGTTGCGTTTGTTGATCGCGCCATCCCCGACATCATTGCATACCTACAAGTGGGCGGCTGTAAGGTTGACCAAGCTTTCTTAACCGAAAGCGCTGGGTACCATAGTCAGGTGTTTACTTGTCGACCTGAAGCATCCATTTACGTACAAGATGAAGTGCGTCCGCACAGCTTTGAAGAAGCATTGGAGATTCATCAGTCGTTAGTGAGTGTCTATACTGAGTTGGGTTATGAAGTGGTAGAAGTGCCATGGGGAACTGTACCAGAGAGGGTAGGCTTTGTTCGAAGAGTCATCGGTTTACTCGGTGAGGTCGCCGACTAAAACCTCCTCACTAGGAGGAGGTCTAAATCATTTACTTTTGATTGAGCTTTTGTAGGAATTTATCGGACTCTGCAATCGCTTCGTTCATTTGTTTGATCGCAAACTGAATGTCTTTCTCTAAGCTAGAGAACTCACCTTGCAAAGAACCAATCGCACTGGCGTTAAGGTTGTGTTTTAAGTACAACGTGTTGTCACGTAGCGTATCCAGTACCGGTGTCATCTTTTTCTCTGCACGCTTCATAGCGCTAAGCATGGTTTTGTACGAGGCTTTGGTTTCACGTAGTTTTTGCTCGCTTGAACGACGCAGTTTCGCACTCGAGTACAGCTCTAGCTCATCTTGCCACTCATCAAACAGTGCGCCGGATACGTCTTCAATCGCAGCAATACGGTCACGTACGTCTTGAGCCGCTTTTTCGCTATCTTCGTATTTGTCATTGATGTTGTTGTAGACATTTTCTAGCTCACCACCATCAAAGTTGGTGATCGCAGACAAGGCTTCAAGTGCACTGGTGAATTCTTCTTGTGCATCTTGTTGAGATTCTTTGGCATCTTCGACGCGGTCGACCATAATATCTCGTTTATGATACCCAACCTGCTCCATTGCTGAGTAATAAGCAGATTGACACCCTGTTAAAGTGAAAATTGATAGTACAATTGCTAATAAATAAGGCATTCTTATGTCCTCGGCGCTAATTATGGGATGAACTATGAACCAGTTATCAGAGAGTTACAAGGCGAGATTAATCAATCTACTGCCAAGTTGCGTCGCGTTTTTTAAGTATCTTCTTAAGCGATTAACGCATGACCGTGTGAATGTGAACGCGGGCTATCTTGCCTACATTACCTTGTTATCCATCGTGCCAATGCTGACGGTATTGTTATCAATATTGTCGAAATTTCCCGTTTTTGCGAACGTTGGTGAGGTGCTGCAAGGCTACATTATTGAGAATTTTGTGCCAGCTTCTGGAGAAGCTGTACATACGGCATTACAGGAATTTGTGGCGAATACGGGCAAAATGAGCGCGGTTGGCGGTGGGTTTTTATTCATCGCAGCGGTCATGCTGATTTCCAACATTGATAAGAACTTAAACTACATTTGGCGAGTTAAAGACAAGCGCCGTTTAGTCTTTTCATTCTCTATGTATTGGATGGTACTCACGTTAGGGCCGATCATGGTCGGTGCGAGTATTGCGGCGACGTCGTACGTGACTTCGCTGCAAATTTTAGAGAACGAGACATTATCTGGTGCGTTTAATTTATTTCTGCGTTGGCTACCGTTATTGCTGTCCTTTTTTGCTTTTCTTGGCTTGTATATTCTAGTGCCGAATAAAAAAGTACACCTCGCTCATGGTGCCATGGGGGCAGCAGTCGCCGCGATACTGTTCGAGTTGAGTAAAAAAGGCTTTGCGCTTTACATCACTCAGTTTCCGTCTTATCAGCTCATCTACGGCGCGTTAGCGGCGATTCCTATCTTATTTGTTTGGGTGTATTTATGCTGGATGATCGTGTTATTGGGGGCGGAAGTTACGGCTGCGCTTGGTGAGCGAGAGCACTGGAGTGAAGATTTAGACATGATACACTCGACCGCTGAATCTCAGTTAACAGATGAAGGAAGCGAGAGTAGTGATAGCGCTAATTCAACGAGTCAGTGAAGCAGCCGTCCGCGTGGATGGTGAAGTCGTAGGAGAAATTGATCGTGGTCTGCTGGTCTTATTGGGCGTAGAGAAGGACGACGATGAAGCTAAAGCAAAGCGTTTAATGGAGCGTGTTACAACCTACCGTGTGTTCGAAGATGACGAAGGCAAGATGAACCTGAACGTTAAGCAGGTGGAAGGTAAAGTGCTGGTGGTTTCTCAATTTACGCTGCCTGCGGATACAAAAAAAGGCACGCGAGCTGGCTTTTCTCGCGGTGCGCATCCTGTTGATGCAGAGCGCTTGTATGATTACTTTTCTGACTTGTGTGAAGAAGTCTTACCCACACAGCGTGGCCGCTTCGCTGCCGATATGAAAGTGTCTTTGGTGAATGACGGTCCTGTGACGTTTTGGTTGCAGGTCTAATCTGGTAACACAGGCGCCATAGTCTAAGCTTTAACTCCAAGCTCATGGAATTGGCTTGGAGTAATTTTTCCGACACTGATTAGTGTTGTGCTTTCAAAGGATTGATATGTTCAAACTCATTACTCCCAAAACCGATAATCAGATAAACAAGTATTATCAGTTTCGCTGGCAACTGCTTCGTGAGCCATGGCGTATGCCGATCGGCTCAGAGCGCGATGAATACGACGAAATGAGTCATCACCGCATGATTGTTGATGGTCGAGGTCGTCCTATGGCGATTGGCCGTTTATACATTACGCCGGACAATGATGGCCAGATCCGCTATATGGCGGTTAAAAATAATCGCCGTAGCAAAGGGATGGGTTCGCTGGTTTTGGTTGCACTAGAGTCGTTAGCACGCCAGGAAGGAGCGAAACGCTTGGTGTGTAATGCCCGTGAAGATGCCATCGCCTTTTATGAAAAAAATGGCTTTGAGCGTCGAGGTGAGCTGACCGATGAGCGTGGCCCTGTGCGCCATCAGCAAATGGTGAAGCAACTGGATCCGATGGCCAATGTGTTACGTCGCCCTGAATGGTGTACTGAGCTTCAACAGCGCTGGGAGCAACAAATCCCAATTAGCGACAAAATGGGGATCAAGATTAACCAGTACACGGGTTACCAGTTTGAATGCTGTGCGCAGCTTAATCCTAACCTTAATCCGCATAACACCATGTTCGCTGGGTCAGCTTTTACCTTAGCAACCCTGACAGGGTGGGGGATGACGTGGCTGCTGCTTAAAGAGCGTGGGCTGCACGGTGATATTGTGTTGGCCGACAGCTCGATTCGCTATCGTCAACCAGTCGAACAAAACCCCGTGGCGAGTACTTCGTTGGATGGGATCAGTGGTGACCTAGACCGATTGGAGTCGGGACGCAAAGCACGCATCGTTATTCACGTAGTGATTTATAGTGGTGACACGCCAGCTGTTGATTTTGTCGGTACCTATATGCTGATACCGAACTACTCGCAGTTACTCAGTTGCTGATGGGGTAAGCGCCGACTGATCTGCTGGGCGCTTATCTGTTTCACCTTCTTGCTCTGTCGGTGAGAGGGTTTGTTCTGCTGCGGAATTCGTGTCGGGTACTTCATCTTCTTCGATAACTTCTTCGTAAAGCTCTTCCTCTTGAGTCTCCAAATTGATGTTATCAATTACGATTGGCTGCTCGATGGAAGGTTCATTTTTCTGTGGAGTCTCAATATCAGTAGGCTCGGCCAGTTTTGATGCGTTCACGCACTCATTACGGTGGGTTTCGCCACTTAGTAGATCGCCTTCAATGTTTCCGCACGACTCTTCCAATTGATAAGTAATGCCACTTAGCGGGTTGTTGGCCATATCAAATGTTCCCCAAACCTTACCACTTATGGCTTTTCCTGAGATGGTGACCGGCTTTATGGCAACTTCCCCTCGTTGCGCGCTTAAACGCAGTGGACTTAAGGTAATGGCTTTGAGCGAATGATCCGCTTGGGACTTCAAGCGGGTATCTCGGAGATTGGCTTCCACTTCACCCGATAAGCTGTAGGCCAGCATGTTGCGATCACCTGATAACCCTTGTAGATCGAGGCTGAGATCGGAAAAACCATCAATAGCCAGTGTGTCGGGTAAAAAATAATCGTGGAAGAGCGATAAGGGAATACCATCAGCATTGACGTTGAGCGCCCAAGGTTGGCTCGGGGTACTCAAATCTATTTGTCCGATGCCTTCTACGTAGCCTTGCTCGAGTGGCGCAAAAAGGCGAGTCAATTGCCAAAAGCCATCTTTGCTTTGCATGGCAAGTGCTGCGTGAGACGTGAGTATTTGGTCATAGCTGGCGTTGACAACGCTGACTTCCAATTCGCCTTGCCAAAGGCCCCAACGTTGAGCCGACTGTTTAATATCAAGCTGTTGCCCTTCGATATTTAAACCGGAAAGTTGCCAATAAGGTTCGTGAGATAGCTGGATAATTTGGCTGCGCTCAATGTCGAGTCGTTCGATTGCAACATGCTCTAACTCGCTGGTGGCGGCGTGCCACCAATTTAGGTTGTCTTCTGGCTGTGTTGCCCACTTGAGGCCTTGAATAGAGGCTTCTTTGAGCTTCCATTGTGTTGGCGTGAACAATCCAGAAACTTGCACTCGACCTTGCTGCCAATCTAAGCTGAGCTCGTTGAGCTGGATTACTCCTGGCTCGATAGCGGCACTCAAACGTGGCTCTATTGCGGTTTGCTGCAGGAATCGAACGCTATCCGCCTGCAATGACACTTGAGCTTTTGTCTTCCAGAGAGACAGTGGCAGTGTGGCGTTTTCCACAGAAAGATCCAAGTTCTGCCAGTGCCAGTCGCCCCATTCAATATCGGCGTTAAGCAAATCTAAGCTATTAATATGATTAATGTTAAATGGTAGATCGTGCCAAGGTTTTGCAAGCAGTGATTGGCGCTGCGTATTACTCAGTTTCAGCTTGTTGATGGTCACATTTACTAAAGACCAGCCTTGAGGATACTGCTCCCCTTGCCCAGATATTTGACTGTTACGCCAGTTAAAAGAGGTGCCATAAAGCGTACTGTCTTGCGGTTTGTAGTCTATATCGACTAAGACTTGATTAAAGGCTTCGCCATTCCAATAGAGTTGGTCAGCTGCAAGTTGAACTTCGCCATATGGTATTAATTGACCATTCCATTGTGGTGATTGAATTTGAAGGTCAATGCCATTGGCAGAGAACTGCTCGTCGGCGTAATCAATATTTTTGAGCGCGATTTGATGGAATAAAACGTTATCTAAAGGTGGGAGCTTTGGTGCGCCATACTGCAAGCTCATACCATCAATCAATAAACTATCAACGATCCATTTACCATCGCGATAAACATCGGGATTCATCCATAAATCGACTTGCTCGATGTAAGACGCATCGTCTCCGCTGGTGTTCACGCGTTGTAAAGTTAGGTGATAGGGAAAGCCATAACGCACGCTTTCGGCCCGGAAGGGAAGAGAAAAGGTGTTTGACAGCAAGCGCCAGGTTGCGTCCGCGTAAGATGTTGTTAGCAGCGCAATCGTAGCGGCTGGAATGGCAACTAAGATAACCAGTAACAGAAGTAGAACTCGACGCGCTGTTTTCATCTTTGCTAGAACCTACGTGTGTTATGAAATAAAACTAGATAGGCTTTAGCTTGTATCAATATTCTGTGGTATTCAATAAAAAGCCCCTCAAAAGAGGGGCTTGAAGCAATTTTTGTAACTTGGCCTACGTAAAGGTGATAAGTTAATGCCAACTTTTCACTGCGTTTACGCGACGTCGCTGTTACTCGATTTAATCAATCTGAGGACCAGCCGCAACCAGAGATTTACCTTCAGCGTTGTCTGTGTACTTATCAAAGTTATTGATAAAGCGCGCTGCTAAATCTTTCGCTTTGCTTTCCCACTGAAGTGGGTCAACGTACGTGTCGCGAGGGTCTAGAATGCTAGGATCCACACCTGGTAGTGATGTTGGTACTTCAAGGTTGAAGATTGGAATGTGCTTAGTTGGTGCTTCTTCAATCGAACCATCAAGAATGGCATCAATAATTCCGCGTGTATCTTGAATAGAGATACGTTTGCCAGTGCCGTTCCAACCAGTATTCACTAGGTAAGCCTCAGCGCCTGCTGCTTCCATGCGTTTAACCAGTACTTCTGCGTATTTAGTTGGGTGAAGCGTTAGGAACGCCGCGCCGAAACAAGCAGAGAAAGTTGGTGTTGGCTCAGTAATACCGCGCTCTGTTCCCGCTAGTTTGGCGGTAAAGCCAGACAGGAAGTGGTACTTAGTTTGCTCGGGTGTCAATTTAGATACTGGAGGCAGTACGCCAAATGCATCGGCTGATAGGAAGATCACTTTATTCGCGTGACCGCCTTTTGATACTGGCTTAACGATATTATCGATATGGTAGATAGGGTAAGAAACACGTGTGTTTTCTGTTTTCGAACCATCATCAAAGTCGATAGAGCCATCGCCACGTACTGTTACGTTTTCTAGCAGTGCATCACGACGAATTGCATTGTAGATGTCCGGCTCTGCTTCTTTCGAAAGTTTGATGGTTTTTGCGTAACAACCACCTTCGAAGTTGAAGACACCGTCATCATCCCAGCCGTGCTCATCATCACCAATTAGCGCACGTTTAGGATCAGTCGACAGGGTCGTTTTACCTGTACCAGATAGACCGAAGAATACCGCTACATCGCCATCTTTGCCCATGTTAGCGCTACAGTGCATTGATGCGATGTCTTTTAGTGGAAGGAAGTAGTTCATCATGGCGAACATACCTTTCTTCATTTCACCGCCGTACCAAGTACCACCGATAAGTTGCATGCGCTCGGTTAGGTTAAATACGGTGAAGTTTTCTGAGTTCAGGCCTTGCTCTTCCCATTTTGGATTAGTGCATTTTGCGCCATTCATTACTACGAAGTCTGGTTCAAATGTCGCTAACTCTTCTTCTGTCGGGCGAATAAACATGTTTTTAACGAAGTGCGCTTGCCATGCGACTTCTGTGATAACACGAATGCTCAAACGTGTATCTGGGTTTGCACCACAGTAACCGTCAACAACAAACAAGCGTTTGTTAGAAAGCTGGTTTGTGACCAGTTCTTTTAGCTCGTCCCACACTTCAGGAGTGATTGGCTTGTTATCATTTTTCACTTGATCAGACGTCCACCACATATGTTCTTCTGTCGTAGCGTCTTTGACGATATATTTATCTTTTGGTGAGCGACCAGTAAAGATGCCAGTGTCAACGGCAACCGCACCTAGTTCAGTAACCACGCCGCGCTCATAACCGGTTAGGTCTTCACGCGTTTCTTCCTCAAACAACATTTCGTAGCTTGGGTTGCGAATAACCTCTTTTACGTTATGCAGTCCGTGCTTGGTTAGATCAAGTGTTGCAGCCTTAGTATGTTCCATAACGGTCATAGGTGCTCCTTATAAGGATTTTGTAGGGATTTTGTAAGAATGTTTTAATTTTAATCTGCTCACCATGCTAGCAACGGGGCGGGGAGAAAACAGGGAGATAGCTCAAAATTTACCCATGATTTCAATAAGGTTTTAGGTAACCCGTCACATATTGGTGGGAATAGTCTATCGTGCACGCAATCCTTTGCGCTAGGGCAAAATCATTATTAATTGTTTAAAATTAAGCAGTTGTTTTATTACGCTTGAGGCTAGTTATTACGAGGGGTTGATCACAAAAAGGCCAGCATTAAGCTGGCCTTTTGTAGGGTAAATTACGTGCTTGATAAGCTATGTAAATTAATGCAGGGTTTTCTTGTCTGTAGAAGCTTGTGCATACAGTTCAGTGACTTCAGATTCGTCGAACGTATAAGTTGTGCCACAGTAATCACAATGTAAAGAAACTGATCCAACTTCTGCCAAAATGTCATAAATTTCAGCTTTCTCAACGGTGATGATTGCTGCACCGCTACGCTCACGAGAACAGCCACAATGGAACTCGACAGGTTGCGGCTCGTACAGACGTACTTTGTCTTGGTTATATAGTCGATACAATAACTCGTTCGCTTCTAAACCAAACAATTCTTCATCTTTTACTGTATCAGTGAGCTGCTCTAGATGTTCGAAATCATCTGGAGAGCCAGTGCCGTCAGGGATCACTTGAATCAACATACCTGCTGCGTGTGCTTTGCCTTCATGCTCACCAGTGCGGATCCATAGGCGCGTTTTTAACTGCTCTGAGTTTGCAAAGTAGCCTTCTAGCACTTCTGCTAAAGTGTCACCTTCTAATCCAACGACGCCTTGGTAACGCTCGCCGTTTTTCGGTTCGATGGTGATCACAAGGTAGCCCTTACCCATTAGATCGTGAATGTTTGCGTCATCGGCAACATCGCCTTCCCAGCGAGCTACGCCACGAACACGTTGGTTATGGTCACCGTTGATAACGGCAAGAGACACAGGACCGTCGCCTTGTAGCTGGATGGTGATCGAACCTTCGAACTTAAGAGTGGCAGTTAAAAGAGTAGTTGAAACGAGTAGCTCACCCAGCAGTTTCTCTATTGCTGCCGGATATTCCTTGCTGGAGATAACACGTTGGTACGCTTCATCCAATTGTACCAACTCGCCACGTACTGAAAGATCTTCGAATAGGTAGCGGTTTAAAACATTATTTGCCATGGAGTGCTTTCCTCGTTGGTAATTCCGGCTTTTATTGGTGTTTGAACTTAATGATGTCTCGGCGCTGCTTTTTATCTGGGCGGCGTTCCGGACTTGGGTTGTGGGCATTAAGCTTACGTTGAGTCGCGTGTTCCTCACGTTTCGCGATACTCTCATTGGTTTCGCGATATAAGGTTTGTGCGATGGGAGCGCCTCGGCGTTGATCTGAGATTTGTTCGATGATCACGATTTTTTCTTCGTTGCCTTGACGAAGTCTGACTTCAGCGCCCACTTCAACGATTTTACTCGGCTTGCTTCGTTGGCCATTATAGTGGACTTTACCGCCATCGACCATGTTACGCGCGATGGAGCGGGTTTTGTAAAATCTTGCGGCCCATAGCCATTTATCTAGCCTAACGGCTTCATTTAGGGAACTCATAGAACACTACGCTATCTAATCACTGCCCGAATACGGCAATGAGTGATGGATTATTCACCTACAGATGGAGTCAAGGCGTATTTTTTTCAAGGGAGTTGGCAAAAACTGCATAAGAAAAAGGTATGAAAGACAACTTGTGATATAGTTCACTGCTCTTTGTTGAGTAATAATTTTATTGCAAATTTAGCAATTTAAAGTCGATAGCTATCGTTATAGCTTAAATGACGGACGTTAGAATAAAGGAATCCATTCAGTGAAACGTTTAGAGCTAAGTGCAGGATTATCAAGCAGACCGCTACTGGCTCAGATCAAGTCCAATCATTATACCATTCAAGCCAAACTTAGCTTGTTGCTTACCTGTCTGTTTATTGCGATAACCGGATGGATACTTGGCAAAATTGTGTGGTTAGCCATACCTCAATCGTCGGAAGTGCCGCAATGGCGTCCATCGGCGAGTAGCGTTGCTGCGAGCAATAAAGGCGACGCGATAGATTTTAATGCCCTTCAGAATGCCAACCTATTCGGTAAATACACTGAGCAAAAAGCGGCGGTTGTAGAACAGCCTATTGTTAAAGACGCCCCTAAGACGCGCCTTAACCTCACCCTAGTCGGTGCGGTTGCCAGCAGTGATGCCAATACCAGCCTTGCTGTTATTGCTAACCGAGGTAAGCAAGCTACGTACGGTTTGGGTGAAGAAATCGAAGGGACACGTGCGACGCTAAAAGCGGTATTGGTGGATCGCGTCATCATTGATAACCAAGGTCGAGACGAGACCTTAATGATGCAAGGTATAGAATATAAGAAGCTATCTGAATCGCCGCAGGTAGCTAGGGCGCAAGCTCAGCGAGCAGAAGCAGCGACGTCTGACGTTGGAGAGAAATTAGAGCAAATCCGCGAAGAAATTGCGAAAGATCCACAAAGCGTTTTTAAATACATCACCATTTCACCCGTCAAAAAAGACGGAGACATTGTTGGTTATCGAGTATCACCTGGTCGTGATGCCGCATTATTTAATGATGTAGGGCTACAACCTGGTGATATTGCGGTTCAACTGAACGGGATCGATTTAAGTGATCCGTCTTCTTCAGTACAACTGATGCAAGTGATGAGCGATCCGCAAGAATTAAATTTAACTGTTGAGCGAGACGGCCAACAGTACGATATCTATATCCAATTGTAAGACTTAGGCAACCGGCGTAAGTTCAGGGAGACATACGTGAAACATTGGTTCAGCAAAAGTGCTTGGCTACTAGCAGGAAGTTTACTCTGCGTACCAGGTGCAATGGCAAACGAATTTAGTGCGAGCTTTAAAGGCACTGATATTCAAGAATTCATCAACATAGTGGGTCGTAACCTCGAAAAGACCATCATTGTTGATCCTTCAGTACGCGGTAAGATCGATGTCCGCAGCTATGACGTACTTAACGAAGAGCAATATTACAGCTTTTTCCTTAATGTCCTTGAAGTATACGGTTACGCAGTCGTAGAGATGGACAATGGGGTACTTAAGGTTATCAAAGCAAAAGACTCAAAAACCTCAGCAATCCCTGTGTTAGGTGATGGTAGCGCGCAAGGCGATAGTGTTATCACTCGAGTTGTCGCGGTGCGTAATGTGTCGGTCCGTGAGTTGTCTCCTCTACTTCGTCAGTTGATTGATAACGCCGGTGCCGGTAACGTGGTTCATTATGATCCAGCGAATATTATCTTGATTACTGGTCGTGCGGCAGTAGTGAATCGCTTAGCAGAGATCATCAAGCGTGTTGACCAAGCCGGCGATAAAGAAATTGAATTGGTGGAGCTGCGTAATGCATCTGCTGCTGAAATGGTACGCATTGTCGAAGCACTGAATAAAAGTGCGAATCAGAAAAGCACGCCAGAGTTCCTTGAACCTAAAATTGTGGCCGATGAACGTACTAACGCGATTTTAATTTCTGGTGATCCAAAAGTAAGAGCCCGCTTGAAACGTTTGATTCGTCAACTTGATGTTGAAATGGCGACAAAAGGTAACAACCGAGTTGTGTACCTGAAAAATGCGAAAGCTGAAGACTTGGTGGATGTATTGAAAGGTGTTTCCGATAACCTGCAAGCTGAAAAGCAAGCTGGTCAGAAAACATCAGGTGCATCGCGTGGTGAGGTCGTCATTGCTGCTCACGCTGCAACTAACTCGTTAGTTTTAACAGCGCCGCCAGATATTATGATGGCATTACAAGACGTCATTTCTCAACTCGATATTCGTCGTGCTCAGGTTCTTATTGAAGCGTTAATTGTCGAAATGTCTGAAGGTGATGGTATTAACCTAGGTGTTCAGTGGGGTTCATTAGAAACGGGTGCTGTAATTCAGTACGGTAACTCAGGAGCCCCGATTGGTCAGGTGATGGTTGGTCTAGAAGAAGCAAAAGATCAAACCCGCACTGAATACTATACCAACTCTAATGGCGAACGAACGCCATATGATGTTACTGAATCAGGTGACTACTCTACGCTAGCGTCAGCGCTTAGCGGAGTAAATGGTGCGGCAATGAGTATTGTCATGGGTGACTGGACAGCGCTAATTAGTGCTGTTGCTTCTGACTCCAACTCAAACATTCTATCTTCTCCGAGTATTACCGTAATGGATAATGGCGAAGCATCATTTATTGTGGGTGAAGAGGTTCCGGTTATTACGGGCTCTACGGCTGGCTCAAACAACGACAACCCATTCCAAACGGTTGACCGTAAAGAAGTCGGTATCAAACTCAAAGTAGTGCCACAAATTAACGAAGGTGACTCTGTACAGTTAAACATTGAACAAGAAGTTTCCAACGTATTAGGCGCAAACGGTGCGGTTGACGTTCGCTTTGCTAAACGACAGTTAAACACCTCTGTCATGATCCAAGATGGTCAGATGTTGGTTCTTGGTGGTTTGGTCGATGAACGCGCACTTGAAAGTGAGTCTAAAGTGCCGCTATTGGGTGACATTCCGGTACTGGGTCACCTGTTCAAGTCAACGAGCACGCAAACAGAAAAACGTAACTTGATGGTGTTCATCAAGCCGACGATTATTCGCGATGGTGTGACGGCCGACGGTATTACGCAGCGTAAATACAACTTTATTCGCGCAGAACAGCTTTATAAAGCGGATCAAGGGTTGAAGTTGATGGCAGACGAGAAGATCCCGGTTATGCCTGCCTTTGGCCAGGAGCGTCAGCACCCAACAGAGATTCAAGCGTTTATTGATCAAATGGAAAACAACTAATGGTTGATATGTTAGACACAGCGCCAAGTATGCGTCGTCTGCCATTCAGTTTTGCCAACCGCTTTAAACTGGTGCTGGAGACAGAGCATCCTGAGCGTCCACCTATTCTTTACTATGTCGAGCCGCTTAACCCTGCGGCTCTGGTTGAAGTCCGTCGTGTATTAAAGAAAAGCTTCGTACCGCAACCTATCGATAAAGAAGCCTTTGACAAAAAGCTGACTGAAGCATATCAACGCGACTCGTCTGAAGCGCGTCAGTTGATGGAAGATATTGGTGCTGATAGCGATGATTTCTTCTCTTTGGCTGAAGAACTGCCGCATGATGAAGACTTATTAGAATCGGAAGACGATGCGCCAATCATCAAATTGATCAACGCCATGTTGGGCGAAGCGATCAAAGAAGGTGCGTCGGATATTCATATTGAGACGTTCGAGAAAACCCTTTCGATTCGTTTCCGTGTCGATGGCGTATTGCGTGAAGTTCTGACCCCAAGTCGTAAGCTAGCGCCTTTGCTGGTTTCTCGTGTGAAGGTTATGGCTAAACTAGATATCGCAGAAAAGCGTGTGCCTCAAGATGGCCGTATTTCGTTGCGTATCGGTGGTCGTGCGGTGGACGTGCGTGTATCGACGATGCCGTCCTCTCATGGGGAGCGCGTGGTAATGCGTCTGTTGGATAAAAACGCGACTCGTCTTGATTTACATAGTTTGGGCATGACCCCTTCAGTGCATGACAACTTCCGTCACTTGATTGGCCGCCCTCACGGTATCATCTTGGTGACGGGCCCGACAGGTTCTGGTAAATCAACCACCTTGTACGCTGGCTTGCAAGAGATCAATAGCAACGAACGCAACATTTTAACGGTTGAAGACCCGATCGAATTTGATATTGATGGCATCGGTCAAACTCAGGTGAACCCAAAGGTCGACATGACGTTTGCGCGTGGTTTGCGTGCCATTCTGCGTCAGGACCCGGATGTGGTGATGGTCGGTGAGATCCGTGACTTAGAAACCGCACAAATTGCAGTGCAAGCGTCCTTAACGGGTCACTTGGTAATGTCTACTCTCCACACCAACACCGCAGTGGGTGCGATTACGCGTCTACGTGATATGGGTATTGAGCCATTCCTTATTTCTTCTTCGTTATTAGGGGTGCTAGCGCAGCGCTTAGTTCGAACGCTTTGTCCAAGCTGTAAAGAGCCGTATGAAGCCGATGCGGAACAGAAAAAACTGTTTGGTATGGAAGCGCATGAACCGTTAGAACTGCACCGAGCAAAAGGCTGTGAAGCGTGTAACCAAAAAGGCTACCGAGGTCGAACAGGTATCCACGAGCTCATTATGGTTGATGAGCAAGTACAAGAGTTGATTCACCGAGAGTCTGGTGAGCAAGAAATTGAGAGAGCCGTTCGCGCCCATACGCCAAGTATTCGCAGCGATGGTTTAAGCAAAGTGCGTCGTGGCATTACGTCACTTGAAGAAGTGATGCGAGTGACGAAGGAAACCTAATGGCGGCATTTGAGTACAAAGCGCTAGATGCAAAAGGCAAGCATAAAAAAGGCACGATAGAAGGGGACAACGCCCGACAAGTGCGCCAGCGACTCAAAGAGCAAGGGATGATCCCGATTGAAGTGGTCGAGACGAAAGCTAAAACGGCTAAGTCTTCAGGTTCAGTCAGCTTTAAGCGCGGCATCTCGACATCTGAGCTGGCACTCATCACACGGCAATTGTCTACGCTAGTCCAATCAGGAATGCCTTTGGAAGAGTGTTTGCGTGCGGTCTCTGAGCAGGCTGAAAAGCCGAGGATTCGTTCTATGTTGGCTGCGGTTCGCTCGAAAGTAACAGAGGGTTATCCGCTTGCCGACAGTTTTGCCGATTACCCACACGTGTTTGATGAACTGTACCGCTCTATGGTTGCGGCGGGCGAAAAATCAGGTCACCTCGATACCGTATTAGAGCGTTTGGCAGACTATGTCGAAAACCGCCAAAAGATGCGATCTAAATTGCTTCAAGCCATGATTTATCCTGTAGTTTTGGTGGTATTCGCGGTTGTCATCGTTTCGTTCTTATTGGCGACAGTGGTTCCTAAAATCATTGAACCCATCATTCAGATGGGCCAAGAGTTACCTCAATCGACGCAATTTTTACTGGCAGCCAGTGAGTTTGTGCAAGATTGGGGGCTGATTATTTTCGTTGTGCTGGTGGCGCTTTTCTATGGCCTCAAACTGGCGTTGCAAAAGCCAGACTTTCGCTTAGCTTGGGACAGAAAAATCTTGAGCTTACCGCTAATAGGTAAGATCTCTCGAGGTTTGAATACCGCACGATTCGCACGAACACTTTCGATCTGTACTTCCAGTGCGATTCCAATTCTCGAGGGTATGCGCGTTGCGGTAGATGTTATGTCTAACCGTTATGTGAAGCAGCAAGTCTTGCTTGCAGCGGATAACGTCCGAGAGGGCGCTAGTTTGCGTAAGGCGTTGGACCAAACTCGCTTGTTTCCACCAATGATGCTACACATGATCGCCAGTGGTGAGCAAAGTGGTGAATTAGAGAGCATGTTGACGCGGGCAGCCGATAACCAAGATCAAAACTTTGAATCAACAGTCAATATTGCTCTGGGTGTGTTTACTCCTGCGCTGATTGCATTAATGGCTGGATTAGTGTTGTTCATTGTGATGGCGACCTTGATGCCAATGCTAGAAATGAATAACTTGATGAGCGGATAATTTCGAATTAAGACGTGTCTACTAACGGCATGGCTTTAATCTAACTTTCGGAGAAAAAAATGAAGTTTAAGCGTAGTAAACAACAGGGTTTTACACTTTTAGAAGTGATGGTTGTTGTCGTTATCCTTGGTATTTTGGCAAGTTTCGTTGTTCCAAACCTATTGGGTAACAAAGAGAAGGCTGACCAACAAAAAGCGATTACGGACATCGTAGCGCTGGAAAATGCCCTAGATATGTACAAGTTGGATAACAGCGTTTACCCAACAACGGACCAAGGTCTAGAAGCATTGGTTAGCAAGCCATCTAACCCAGAGCCACGCAACTACCGTGATGGTGGTTACATCAAACGTCTTCCTAATGACCCTTGGGGCAACCAGTACCAATACTTAAGCCCAGGTGATAACGGTACAATCGATATCTTCACTCTAGGCGCAGATGGCCAAGAGGGTGGAGAAGGTCCAGCTGCAGATATTGGCAACTGGAACATGCAAGACTTCCAATAATTGAGCCTAAGCCAGCACTAATGAAACAAATGCGAAAACATAACGGTTTTACATTGATAGAAATTCTATTGGTGCTGGTTTTGCTATCTCTTACGGCTGTGGCCGTGATCTCGACGTTACCGACTAGCCAAAAAGATCTTTCCAAACAGTATGCTCAAAGCTTTTTTCAGCGTTTACAGCTGCTCAATGAAGAAGCTGTGCTGAGCGGTAAAGATTTTGGCGTTCGAGTGGATGATGCCAAATCGACCTACGCTCTACTGAGTTTAACCTCAGAAGGTTGGCAGCCTCTGAAATTAAAGCAGATTCCGAGCAAAACCAAGCTAGAAGAAGATATTACGCTACAACTCGAACTCGGCGGTGGTGCTTGGGATAATGATGAGCGCTTATTCAAACCAGGTTCTCTTTTTGATGAAGACATGTTCGCAGAAGAAGAGGACGAAAAGAAAATTGAGCCACCGCAAGTGTTTATCTTTTCCAGCGCCGAAGTCACGCCATTTACCCTGTCTTTTTTTCCGCAAAATGGTGATGCCTTTAATGACGGTTGGCGAGTCATTGGCAAAGAAAGTGGACAAATTTTGTTATTAGCTCCGGGCGAAGAAGTGAAAGAGGATGAGAATGCGCAATTTTAAGCAAGCTCGCCCAAATTTGAGTCATCGCCGGATGAGAGGCATGACCTTACTGGAAGTATTGGTCGCACTGGCAATTTTCGCCACCGCTGCCATCAGTGTCATTCGCTCCGTGAGCCAGCATATTAATACAATCAGTTATTTAGAAGAAAAAATGTTTGCAGCCATGGTTGTGGATAATCAGATGGCAAATGTGATGTTGAATACCGGAGAACTCAAAGCGAAAAACGGCACAGAAGAGCTGGCAGGACGCACTTGGTTCTGGAAAGTCACGCCAGTCGCCACGACGCAGCCATTGCTGAAAGCATTTGATGTGAGCGTCTCGGTAGAGAAAAGCGCGAGCCCTGTAGTAACGGTACGAAGCTATGTGGCGCAATAATCATCCCCGCGCAAATACGCGCCAAAGGGTAAAAGGTTTTACACTTATTGAAGTGTTGGTATCGATTGCCATCTTTGCCAGTTTAAGTGTCGCTGCGTACCAAGTGGTATCGCAAGTACAGCGTAGCAATGCGCTATCACAAGAACGAACCCAACGCTTAAACGAAATTCAGCGTGCCATGGTGATGATGGATAACGATTTTCGTCAAATGGCGATGCGTCAAACACGTACTAATGGTGAAGAGCCTGCTAGCCGGCTAATTTTTTGGTCCGATTACCTGTTGGACTCCGATACCAAAGGACTGATGTTTGCCCGTTTAGGTTGGCACAACCCTCAGCAGCAGTTCCCTCGTGGAGAAGTAACCAAGGTTGGCTATCGCTTAAAAGAAGAAACACTGCAGCGAGTATGGTGGCGCTATCCTGATACGCCGGTTGGGCAACAAGGTACTGTTACTCCATTGCTAACGCAGGTCGAGTCATTTGATATGCGTTTCTATGATGGTAAGCAATGGAAAAAAGAGTGGGCTGAAGAAAAAGCGCTGCCGAAAGCGGTTTCTGTTGTTCTAACTCTCAAAGACTATGGAGAAATTACCCGCACTTATCTCACTCCTGATGGCACATTGAGTCAGAAAGAGGAAAGTTCAGGAGACAGCAATAATGGTTAACCGTCAGCGCGGTGTTGCTTTGATTATAGTGTTGATGTTGCTGGCGATTATGGCGACGGTTGCCGCCAGCATGTCGGAACGTTTGTTCTTGCAGTTTCAGCGAGGCGCTAATCAAATCAATTACCAGCAAGCGTACTGGTACAGCCTTGGCGTCGAGGCGCTAGCAAAAGTGGGTATCGAACAAAGTTATAAAGACACCGACACGATTAATATGAGTCAACCGTGGGCGATAAAAGAGCAAGTCTATCCGTTAGATTATGGTCAAGCGGCGGGACGAATTAGAGACAAGCAAGCGTGCTTTAATCTAAATGTATTGAGTCGTGTGCAACCAACGGGTCAGCAAATTACAAGACCATATTTAGTGAATGTATTGCAGCGCCTATTAGAAGAGTTGGATGTCGAGCCATATCAAGCAGAAATCATTGCAGACTCTACTTGGGAATACATTGATGCTGATGACTCTGTCCGTTCGACTACTGGGGTTGAAGACAGCACATATGAAGCGATGAAACCTTCCTATTTGGCATCAAATGGTTGGATGGCAGATGCTTCCGAGTTACGGGCTGTCTATCAGGTGAGTGGTGAAATTTTCCAAAAATTGGAGCCGTTGGTCTGTGCATTGCCAAGTGATGACTGGCGTTTAAACGTGAATACGATTGATGTTGAGCAAGCTCCGATTTTGGTGGCAATGTTCTCACCAAACTTAAGCAGTAGTGATGCGATTCAGCTAATTGAAAAACGCCCATTTGATGGGTGGGATAGCATTGATGAATTTTTAGCAGAGTCAGAAATGGCTGGCTTAAGTGAAGATGTAAAGAAAAACGCCAAAGGCTATTTGGGTGTAGATAGCGCCTTTTTTGAATTGGATGCACAAGTGTTGGTGGATGAATCACGTGTACGTATCCGAAGCCTTTTGCAAAGTACAAATAGAGAAACGGTGACCGTAGTTCGCCGTCGTTTTGGAGGGATCAGTGAGCGAGTTTCTGACCGTTCGGCTGAGTAGCGAACAACAAAGTACCATTCCTTGGGTGGTGTGGTCGACAGATCAACAGGAAGTGATTGCTAGCGGTGAAATCGCCGGGTGGGAACACTTAGATGAATTGGTCTCATATGCTGGTCAGCGCCAAGTTGTGGCGCTGTTGGCGAGTAATGATGTAGTCCTGACGCAAGTGGATATACCACCTGGTGCAACACGCCAATTCGAGGCTATGTTACCGTACTTAGTGGAAGACGAAGTTGCTCAGGACGTTGATGGCCTGCACTTTAGCGTGTTGGGTAAACAAGCGGATAAAGCGCAGATTTGCGCAGTTGAACGTGCTTGGATTCAGACTGTACTGCAACGTTTCTCAAGCCAAGGTATCGCCATTAAACGCATTTTACCCGATGTGCTTGCGTTACCGGTTCGTGGAGATCACAGCAGTGCTGCAATGATTGGCGAGCAATGGCTAATTCGTCACTCTGCGACAGAGGGCGCGGTTGTCGACGCTTCTTGGTTAGACCTTTACCTCTCTTCTTATCTACAAAATCATGAAGGTTGGAAGCTCGATTGCTTTAGCTCGGTCCCGGAATCTGCGTTACCTGAAATATGGGATCCGCAACCAGAAGAAATGACGATGGCTTTACTGGCGAAGGGGGTGACAGAAAGCAAAGTCAATTTGCTGACTGGGAGCTTCAAGCCGAAATCTTCTTGGGGTAAATACTGGAAGCTCTGGCAAAAAGCCACCATTGCTGCGGGGGTGCTTATCGTCGTTATGGTTGCGCAGCAGTTGCTCGTGGTCCATAAGTACGAAGCACAAGCTCAAGCGTATCGTGAGGAGAGTGAGCGTATTTTCCGCCAGGTGTTCCCAAATAAACGACGCATTCCTACCGTTAGTTACCTCAAACGACAAATGGATGATGAAGAGCGCCGCTTATCTGGTGGAAGTGGTCAGCAGGCAATGTTGTCATGGTTGGCGGCATTACCCGCGACGCTTGGTCAGGTCAGTGACTTGGAGATCACTAGCTTTAAATACGACGGACAACGTGGCGAAGTACGTATTCAGGCTCGTAGTTCAGACTTCCAACCTTTTGAGCAGGCTCGTGTGAAATTGGCAGAGAAGTTTAATGTTGAGCAAGGTCAGTTGAACCGTAGCGATAACGTTGTGGTTGGCAGCTTTGTTTTGAAGCGTTTGTGAGGTGATGATGAAAAATTTAATTTCTCAAGCTCAGGTTTGGTGGAGCAGCATCTCGCAGCGTGAGCAGCGTTTGGTCATGGGATGTGGCGCTATTGCCGTTATCGGTATTATTTATTGGGGTTTATTACAGCCAATGAGTCAACGTGCGGAGCTAGCTCAGTCACGTATTCAAAGTGAAAAGCAGTTGCTAGCTTGGGTACAAGATAAAGCGGATGGCATCACTGCACTGCGAAAAAGCAGCGGTGTGAGCTACTCTAGTCAACCGTTGAATCAGTTGGTTTCTTCTTCAGCTCGTCGTTATAAAGTTGAGTTGATTCGAGTACAACCTCGTAATGAGAGCGTTCAAGTGTGGATCAAACCACTCGCGTTTAATCAACTAGTGGATTGGTTACGTTACTTGAAAGAGCAACAGGGTATTGAAGTCGAATTTTTAGATATCGACCGAACAGAGCAAGCGGGCATGATCGATGTAAACCGCCTTCAGTTTAAGCGAGGTTAAGGTGAAGCGAGCAGTACTTTACGTTGTTATCTTTATCGTCTTTTTTTCAGTCAGTCTTTTAATGGGATTACCAGTCTCTTGGGTGTTACAACAAGCACCAACAGTGAGAGGCCTGGACATTCAAGGAGCCAACGGTTCGGTATGGCAAGGTCAAGCTTCTAGTATTCGTTGGCAGCGCCAGAACCTTGGAGAAGTTAATTGGGATTTCCAATGGTCGAGTCTACTGACAGGTAAAGCTGAGTTTGCTGTGCGCTTTGGTCGTGGTAGTGAAATGGACGTTCGTGGGCGCGGTTTTGTCGGCTATAGCTTAAGTGATGGCCCTTATGCCAAAAACTTAGTTGCCTCGATTCCGGCGGTAAAAGTTGTTGAGCAAGCGCGCCTCCCTGTGCCTGTTGGTGTTGATGGGCAGCTTGAGCTGAATATTCGTCATGCGACTTATGCTGCGCCTTGGTGTAAGAACGGTGAAGGCACTTTAGTATGGAATGCCAGTGGTATTCAAAGCCCCGTTGGCAGCTTAGATCTCGGTCCTGTGATTGCCGATATAAACTGTCAGGATAGTGTATTGACGGCAACTGGTGAGCAGAGCAGCAAACAAGTCTCTGCGGCGTTTTCCGCTGAACTGATGCCTAATCAACGGTACTCAACCAAAGCGTGGTTCAAACCTGGTGCAGAGTTCCCATCCAGCATGGGGGAGCAACTGAAATGGCTGGGTAAGCCGAATGCTCAAGGTCAATATGAGTTTAATTACCAAGGGCGCTTCTAACCTATCGTGACAAAATCCAATATCTTAAAAGAGCTGCTATTGTGCAGCTCTTTTTGCTTTTGGATCATCGTAAGCTAAAACCTCTATTCGCTGTACATTGGGAATGAATGGAAATTTAAAACCATGATTTTTAATTGATTTATTTTCTTTCGTTCAGCTTTACAGGCAATTGGAACATAGTAGGCCAAATACTCCAAGTGCTGTACAGAAGGGCAAAAAGAAAAGGCCACGAAGATATTCGTGGTCTTTCTATTGCTAGAATTTTGTGCTCTAAATTTTACCGATAGGGCGCTTAATCTTTGCGTTGTAAAATCTCATTCCAAGGTAAATCCGCATCACCAAGAACAATAAAGTTCGGGTTTTCTAGTGTTTCCCGCTCGTTATATGACAGCGGTTCTAATTGCGTGCTGAGAATACGTCCGCCAGCTTCTTCAACAATGCATTGTGTCGCAGCGGTGTCCCACTCACCTGTTGGACCTAGTCGGAGATAGCAATCTACCGCCCCTTCCGCGACGAGGCATGCTTTCAATGCTGCAGAACCGAGCGGTATTAAGTCGTAATTCCAGGCGCTGCTCATACGGTTAGTAATACGATTGATGTCTTGGCGACGACTAATAGCAATTGCGATGCTTTGCTCTGGCTGTTCGTGTTTGTGTGTATGGATTTTGACGCTGTCCGACATGTCGGGAATTTTCCAGGCGCCTTTGCCATTATAAGCGTAGTAAGTCACGCCAGATACAGGGCCGTAAACGACGCCCATGGTTGGTCGATTGTTGTCGACCAACGCAATAATAGTGGCAAAGTCACCACTGCGAGCGATGAATTCTTGAGTACCATCAAGAGGGTCGACTAACCAATAACGTTCCCACTGAGCGCGTTGCTCTAAGCTTATGTCTGCGTCTTCTTCTGACAACACGGGAATGTCAGGCGTCAGATCACTCAAGCGTTCAGTGATGAACTTGTGAGCTGCAATATCTGCACTTGTTACGGGAGTTTCGTCACTTTTGGTGTAGGCCTCGTATTGCTTCTTTTCATATATTTCGAGGATCATTTGCCCAGCACTGCGGGCAATCTCGATGACTTGAGGAAGTAGGTGAGATAGATCTTTTGTCATTGGCATAAGTGATAGTCCTTACTCACAGTGTTATTCGGTTCTAATGACCGTTATTGGTTATGCTTGTGAGTGGTGTTTGGTAAGTGTTTCAGTGCCAACATTAGCGCTGTGATGCTTCGTGCTTCACAGAAATCCATGTGAGTTAATAACTCTTCGGCTTGCGCAAGTGGCCAACGCACAATTTCCAGTGGTTCAGGCTCATCGCCTTCTTGCTTCTCTGGATAAAGCGCCTGTCCTAAAAATAGAGTCATTTTGCTCGAAAAGTAAGATGGCGCGAGGATAACTTGTTTCAACGGGGTTAACTGATTACAGCCAAAGCCGATTTCTTCTTTTAACTCACGATCCGCAGCTTGGTGTGGTGTTTCTCCTGGGTCAATCAGCCCTTTTGGGAAACCTAGCTCGTAACGTTCAGTTCCAGCGGCGTATTCACGCACCAGTAATAAATCGCCTTGTTCTGTTACAGGGACTACCATTACAGCATCTCGTCCACTTGGCTTCATACGCTCATAAGTACGATGCTCACCATTGGAAAAACGAAGGTCGAGCGCTTCCACAGCAAACAGTTTGGATTTTGCAACCGTCTGGCATGAGAGTATCTCTGGTGGGGTTCGTTTCGGCATGACGCTGGCTCCTTGGTGTCGTTGGCGTTTACGAGATGCGTAAGATTCTTAATATATGAGAACTCCGCCTGAGTTTCTAGCGGATTTTACGAGTCGAGCTAAGCATCTCAGCATCACCTCAGTATCGATACAAAAATGGGAGACCGAAGCCTCCCATTTTCTGACAGTGTTTACTCTTAGTAGTAAGAGTGATCACCACGGTCATGTTCTGTAGCATCACGAACTGCGGTTAGTTCACCAATGAACTGGTTTAGCAGCTCTTTCTCGATGCCTTCTTTTAGTGTTACGTCAACCATAGAACAGCCATTACAACCGCCACCAAATGCAACAATCGCAACACCGTCTTCAGTGATCTCAACCAAGTTTACGTGACCACCGTGGCCAGCAAGCTGTGGGTTCACTTGAGTTTGGATAACGTACTCAACGCGCTCAACCAGTGGTGCGTCGTCCGCAACTTTACGCATTTTAGCGTTAGGTGCTTTTAGCGTTAGCTGAGAGCCCATTTTATCGGTAACAAAATCGATTTCAGCGTCTTCAAGGAATGGCAGGCTCAGCTCATCTACGTAAGCTGAAAAACCGCTGTAAGAGAGTTCAGTGTCGGTCGATTCTACTGCTTCTGGTGGGCAGTAAGACACGCCACACTCAGCGTTTTGTGTACCTGGGTTCACAACGAAAATACGAATGTTAGTGCCTTCAGGTTGTTGGCCTAAAAGGTTAGCGAAATGCGTTTGCGCAGTTTCTGTAATAGTAATATTTGACACGACGAATACCCGAGTAAATTTGTAGGTTACTGCTGCTATTCTACTCTTGTTGACGTATGGGTCTAGTCTTTTTGATGCTAAGGCATGGCGAAGCGATCTAGAGAGAACGAGGAGCAGGTGTTCTGCAGATGCAGTAAATATCGATGCTTTCTACGCCAACTTCAAGTAGTAAATGACATAATTGTCGGACGGTACTGCCTGTGGTGACTACATCATCGACGATGGCAACATGGGAAGAGTGAGGTTGCTTATTGAGAATAAACGCGCCTTTTAAGTTTTGTTCACGGCTTGTTTTGGTATTACCACGCTGTGATTGGGCGAGCTTTACTCGACGAAAGACCTTCGCATCAAAATTAGTCTGCAATTGCTTGGCGAGGTGTCGGGCTAAAACATCACTTTGATTAAAACCCCGGCGCAGGTAACGCTGCCAGTGCAATGGCACACTGGTAATGATTGGAGCTGGCGTGGTGATGCGCTGTGCCAGTTGCTCGGTTAATGCTTTTACATGCCAAGACTCTCCGTGATCTTTAAAGCGTTGTACTTCCCGTGAAAGGGGAAAGTCGTAATCGCCTAACGTGTATAGCCTTTGCCATGGCGGTGGCTCTGAAAGACATTCACCACAAATACTATCCGTACTCATTTCTTCTTTTTGTAATGATAAACCGCAGCGTTGACATCGTTTTACCGGAGTTAGGTATTTTAAACAGTGCTCGCACCAGCGCAGAGTATTTGTGTGGCTTGGTGTTTGAATAGGGAACCGACACAGGCCGCATTGACTGCTCAATACGCGATGCATGATGTTTTGCCAGTGATGAGATAACATAGCGTTTATTCATGGTGATATTTTACTCAGCCTAACGCTTGGCTGAAGCCGTAGGGAATAAAATAAGTGGGAGAGATTGAGAGCATGAGCACGAAATTACACTGGCAGTCATTTGGTCAGGGACCAGATTTGGTGTTACTGCATGGTTGGGGCATGAATGGTGCGGTATGGCAGCAGACAGTCGAGTCTCTTCAACCTTATTTCCGAGTTCATGTGGTTGACCTTCCGGGGTACGGACATAGCGCCGAATCTCATGCTGAAGATTTAGACCATATTGCTAACTTGGTGGTGCAAGGTGCGCCAGAGAAAGCGATTTGGCTTGGTTGGTCCCTCGGAGGTTTAGTGGCGACGCATGTGGCATTAAATATGCCCGAGCGCGTGGCTAAGTTGATTACGGTTGCCAGCTCACCTAAATTTGCCGCAGAAAAACCGTGGCGTGGCATTCAACCGAATGTACTGAGTGCGTTCACCTCTCAGTTGCTAGAAGATTTCTCACTGACCATTGAGCGCTTTATGGCGTTGCAAGCGATGGGCAGCCCATCAGCGCGTAAAGACGTTAAACAGCTCAAGCAAGCGGTACTATCGCGCCCTCAGCCAAACCCTGAATCGCTGTTGGTTGGGCTAAACATCCTTGCTGATGTGGATCTGCGCGATGCGTTGACGTCTCTTTCTGTTCCAATGTTGCGTCTTTATGGCCGTTTAGATGGGTTGGTGCCAATTAAAGTAGCTAACGATTTAAGTGAACAGTTGCCTCATACCCAGCAGTTTGTTTTTAATCAGTCCTCTCATGCGCCTTTTATCACCGAACATGACGAATTTTGTGTTCAAATCCGAGAGTTTGCTCACGATTGAGCAAGTACGAGCGGAAATACCTCAAGTTGTTTAAAAAGTGGTCGATATAAAGGCTGGTGAGGTTTTATTAGCCAATAAAGCTAAGCCATATTGACGAGTTGGGCGACTCTGAGGAGGGTTCGCAATGATTGTGTCACCGACCAACGTAAGTGTGCCACTGATCGCCCCATCCGTGAATGTGCAGACGGAACAAGCAGCTCGCGACAATAAAGTCCGAGAGCCTGTAACGCCAACGGTCGCATTGGCCAAAACCAATGCAGAGCGAAAAGTAAAAGGTGATGACAAGCGTCGACGTCAGTCTTCTTGGGATCCTTCAGAGCATCCTGATTATGATATGGAAACGGAAGTCGACACGCGTTATCAAGAAGAGCCGGAAGATACACTAGAACGGCTTTTTAGTTTGCTTGCGCTCAAATCGTATAGTGAAGACCAGGGGAAAGGCTACGCGATCCGCTTTCGCTTACCAAAGCGCATTTTGGATGCTGCGATCAATGAAGGATTAATGGAAAAGCGCAGGAAGGTGATCAAGTTTCATTATGGTCATGCAGTCGCTCCCCATACCCCGTCAGAAGTGATAGCAGTATTATGACGACTCAATATCCTACTCAAACAAAAACGCTCCAAGCAGGTTGACTGATTGGAGCGTTTTCTTTTTAGTTATGAAAGCTCGTTAGCGGTGAAGCCTAGGTAAGATTACTTTTTCGCTTTAGCAAACGCTGCAGCAAATGCACCGCCCATCGCGCTGTTCGATGACGAATCATCACGGCGAGGCTGACGACGCTGCGGTTGGTCATTACGACGCGGCGCTGCTGATGAGCGTTGGCTACGGTTGTCTTGACCCGGTTCGTCGTTCATACGCATCGATAGACCAATACGTTTACGCTGCACGTCAACTTCCATCACTTTCACTTTGACGATGTCGCCCGCTTTCACCACTTCACGTGGGTCAGACACATAACGATCTGTCAGTGCAGAAATATGCACAAGACCATCTTGGTGAACGCCGATATCAACGAAGGCACCGAAGTTGGCTACGTTAGACACCACGCCTTCTAGAATCATGCCCGGTTCCAAGTCAGATACCGAGTTTACACCTTCTGCAAACGTCGCCGTTTTGAATTCTGGACGTGGGTCACGACCCGGCTTATCCAGCTCTTTGATGATGTCTGTAATGGTTGGAACGCCGAAGTTATCGTCGGTGTAATCGACCGCATGCAGACCTTTTAGGAAGCTAGAATCACCAATTAGCGCTTTGATATCTTTGTTGTTCTTTTCAGAAATCGCTTTGACCACTGGGTACGCTTCTGGGTGAACCGCAGACGCATCAAGTGGGTTCTTACCATCCATAATACGCAGGAAGCCCGCACACTGTTCGAACGCCTTAGGACCTAAGCGAGATACTTTCTTCAAGGTTGTACGTGCTTCGAAGCGACCGTTTTCATCGCGGAAGTCGACAATGTTCTGCGCGATGGTGCTTGATAAGCCTGCTACGCGCGTCAGTAGCGCCGCAGAAGCAGTGTTCACATCAACACCAACCGCGTTTACACAGTCTTCCACAATCGCATCTAGGCGTTTTGCCAACATAGATTGGCTTACATCGTGCTGGTATTGACCCACACCAATAGATTTCGGATCAATTTTCACGAGTTCAGCCAATGGATCTTGCAAACGACGAGCAATTGACACCGCACCACGCAGAGACACGTCCATATTCGGGAACTCTTTTGCTGCAAGCTCAGACGCTGAGTAAACCGATGCACCCGCTTCACTTACGATGATCTTCTGAACTTTCAGGTTGCCACGTTTGATGACGTCTGCGACAAAGCTGTCGGTTTCACGTGAAGCCGTACCGTTACCGATCGCAATCAAATCCACGTTGTACTTGCGGACCAACTGATCAACGATTTGCGCTGATTTGTCGTATTGCTTTTGTGGCGGGTGAGGGTAGATGGTTTCGGTTGCAAGCACTTTACCAGTCGGATCGACAATAGCGATTTTAGAGCCCGTGCGCAGACCCGGATCGAGACCAAGTGTTGCACGAGGGCCAGCCGGTGCTGCCATCAACAAGTCTTTTAGGTTAGTGGCGAATACTTCAATCGCTTCGATTTCAGCGCGCTCTTTCATTGCGCCCATTAGCTCGGTTTCCATGTGCATTGATACTTTGATGCGCCATGCCCAGCTGATCACTTGCTTACGCCAGGTATCCGCCGGTGCGCTGCTTAGCGTCACGCCATAATGGTCGGCGATAATCGTTTCGCAGTAAGACTGACGAGCGCCTTCTTCCTGTTCTGGATCAGCATTCATTGCCAATGTCAGGAAGCCTTCGTTACGGCCGCGTAGCATCGCCAGTGCGCGGTGCGATGGCACTTTGCTTAGGGGCTCGTTGTGGTTGAAGTAATCTTTAAACTTCTCGCCTTCTTGCTCTTTGCCTTCAACGACTCGTGAGACCAGTTCCGCATTGCGATTTAAGTGGTTGCGAATTTTTTCCAGTAAGTTTGCGTCTTCTGCGATGCGCTCCATGATGATCGCGCGAGCGCCATCCAATGCAGCTTTGGTGTCTGCGATGCCTTTGTCTGCATCAAGGTATTTGCTTGCTTCGCTTTCTGGCTCGGTTTGTGGGTGATTCCAAAGCTGATCTGCGAGCGGCTCAAGACCAGCCTCAATCGCGATCTGACCTTTCGTACGACGCTTGGGTTTGTAAGGTAGGTATAAGTCTTCAAGACGAGTTTTGCTGTCTGCCTGCGCGATCTCTTGTTCTAGCTCTGGCGTCAGTTTGCCTTGCTCTTGGATTGATTTCAGGATGGTCTGACGGCGATCGTCCAGTTCACGAAGGTAAGACAGACGGCTGTCCAAAGTACGCAGCTGGGTATCATCAAGGCCCCCCGTCACCTCTTTGCGGTAACGTGCAATAAAAGGGACAGTGTTGCCATCATCAATTAGGGTGACAGCGGCGTTGACTTGCTCTGGGCGAACATTCAGTTCTTGAGCAATCATGCGACAGATAGCTTGGCTCATCCGTGTTTTCTCTTTTAATTCGGTTTTGGTTGTATAGAACATTGGGGTCATTCGAAGAATTTGCAATGTTTTAAATTAACGAGGCAAAAATTTACCGGGCGCTGGTGGACATCAGTCAGATTTATGTCAAAACTGTAATTAAATTGAGAACTTATATCCGCAGTTATCGACTAACCTAATTCCACGGTTGTTGATATCACTAAATGTACCTCGGCTTATACGGATAATCATGATGAAAAAAATGTCTTTGGCGTTAGCGCTTACGAGTGCCTTACTTGCCGCCCCGCTTAGTTGGGCGCAGTCTATCTCAGGAACCACACAAGCTCCCGTTTATCAGCTCGATAACAAATTGGTACTAGGGCGTGTGGAGAGCGTCTACTACAGTGACATTCCGGAACTAAAAGCGGTGCCATTTATTGGCAAGATTGATACTGGTGCAGATACGACATCGATGCATGCGGAGAATATCCATGTCAGTAGCTCACACCCAGATTACCAAGATTTGAAAGATAACGAGTTACTTTGGGCGATTGTCGATGACTTAGGTGGTACGAAGGCAAAGTGGGACGCCGACAGCTTTAAGCCATATCAAGTAAAGGTTAGCTTTACGGTTCCTCACCCTTATACAGGGAAGGAAATACAGATTACCGATGATCTGGAAAGAGTGAGCGCGATTCGCAGTCGAACAAGCAAAAAGCCCATCCTACGCCCGACAATAAAAATGCCGATGACAATCGCTGGTCACACCGTTGATACGGAAGTGAACCTGACCAAGCGTACGCAATTCTCTTCTCCTATCTTGATTGGTAAAACTTATCTCGATGAGAACGCATGGGTCTTCGCTGGTTACGATTATCTTCAAGAACAGCCAAGCGCAAAAATGATTGGCAAAAAAGAGACGGTTGAAGTCGAAGGTGTGCCATATAAGATCAGCATTTCAACTTCTAGCCGTTATACCAACGTCCATGCACTGGACATCAAGGTAGACAAAAAGCATAACGAAGTCTCTTTTATGTTAGAGGGCGAGAATGGCAAGCGTCATCCAATGACATTACCCTTGGTACGAATGCTGAAAACGACCAAAAGCGAGCGTCCTTTAGTCTATTTACCCGTCAAAGTCGGCGAAAATGAAACTCAACGTTGGTTGGTGTATCTGCGTGATCGCAGTAAGTTCAGTTCGCAAATTCGCTTAGGTCGGGACGTCGCGAGTCAGCACTTTGTTATTGATACGGACAGAGAAAATCTACTGGGTGGCGTAGAAAAAACGTTCAAAAGCGCACTCAAATCAAAACCTCTTGTCGTTTCACCAGAAGAACAGGTCACCATTGATGGTTATACCGTCCCTGCTTACCCCACTTTTACTGTGAAAACGCCATTACTGCGTGTAAATGGGTTTGAAGTAACAGAAAAAGGTAAGGATGAATCCGTCACGTTTTATTTAATGAACGATGAGGGGAAAGAAGAAAAAATTACCAAACCAGTGTTGAAAAAGCTCAAGGTTGGCAGCGCGGTTCGCCCTGTTGTCGAAGGAGACTTTCTTCTCGGTAGAAAAGACACATCAATGAAGTTTGCGCTCGATGTGCTTGATGAGGGTGACACTCAACCCTTTTTCGTCTTTGGTCATGACATAGCCAAGGGTGGTGTGTTGCTGAACACTCGCGCAGACCATCTACTAGATGCAAGGCCACTTTTCAAAGCTGGCCATATCGAAGTGGCTGAAGTTGAGGGGATGTCTTTCCCTGTGAAGTTAGACACGGGTGCAGATGTAAGCTCAATCAATGCTAAGAACATCAAGCAGTTTAAGAAAGACGGCAAAGACATGGTGAGCTTTACCTATGAGAACGATCTTGGCATGAAACAGGCGTTTACCAAGCCTGTTGTTGATGTCATGCGTATTAAAGCTAAGAAAGGCGAGAAAGCGAACGTACGCCCTGTGGTTGAAATGCATGTTAAGCTTGGCGAATTAGAGAAGAAGATCCGAGTCAACTTACAGGACCGAGGTCGCTTCCATTACAGCATGATTTTAGGTAAAAACTTCCTAAAACATGGCGCGGTTGTTTCGAGTGATACGAATTACATCGTGACGCAAAAACCGGATTACGAAAAGTAACACTCTGGCCGCCTTATCACCTTGATACCCAAAGCCTGAAAAACATTGGATCTTTGGGTATATCATCTCCTTAATGCTGCCAAAGAGCAGCATTTTTTAGTTGAGATAGGAGTTAATTTGAAAACTAAGCTGATTACACGAGAAGGTTACAACAAACTCAAACAAGAGCATGATTACCTTTGGAATGAAAAGCGCCCGGAAATCACCAAGATCGTCACTTGGGCTGCGAGCCTGGGCGATCGCTCAGAAAATGCGGATTACACCTTCAATAAACGTTTACTCCGTCAGATCGACCGTCGTGTCCGCTTCCTTCGTAAATTCCTGCCAGAAGTCACGATCGTTGACTATTCTCCGCAACAAGAAGGCAAAGTCTTTTTTGGTGCATGGGTGGAAATAGAAAATGAGGCAGGAGAAGTGAAAAAGTTTCGTATTGTCGGGCCTGAAGAGATTTATGGCGATGCGAAAGACTACATCTCTATCGATTCACCTATGGCGCGAGCGATGTTGAAAAAACAAGTGGATGAAGAGTTCACGGTACGCACCCCAGAAGGTGAAAAAGAGTGGTTCATCAACTCAATTGAATACACTCAACCGGCCTCGGAAGACTGAGGCTTTATCACCGATTCAAGTCTCATGAAGTTCACTAGAAGTGACTTGGGTCTCAACGTCAGAATATTTGGTATAAAGGCATGGTGCCTTTCTCGGAGAAGTAAAATGAACAAAGCAGTCATGTGTAGTGCTGCACTAACAATAGGATTCTCACTTTCAGTTTTTGCTCAAGATGAAGTGAAAGGCTGTGACGCTAAAGAGTTAGCGGTAGAGCAGCAGCTTGAGTATGCAAAAGCGCAAGGTAATGAGCATCGCATTAAAGGCTTGGAGCAAGCACTTTCCGCTATCCAGAATGAATGCTCGGAAGGTGAGCTGCGCCAAGAGCTGCAAGCAGAAGTGGAAGAAAAGACTAAAGAAGTTGAGGAGCGAGAGGAAGAATTAGTCGAAGCTCAGCATTCAGGGAAAGCAGACAAAATTGAGAAAAAACGTCACAAGCTGGCTGAGGCACAGCAAGAGCTGCTTGAGGCCAAACGTGAACTGGAATGGAATTATGGTCAATAGTAGGTGCTGAAAATACCTGCTAGAGAGAGATTAAAGCGCTTAAGATAAAAAGAGTAACAATTTGCTTGAGCACGTTAGGAAAAACAGTGATACATTTTCGACAATAGACGCTTCTGAAAGGATGTTTCAATGCAAGAAAATCATAAAATTTTAGTGGTTGATGACGATGCTCGTTTACGTGCTCTATTGGAGCGTTACCTTTCTGAGCAAGGTTTTCAGGTACGAAGTGTCGCCAATGGCGAACAGATGGATCGCCTACTAACGCGCGAAAACTTTCACTTAATGGTGCTAGACCTAATGTTGCCAGGTGAAGACGGTTTGTCGATTTGTCGTCGTCTACGCCACGCGAACAATATGTTGCCAATCTTAATGCTCACCGCGAAAGGTGATGAAGTGGACCGCATCGTAGGTCTTGAGGTAGGGGCGGATGATTATTTGCCAAAACCGTTTAACCCACGCGAATTATTGGCTCGCATCAAGGCCGTATTACGCCGCCAAACCGTAGAGTTGCCGGGTGCACCAAGCACGGAAGAAAAAGTGGTGGAGTTCGGGGAATTCCGACTCAATCTAGGCACTCGCGAGATGTTCCGCGGTGATGAGGCAATGCCACTCACCTCTGGAGAGTTTGCTGTTCTAAAGGCGCTCGTGATGAATGCACGTGAGCCAATGTCACGAGACAAATTGATGAACATGGCGCGTGGCCGTGAATATTCTGCAATGGAACGTTCTATTGACGTACAAATCTCACGTTTACGTCGCATGTTAGAAGACGATCCGAGCAAGCCGCGCTACATTCAAACCGTGTGGGGCCTAGGTTATGTTTTCGTCCCAGACGGCAAAGAGGTGTAATCTCTTCACTCCATAGCCAACACTTGGCTATAGCAACTTCAGCCTTCATTACCTTCCCTTTGAAGGCTGAAATTTCGCGATTAGGACCACTAGGAACGTTCCATGCGCATCCGAAGTTCATTGACACAATCTATTCTGCTGTTCATCTCTTTGCTTCTCGCGAGCCAAGTTTTCTCTTACTACGCCGTTTTTAACTACGCGTTGATGCCGAGTTTGCAGCAGTTCAATAAAATTCTCGCCCATGAGCTCAATTTAGTGCTTGATGATGAAGGACCTTTAAAGTCTGATGCACCATTAAGGCGTCAATTATTAGAAAGACTAGGGGTGACGGTTCATAGTCTCGACAGCGATAAGGCGATTGAATTTCATCACGCAATGTCGATTGATTTGATGTCTGAAGAAATGAGCCAAGAGCTGGGTTCGCCCACAGAAGTGCGCTTATTGCTTGGCGATGAAAGTTACATTTTGTGGATGCACATCGAAAAGTTGCCGAACTCCATCATTCGTATTCCGTTATCTGAGCTGCAAGAAGAAGATTTTGCCCCGCTGTTTCGTAACAGCTTGATTATGGCGCTGCTGATCATTGCAGGTGGTTGGTTGTTTATTCGTTTGCAAAACCGTCCACTTTTGGCTTTAGAGAGAGCCGCGAAAGACGTCGGTCGAGGTGAGATCCCGCCCCCCTTAGCAGAGAAAGGCGCATCGGAGATTCGCTCTGTAACTCGAGCCTTTAATCAAATGTCGAAAGGTATTCAAGAGCTAGAAGAAGACCGAGCCTTATTAATGGCAGGGATTAGCCATGACTTACGAACACCTCTGACGCGTATTCGCCTAGCGACAGAAATGATGTCTCCTGAGGACAGCTATCTTGCGGAGGGGATCATTAGCGATACGGAAGAATGTAATGAGATCATCAGTCAGTTTATGGATTACCTCAAACCGGTGAACCAAGAATCGTTTGAAGCGGTTGATATCAGTACGATTGCCAGTGACGTCGCCAGTTCTGAAGGTGGTTATGAGGTTGAAATTGAAACAGATCTTAATCTTAACTTGCCGCCAGCCAAAGGAAGTGCGATTGCGATTAAGCGGGCGATCAGTAACTTAGTTGTGAATGCGCTACGTTATGGCAATGGCTGGGTCAAAATCAGCACTGGTGTGACAGCAGATAAGCAGCTAGTGTGGATTTCAGTAGAGGACAACGGACCGGGTATCGAGCATTCTCAAATCGCGAGGTTATTTGAACCCTTTACGCGTGGTGACACCGCTCGCGGTAGTGAAGGCACTGGGCTAGGGTTGGCGATTGTGAAGCGTATAATCAGCCAACATTCAGGCTCTGTGGTGATGCGTAATCGCAGTGAAGGCGGTTTAATCGCTCAAATCAGCTTTCCTACCAAGTAAGTCGATGGCCCGCACCCTTTAAAACAAAAAGCCCAACCTAATTAGGTTGGGCTTTTCTTATTCTCAATAATCTTAAGACTCTTTCACTTCCTGAGGAAGTTCATCTTCGTCTTCCAGTTTCTCTGGCAGAAGTAGATTTAAAATGATCGCTGTGATGCCACCTGCTGCAACACCAGTTGAGAAAATACTCTTAATAAATTCTGGCATAAATTGCAGGATCTCTGGTTTTTGTGCGATACCAAGTCCCATTGAGAAGGATAAGGCCATGATCAGAATTGCGCGGCGATCGAGCTCAACACGAGAGATAATACGCACACCAGCGGCAGCAATCGTACCAAACATGACAATCGTTGCGCCGCCAAGTACTGGCTCAGGAATCAGCTGAACAAAGCTAGCGACACCTGGGAACAAGCCAAGAATCACTAACATGCCAGAAATAAAGTAACCCACGTAGCGGCTCGCGACTCCTGTTAGCATGATGATGCCGTTATTCTGGCTAAACGTTGAGTTCGGGAAGCTGTTGAAAACGGCTGCGATTGCGGAGTTTAAGCCGTCTGCTAACACACCGCCCTTAATGCGTTTCATGTACACTGGGCCTTTTACTGGCTCACCAGACACTTCAGATGTTGCGGTAATATCACCGATGGCCTCTAGTGCGGTAATAAAGAAAATCAGTACTAGCGGAATGAACAGAGACCAGTCAAACGATAAGCCATATTGCATTGGTACGGGCAGTGCTACGATCTCAGTTGCGCCTAGCTGAGAAGTATCTACCATCCCCATAAAATACGCCATGATGTAACCCACTAGCATCGCAATCACGATTGAAGCCACACGGATGTATGGGTTTTTCGAGCGGTTTAAAATCACAATTAATCCAAGTACCGTCCCAGCCAGAGCAAGTTTGTCTAAGCTGCCGAAGGTTCCTTCATTTAATGCTGCGTAGCCACCGCCCATTGATACTAAGCCGACTTGAATCAGTGTGAGACCGATAAGAGTGACGACGATGCCTGAAACGAGCGGAGTGATGATTCGGCGGGCATGCTCCAATACGCGAGATAGGAAAATTTCTGCAAATGATGCGACTAAAATCGTACCAAAAATGGCAGCCATCATGGTGCTGATGTCTGCTCCACCGGCTTTCAGCGATAGGCCTGCTCCAATAATAGGACCTAAAAAGTTAAAGCTGGTGCCTTGAACAGAGAGCAAACCAGAGCCAATTGGGCCAACGGTGCGAATTTGAATAAACGAAGACACGCCTGACGCAAATAAAGACATGCTGATGATGGTGTTCGTTTGGTCTGCAGGTACACCCAAAGACTGACAGATGATCAGTGACGGAGTGATAACCGCGACGAACATCGCCAATAAGTGCTGAAGTGCGGCAAAAATGGTTTGAGGCAAAGGTGGTCGATCGTTGAGTTGATAGACCAGTTCCGAAGATCGGTTTGAAGTTGTCATTGTTTGTCTCGCTAGTCGCAATATTTCCCTAGTTCTCGCTGAATGGGAGAGCAGGGTGGAGTTGACGTCGTTACCTGTGATTGCTGTTAATCAGAGTCAACTCAGGTTGGTGGAGTGTGATCTAACACACTTAAAAATTTGTGCGCGATTATAGAGAGATTTACTCAAAAAGCAAACGTTTGCTTTGTTTTTGGCGTATTAAAAAACGAGCCATTTGGCTCGCTTTCAATCATTACGCTTTGGAGTAAATATCCCGCTCACCCAACCAGCGATCGATAATTGCTGTTGCGTTAGTCGGGTAATTGTCATGAATATGACGCGCAATACGCTGAACTTCGGGAATCAGGCGTTGATCTCGAACTAAGTCTGCGATTTTGAAATCAGCAAGACCTGTCTGCTTTGTACCCAATAGTTCTCCAGGGCCACGAATTTCTAGGTCTTTCTGCGCAATGACGAAGCCATCGTTACTTTCACGTAGTACTCCGAGACGTTTTTGCGCGGTTTTTGACAGCGGAGAGTGGTACAGCAGCACACAATGGCTAGCAACGGAACCTCGGCCCACGCGACCTCTTAACTGGTGTAATTGTGCCAAACCAAGACGTTCAGGGTTTTCTATGATCATCAAGCTAGAGTTTGGCACATCCACACCAACTTCAATCACTGTCGTTGCGACCAGCAAATGCAGTTTATTGTCTTTGAAATCTTGCATCACCGCTTGTTTCTCTGCCGGCTTCATTCGTCCGTGTACTAGACCAATTTTTACGTCCGGTAGCTTACGTTGAAGCTCTTCTGCGGTATCTGCCGCGGCTTGCGCTTCTAATACTTCCGACTCATCAATCAGGGTACACACCCAATATGCCTGCTTGCCTTCGTTTAAGCAGGCATTTCGGACACGTTCGACGATATCATTGCGTTTGGTGTCTGGAATCGCGACAGTCTGGATTGGTGTTCGACCTGGCGGTAACTCGTCAATCACGGAAGTTTCCAGATCGGCGTAAGCGGTCATGGCTAAGGTGCGAGGAATAGGCGTCGCCGTCATGATCAACTGATGTGGATAGGCGCCTTGTTTTGCACCTTTTTCACGCAATTCTAATCGCTGATGGACACCGAAGCGGTGCTGTTCATCAATGATGACCAAAGCAAGGTGATGAAATTCAACGTGCTCTTGGAATAGCGCGTGAGTACCCACTACCATTTGCGCTTCACCACTGGCAATACGAGCCAGCTCGGCTTCCTTTGCCTTACCTTTGAGTTTGCCCGCTAACCAACCGACTTGAATGCCCATGGTTTCAAACCAGTTTGCGAAGTTGATAGCGTGTTGCTCGGCCAATAGTTCGGTTGGCGCCATGAGTGCCACCTGATGGCCATGCTCAATGGCTCTAACAGCGGCCAAAGCGGCAACCAACGTTTTCCCCGAACCAACATCGCCTTGCACTAATCGCATCATTGGGTGCGGTTTTTCTAGATCGGCTTCAATCTCTTGTACTACTCGGGTTTGAGCGTTTGTAGGAGAGAAAGGCAGTTGGGCTAAAAGCTGCGTTTTTAGTTTATTACAAGGACCGAGAGGTAGCGCTGAATCCTTCTGACCTTTGCTACGCACCGCTAGCATCGATAAGTTTTGTGCGAGCAATTCTTCCATGATCAAGCGGATTTGGGCAGGATGTTTGCCTTCGTCAAACTCATCTAAATTAATGGTTGGTGGTGGACGATGAATGGTGTGCAGCGCTTGCGACATCGTGATTTGATGGTCATACAACCCCGCTGGAAGTAATTCCTGCACTGCGGTTTTATCAAGCAGGGCTAAAGCTTGTTCGGTAAGGTTGCGTAATGTGATTTGGCGTAAACCATCGGTGGTGGGATAAACAGGGGTTAAGCTCTGTTCTACATCGGGCTTTTGCTCGCTGACGTAAAACTTGTAGTCAGGGTGAACAATTTCCAAGCCCACGCCACCGCGCTTAATTTCACCGTAAGCATGTACTAACTTACCTTGCGTGAAATTGTTCTTCATGGCTGCGGTAAAGTTGAAAAAGCGCAGCGTGATAGTGCCATTACCGTCGCTGATTTTTACCGTTAGCATTTTGCGCTTACCGAAGATAGTGTCGACTGCCATGACCTTACCTTGCACGGCTGCCCAAAGGCCAGCATGCAGTTTGGCAATAGGGTAAATACGAGTACGATCTTCGTAGCGTAACGGAAGGTGAAACAGCAAATCTTGAACGCTATGTAAGCCAACTTTGGCGAGTTTTTCTGCGACTTTCGCGCCAACTCCAGAAAGGGAGGTTAATGGGACGGCAGATAACATTTGGGCGGACATAGAGGGCTCAAGAAAATGGTTAACATAGCAGTATGTTAACCATGGAGCTGTGTTTTTGTACAGGAAAAAATAGTCATGCTTTAGTTCGTGTCATGATTTGACTGATAACCTATCATTCCGAGGAGCTTTAGCGACATCACGATTCTATTTCCAACAAGTATGTCGCTGAAGTTAACACTATCAGCATCTGTATATTTGAGAATTAGATCCTGAACCACGCTCCTTCGCCGCCGTTCAGGATGACGAAAGTCTGTTACTTGCTTTGCATCTCTTGCCACCACGCGTCATCGGCGATGATTTGACCTTCTTCATCGAGTGGTGGGTAAACGAGCCCTTTTCGTTTCGCGACCTTTGCCAGCACAGGGTGACCACGTTCAAAGAGAATACGGTTGATTGTCTCTTTAGGCAGAGCGCTTTCTTCTCGGTCGTACATGCCTGCGGCTTCACGTTGACGTTGCGCTTCATACAAAATTACGGCACTGGCAACCGATACGTTTAGTGACTGCACCATGCCCACCATCGGGATAATAATGTCTTGATCGGCAAGCTGTTTGGCTTGCTCCGAAGCGCCAACCTTTTCGCTGCCTAAAATGATTGCCGTTGGTTTGGTGTAGTCGATTTCGCGAAAATCGACGGCGGTGTCCGAAAGATTGGTCACCAAAACCTGCATACCTTGCGCTTTGAGTTCGGTAATCGCAGTTTCAATCGAATCGTGAGTATCCACTTCAACCCAGTTACGCGCGCCTGCTGAGGTATGGCTCAGCGTACGCATTTTGTCTGGCCAAATTGCGTGAACTTTGTGTAAGCCTGTCGCGTCAGCGGTGCGGATCACAGCAGAGACGTTGTTTGGCTTATGTACTTCTTCGAGACAAAGTGTCAGATCAGTTTGGCGAGTTTTTAGGACTTGGTGAATACGGTTGTAACGTTCTAGGTTCATATTTATTGAGGTATAAAAAATCGCCACCTAACAGAGTAGGTGGCGATAGAGGTTAGTTCTTTCTGCGTCTGACTCGGGTTGCTTGAGGCATTGCCTTAATCTTACGCATGATACCAGCAAGGTGGACACGATCTTTCGTCGTCAACAGCACAGTCACAGTGTATAGACGACCATCACGTTCTTCCGTTGAAAGGCCATGAATGTTTGATCCTGTTTTCGAGATCACGTTGGTCAGTTCTGCAAGAGCACCTTGGTTGTTAAGCATGTCGACTTTAAGTTCAGCAATGAACTCTTTATCGTAGTCTTCAGACCAAGCGACAGCCATATAACGGTCTGGCTCTTTCTGATAACCACGAACGTTCGGACATGTTTCTCGGTGAACAACCAAACCACGACCAGGCGATACGTGAGCAATAATGTGATCATCTGGGATAGGATGACAACAATTTGCAAACGTCAGCAATAAGCCTTCTGCGCCACGAATCGGAAGCTTCTTCTTCGAGTCCGTTGGGATTGAACTTGTTGTCGTGAGCTCTTCGGTGTCACCAAGGAGACGACGTGCGATCACAATGCTCATCAACTCACCCAATCCAATAGCAGCCAATAAATCATCGATGCTTTCTAGGCGAAGATCATTCAAGACTTCTTGGATATTTTCTGGATAAATTGAATCAATCGAGTGACGGCCAAGTGCGTGATTAAGTAGGCGACGACCTAAAGTAATCGACTCTTCACGACGCATCGTTTTCAGTACTTGTCGAATCTTAGTGCGGGCACGAGAAGTCACGACATAGTTCAGCCATGCCGCATTCGGACGCGCACCAGGGGCACTGATAATTTCCACTGTCTGACCGTTTTTCAATGCCTTACTCAATGGGTAAGGGTTACGATCAACACGAGCACCAACACAAGAGTTGCCTACATCGGTATGTACGGCATAGGCAAAGTCGACAGCCGTTGCGCCTAAAGGTAGTTCAACGATACGACCTTTTGGTGTGAAGACGTAAATCTCATCTGGGAAAAGATCGGATTTTACGTTTTCAATGAATTCGAATGAGTTACCCGCGCTTTGTTGTAGCTCTAACAGGCTTTGCATCCAACGCTGAGCTTTCACTTGCGCAGTGGTACCAGACTTGTCGCCTTTGTCTTTGTAAGACCAGTGTGCCGCGACACCTTTGTCCGCCATTTGATCCATATCTTCAGTGCGGATCTGAACTTCAACAGGTACGCCGTGTGGGCCAACCATGGAAGTGTGTAGCGATTGATAGCCGTTCGCCTTTGGTACCGCGATGTAATCTTTCATGCGACCAGGACGTGGCTTATACAAGCTGTGTACTTGGCCTAAAACGCGATAACAAGTATCAGCGGTATCAACAACGACTCGGAACGCATAGATATCCATGATGGTGTGAAAGCGCTGTTCTTTGGTTTTCATCTTGTTGTAGATAGAGAACAGGTTTTTCTCACGACCAACGACGCGAGCATTCAAGCCAAAATCTTGCAGACGGCCTTCTATTTCGCTGTGAATGCGTTGGATCATCTCTTTACGATTACCACGTGCGGCTTTAACCACTTCTTTTAGTACGCGGTAGCGGTTGGGATATAGCGCCTCAAAGCCCAACTCTTCGAGTTCGGTTTTGATATTGTGAATACCAAGACGATGAGCGAGGGGCGCGTAAATTTCTAACGTTTCACGAGCAATACGACGCTTTTTATCTGGTCGAAGCGCGCCAAGCGTACGCATGTTGTGCGTGCGGTCAGCCAGTTTGATCAGAATGACGCGGATATCTTGCACCATGGCCAGAACCATCTTACGAAAGTTCTCAGCCTGAGCCTCTTTCCTATCGCGGAATTTGAGTTTGTCCAGTTTAGATACACCATCAACCAATTCTGCGACAGTGTTGCCGAATTTCTCTTCGAGATCTTCTTTAGTTACATCACAGTCTTCAATGACGTCATGCAGCAAAGCAGCTTGGAGGGTTTCGATATCAAGGCGCATTTCGGCCAAGATACGAGCCACAGCGACAGGGTGGATGATGTATGGTTCACCGCTAGAGCGGGTTTGCCCTTCATGGGCATCTCTCGCTACCACATAAGATTGACGCAGAGCCTCAATCTGAGGCTCTGTTAGGTATTCTTGGGCAACGTCTTTGAGGCTATCGAATAGATACAAATTATAGGCCCGGGAGGTTGTTGAATTCTAAAGTCAGAATTAACGGTTGTGAGCGATGCTGCTTACTGCCGCTAGCTCTGCCGCTTCTTGCTCTTGCTGTTCTTGACGTTCACGAGCGTCTAGAACTTCTTTAGTAATTAAACCTTCTTCGATTTCGCGTAGAGCGATAACCGTTGGCTTATCGTTCTCTTCTGGCACTAGTGCATCTTTACCGCCAGTTTGCATTTGACGAGCGCGGCGAGCCGCAATCAGTACTAGGTCGAAACGGTTGCCAACTTTTTCAACAGCGTCTTGAACAGTTACGCGTGCCATGAGGACTCCAAATAGTTAACTAAAATTTTAGAATGACGAGAAAGTATACAACCTAACTACTTTATTTACTAGCAATTAGACAAGCCACCGTTTGTGGACTTTCTCAGGTACTTTATTGTGTTTTTAGCACTGGGCAAAAAACGGGAAATTCTTTATGTTTTACAGCGTGACTTTTTTGAAGTTACTCTGCTAACAACGCGTCAAGCATACCTTTATATTTAGCAGCTTGCTTTTCTTCCTTCAATCTTTCAGCACGCAAGATAGCTTTAAAATCCATCAAAGCGGTATCAAAATCGTCGTTTACGATCACGTAGTCGTACTCGTTGTAATGAGAGATTTCCGACTTGGCTTCAGCCATACGCTTTGCGATCACTTCATCGCTATCTTGACCACGAGTGTTCAAGCGACGCTCTAACTCACCGTTTGATGGTGGCAGGATGAAGATGCTTTTGGCTTCTGGCATTTGTTCACGGATTTGGCGTGCGCCTTGCCAGTCGATATCTAGAAAAACGTCGATACCTTTATTTAGTGTTTCTTCAATCCATACACGAGATGTGCCGTAATAATTACCAAACACTTCTGCGTATTCTAGGAAGTCACCTTTAGCGATCAGGGCTTCAAACTCATCTTTCGCTACAAAATGGTAGTGGACACCATTTTCTTCACCAGGTCGCATGTTGCGCGTGGTGTGAGACACAGACACTTTCATTGCGTAGGTTGGGTTGCGTTCCAACATCGCTGAGATCAAGCTAGATTTACCTGCGCCGCTAGGTGCAGATACGATATAGAGAGTACCTTTGCCCATTGTACTGTTCCACTTTTGATTGGATTGATTGAGTGCCGAAGGAAAGTTCGACATTCTTATAACGATAGTACTGGCATTGAGAAATCAACCACCAAAGGGGTGGATATTGGTGATAATCCCGCCAGAAAAATGGAGGCGAAGAGTATCATGATCTCTATTTTGTTACCAGTTGATCTTTCTGTCTGTGATCGTCTCTGATGAAATAGTTACTTACGCCAGAGTGTTCCTAAACAGCGAAGAAGGAGCGTGATACAGGACTTACCATCCGCGCACTCTGTTATTAAAACCATTTCTACAACCGTTTAGTGTGCTGATTTTAGGTTTAGAGTCCCGATTTGGCTTGCGTGAGTGACTCTGGTTAAAAATAGGGGTTAATAATGATAAGACGGAAAAAAGGGGAAGCTTTCACTTCCCCAGGCGTGCGACTGACTCACACTTAATCTTCGAATTATCCTTGAGACTCTAGGAAATTTATCCAAGGGCTAACGGTTGACCTGAATTTTGGCGATTGAGCAGCGCCTTTCATCGCCTGCAAGGCCTTTTGTGGCTGCTTAAGCTCGAAATAGGCCATCCCGCGAATGTATTCAAGTTCTGCCTTTTGCTCTTTAGAGGCACTGGATGCCGCGCTTTCTACAAAACGAGTTGCTTCAGAATACTGCTTGTCTTGTATCATTAAGCGAGCAATCTGAATTTGCGTTTTAGCAGAAGGAGCGAGGTTATATGACTTTTTATAAGCGAGAATTGATTTATCTAGCTCTTTAGCTTGCTGCCAGAAGCTGGCTAGGCGGTCATAGTTTTCCTTCGTCTTTTCAATGTTTCCAGCTGCCATTTCCTTTTCAAGAGTTTTGGCTGCTTTATATGGAATACCTTGATAAGCCAAGAAGTTTACAAAGCGTAAATATTCCTTCTCTCCTTCTAGTTTCCCCATTTTGTAAACCATTTCTAGGGTGGCTAGAGAGTTGCGCTCTTGACCTAGCTCCATGTAGACACCAGAAAGTTGCATCCAGTAACGCTTTTTCTGAGGGTACTTTGAAGTCAGAGTTTTGAGTACACTGGCAACGCTTTTCAGCTGGCCTAACTCGTAGTGAGATGCAACGAGAATTAAGTACCAAGACTCACTTGGGCTCTTGCTCATCGCGATGGCTTTTTTGGTTGGCGGGATTGCATTTTTGTAATCTTCCAACTGAACATAAGCGCTCGCTAACGTGATATAAGCATGAGCTTGAGGCTTCTCTTTGGTTGTTTCTGCAACCTTGAACCATTCCTTCATCGTTTTTACAGACAACGTATACTTTTCTTCAGCTAGGTAAAGCTGAGCCAAGCTGTAGCGAACTTGTTGAGCAACAGGAACGGGAAGTGCGTCGAGCTGTAATGCTTCGGCAAAGTATTTTGCTGCTTGCACATAATTGTCTTGTAGCGAATACAAAAAGCCAGTCTGCTGAAGTAAAACTGCTCGGTCGTATTTTTTCGAACTTGTGCTTTCTAAAGCGCTTGCTAGTTTTTCTTTCGCTGCTGAATATTTTTCAGTTGCGATCAACTCTTGCACTTTGTTAACGGTTCGAAATGTCCGATCTGATAACTGAGGAGCTTCTTTTGCCATCGTAGGAGCGGTCATTGCCACTCCTGCGAAGAGAATTAAAGAAGCCACTTTGCTTTTCCATAAACTTTTCATCGTGACTCCTTAATTGGTTGAGAACTCTATTTCTTGCGATAGGCGCGAGCTAACAGGTTTCCCGTCAACCAATTTTGGTTTAAATGTCCATTTAGAGACTGTTTTTCTTGCCGCTCGACCGAGGCCTAAGCGTCGTGGTTGCTCTTTAAGAACTTTGATGTCCTCTACGGCACCACGTGCGTTGACAGTAAACTCTAATAAGACGACCCCTTTTTCTATTCCTGCTTTCGCAGCCTTCCTAGGCATTTGAGGTTGGAATGTCGCTAGAGGTGTTGGACCTCCGCTACCCGCGAGTTGCGCACCTCCACCCTGGCTATAATGTCCAAGCACCGAACCACCTGTAACATTTACGGGTAGGTCAAGCTTTGGCATATCCATTGGGGTCTGCTCCATCACCGGTTTTACTGTCGCTGTCACTTTCATTTCTGGCGGCGGCGGCGGACGCTTAGGCGGTGGTGGCTTTGGAAGTTCGCGTTTTTTCTCCTGTATTTTTTCGTCTGGTTTAATGCGAATAAACTCGACCATACGCAGGTCATCATTCGACACTAACTCGTGGCGCTCTTTGTTTACTAGCTTGTCCATCCCCCAGAACAACCCGAGGGAGACAATGAGCGCCAGTGCAATTGAGGCCAGATACCGCATAAGCTTAATCCTTATTGGTTGCGGCAATGGAGATGCTTTCTACACCTGCCATTTTGATCTGGTCCATAACCTTCACGACTACGCCAGCATTTGCTTCTGTGTCGGCTTGGATAACAACTGCGCCATCAGGGCTTTCTGCACGAAGACGTTCAATATTCGCGCGAACCGCGTCCACTTCGATGCGGCGTTTATCAACCCAAACATCACCCGCCGCACCAACTGCGACCATGATGTTACCTTTTTTCACGGTTTGCGCAGAGCTTGCCGTCGGGCGGTTTACTTCTAGACCAGCTTCTTTTACGAACGATGTTGTTACGATAAAGAAGATCAACATGATGAATACGATGTCGAGCATCGGTGTCATATCGATAGCGGTTTCATCACTGCTATCACTGCTATAGCGTCTTTTCATGACCTATACCTCTAATTCCATTTACTCAGGCAATATGCTTTAGCTTATCTTCCAGCTTTTGCGTTGTGACTTTGGCTAAATGATCAAGACGTGAACTAAAGAACAGTCCTGATAGAGAAGCCACCATCCCGGCTAAAGTTGGGATTGTTGCCTTTGAGATCCCCGAGGCCATTGCTCGAGGGCTTCCTGTTCCTGTTACCGCTAAGATGTCGAATACTTGGATCATGCCAACAACGGTGCCGAGCAAACCCAGTAAGGGACAAAGCGCAATCAATACTTTCACGATTGGCAGGCCCTTTTTATTCTCAATGTCCTGACGAGAAACAATTTCTTGTCGGATCATCTTAGCGTTCCAGCTCTGGTGCTCTGATCGCCCCTGCCATGAGCCAACGGCTTTTTTCATGGCTTTTGGAGCGACGGCAGCAAAATAGAACCAACGTTCTAACAATACTGCCCAAAGCATAAAGCTGAGGATGAAGATGGCGACGAGTACATCGCCACCCATTCCCAAGAAGCGCCTAATTGATTCAAGTTCTCCAACTAACCACCACATAACGCCTCCTTAGCTTTCGGCTTTATGTAGTTTTTCCTGATAGCGAGCGATGAAGCCTGCACTCTGTTCTTCAAGAGTTTGAACCAAACGACGACCTTTACTGTGTACGATGGTGTACAGGAACAGTAGAGGAATTGCGACAACCAGACCAAGCATCGTAGTAACAAGTGCTTCAGAGATACCGCCAGCCATTAGCTTAGGATCACCTGTACCAAATAGTGTGATTGCTTGGAACGTACCGATCATACCCATAACCGTACCCAGTAGACCTAGAAGTGGTGCTACAGAAGCGAACAGTTTGATTGAGCTGATAAAGCGTTCAATGCTCGGTGCGTTACGTAGGATGATTTCGTCCAGTTTCGCTTCAAGATCTTCAAGGTTGTCACCTTTGTGTTCTTGGTAAGCTTGGATAACTTCACCCAGAGGGTTACCAGGAATCACGGTTTCTGATTTCGCTTGCTTACGCATTTTACCGCCAATCACTTGAAGGCGTAGGAAGCAAACTAGAGCAATGATAGCGCCAACTGCACCCATACCAAGGATGACGTAACCTACAATGCCACCTTGATCAATACGTTCTTGAACGGTAGGGCTTTGTACAAGTAGAGACAGAATTACACCACGGGATGGGTCAATGAACAGTGGCTCATAGCTGTTTGACGCTGACTCAAAGCCTGCAACATGACGTGTAATATTGGTGCGAGGCTGTCGAGAGAGTTCTTCGAACTTACCTGTTTGAGGTACATAAGTAACGTACTTACCATCGGCAATCGCGTTAAATTCACCGACAAGAGTAACATCGCGAACCGCTTCTTTACCTTCGCCATAAACAACCGTTGCTTGGGTTGTTGCTGTCTCGCCTGAGGCAACCACTTGTTGAAGAATGGTATGCCAGAATGCTTCTAGCTCTTGTGTTGATGGCAGTTCTTTGCTTTCAGCCAGTTTCGTTAGTAGAGCGTCACGCTCTGGGAACTGAACAGCGTTTTGAGAGGCAGCAAATAAGCCCTTAAACTCGCCCGCATATTGGCGGACCACACCAAACATTTCGCCCAAAGTACCAGAGCGAACACGTAAGGTTTCTGTTAGTTCAGTCAGCTGCTTATCGTTTTCATCAAATGTCGCTTTAAGTTGATCGCCCAGTGCTTGCTGTGAAGCTAGCTCTTCACGAGCCTGTTGCAATAATGCCGCTTGCTTATCTCGGTTGTTCTTGAACTCAGCTTCACGGGCTTTGTTCTCTTTTGACTCAACGATGCTTTCTGATTTTACGTTTTTGAGTAGTTCAGATAGGTTTTTAGGCGTTTCTGCTTGTACGCCTGAAACCATAAATAAGCTCGCTAGTAGACCAGCGGCTAGAGTTTTGAATCCTTTCATCTCTTATTCCTCCCCAGCATATACAGGCAATTTGATTAGCGCTGGTGGCGCTTGCTTCTTCGCGATACGAAGGCCTTGCTGTACCGCTATGCGGTAGCTTTCCGGTAATGTTTCCCATTGACGTGTTTGTTGGTTCCACATACCTGTCTCACCACCGTCTGGAGATTGGAATAAAAGCGCCGTGCGACCAATACGTAGGAAGTCGTAAGTCACGGTTTCCCCATTTCTATCTAGGCTAGCTTTGTAAGATTCAATTGAGCGAGAGAAGCCTTCTTCAATTTGGTAGGCTTCCATCACTTTACGGAATTTCTCAGAAGTCGTTACGTCGGCGCGATCCATGAGACGACGCAGTTCTTGGACACGTTTATTACGTTCTTTTTTCTGGAAAGGCAGATCGAGAGTCACAAACTCATCGAGTGCATCGATCATTTTAAGTGTTAGTGGCACTACTTCTGTTGCCGTTTGATCGATCTGAGCTATTTGGTTATTTAATGAGTCCAATTCACCTTGCTGTGATTGAACCATACGATTAATTTGCTCGTTGTAGACTTTCATGCTGTCGATTTGACGTAGTAAGCCTTTGTATTCTGCCAACATGCCTTCAGTACTTTCGGCATAATTGTCGATTTTTTGTTGCGAAGCTTCTGAAGATTGATTTGCTTTTGCTTGTGTGGAAACGACAGCACCAGAGTTGGCCGCTATAGAGCTACTACTGATAGTAAGCAATGCTGCAGCTATGGCACTGAGACCAAATTCCTTGAATTTCATGGTTGCATCCTTGTCAGTGTTTTAGTCAGTCGAAAAGGGCGCGGAAAACCCGCGCCAAATATTTTTTAGAAGTCGTATGATGCCTCGACGTATAGCTGACGTCCGATTGGATCGTCATACCCAGTTGCATAGAATGGAGAGGTATCGCTTAGAGGATCTGCAGGCGGTACTTTGTCAAACATGTTGATAGCACCAAGAGTTACACGACCACTCTCGTTGAATTGGTAAGAAGCCGTTAGGTTCCACGTTGTCATACTAGCGATTTCTGCTTTGTAACCCGCTTTTTTAGCAGAATCACAGTCATCAAAGTAGTAACGGTTTGCGTAGCTTGAACACATACGGTCGCGGTATTTACCAAATAGGTTGATAGCGACATCTTCATATGCCCAGCCAAGATTTAACGTTGCGGTGTATTCAGGCATGAAATCTCTTTCATCCGTTACAGGCTCGCTGTCGTTTTCTTGATATTCAGCAATCAAGATCTTCGTTACAGCAACACGCGTGTTAAATGAACCGAACTCATTAGTGTCGTATGCGTATTTGATCGCTAGGTCAATACCAGAACGCTCTTCATACGACTGGTTCACTGGACCATAGGATACCGACTTGATGGTGCCATCTGGGTTACGAACGACTTCAGTACCTGGGTATTTACCTGGATCGTTAATTACGTCTTGGTAAGTTGGTGCTGTTACGACGTCTTCCATCTTGATGTGGTACCAGTCAACAGTTACACCAAGATCATCCACAGGCTCCCACGCTAGGCCCAAGTTAATGTTTGTACTTGTTTCTTCTTTCAGCTCAGAGTTAGGGCCATTAAGCGTATCGAAGTACTGAGTATCACACTCTGGGTACTTGTCTTTATCTTGTGGGCCGCTACCACCAGCGTTGGCACAAAGCACAGGGTCAAAACCAGAACCAAAGCCTCGAGTTTGATCACCAAATAGTCGCTTCAAGTCTGGAGCTCGGAAGCCTAGACCGTAGCTACCACGTAGCAATAGGGTGTCAGTAGGACGGTATGCTAGGGCTACTTTAGGAGTGAATGCGCCGCCAGTTGCCGAGTCGTCGAAGTAGTGGTCGTAACGACCAGCGACAGTCATTTCTAAATCTTCAATGATAGGAATAAGAGCTTCAACACCAAGACCAATCTGATCGCGGTCACCGCCGCCTGATGTTCCACCTAGACCAGAGAAACCACCAGCTGCTGTTGTCGCATCAATCGTCTCATTGTAGTCAGTACGGTTCCATTCACCATAAACAGCAAAGCCAGACATACCTGCAGGAAGTTCAACCAAATCACCAGCCAGTGAGCCGTTAACAGAGTAAAGCTTTGAGTAAGCTTCTTTGCTTGAAGTGCCGCTGTATTTGTCTACAACGTCTTGAGAGATAGGCCCTAGAAGATCGACATCACCATTTTGTACAGCTTGGTCGAGAGTTAGGAAGATTGCTGGGTTGCTTGTTTCAACGCTTTGCTCAGAGTAACCAGCGGATAGGTCCCAATCATACGTATCAGCAAGCAGGCCGTTCAAGCCTAAGGTTAAGCCAAAAGAATCGGCTTCAGTGTTACTTTCGCGTGGTCCAAATTCGACCATACGGCGAGTGTATTCGCCTTCGCCGCGGAAGTGAGTGGCATCAACTTCAACGCTGTAAGGGTTAGGTTCGAATTCAGATTCTGTAGACTTGTAGCCAAAACGGGCTTCTGCCATGGCAGTGACATTGTCGTTAATGTCCATTTCACCACGTAAAAGTAGGTCTACTTGTTTGTTTTCTGGTTTTAATGTTCGGTACGCAGAACGGTTAACACCACACTTTCCATCCGCTCGTTCAATCGCGGCATCACCAACGACTTCTTTACATGAAGAACCAGCATCAGCTGGTGTTAGAAGTGTTCCGTTGGCGCCTTCAAAGTTTGCACCGTAGCTAGAGTAGCCACTTAGCTGAGAACGGCTAGAACCGTCATCGCCAGCCCAATCATCTCGGTCAGATTGCTTTAGCATTTCGTTGCCCGCAAATTGGCCAACGAAGAGAATACGTTTGTCGTCAAAGTTTTTGCCAGCTACAACGTCTAAACGACCATTTTGGTAACCACCATCCGTCGCGTCACCCGCGCGTACTTTTACAGAAACGCCATCAAAGTCTTTCTTTAAAATGAAGTTTACGACACCACCGATTGCGTCGGAGCCGTAGATAGCAGAACCTGAGTCGGTCATTACTTCAACACGCTCAATAGCGGCGACAGGGATTTGGCCGATATCTTGGAAGTTAGATGTACCATTTTGTGCTAGCGGGTATTGAGGAAGACGACGGCCATCAATAAGAATCAATGTGCGCGACGCGCCAAGGCCACGTAAGTTGACTGACTGCGCTGCTGGTGTAAACGAGAAAGAGTCTGTTTGAGCCATTACACCACCTGTGTTTTGGGTCAAACTGTTCAATACGTCTTGCGCGCTGTTAAAGCCTTTAGACTCAATGTCTTTACTATTAATAACAGTAACTGGTGAAGGACCTTCCATATCCGTCGTGGAGATACGCGAACCAGTAACTTTCATCTTTTGAAGTTTTTCAACTTGCTGCTCTTCTGCCAGTGCTGTTGCTGGGGCTGCAACTGCTGCTGTCCCCAAAGCAAGGCTTATCGCAACAGATAAAGCGGTTGTGTTTTTATACATCCTTGTTGCTCCGATTATTATTTCCTATGTCAGGCCGCATAGCGGCCAAATGTGACGTTAATATTTCGTTAACGTTCGGCCAATGTATAACCGAGATGAAAAAAGGAAGTCAAACCAGTGGTAAACGGGGATGCTTAAATGTAAAAAAGATGTAAATAACTAGACTTTATTTAAAAGGCGGAATAAAAAACCGAGTAAGGTTTATGAATCGAGATTAAATTTCAATAAAACACCGTATTTTGTGTTTCTTATAAACTTTAATGACTTATCTTGCCTATGGTTTTTTAGTGGGTAATTGAATCTGGAAAAAGATATTTTTCCAGTGAATTGTTCTGAGATGAGTTTTATATCGAATCCATACTTTGTTAGCTCGAACTTATTAGGTGGTATCAAAATATGATACCCATTGCGGTTAAAGGGCTCACTCGTATTTTTAGGTCAAATATAACCTTGGATTATGTGTCTATTTATATGTTTAGGGTGCATTTTTATGTAGGGTTTTGGCTCTAAACAGCCTAGATTGATATTCTGTATGAATTATTTTTGTGGTTTTTTATAATTTTTTACAAAAACATTTCTGTTTTTCGACATCGAAGGAAGTTTGTCATGTTTTGGTTTCAAACACTTGAAGCTGATGTGGATTCAAGATAAATATGACGCTGAAATTATTGCAGTAGTAGAAAAGTCTAGCTCTTGAGGCGCAGGGAGTGTGCTTCAACAGTTTTAGTTACTACGAGATAAATATGCACCATTTTGGGCGGAAAATATCCTCTTTCACTCCGTTTGAACTGGACAGTAGACAAGGAGCAAGTTGTATATGCTGTCGTACTTTTTACGCCGTTTGGCGTTGGTTATCCCAACGTTTCTCGGGATAACTATTCTCATCTTTGCTATCACTCGTTTCGTGCCTGGCGGACCTGTTGAACGCATGTTGTCACAAATGCAGTCTCAGGGAGATGGCGCCGCATCAATGACGTCTGCGGGTGGTAATACGGCCCTTTCTGACGATCAAATCGCGGAGCTGAATGCGTTTTATGGCCTGGATAAACCTGTAACGGAAGCGTACGTCGAGTGGTTAAGTCGTTTGGTAATGCTAGATCTTGGCGAGTCGACGCGTTACTACGAGCCTGTCTCGGATATGATCGCAGAGCGTTTGCCAGTGTCGTTGTTTTATGGCGGCATGACCTTCTTTATTAGTTATTTTATCTCGATTCCTCTTGGTTACTATAAGGCGCTCAAGCACGGTTCTGTGTTTGATTCCGCCTCTTCAGTACTCATTTTCGTAGGCTACGCGCTACCAGGTTATGTGGTGGGTGTATTGCTGATCACGTTATTTAGTTATCACTTGGAATGGTTTCCGATGGGAGGCTTTGTCGGCGATGACTTCGACGATTACGAAACCTTCTTTGAACGCGCTAAAGACATTATGTGGCATGCGGTGTTGCCTTTGATCTGTTACCTCATTGGTGATTTTGCCACGCTGACGATGACAATGAAAAATAACCTGATGGAAAACCTTTCCTCAGATTACATCCGCACCGCAATTGCGAAAGGATTACCTTTCAAAAAAGCAGTTCGTAAGCACGCGTTGCGTAACAGCTTAATTCCGATCGCGAGTCACTTTGGTAACTCTTTGTTGTTCTTCATGACCGGTGCCTTCCTGATTGAAGTTATCTTCAATATTGATGGCATTGGCTTATTGGGTTACGAATCAATCATGGAGCGTGATTACCCTGTTGTTATGGGTATTGTCGCCATTAATGCGTTGTTACTGCTCATTGGTAACATCATTTCAGATATTTGTGTTGCTTTAGTCGACCCACGTGTGAAGTTTGGAGCGTAACATGATTAAAGTTAGTCCATTAACTCAAAAGAAAATTCGTCACTTTAAAGAGATCAAACGAGGCTATTGGTCGTTTGTTGCTCTTTCTATCATGTTGATCCTTTCTCTATTCGCCGAACTTTTGATCAACAGTAAAGCGCTAGTCGTCAAGTACGATGGTAGCTACTATTTTCCTGTTGTCAGTGACGTACGTTTAGGTAGCGAATTCGGCCAAGAGTCATCCAGTGAAGCCGATTATCGTGTACTGCAAAAAGCGTTTGAGGCTGAAGGGGGCGACAACTTTGTTATTTTGCCGCTTGTGCCGTGGAACCCATACGAACAAGATTTTAGTGGTGATTTCCCGCCAACAGCGCCTAGTGCCGAAAATAAACATTATTTAGGTACAGATGTGATAGGTCGCGATATTTTGGCGCGACTCGTCTACGGATTCAGAACGGCGATGGGATTTGCGTTGCTTACGATGGCCATTTCCTACGCGATCGGTACTGCAGTCGGTTGTGCTATGGGTTTTTGGGGCGGTAAATTTGACTTGTTTGTACAGCGACTTATCGAAATCTGGTCAATGGTCCCGTTTTTGTACGTCATTATGATTCTTGTCTCAATCGTTCAGCCGACGTTCGCTCTCTTTGTCGCTATTAACGTGCTTTTCACTTGGATGGGGATGACATGGTACATGCGGACCATGACCTATAAAGAAGCGGCACGAGAATATGTAATGGCGGCTCGTGCTTTAGGGGCATCGACCGGACGTATCTTGTTTAATCACATCTTGCCAAATACGATGGTGATGATTGTAACCCTAGCGCCTTTCACTATTGCAGCTAACATCACAGCACTGACTGCTCTCGATTACCTAGGATTAGGCTTGATGCCACCAACGCCAAGTTGGGGTGAACTACTGCAACAAGGTAAGTCAAACTTAGATTCGCCATGGATTGTTGCGTCAGTAGTGACTTCTATTGTTCTGGTTCTGGTAATGGTGACCTTTATTGGTGAAGCCATTCGAGCGGCTTTCGACCCGAAAAAATTCACACGCTATGTTTAAGCGAGCATTGTGAGCAAAACATAAAAAGGGAAGTTTTATGAAGAAATTATTTTTAGCGTCCACGCTGAGCGCCCTGAGTTTTGGTGCAATGTCAGCAACGCTTCCGACTGACTTAAACTGGCAAACAAACTGGGATGAGCCTCAATATGGTTCGCCAGAAGCGAAACGTGGAGGGACTTATCGCACCTTTATGTCAAGTTTCCCGCAGACGTTACGTAGTGTTGGCCCAGACGCTAATGCAGGGCTACGTTCTTTTATCTTAGATGAAACACCAGGCTTGGTGGTCCGCCACCCAGATACTTTAGAGTTTATCCCTGAGCTTGCTAACGAGTGGGCGTTAGCAGGTGACAACAAAACGGTCTATTTCAAACTCAACCCTGAAGCCAAATGGTCGGACGGCAAACCTGTGACTGCCGACGATTTCGTGTTCATGCTGAAGTTTTATCGTTCCAAGGACATCTTGGAGCCTTGGTACAACGATTACTACAACAAAACGATTGCGGATGTTATCAAGTACGACACTCACACGTTTGCTGTTAAGGCGGCGAAAGAGTTTAATCCGGAAGAGTTGCTGTTACGAATGGGGGCCCTGCGCCCACGTCCCGCACATTTTTATGCTAACCCTTCAAAAGATGAAAATGGTGACGGTATACATGACAACTTTGTCCGCTACTACAATTTTAAAAGTGAACCAACGACCAGTGCATACTACCTAGATGACATTAAAAAAGGTAAAAGTGTTACCTTCAAACATGTCGGTGAAGACTGGTGGGGTTACAGCAATAAGTATTATCAACATCGTTATAATGTCGACAAAATCCGCATCACAGTGATTCGCGACAGTGATATCGCGATGAAGCACTTTGAGAAAGGGAAGCTGGACGCATTTGGTCTTGTTTTACCAAGCTTATGGCATGATAAATCGAATACGGAACCTTACCAAAAGGGATACATTCAAAAGTTCTGGGGTTACAACCAATTCCCAGTTGGGGCTGGTGGTGTATGGATGAACACCGCGATGCCTTTGCTGGATGATTTAAACATTCGCAAGGGCATTACTTACGCGATTGACTTTGATGGCATGATAGAGAATGTCATGCGTGGCGACTACTCCCGTAAACCGAACCCGACCGGTTATGGTCATGGTAAATACACCCTACCAGATGCTAAGGCACCGAAGTTTGATCCCTTAAAAGCGGCCGAGGCATTCGAAGCCGCAGGCTTTAACAAAATTGGTTCTGATGGTATTCGTGTCAATGAGAAAGGTGAGCGCTTAAGCTTCGAGCTGACCTACGGAACACCTGTTCATACTCCTCGTATTGCATTTTTGCGTGAGCAAGCCAAGCTAGCAGGGCTGGATATTGAGCTCAAGTTAGTTGATGGCTCATCCATGTTCAAATACGTACGTGAGAAAAAGCACGATTTGGCTTTCTTAGATATGGGTACGTCTGAGATCCCAACGTATTGGGAGTACTTCCATTCTGTCAATGCGAACAAGCCGCAAACTAACTCTTTCACAAACTACAGCACGCCTGAACTGGATGAAAAGATCATCGAGTATCGTTTTGGCATGGATATGGATAAAAAGATCCAGCTAGGTCATGAGATTCAGCGTGACATCATTGATGCTCACGTTATCGTCCCAGGCTACATGGTTCCTTATGTCCGCTATGGTCACTGGCGCTGGTTAAAGTTTCCAGATAAGCCAATGAATCGCATGACAGAGGCGCTGTTCAGTGGTGCAATCATAGGCGATGGCACTTACTGGATTGATAGTGATATCAAAAAAGAAACGAAACAAACGATGAAGTCAGACAAAGCTTTTGAACCTGTCGTTGTCGTAGATGACACTTATAAGCTGTAAGGATTGGTTATGGAAAACGATGTAATCCTAAGTGTTAAAGATCTCGAAGTTGAATTTACCACCGATGATGGGCCAGTGAAGGTTCTGCATGGTGTGAACTTTGATGTGCGAGCTGGACGTACACTCGGCCTGGTGGGAGAGTCAGGTAGTGGTAAGAGCGTAACCTCAATGTCGATCATGGGGCTATTACCTAAGCCATATGGCAACATCATTAAAGGTGAAGTGAATTATCGCGGCACCAACCTAGTTGATTTGCCTGCGGAAGAGATGTACGCCATGCGTGGCGATCGCATTTCGATCATCTTCCAAGACCCGATGACTGCGCTCAACCCAGTGCACACCATTGGTCGTCAAATATGTGAAGTGCTTGAGCTCCATCGACCTGAGCTCGACAAAAAGGAGCGGGAGGCGTACTCGATTGAAATGCTGGCAAAAGTAAAAATTCCAATGCCAGAGAAGCGATTGAATGAGTATCCCCATAACCTATCTGGTGGTATGCGCCAGCGTGTCATGATCGCGATGGCATTGGCCTGTAAGCCGGATATTCTGATTTGTGATGAACCGACTACAGCGTTGGATGTTACGGTTCAGGCGTCTATCCTTGAACTGATGAACGAGCTTCAGGAAGAAACGGGCATGGCGATGATCTTCATCACTCACGATCTCGGGGTTGTGGCAGAAGTGTGTGATGATGTTGCCGTGATGTATGGCGGACGTATTGTCGAAAAAGCAGAAATTTTTGAGTTGTTTGATAACCCGCAGCACCCATATACAGAGCGTTTGATGGGGTTGATGCCGAGCTTAGATAATGAGCCAAAGCAGATGATCGATATCAAGCCTATTGATGCCAGTATGTTTGCCAGTTAACTGGGCAAAGTGAACCAGTCATAAAAGAGGATGTTATGGCAAAAGAAGTATTAAGAATTGAAAATCTTAAGCAGCACTTTGTTTCTGGTAAAGGGCTGTTCAAGAAAGGCTACACCATCAAAGCGGTAGACGGGGTTTCACTGTCTGTTTCTGAAGGTGAAACACTGGGGCTAGTTGGTGAGTCAGGTTGTGGTAAAAGCACCCTTGGTCGCACGATCTTAAAGTTATACGAGCCAACGGAAGGTAAGATTTTCTTTGAAGGTAAAGACATCACTAAATTGTCTGTTAAAGAGATGCGCTCGCTGCGTAAAGACATGCAAATCGTCTTTCAAGACCCAATGGAGTCACTCAATCAGCGTCATACCATCGGTATGATTCTGGAAGAACCGTTTGTTATTCATAAAATTGGCACGCCAACAGAGCGTAAACAATGGGTAAAAGAGCTTTTAATCAAAGTGGGATTACCAGAAACGGCAGTAAACCGTTATCCACATGAATTTTCAGGCGGACAACGGCAGCGTATCGGTATTGCTCGCGCGATTGCATTGAAGCCTAAACTACTGATTTGTGATGAATCGGTATCTGCGTTAGATGTGTCGGTACAGGCGCAAATCTTGAACCTATTGCTACAACTGCAACAAGAAATGAATTTGGCGATCATATTTATCTCTCACGATCTCTCGGTGGTGAAACATGTCTCTGACAAAGTTGCCGTGATGTATTTTGGTAAAGTGGTAGAAGCAGGCAGCGCTAAAGAAATTTATGCAAACCCGCAAAACGAATACACCAAAAAACTCCTATCTGCGATTCCGATCACTCACCCTAAATATCGGAAGAAAAAGCGCGTAGCTGAAAAAAAGCAGCAAGTGGCGTAAGTGATGCCACAGGTCCTATAACACAAAAGCGCTCCGCCAAATAAGCGGAGCATTTTTATAAGCAAATGCCAGGACTTGGAGTCGATTCGCACTGATGTTTATTCTGATTGATTGAAGATCGTTGCATGCTAAACTCAAGGCCTATTTTCTTTGTTTGGATAATGGACCATGCCGTCGAATTTACCGAAATCCTTTAGTCGACCTTTCCTGAAAATCTTCCATATTTTGGAGGCGGTGTTATTAGTCTCTATTACCTTGGCGACGTTGTACGCCATGATGCAAGAGTTTGTGCACGTATTTGTAGAGAAGCGTGTCTTGCTCACAGATATTCTTTTGATGTTTATCTATCTGGAAGTGCTCGCCATGGTGCAGCAGTTCGTGATGAACGGTAAAATTCCGGTACGCTATCCTATCTACATCGCGATGATGGCCATCGCCCGCTACATCACACTCGGAATGAAAGAACTGGATGCAGTTTTGGTTGTGTGGTTATCTCTGGCTGCGTTTATTTTGGCTGCGGCTACTTTGCTGATCAGAATTGGGCACCATTATTGGCCCTACGTTGATAACAGAACCTTGGAAAAAGACGAATAAAAGAAAGCCCCGTATTAGCGGGGCTTTTTTGTTTCAATACTCGATGACTTTTAGATCATTCAATGTTTTGGATCTGAATATTTATTTATTAAAATTCATTTAGATCAATATTTTATTGAATTTAAGTCATTATTTTGTATTTTTTAACCACCACATTACCCACCGATTGGTACTTTATAGATATAACTTTTGAGTGAGTCGTTTTTACTTTGTTTGTTTTTATACATATCTTTGTCTGCTCTCTCTATTAGTTGCTTTGCATCTAAATGTTCAGGCTCTCTTGCCTTATGGTACACGTAAGATCCAACTGAAACAGAAAGGTAGAAATGCTGTCCATCAATACGTATTGGCTCCTGAAGCTTAGTTCTTTTTTGTAAGCAGTTACACCAACTCGTGGTTTTTTGGTGGTCGTAGTTTGGGAGGATGGCAATGAATTCATCTCCTCCAAACCTAGCTATCGTCTGCTTTGGTAGTTGCATTTTTTTCAAGATATTACCTAGTCTTTCAATCATTCTATCTCCGACAACGTGACCAGCAGAGTCGTTAATTTTCTTCAACTGATCTAAATCGATAAATACCAGTGAGAAAGTTCCAATATCATTGTCTTGAATTAGAGACTCTATGTGTGTAATGCCTTGAGCACGAGAAGATAAACCAGTCAAAAAATCAACACTTAAACGCTTCTCTAAGAGTAAAACTCTATTTGTAAGTTTTTGATTTTCAATCTCTAAGTCTGAAATTTTTTTTAGTATGTTTTTAAGTCCAACATTATTAGGGAGGGACATGTTTTGTTCATCAATAAGAGAAATGCTACGGGAATGAGTGTTGCCTTTACTTTTTGACATATCGTTACCTTCAATATCTTGATTGATATTAGGTTACTTTGTAATGCGGCAAGTTATGTCGTAGTAGGTGATTAAATGAATCTATTGCTGGAAACATTTTAGCTGCGACATGATGTGTCGCATTCAAACGTAGACAGTGGCATTAGTAGTGGAGTTTTATTGTTGATTTTATTAATTTGTATTTCACTTATCTATGTAAGTTATCTAAGTGTAAGCAAAATTAATAATCTTTATTGGTAGCCTATTGGTGCTCAAAAATAACTTTTATAGTCGATCATTAAGGGTATGTCAGTTATGAGTGCAATGAGCTCAGAAGCATGGTTTTTAAAGGTTATCTGTTTTAGTCGTATTGATAGATTGTTTAACTACAAAATAAACAACGTGAATTAACAGTTGGTAAGGAGTCATTATGGGATTTTTCGATTCATTGGTTAGTGCAGGGAAATCGGCAGTTAAGGCAGTGAGTGACGCAGCTTTAACTCAAACCTTAGAACAATGGGAAAAGGTAAATCGAGCACCAAGTGAGCGCGTCAGAGATTACTATGATAGAAATAATCAGCAAGACAAAAATTCGCCTTTAAAAAGGGCTCTTGCTATTGCTGCATTACAAGACGGTAATCTATTTGCAAAAGATCAGGCAGCAAAAAAAGCCCTGCTTAATCTTAGAGAAAAAATAGCTTTTGAAAATGACCGGAAAGCACAAAGCTTGATTAGAGCTATAGATAATTTAGAGCGATAATATTATTACTTTTCGCTACCCTCTCATGAGCACAAGGTTATGGGAGGGATAACGACATCAACTTAGCCCCTTCCTCCGATGTTTCGATCTCATTCTCCTATAACGTGCTGACTTTGTAGCTGACGGTCGCTAACTTACCTCTGAGATCAGTATACCGAAGTAAAATTCGTTATTTTTTGAACTTTTTCTGGTTGATATTTGTGCGACACAACTTGTCGCTGGAATCAAATATAATTTGTGTGCATTAAGTCACATGATGGATTAGTTTCACATGTATAGTATCGATGTTCTCATTTATGGAACGAATGTCACGATAGATTTAAACAACGGAATAACTTGGCTTTGTCGAAAAGAAAAAGTACACAAGACTCATTAGTTCTTGTGCTTGAAATACTTAAACGAATCCCTAAGCACAGAAAGATAACGGCTCTAGAAATACGAGAGCAATTAGAAGTAATAGGCATTTCGCGAGATATAAGAACAATACAACGCAATCTAGAGATGTTGAGTGAACACTTTCCCATAGATAGGGATACTCGCTCTAAGCCTTATGGGTACAGTTTTGATAGAAATAGTCACGCACTAGGAGTGAGCTCACTTAATGCTCATGAATCTTTACTCTTGGCGTTAGCAGAGAAGCACCTAAAGTTACTGCTACCAAAAGATGTAATGCAGTCACTAAGACCTCACTTTACAGAGGCTAGGTATAACCTCGAGTTTGACCCTAAAAACCATAAAGATCGTGTGTGGAAAGATAAAATCAAAGTAGTGCGAGAGTCTCAACCTCTTCTAGCGCCAAAAATTGATAACAAAGTTTTAGAAAATATAAGTAAGGCATTGTATGAAGATCGTTTATTGACCGTAACCTATCACAATGCCAATAAGCAAGTTAGAACATCTACAGTTATGCCGCTCGGCCTTGCACAGCAAGGAGTTCGACTTTATCTAGTGTGCCGGTTTGACGGTTTCAACAATGAAAGAAGCTTAGCCGTTCATCGTATAAATGATGCGATAGTTTCGTCATTTAACTTCAAGAGACCGGAGAGCTTTTCGTTGGCTAAATACGATTCTGACGGAAGGTTTGGTTTTGGCGAGGGAGAGTTGTGTCGAGTTCAGTTTGATATCGATAAACAGGCTGGATACCACCTTGTTGAGACACCACTATCGGAAGACCAGATCATAGAAGAGTTGGGAAGCGCCTATAGAGTGTCAGCCACAGTCATTGATTCATTCTTACTTGATAAGTGGCTTAAGAGCTTTGGAACAGACGTCTGTAACATCTATAAAAAGAAAGGAAATAGCAATGTTTATTCAGCACCTTAATGATGAACAACAAGCCGCATTATATTACTTCTCTAAGGAGTTAATTGCAGCTGATGGATACGTTGATGAACGAGAAACTCTACTTTTGGAGGGAATCACTGCTCAATGTAACAACAGTGCAAATTTAGATAAAGCGTTTGATATTAAAAAGCTTTCTGCGATCTTTTCAGAAAAGGCGCAGAAAATGGCGTTTCTAATTGAATTAGTTGGTGTTGCTTACGCGGATCAGGTAATTGAAGAAAGTGAAGACAATTTCATAAAAAGTGTAGCGGAAAGCCTAAATGTGGACTTGTCAATCATTGAAGAGTTAAAGGATTGGGTTCAGCGCCAGATGGCTCTTGTGCTCGAAGCAGAAAAATTTTTGGAGAAATAAACATGCCATTACCATTTATTTTAGCAGGTGCTGCTGTTGCAGCAGCAAGTTATGGAGCTAAAAAAGGCTACGACGGGTATCAAGATAAGTCTGAAGCAAACGATATTATTGAGTCTGCAAAGAGAAAGTACGATGAAGAGAGAACTATCTTTGACAAACAGAATGAACAGACAAATAAAAGTTTAACCAGCCTCGGTGAGTTTCAACTACAAGTTGGTAACGATTTTAAAGAGTTCAGAACAATTGCAGAAAAGCTTTTAGTTAAATTGAACCAATCCAACTCTAAGGACCTAGAAATTGACTTCCCTCAGCATAAGCTTGATGAGATAGATGGTCTCGCGTTATCTACAACAGCTTACATGAGTAAGGTCGCTGGAGCTGGAGCTGCTGGTGCTGCCGCTGCATATGCTGTATACGGTGGCGTTATGGCTATGGCTGCCGCTTCAACAGGAACACCGATTGCCGCTCTATCTGGCGCTGCTGCATATAACGCAACTATGGCCGCTATTGGCGGAGGTTCCCTTGCTGCTGGTGGCTTTGGTATGGCTGGAGGTGCGATGGTTCTTGGTGGTGTTGTTGCTGCTCCTATTATGGCGATTGCTGGGTGGGCTTTTGCCTCTCATGCGGAGGAAGCATTAAGCGATGCAAGAAAAACTCGAGCAGAAGTTAACGAAGCTGTAGGTAAGATGGAGAAGGGGCGCAAACAACTAGCCAAAACTAAGCTATATGCCGATAGAATTTACAAAGAGATAGAACGCCTGTATTCAGTATTTAAAGAATACTTTGATAGCCTAAAAGCTTTTGAGAAATTGCTATCGAACAAAGCTGACATTTCCAAGTTCGAAGATGACGTTATTCGTCTAATTCAAAATGGCTACCAAATTGCCGCTATTCTCACTGATATCATTACAACACCGCTGTTTAAACCTAAAAAAGACGCACAGGGTAATGTGGTATTAAATGATGAAAACATTGTTCAAATTGAAACTGATAGCGATGGAATGCAAGTGATCAATGAGCCTGGAATAAAAGCTACGCTTGCAAAGTCGAGTAATACTCACAAGTAAGTATTGTTCTCGAAGAGATATAAAGGGAGGTTTTTCTCCCTTTTCAATGGAGCTGTATGGTATGTCAGAAACCAATTCACAACATTTTGCGTTAGTTGATGAACTAAATAAGACGGTTACTAAAAGTTTAGTAACGACGTTCGGTTTGGACTTTTTACTTTTTGAAGACAAAAAAGGTGGCGATGTTGCAACCGTTCACAATGTTCGCCAGCACCAAAAAGGTGATGCTGAAATCTATGTCTCAAAGAGTGTTCAAGCAGAATATGCGAATAAAGGGGATTACAAACCAGTTAAACATCATGCTGACGGAAGTATCGTAACTGATAGAAAGAACAAACCCAAAAGAGAAGATCGCTACCACTCTCATCAGAATTATAAGGCGAAGGGAAAGGAAGACAAAAAGCTGCAACATGATGGTAATTTACCAGACGAATATCGTAACCAGTTTATGTCTCAGGATGAAAAACGCCAACTAGACCACATCATTTCATCGCATGAAGTCCATAATGATGCGGGAAGAGTGCTTGCAGGGCTAGACGGCGTAGAACTTGCCAATCAGAACTCAAACTTTCAATCGACACATTATTACATCAACAACCTCAAGTCAGATCATTCTATGGATGATTTCTTAGGAACCGTTGTACCAAGGACAATTGAGAACAAGCGTAACAATATTGAAAGAGATAAACTGCGTTTAGCTTCTATGCCCTCGGAAACTAAACAGCAAAAGCATGAAAAACGTAAACTAGCAGATAAAATCACTAAGCAAAGTGAGCAGGTTGCTGTTCTTGAGAGCCTTGATGAAGACAAAATGCGTGAGGCGGATAAGAAGGCAAGGCAGCAGTACGATAAGCAGATTAATTTTACTTATTATACTGGCAGCAAGTTTTTTAAGAGTACGGCGATGGCTTCTAGTAAAGCTGGTTTCGCAATGGGGGTTAGACAGGCATTAGGGCTTGTTTTTGCTGAAGTTTGGTTTGAAATAAAAGATGCAATTCCTCAGATCTTTAAAGATAAAGAAGAAAACTTCACACTTGATAAGTTCCTAAATAAGCTAAAGGTTACCGCACTAAAAATTTGGGATAGGGTCAAAACTCGATTCAAAGATATTCTGGAAGAATTTAAAAACGGGGCTTTAGCGGGTGCCCTGTCTAGCTTGAGTTCGACCATAATGAACATCTTTTTCACCACTCAAAAGTTGATTGGAAAACTCCTCCGTGAAACTTGGTCAAGTCTAGTTTCGGCTGCTAAAGTCTTGTTCTTTAATCCGCAGAGACTTAGCCCTGGAGCTTTGGTGCGAGAAGTTACACGTATTTTATCTACTGGTGTTGCGGTTGCAATGGGAGTGATGCTTAACCAACAGTTAGCCTCGCTGATGACATTTCCTCTCGGTATTGAACTAGCCTCGTTTGTTAGCGCGGTGGCTACGGGCATAATGACTATTGGTATCACATACTTTTTAGATCACAGTAAATTAATGCGAAAAGTATGGGATTACCTAGATCAGTTTAAGTCAGTAGAAAAGAGAACATTGGAGTACTTCCAGACGGTAAATGCTGAACTTGATCGATACTTGATTGAGCTTTCCAAAGTTGAGTTTAATCTTTCACCTGATGAACTGGCTGGACTTGTCGACAACTTAGAATCTGTCAGTTGTGAATACGAAAGAAGTATGATGTTGTCGAAAGAAGTAAGTCGAAGAGAGATAGAGTTACCTTTTGAAGACAACAACCTAGATAGTACTCGAGCTTGGTTGATGAGTTTATGAACCAAGTTACCCTAAATCCTTTCCCTTGCTATTCATGCGGTAAATGTTGTGCGAATGTTGATTTATCCGCAGAGACCAAGAACTTGGACCGAGGTGACGGCATTTGCCGTCATCTCAATGTGGAAAACAAACAATGTCGTATATATGACACGAGACCGGATATTTGTCGAGTGGAGCTACAGTATAGAAGGCATTATGCTTCTACTTATACTTGGCAAGCGTTTGTTGATATAAACCTATCAATATGTGAGAGCTTGCGTGATAAATTTTCATAAACATAAGGTGTTCTACAAAACAGCATATCTATGGCAAGCTGATCTGCTCCAGCCAGACTGGACACTTCATTAAGCGACATTTTGTTGTTCAAAGTTAACTGGGCTTAGATACCCAAGAGCACTGTGCCTTCTCGTCCGATTATAATCAACCTCTATGTACTCGAAGATCGTTTGGCGCATCTGCTCTCTCGTCATAATCGGCTCATATTGGATTGCTTCCACTTTCATAGAATGGAAGAAACTCTCAACACAAGCATTGTCCCAGCAGTTTCCTTTCCTACTCATACTTTGCTTGAGGTTATAAGCAGTTATGAGATCTCGATAATCTTTTGAGCAGTACTGACTACCTCGATCACTATGAACGATAACCTGCTCGGGGAATCCGCGACGGAACAATGCCATTGATAGCGCATTACAGACCAGCGTAGCCGTCATTCTGGTATCCATAGACCATCCAATTACTTGTCTTGAGTAAAGGTCAATAATTACCGCCAAGTACAGCCAGCCTTCGCTTGTGGCTATATAGGTGATGTCTCCAGCCCATTTTTCATTCGGAGCCGATGCGCTAAAGTTCTGAGCCAACAGATTTGGAGCAACAGGCATTTGATGCTTGATGTCCGTAGTGCACTTAAACTTGCGTGCAGCTTTCGGCGTTAAATCTTGACGCTTCATACTGGCAGCAATGATTTTAACGTTGTAGTTATCACCGCTCTCAGACAGTTCTTTTTGAATACGCCTTGAGCCATCTCGGCCTTTACTGTTGTCGAAAGCTTCTTTGACTCTTGTATCAAGCTTTTGGCGAATTGCCTCGTGTTTGATGGCCTTATGGCGATGCTTAACCCAGTAATAAAACCCACTTCGGGATACCCCGAACACCTTAGCCATACGCACAATACTGAAGCTCAGCAGGTGTTCGAGCATAAATTCATAGAAATTTACTTTAGATTCTTCGCGAAGTAGGTGGCGGCCTTTTTTACAATGTCTAGCTCTTCTGCTTGCTCAGCCAACTGCCTTTTGAGCTTGGCAACCTCTGCGGCTAGTTCTTGCTCTCGCTGACTAATACTGGTGTCTTTCTTCGAGTTCTTTCGCCACCCGTAGATTTGAGATTCATGTAAAGAAAGCTGTCTTGCTGTCGCAGCTACTCCCACTTTATCTGCTAACTTCAGGGCTTCTGCTTTAAATTCAGGGGAATGTTTAATTCTAGTTTTCTTAGTTGTCATTGTTCACCTCGTTAGTGATTGTACTCACTTAACTCAGTGTCCAAAACTGTTGGGGCAGATCACTAGGGTGGAGTTGTTGGGCTATTTGTATCGTAACTCATAGTTGGACAAAGGCGTGTCAGTGGTTCTTCTGATTTAGCTATCATCGAATAACTTTAGATATCCCAAAACGCAATCAGGCACCCCTGAACGCAGTGCCTGAGATGGAAGAAAATGGACAGAATCGTGCATCCTCGAACTGAGGTTCTAGGTTAATTTAATGCAGAATTCACAAAAAAACATGCATTAACTCGATCATGTACAACTAACTTTTTCCAAACTTGAGCTAGCTAGGTACCGATAACAGAAGCAATTGTTGAGAATTATAAAACACTCCACCCACAGCTACAGCCAATAAGAACCCCTCACATAATCCTTCAATCCAGCGCGAGTTAAATGCTTTTGACCACCATTTAGCGCACAAAATGTAAAGAGAGAGAATGCTTGCATCAAATAGCACCCAGATAGATGACAATGTTATTACGCTGGTAGAAAAATTGTGTGTCACTGCAATAAACTGCGGAAAAAAAGCGACAAAGAATAAGATATCTTTCGGGTTGACTACCCCAATAATAAAACCTCTGACTAACCCACTATTTTTGGTGGTTTCGTTGAGAGTTGATGTTGATTCATTATCTATATTGACATTTGGTAACTTCCTTATTGTGAGTAGTTCCGATATCGCGCCGAAGCCAATATAGAAAGAACCAGCAATGCCCAATAAATATAGATAAACGGGAGACAAGTGTACTACACCAGCTAAAGTCAATACTGCAATCGTCATTAACAGCAAGGACGCTCCATTGGTGCCTAGCAAAGTCATAAATGCTTTGCGCTGTCCTTCGCGGGTTGCTGTAGAAATAAGCAGAGCAACGACTGGACCGGGAGTGATAATTAGCAGTAGAACAGCGAGGCTGTAGGTGGCGAGTAATGATAGATTCATGGTGTGTTTCTTCCTGTGGAGATACTTGATTGCCTATAGATGAGTGAAACTCATTCTTTCGAATTTCATTAGTTCGATTTAACTTAACGAAATAATCCTATTATGTAAGGCTTAATCAATGCTGAAAAACGGAAAAAACTGTATATTATTATGAGTAATACTCACAATGGAATACAGACATGACATTGCCTCCACTGTATGCGTTACGGGCATTTGAAGCAGCTGCCCGCTTAGGATCTTTTTCTAAAGCTGCTGAAATACTTAACGTTACACCTGGTGCGGTAAGTCGCCATGTGCGAACGCTGGAAGAATGGTTTGAATGCAAGCTGTTTGAACGACATGGCCCGAAAGTATTAATTACTCCCGCTGGTAACTCTCTGGCCAGTCAACTGACGGAAAGTTTCCAGAGCCTGGAAAATGCCTGTTACTACTTTGGTCGCAACAATCGGCAACTGCGCTTAAAAGCGCCATCCACACTGACCATGAGCTGGTTACTGGACGCATTGAGGAGTTTTCGAGATGAGCACACCGTACCAATTATTGAAATTGTAAGTGTATGGATGGATATTGACAGCGTGGATTTTGTCCGAGAACCCTACGATTGCGCCATCTTGCTGGGACAGGGTAATTTTGGTACAGATACCGAATGCCTTCCGCTGTTTGAAGAGCTGCTGATTCCCGTCTGTTCACCAGCGTTACTGAGTGAGGCTCAATATGATTTAAGCGCTTGTGAGCTAATTCACCCAACTTCGGACCGCCGTGACTGGCGGCGTTGGATAGACCGCACTGGTTATTATAAGTCTTTGAACATTAATAAGGGCAAGGTGTTCGATACTCTTGAGCAAGGCAACCAAGCGGCCATCAGCCGCCATGGTATCTCTGTTGGAGATTTGTTACTTAGTCTGAAAGCGATTGACACCGAGTTACTTGCGTTGCCATTTAAGCAAGCGGTGGTGACTGGTGATAGCTATTATCTTGTCTGGCCTAAAGGTTCAGTTAAAAGACAATACATCGATTTACTCTATCAGTGGCTCAAGTCTTCAGCACCTGGTCCATTGCCTGACGAGGTAACCTGTCTAAATTGATAAACAGGGGACTAGGAAAGCTAACAAAACTAGCTGACGTTGTTAACTCGGTCCTGAACTATATCGTGCATGGAGTGCTGACCCTATATCTTGTGTAATCCCAAGGTCTAAATAGTATGAAGAGCCTAGCTCATTTCATGCCCACCTCCAAGTTACACCTTTCAATTTAAGTGCATAATAATGCAGGTGATGATTTCTGGCTGGACACACCGTTTTGACAGAAATTGGGAGATTCCGTTCAGCGCCATTCTGGTATCTGCGATAACCTCACGTATGGCAAACTCAGAAGAGTAATCCGCTGCTGAGCAATCGCACTAAGCAGGAATGGGGCAAAGCCTTCTTAGAACTATTACATCCACAACGTGCCCACTACGAATGTATTCACGGGTAAAAACACCATATGTATCGCTTCAGCTAAACAGCTACCGTACACAAAGACCACAGCCAACACCGACCAACTTTTTGGATTTATACCCAACTTTTTGGCTCGATAAACAAAAAATTGTATCGGCATACACTACTATCATCCTACCTAGCTGATTTTGCAGAAGAAAGTTAATGGCATGCTTACTGCTTATTGCCGTGATAACTAGTATTCACTTTAGGTATTTGTGTGTCCTATAAAGTTCTTCCACTGTCGGAAGTAATGTCTCATGAATTTGGATTGATAGAGGGCAACTTCCATAATATTTCGGAAGCGGATATCGCCTCTGCTATTCCTTCACATCTTACTTTTGAACAGCTAAAGCAGCATCTCTACGAAGGTAATCTCGCACTCGTGAGTGATACGCCTCAAATTCCCGCTCTACTTAGTTACAACGACCCAATAGGTCCTAAAACTTGGCGGCTGAATTCTGAGGTTATCTCTGAACTTTCGGATGATGCGGCTAATAATTTGTTAGCAATAACGAAAACCACCAGAACAACGGGAGGTTACCGCTCTTGTATCTTGGAAACCTCGACGCCCGAACAAGTTTACACGTTGCCGCCAATCGCAACCGAAAGTGAAGAGGAACTAATCAAGGAGTTTGAGTACAGCTTCGAAGTCGGATGCTCGGATACCACCATAAAGAAAATGGTGCACAGTGACTTTGCTTTAGCGAAAACTGAAAAAGAGAACGCGGTGACCCGTTGGGAGCAAGCCAATACCGAGCAAGGCACCCGCTACACAGCGTTATGTGTGTTTGATGAGCCAAAGCGTTTAAATATCCACATCGCTGATGACAATCTCGGACTGACACCATTGGAAGCCGTCACATTACAAAAAGCCGGCAGCCATAAAGCTGAGGAAGGTTTTATACCTGTTGTCCCTGCAGTGCGATTGGGTGAACGTTTAGGTTTGCCTACAGAAGGCTATTACTACCACTTTAATGATGGTGAACTTGTCCAAGAGTACAAAATTCTTGGGGAAGAAAAATGGGCGTTTTACGCTACGCAATCGACACAGGACAAGCTCAATGACGAGCGTGGTTTTACTAAAGACCAAAGCGCTATTTTGGTGTATTGGAAATTAGCCGATCAAATCATCGAAAATCAATACATCATTTATCTTGAGCGACAAATCACGCGTGAAGAGCTCGATAATCTCAGTGAAGATTGGCTGTGTGAAAACGGGATAAAGTTGGATATCCCCGCATTGTTTGATGCGGTCAAACAGCCGGAAGAAGCGCGCTCAGAAGGTAACAACGATGAGACGCAAGCGGAACAAACCGCAGCGACGCACACCGTAACGGTAGGGGAAAACTGGCAAAGCATCGCTGAACTATATGGTATGGGAGCTAAAGCCTTGCTCTTGCTTAACCCAGTGTTTGAGGCCGACCCTCTGTCACTTGCGGTAGGTGATGAAATTATTGTTGCTGAGAAACAGCAACAACAAGCACCGGACAAAAAGAATACCTTTCCGCCGCTGCGCCCACAAACTTACAACAACATCCGCAACAGTCATTATCAGCACAGTGATCCATTGCTCGGGTTGACCAAATATAGAGCCATTAACACTGCCGATTGCATAGAAGGCGATGTGGTAATCCTCAATTTAAAAGACGCCACAAGCTCGCTCGTGTTCGCTAAATCCTGCACCAGACCAGAGGGATGTATTGAAATTGGCGACCAACAAGAGTCAATAAGTAACTTTGGTCCTTGGTCATTCTTCTTTGCACAAGCCAATGCAAACCCAGCTGCTGTCATACCCGCCACTCAAGCGACACAAGCACAAATGGCTATGGGCAGTTCCGCAGCTGTCGCCGGTTCCCCAGAGCAAATGCAGCAAACCCAAACCGCAGCGATGCAGTTAGATAAACTGGCCGGCACATTGAAAGACAAAATCGTCGAGGGCTACCGCTGGCAGGTCGAAGGTATTGGCGCTTTGTTTGCCATGCAGCAAAGCTTATTTGGCGATAACACCCAATACACAGACCAAGATTTACGCCAAGTAACCACGGTGCAAAGCCGCGTTCGTGTCCACATTACCGAGCCCCAAGATGGTGAGTTTTATCCGCACGTACAGGGCTATCATGTAGATGACACACGAATCCCCATCAAATATGTGAAACAAGGGAACAATGGTCAGTTGTCCGTTGCGATTGAAGAGAACGGAGCAACCATATATTGGACTCCAGAAGAAAACGGTGAAGCAAGTTGGCAAACTACCCCCGATCATAGTGATGGGTTTGAAAAAGACGATATACTGGTCACGCCAATCCACTCGGATAGCGATGCGAACGTCACCGTTACGCCTGCGCCTGAAGAGAAAGACTGGCGTGATGCGATCTTGGTATTCCCTGAAAGCTCAGGCATTGCTCCGCTCTATGTGGTTTACAAAGAAAGCCCGAGAGATAAGCCCGGAGTCGTTACTGGTAAGGGCGAAGATATCTTGGGTATCTGGTTAGCTGATGCGGGTAAAGATTTAGGAGCTCCAATACCGTCTCAAATTGCTGATAAGCTAAGAGGAAGTGAGTTCAGTAGCTTTGACGATTTTAGAAGAGTCTTCTGGGGCGAGATTGCCAATGATCCTACTCTATCAAGTCAATTTATACCTGCGAACCTTAAACGGATGATGGATGGCAAAGCTCCTCGAGCAAGGTTTAAGGATACCGTTGGAGGAAGACGTTCTTTCGAACTACACCATGTTGAAGAAATACAACATGGTGGTTCTGTATACGATGTTGACAATTTAAGAGTAAACACCCCCCGTAACCATATTGATATACACAAGAGTTAACGATGGAATTAAAAGACACACTGAGTGCTTATACTGAAGCTGATTTCATAAACTTACTAGATGAGATAATTGAATCAAAGGGCAGCGATGATTATCAAGATAAGTTGCTTGAACACTTCATATTAATTACGGAGCATCCGGCGGGTTCAGACTTAATTTACTACCCAGAGAACCCGGGTGAGGATACGCCTGAAGGGATAGTCAAAATAGTGAAAGATTGGCGTGCTAGTCAGGGACTTCCTTGCTTCAAAGAGTAAAAGCTAAAAGGCGTCACGATGACGCCTTTTCTTATTCACACGACTCAATCTGTTCTAAAAACCGCTCAAAATCCTCTTTTGTCAGAACCTTATGGCTGCTCTCGATGAACTCAATATTTTGTCCATTGCGATTGAAGATAACGTACCAACCATCAATTGGACGCCAGAAAAAACGGTGAAGCAAGTTGGCAAACTCCCGATTCAAGTCAATTTATACCTGCGAACCTTAAATGGACGATGGATGGCAAAGCTCCTCGAGCAAGGTTTAAGGATACCGTTGGGGGAAGACGTTCTTTCTAAATGCACCATGTTGAATAAATACAACATGGTGGTTCTGTGTACGATGTTGACAACTTAAGAGCCCCCCGCAATACAACACGAGGATTAACAACGAATAGCATTAGAAGAATGGATTACTTTTAGTAAGGCAAAACCCAATAAACAGGATATGAATGAGTATTTACTCTGTCTTATAATGGGGCAAAAGCTAGTCAATGGATACATATCAACTCCATCATGAGATCCTATAATCTCCAACAGATTTGACACTACAATCCCTAAAAATACAATGCGTATATGTTTCGTATATCAAGCGTATATTTATGGGTATTGTTAAAATTTCAGAAGAACTGCATGAAGAACTTCGTAAAGCAAGCTCGGTCATGTCACGTTCAATAAACTCACAAGCAGAGTTTTGGATCAAAATGGGCATGTTGGCTGAGCTACATCCTCAACTTTCATTCAATCAAATCATGGCGAATCTGATGCAATCCGCGAATGTTTCCGCTACAAACATCTCAACAACTGAAGAACATTGTGATGCATAGTCAAGTAATGATTAAGTCTGAAGAAGATATTTCGTTAATGCGAGAATCCGGCAAGTTACTTGCGCAGGTTTTTAAGATGCTCGACGAATACGTCCAACCTGGCATCTCTACGATGGATATTAATAATAAAGTTGAACAGTATATTGTTAATGAACTCAATGCTCGACCTGCAAGTAAAGGACAATACGATTATCAATATGTACTAAATTCATCGATTAATGAAGTTGTGTGCCACGGAGTTCCTAAAGAGACTGAGATTTTAAAAAGTGGCGATATTATCAACCTAGACATTACTCTAGAAAAGAATGGATTTATTGCCGATTCAAGTAAAATGTATGTAATGCCTTCAGCATCACCGCTTGCTATTCAACTGGTAAAAACAACCTATAACGCTATGTGGGAAGGTATTAAGCAAGTAAAACCTGGGGTAAAACTTGGTGACATTGGTCATGCGATACAGCGACATGCAGAATCCCATGGATACAGTATCGTAAGGGAATATTGTGGACATGGAATAGGTCGTGAAATGCATGAAGAACCACAGGTACTTCATTACGGTCAGCCAAATAGTGGACTCACATTAAAAGAGGGCATGATTTTTACTATCGAACCAATGGTGAATCAGGGTACTGCTAAGATAAAAACCAAAAAAGATGGTTGGACGGTGGTCACTAGAGACAAAAAACTCTCAGCTCAATCTGAACATACAGTACTTGTCACCAGTACAGGATATGAGGTTCTCACGTTAAGAGAAGAAGAAAAGCTGCAAACGATGTGATAATAGACAGAGAAGCTTTCGACAAAACAGGCGCAATTCATAAGAAATATTAATTCAATCTAGGCGCACTCCAACAAACTATAACTATGCCTCAAAATCGTTTTGGGGCAGAAATGTGTTAATGATTTTACTAATTTAGTGAAAGGTGAATTACCTGAGGTGTGGAAAATCTTAACTCCAAAAACGTAAGATCTACCTCTACTGTTTCGCTACTTCAATTGATACACGCCTAACTACTTAAGTAAGTCTCTGATAAAATTGTCTCAACCTTTCAGTTTCATAACTTCTAAATCAATTGTAGATAGATCAATCAACCTTTTCAAAAAACTGGTTATGACTAGTACATAAAGTGGTAAATGTCGTAGTAATTACTGGATTTCCTTCCTTTAGCACTGAATAAACGTCAATACTGTCTATCTGCGTGTATTTGAGGTAGTCATCTGTGAATTTTCTACTTCGACGTACAAAGACATGAGCTGACTATTTTAAATTGCTCAAGTGCCTATTAATTCAACATGTCAAAATCAAGATTTAAGCAAACCAGTTCGAACCTTTTGGGGAAGGTTTTCTTAATCAAAGTAAGGGTAAAAAACTGGTTGTAACTCATGGTTTGACCCTGCTACCACTGATTTATAATTTACTGGGTGTCAATAGGGAGCTTAGTGGATTTTGAGCTGTATGTAGTGAAAGTTAGACGTACGGCTCTCAGGAGGGAGATCTGATAACAGGTGTTGCTTATCCGACAAAATCAACTTGTTATAGTAGTATGATTAATTTCTCAATAAATGTAGATGAGATCAAATGAAGCTCTGTTCACATTCGATGAGTCAATCAGTATCACTAAATTAACCCATTAGAATGAATCCAGTTGCTAGCCTTGCAAGATAGGAACGTTGGCACTTACCATTTGAGTAAATTGAAAAAGAGTAAGTCTACGATAATGATACAATCGAGGTACTGTATAAGGTTGGTAGCAAGCTGTCCAAGAGGGCGCGCTTCCACTCTAGTGGCTCGGTCCGCTCTCTGTACGTTTGTCCGAGCTTTTTCTCAACATAAAAACACTGCTAGGTGGTTCTTCATAAAAATTTTATCTACGGCAGTAGGCGACGAATATTTTCAAGACAAGCGAGAACCTCTTGTTTGTCATATAAAGAATCTGCTTTTTCACTTGTACTTTGTCTGATGACTAAATTGACAGGCAGCACCTCAGAGATTGTTCCCTCTGGTTTTTCCATTTGGCTGAGCATTAATTTAACGGCTTTACGGCCCAATTGGTCGAAGTCTTGTTTGATCGTGGTTAAAGGTGGTGAAAAATATTGACTGTCCTGAATACCATCAAATCCAATGACAGAAACCGTCTTTGGCACATTGATGCCTGCTTCTGACAGAGCGCATAAAACACCGAGTGCCATTTGATCATTGGCGACTAATACCGCATCAAAGTCTATACCTTTTAGCACAAGGTCTTTAATCGCTTTGTGGCCACTAGCTGCTTGCCAATCACCTTCATAACAAGCAACTTCTTTGGCTCCATGTTTTTGGAGTTGTGTTTGCCACGCGTCGTAACGAATTTTAGAGGCGGTCGATTCAGATGGGCCAGAAATACACACGAAGGAATCGCGTTTTTGTTCAATCAAATGTAATACCGCCAAGTTCGCTCCTGTATGATGATCACACCTAACATGATTGACAGGGGTCCCTTCAGGAACATCAATGAATACTAATGTTAGTTGGCTGAACTGCTCAATCAGACACTGTGCTATGTCTTGATTTACGGGGGCATTGATAATAATAGCATCGACTTGTTGTGCAATAAGCTCTCGAATCGCATCGCGAAATTCATCAATAGAGTTGTTTGCTAACACGGTTAACGCTGTCCCGTAGCCCATCTCATGCGCTTGGTTGCGAATTCCGTTGGCAATCAGAGCCACACCGTGCAGAGAGATATCCAAGGAAACAATGCCGATGATCCGAGACTTAGCTCGGCTCAGCATTTGTGCACCTTTGTTTGGTACATAGCCAAGCTTTTTTATCGCATCGTTGACTCGTTTTCGCGTTGCTTCCGCGACGTTATCTGCGCCATTGGTTACGCGGGATACGGTTTGAGTTGAGACCCCAGCTAACCGCGCAACATCTTTAAACGTGACTGCCATTGCATTCTCCTATCCAGATTTTCGATTCATTCTACCAGGTTCATTCAAATGTTCTCGTGATTGATGTCGTAAAAACATGAGTAAATGTTTTCGGAAACACAAGATCGACTACACAAAAAACACCCTATTAAAATGATCTTAATCACACTAATTAGGCTTTTTTGTCGCAATGGAACTGAATAAGCGCATCATTACTTATAGATTAAATGTTTGCGAAAACATAGAAGCAGTATGCAAAAGTTTGTTCACTTAAAATCTAAGAATCACAGCATGATCATTAAAGTAGATCGTGTTCCTGAAATCCTTCATTGGGGAGCGAAAATTGCTCAGATTGACCCTGATTTAATCCTCTCGACCGAGCGTCCTATCTCTCAGGCTCGCCTTGATGTCGACGTGCCGTTATCACTATGTCCAGAGCTTGGTAGTGGTCACTTTAATGCGCCTGGTATTGAAGGACACCGAAATGGCGATGATTGGGCGCCCGTGTTCATAACCAAATCTATCGAGCAAAATGATGGTAGTGCAACATTTATACTTCAAGACGACATCGCTGGGCTTGAGTTGGTCATTGAGCTGCACCTTGACTTCAATAGCGACGTGGTGCAAAAACGCATCTCAATAAAGAACATCGCGTCAAGCGAGTATTGTTTAGATAAGCTTTCGTCCACTTTACCGTTGCCTAATCATGCCAACGAACTAATGACATTTCACGGACGTTGGTGTCATGAATTTCAAACTCAACGTTTGCGCTTTGAACATGGTGGCTTTATGCAAGAAAACCGCCGTGGCCGAACCTCTCATGAAAATTTCCCTGGTCTGTTCGCTGGCACGAATGGCTTTAGCGAGCAGTTGGGTCACGTATGGGGCTTTCACCTTGGTTGGAGTGGTAATCATCAACTGCGCGCTGATGTTCGTAGTGATGGTCGCCGCTTTGTTCAAGCCGGCGAGTTGTTACTCTCTGGCGAAAAGCGTTTAAAAAGTGGTGAGACATACCAATCCCCGTGGCTTTATGCAACATACAGCAACTCGGGTTTGAACGGTATTTCACAACGATTCCATGAGTTTGTTCGCGCCAATATTATCCAGTTTCCAAGTGGTAACCCCCGCCCGGTTCACTTAAACACATGGGAAGGTATCTATTTTGATCACAACCCTGAGTACATCATGCAGATGGCAACCGAAGCCGCTGAGATGGGGGTCGAGCGCTTCATTATTGATGATGGTTGGTTCATTGGTCGTGATGGTGAACGTGCCGCGCTTGGTGACTGGTATTTGGATGAAACGAAGTACCCAAATGGTCTTGAACCAGTGATTGAGCACGTAAACAACAAAGGTATGGAATTTGGTCTTTGGGTTGAACCCGAGATGGTCAGCCAAGACTCAAACCTATATCGCCAACACCCCGATTGGGTATTGAGTCTACAAGGCTACCACCAGCCTTCAGGTCGTTGGCAATACGTGTTGGATTTGCAAAACAAAGATTGCTTCAACTACCTGTTTGATCGTTTGAATGATTTACTGACTCGATACAACATTGGGTACCTAAAGTGGGACATGAACCGTGAGCTGGTGCAGCCAGGTCATCAAGGTAAGCCAGCTGTACATGGTCAAACGAAAGCGCTTTATCGTCTGTTAGATGAACTTTATGCGGCACACCCTGAAGTCGAGATTGAGTCTTGCTCTTCAGGTGGTGGTCGTATTGATTTTGAAATCCTTAAACGCACCCATCGCTTCTGGGCTTCTGATTGTAATGATGCGCTCGAACGCCAAGCTATTCAACGTGGTATGAGCTATTTCTTTCCGCCTGAAGTAATGGGTGCACACATTGGCCCTGCGGAATGTCATTCAACTAATCGCCGTCATGCCATCAATATGCGTGGAGTGACGGCGTTAAGTGGTCACATGGGCGTTGAACTCGATCCAGTAAAAGAAAGCGCTGAAGAAAAACAAGCCTTCGCCCATTATATTCAATTGCACAAACAGTATCGCGATTTGCTTCACTCTGGACGTGCTTTCCGTATTGACCCCGCAGATCATAGCCAGAACATCTATGGTGTTGAAAACGGGAAAGAAATGCTGATCACGGTCTGCCAACTGGCCATGCCAAATTACGCGCTACCATCTCCACTTCGGGTGAGTTGCGCAGATGAAAAAGCCAGTTACGAAATCAAGATTGTGGAAATGCCACAGACCAGCTTTCAATTGATGAAACAGCGTCCGAAATGGCTAGACAAAACTCTGACGCTAAGTGGTGATAACTTAAAAGAAATTGGGGTGACGCTTCCAATCCTCGATCCCGAATCAGCGCTTATTGTTCACCTCAAAAAACGTTAAATCTCTATCTGCCTCCTCTGGCGACCAGTTTCAACTTACGTTGCTCCTGATAAAACACTCCTATACTCGCTAGAGGGGCACCCTACAACCAACAAGCAAGTTGAATTGCTTAACTTGTTAAGGAAACAAAATGTCTATTACAGTATTACTTTCGTTTTTGCTGTTTACGGGCTTTGTTGTGGTGTTCACTTACAGCAAAGTTAAAAATGATAAACACACCTCTCAAGATGGTTTCTTCCTTGGAGGACGAAGTTTGACGGGCGGACTGATTGCCAGCTCGCTAATTCTTACCAATTTGAGTGCAACCAGTTTTGTCGGTATGAGTGCTCAAGCCTACACCCACAATATGAGTGTAATGGGGTGGGAAGTTGCCTCTGGCGTTACTCTGGTTGTCATTGCGCTGCTGCTTGTACCGCGTTACCTCAAGCAAGGTATCACCACCATTCCAGATTTCTTAGAAAGCCGTTATGACATGTCGGTGAAGAAGTTCGTTACTTTGTTGTTCTTGTGTCAATACGTCATCAACATTCTTCCTACTACTCTTTACGCTGGCGCAGTGGTACTAGGCGAAATCTTCGATGTACAAGGTTTATTGGGTATTTCTGAATTTAGCTCCATCGCATTGATCTCTGCCACGATAGGTTTGTTAGGTTTCTTTTACGCTATTTATGGTGGTCTAAAAGCTGTCGTTATTGCTGATACCTTCAATGGTGTAGGACTGATTCTTGGTGGCCTAATGATTCCTGTATTTGGCCTGATGGCATTAGGCGGCGGTAACTTTATAGAAGGTTTGGACGTGTTGCTCACTGCCGCACCAGAGAAGCTGCAATCCGTAGGTAAAGAAACGGATCCACTGCCATTTTCTACTCTGTTCACGGGCCTATTATTGGTGAACTTGTATTATTGGGGCACCGACCAATCCATCATTCAGCGTGCGCTTGGCGCAAAGAACCTGAAAGAAGGTCAAAAGGGTGTCATTCTCGCAGGTGCAATTAAGGTTATCTCTCCATTATTCCTCATCATTCCCGGCATCATTGCCTTCCACATGTTTGGCTCTGATGCAGGTAATCCCGACACAATGTATACGCGCTTAGTGAACGAAGTGTTACCCAAGCCTCTTGTTGGCTTCTTTGTTGCGGTTATGTTTGGTGCCATATTAAGTACGTTTAATGGTGTGCTAAACAGTTCTACGACACTATTTGCATTGAACGTTTATAAGCCATTATTTGGTAAAGATAAATCCGATGAAGAGTTAGTCGGTAAGGGGCGCCTATTTGGAGTCATCATTGCCATTATCTCTGTTTGCATTGCACCGTTTATCCTATATGCACCAGAAGGTTTATTCCAATACTTACAAATGGTTGCTGGCTTTTTCAGTGTGCCTATCTTCACCATCGTGTTCGTTGGTTACATTTCAAAACGTGTACCAGCTATTGCAGCCAAAGTTGCACTAACGATATTTGTGAGCTCCTATGCTGCGATGCAATTAATCTTTGACACCCCAATCCACTTCTTACATCAATTAGCGATTTTATTTGTAGTTTGTACTTTATTGATGTTTGCGATTGGTCATTTTATGCCACGTGATACGGATTATGTGATGCCAGTGAATGAAAGCATCGACGTGACGCCATGGTCTTTCCGCTTTGAAGCGTCCGCGGTCATTCTCTATATGGTGTTAGGAGCGTATGTGATGTTTTCGGACGTAGGTTTTGTTTCAAGCGACCCAACGGTCATGCAAGTGTATGGTTTTTGCGGTGTTATCTTAATGCTTGGTGTGACCTTTAACTATTTATTGAAACGTAGGAAAAGCAAACAGGTAACCAAGCTTAATGATATGTACATGCCGTAATCAAACCACACTAATTATTTAATCATTAAAAACGGACAGCAAGTAGATAGATCGGTATGCCCGAATATTGCGCATGACGCAGGTATACCTGATCTAGAGATTTTTACGTTGAAAGGTGGAAAAGTATTTATGTCAGTTCTTGTCACAGGCGGAATGGGGTATATCGGTAGTCACACATGTGTGCAGATGATCAAAGCTGGTATGGAACCAATCATCGTAGACAACCTATGTAATTCCAAAATAGAGGTATTAAATCGTATAGAGGCACTAACAGGGCAGCAACCAGCTTTCTATCAAGGCGACATTCGAGATGAAGCCTTTTTAGACTCAGTATTTAATCAACATGATATTCAAGCTGTGATTCATTTTGCTGGTCTAAAAGCCGTTGGCGAATCCGTTTTAAAACCATTGGAGTATTACGATAACAACGTTAATGGTTCATTAGTGTTGGTGCGCAGTATGCGCAAAGCGGGTGTAAAAAGTATTGTATTTAGCTCATCTGCAACGGTTTATGGTGATCCTAAGGTTGTGCCTATTACGGAAGAGTCACCAACAGGTGCAACCACTAACCCCTATGGTCGCAGCAAATACATGGTGGAAGAGTGTTTGAGTGACCTGTTTCAAGCTGAACAGGATTGGAGTGTGACTTTGTTACGTTACTTCAACCCCGTTGGTGCACACCCATCGGGCACCATGGGCGAAGACCCTGAGGGGATCCCAAACAACTTGATGCCGTTCATCGCTCAAGTCGCAGTTGGTCGCCGCGAAAAACTGTCGGTATTCGGTAGTGATTACTCCACATCAGATGGTACTGGTGTGCGTGACTACATCCACGTGATGGATTTGGCTGACGGTCATATCGCTGCCCTGAAATCGGTCGGCGAAAAAGCCGGTTTGCATGTGTACAACTTAGGCACGGGCAAAGGTTCGAGCGTACTTGAAATGGTCGAAGCGTTCTCAACGGCATGTGGTCATCCAATCCCTTACGAGATTTGTCCTCGGCGCCCTGGAGATATTGCAGAATGTTGGGCCAGTACTACAAAAGCACAAAGAGAGCTCGGTTGGAAAGCGACTCGCAGCATTGCTGAAATGACGGCAGATACGTGGAATTGGCAATCGAGTAATCCTGACGGGTATTAATGTACTCGAAACTTCTTATAAAAAAATTGATGAGTTTGGTGTGTGCCAAATCGAAGACAGACTAAAAAAGATGAGCAAGTAATATGTCAAATATTGAATTCAATCCAATAGATCATCCACATCGCCGTTACAACCCATTAACTGGGCAATGGGTTTTGGTATCTCCACATCGAGCTAAACGTCCTTGGAGTGGGGCTGATGAGAAACCAGAGATTGACGAACAACCAAGTTACGATGAGAAGTGCTTCCTTTGTCCAACTAATGCGCGTATTTCTGGGGATGTAAACCCAGATTACCAAGGTACATACGTATTCCAAAATGACTTCGCAGCGTTGATGGTGGACTCGCCGGATGCACCTAAGTCAGATAATCCGCTATTCAAATCTCAGGGTGTGCGTGGTTTGAGCCGCGTCATCTGTTTCTCGCCTGATCACAGCAAAACCTTACCGGAATTGCCAGTTGATAAAATTCGCGGCGTGATTGATACATGGAATGATCAAATCGAAGAGTTAGGCAAAGACTACATTTGGGTTCAAGCATTCGAAAATAAAGGCGAAACCATGGGTTGTTCTCAGCCTCACCCGCACGGCCAAATCTGGGCGAACAGCTTCTTGCCAAACGAAATTGAGCGCAAAGAGCGCAACTTAAAAGCGTATTACCAAGAACATGGCAGCAACTTGCTGGTGGACTACGTGCAAGCTGAACTCAAAGACGGTTCACGTACAGTGGTTGAAACTGAATATTGGATTGCTGTTGTACCGTACTGGGCTGCATGGCCGTTCGAAACCATGCTTCTTCCAAAAGTACACATACGCCGCATGAGTGAGCTAACTGATGAGCAACGTGATGACCTTGCCGTTGCTATCAAAAAGCTGACGAGTCGTTACGACAATTTATTCCAATGTTCTTTCCCTTACTCGATGGGTTGGCACTATGCGCCATTCTTTGAAGAAGGCACCGATATCGACCATTGGCAATTACATGCGCTGTTCTACCCACCACTACTTCGTAGTGCCACGGTTCGCAAGTTCATGGTGGGATATGAAATGCTCGCAGAAAGTCAACGAGACCTAACCGCGGAACAGGCTGCACAACGTTTACGCGACTTAAGTGATGTGCATTATAAAGAGTCATAAACTCTCGAGAACTATTGATAACGAACAAAATGGGGAGTGCCACCTTGCGATGAAACATGAGGCTCAAAGTACTTCCCCAACACCAAATTTATATCTTAAGAGAAAGCCACCTATGTCTGATTTAATCCAAAATGTTGAAAACTCTTTTGAAGAATTGCTGGGCTATGCACCGAGCCATATTATTCAAGCTCCTGGCCGTGTAAACCTCATTGGTGAGCATACTGACTACAACGATGGTTTTGTGCTGCCATGTGCAATCAATTACCAAACGATAGTCGCTGCGGCGAAACGTGAAGACACCCTAGTACGCGTGGTATCCGTGGATTATGGCAATGCAATTGATGAGTTCGATATCAGTCAAGAGATTGTCTTCCAATCTAACCAAATGTGGGCGAACTATATTCGCGGGGTGGTGAAAAGTCTTCTTTCTCGCGGTTACCAATTTACTGGAGCGGATATTGCGGTTAGTGGTAACGTTCCGCAAGGAGCAGGTTTAAGCTCATCGGCTGCATTGGAAGTGGTGATAGGGCAAACATTTAAAGTACTGTTTAATCTAGAAATCAGCCAAACAGAAATAGCCCTAAATGGTCAGCAAGCAGAGAATGAGTTCGTTGGTTGTAACTGCGGTATCATGGACCAAATGATTTCGGCAGAAGGTCGTGAAAATCACGCAATGTTATTGGATTGCCGTAGTTTAGAAACTGAAGCGGTACCGATGCCAGAGGACATAGCGGTTGTAATAATCAACTCGAACAAAAAACGTGGCTTGGTAGACAGCGAATACAACACGCGTCGTAAGCAATGTGAAGAAGCGGCACGCACGTTTGGTGTGGCAGCGTTACGTGATGTTACTATTGAGCAGTTTGATGAAAAAGTGTCTGAGCTGGATTACATGGTCGCGAAGCGAGCTCGCCACGTGATCACAGAAAATGACCGCACCATTAAAGCAGCGCAAGCACTTCGTGCGCATGACATAAAGCGTATGGGCGAACTTATGGCGGAGTCACATGCGTCAATGCGTGATGACTTTGAAATCACAGTTAAAGAAATCGATACTTTAGTTGAAATTGTGAAAGATACGATTGGTGACCAAGGTGGTGTGCGAATGACTGGCGGTGGTTTTGGTGGCTGTGTTGTTGCTCTGGTTCCTATGCATTTAGTTGAGCGTCTAAAACTCGCCGTTAAAAATAAATACGAGTCCGCAACTGGCCTTAAGGAAGATATATACGTCTGTAGAGCAACCGATGGAGCTGGAATCCTTAAAGGAAAATAAGCTACGGAGCTGCTCATCTTACTTGTGCTTGCTATGCCAGCATATGGAATATGCTGGCATAGCAGAGAAGGAGATGAGTCAAGCAACGGAAACTTGGCGTAGTTGACTTTTAATTAGTCGGAGACTGTCCTGATTTCTGTGTAATTGTCTAAGCTTAAGCCTTAAAAAGGCTTAGGATAAACAACATGGATAAGAAAGCACTTGAAGCTTTTTCTCGTAAAGCTGCCAAATCAATCAAGATCAGAGTCCGATCTTGATGATAACTTTGGCTACGAAAAGCACGCTACTAAACTCAGCCCAAACTCCCGTAATGGCTACTCATCTAAGTCGATTCTCACTGATGATGGCGAGGTTCCTATTGATGTGCTGTGCGACCAAGATGCGAACTTTGAACCCAAGTTGGTTCGTAAGTACCAGACTCGATTCCAGCCCAAGACCAAGACCGAATATGAAGCCTTGTTAGCGCTAGAAATGTTCTCTGATAAATAGGACGTCAAATACCCTCAAATCAACAGTTCCTGGACAGCCCACTGGGATAACCTCAATACCTTGTTTAATTACCCTGAGGACATCAGGAGAGCGATCTACACGACCAACGCTATCGAGTCATTGAACTGTGTGATTAGAAAAGCCATAAAAAACGTAAGCTGTTCCCAACGGATGAATCGGCAAGGAAAGTGATCTTCTTAGCGATCCAGGATGCTTCCAAGAAGTGGACGATGCCCATCAGAAACTGGTTACAAGCCCTGAATCGCTTTATGATTATGTTCGAAGATAGACTGACAGATTATATGTAACCACGGCAGTTACACAGAATTATTTACAGGCTCGTTTAAAGATCTGCAAATTCAGAAATGTGCAGGGCTAGCATATTTAACGCCTCTCTCCGCTCTTCGAAATAATCATGTCGGTCATAAATCCCTTCAACACCTTTTAACTTGTGATTCAAGCACCTTTCGGCCACATGGCCGGGAGTGCCTTGTTGTGCCAATAAAGTGCGGCACGTACGGCGTAGATCATGAACGGTAAAGTGAGGCATATCCCCCATAAGATTCGGCGGCTGTTTCTTTTTACCTGGTTCATGCCCGAATAGTTTGGTAATCGCACGATTAAGCGTATCTGGCCCCATATGTGGATTTTTACTGGATCGGCGACTAGGGAATACATACTCAGAGCCTAAGCTTCTCACTTTCAGTTCTTCAAGCCACTCTAATACTGTTGTCGCTAAAGGGATAGTAAGAGCGACATTGGTTTTGCTGCGTTCTTTTGGGAGTTCCCACACTGCTTTTTCTAAATCAAACTCTTCCCATCTGGCTTCGTACAGCTCGGATTTACGCACACCTAAGCACACTAGTAAGGCGCATGCTAAATAGTTGTCACGGGTAAAGCTCATCGGGTTTTGTTTAGCGGTATTAAAAAACTGCTTGAGTTCTTCGGTAGTTAAGGCTCTATCTCTGCTCTTTTCCACACCGCCAGCATCCCGAACCGTAAATGCAGAAGCAGGGTTACCCTGCATGACGTCGAGCTTCATTCCATGGTTGAACAGTTGTTTACAATAGTTAAGGGCGTCATTCGCGATTGCGGGTTTCCCAGCAGCAGTAATGGCATTAATAGTGGTGCGAATATCACGAGCGTTGACTTGCTCGAGAGGGATATCGCCGATATGAGGGGCAATATCTTTTAAGAAGGCACGTTTCGGAATGTTAGGGTGCTTTAAACGTTTTTCTAGGGATGGGTACCAGTCTGAAAATAAGTCGTTAACGGTTTTTATTTTTTCTTGCTCTGCGCGCTTGCGTTGTATGAGCGGATCAAACCCTTCACGGACTTGTTTCATTTTTTCGGCAGCTAGGAGTCGGGCGTCACGCAAAGATATGTCACTGACTTTGCCGAGTGTCATTTCGCGGCGCTTTTTGTTAGATGTGAAACGTAGCATCCAGCTAGGATAGCCAGAATGGGGAACAACCAAATACAAACCACTACCATCACCATAGCGCTTTGTTTTATCCCACTAGTTTTAATTAATGCTTCCACTTTCTTAACTGTTAACTGAGACATCCTAACCTAACTCCACACCCATTAAATCGGCAGAACCTTACTTTACCCACCACTTTAACCACCATTTGGTGGTGGTTAAAGGTGGTTCTCTATGGGCCTGTATGGAATCTTATTATAGTTAAGTTTTTGATACTTATTGCTTTAAATAACAATACGGAAGAGTGTGGAAATTATTCAATGTTTTGGATCTGCTCACGCATCTGTTCAATTAGAACTTTCAGTTCAACGCCCGATGCGGTGATGTCGGTGCTGATGGATTTCGACGCTAGCGTGTTCGATTCACGGTTGAACTCTTGCATCATGAAATCTAGACGACGACCCACTGCGCCACCTTTTTTCAGAATGTTCGTGGTTTCTTTTACGTGAGAATCAAGACGGTCTAGCTCTTCTGCTACGTCTGATTTCTGTGCCAGAAGGATAAGCTCTTGCTCAACGCGAGATGGGTCTAGTTCTACTTTCGCATCTTCAAATTTAGAGAACAGACGCTCACGTTGCCACTCTAGTATTTCTGGCATGCGTGCGCGCACTTTCACAACTTCTGATGTGATCGCTTCTAGGCGTTGCTCAATCAGCGCCTTCATGTTCTCGCCTTCACGAGCGCGCGCTTCAATAAATTCATCCATTGCGCCATCAAACGCTTCTAGTAGCACTTTATTTACCGCATCCATGTCTTGCTCTGGCGTTTCCATTACCCCCGGCCACTGCATGACTTGAAATGGATTGATTCGGCTCAGTTCACCAGTCATGTGCATGACTTGTTCAGCGGCTTTAATTACCTGACTAGCAAGCGCTTCATTGATGCTAAGCTCACCTTTTGCGGCAGGGTTTGCTTCAAAACGTAGATTACATTCTACTTTGCCTCGCGCTAAGCGCTTACGAAAACGCTCGCGTAAAACGGGCTCTAATCCGCGAAATTGTTCTGGCATGCGGAAGTATGTTTCTAAATAACGCTGGTTCACGCTGCGGATTTCCCATACCGCAGAACCCCAATCGCCTTTTACTTCTTTGCGTGCATACGCTGTCATACTGTAAATCATCGAATTTTCCTGTCTTCATTTTTTGAAAATTACTTCAAGAGTGTATCACGCTGCGTCGATAGGTGCGCGGCATGTATGGATTGTTTATGTTGTGCCAGATGCGTAACCTATGAATCCGGAATCGATTCCGTTATAATCTTCGCCCAACCAAATCGTCTTCTCCTCATATTTAAGGTAGATGCCCATGCGTCCAAACGATCGCAAGGCGGATCAAGTTCGCCCTATCAAAATTACTCGTAACTACACAGCTTACGCTGAAGGGTCAGTGTTAGTTGAGTTCGGTAACACCAAAGTGTTGTGTAATGCGACCGTCGAAGAATCTGTGCCACGTTGGCTAAAAGGTCAAGGTAAAGGCTGGGTTACAGCTGAATACGGCATGCTACCTCGAGCGACACATTCTCGTACTCGTCGTGAAGCGGCAAGTGGAAAGCAAGGCGGCCGTACGATGGAAATTCAGCGTCTTATCGCGCGAAGCCTACGTGCAGTTGTCGATCTAAAAGCCATGGGTGAGTTCATGATCACCGTTGACTGTGACGTTATCCAAGCTGACGGTGGTACGCGTACTGCATCCATCAGCGGCGCAAGTGTTGCAATGGCCGATGCATTCCAACACCTAGTAGATAGCGGCAAGCTAAAAGCGAATCCAATGAAAGGCCACGTAGCGGCAGTTTCTGTCGGCTTGCTAGGCGATGAAGTATTGTGTGATCTTGAATACGTTGAAGATTCAGCGGCAGACACAGACATGAACGTCGTAATGACCGAAGAAGGCAAGATGATTGAAATTCAGGGCACCGCAGAAGGTGAACCGTTCAGTCACGAACAGCTGATGGCATTGCTCGAGTCGGCGAAAGTCGGCATTACGGAAATTGTCGCAGCGCAGAAGGCGGCGTTAGCCAATTGATTTAGATAGCTCCCATTATGGGGGCTATTTTTTTATCTCGACAATAGAGAAATGAATGATTGTCGAGAAGAGACACAAGAAACCAAGGACATAGAGAGAAAATAATGAAAGCATACCAGCGTGAATTTATTGAGTTTGCACTTGAGAAAGAAGTTCTTAAGTTTGGTGAGTTTACTTTGAAATCTGGCCGTAAAAGCCCGTACTTCTTTAACGCTGGTCTTTTCAATACTGGTCGTGACCTAGCGCGTCTTGGTCGTTTTTACGCAGCCGCGCTCGCTGATTCAGGCATTGAGTTTGATGTGCTGTTTGGCCCGGCGTACAAAGGTATCCCAATCGCGACGACAACAGCAGTCGCGCTGGCGGATCATCATGACGTCGACACGCCTTACTGCTTCAACCGTAAAGAAGCGAAAGATCACGGCGAAGGCGGTAACCTTGTAGGCTCTGCGCTTGAAGGTCGCATCATGCTAGTGGATGACGTAATCACAGCAGGTACTGCGATTCGTGAATCGATGGAAATCATTCAAGCAAATGGCGCAGACCTTGCTGGTGTGTTGGTTGCGATTGACCGCCAAGAAAAAGGCAAAGGTGAGTTGTCTGCGATCCAAGAAGTGGAGCGTGACTTTGGTTGTGCAATCATCTCAATCGTTAGCCTGACTGACCTTGTGACTTTCCTTGAAGAGAAAGGCACAGACAAAGAGCATCTAGAAGCAGTCAAAGCATACCGCGCAGAATACGGCATTTAATTGGTTACTTTTTCTGAAAAAGTAAAAAGGGCAGATGGATATTCATCTGCCCTTTTTTGTTTTTGGATTCATCGCCTTGACCACTTACTTATAGCGAATGCCTTTCTCGACATGCTCATCTTGCATGGTTTTATAGCGTTTATGGAGCCACATCCATTGCTCTGGAGCGCGTAGAATGACTTCTTCCACATACTTGTTCATATAAGCGGCAGCGGCGACTTCGTCTTTTTGTGGATAGTCGGCTTCAATGCACTTATCGGCGATGATGTCGTATTTTCCTTCGTCATTGCGAAACCCTGAGCCTGGGATGATCGCACATTTTGAGGTATACGCCAGAATGCTCGTGCCTGTTGTTGTACACGCATCGTCTACGGCAAAGAAGGGCACAAATACTGATTTTTTGCGACCGTAATCGTGATCCGGTAAATAGAACAGACGCTCACCACTGCGTAATACACGAATCATCTTTTTTACATCTTTACGATCAATCAGTTTATTGCCGTTATGTGTTCGTCCCCAATACTGGATAAAGTTATAAGCAGGATTATTATGCGGACGAAACGCGCCGTACCCGGCCACGCCTAACACGGCGAAAGCACGCGCAGTGATCTCTAGATTTAGAGCATGGACACAACAAAGTAGGACGCCTTTACCTTCTTTGGCTTTTTCACGCAGTGCGCCGAGATCTTTCTCGACGATCAGGTTTTTAAAGCGCCAAGTCGGCCAGAACCAAGTGATTCCGGTTTCTATCAGTGCCATACCGGTATTTTTGAAGTTCTCTTCAACAATATATTGAATCTCTTCAGTTGTTTTGTCTGGAAAGGCCAATTCTAAGTTACGCTGAGCAACGTGGACACGCTTTTTACCGTAGCGCATGCCAAGTTTACCGAGTGAACGACCTAATGAAAGCAGCAGCCGATAAGGAAGAATATTGACGAGGATGGCCAACAGACCAAAACCAAGCCATACGCCCCAGTTACGAGGGTGAAGAAGTGAAAGAGAAAACTCGGGCTGCGTGTATTTGTCTTTACTCATAGTCTTTTACTTTATTTGTGCACTCAAAAGCGCCCAGTACTCGTCAAAGTTTGCAGTCGGCTGGTATTTAAAGTCGCTACGCACAAAGCGGTTTAGGCTCCCCTCAACTTGTCCCAGAATTTGCGCGGCTAGGATGCGCTCTTCGACAGGGAAAGACTTCCCTTCACGAATCTTACGTTCACGCAGGATTTGGCGCAATTGTGTTTCTATACGCTCAAAGAGTTGATTGATGCGTTCACGTAGGCGTTCATTTTCAAACATTAGAGCATGACCCGACAAAATGCGTGTCAGACCTGGGTTACGTTCAGAGAACGCCAAAATAAGGTGCATCACCATACGAATACGCTCTAGTGTATCTTTTTCGTCGTCTAGAATACGGTTGATACGTGTCATCAAGGCTTCTTCAATGAACTCAATCAATCCTTCGAACATGCGCGCTTTACTTGGGAAATGACGATACAGAGCGGCTTCTGAAACGCCGACTTGCTTGGCCAGTTTTGCCGTAGTAATGCGTGAAGCACCATCTGTTGATTCAAGCATTTCTGCCAATGCTTGTAAGATCTCTTCACGACGGTTGGATTTTTTACTGCCGGCCATTAGTTACTTCCTTTCAAAATACAAAGTTGAGCGGAGGGGATTATAAGACGCTATTTCGCCTCAAACTAGACCACTAAGGGTGGAATGGGAGATTTAACACCCTTAGTTGTCATTTTTGTACCAAATTTATGCCAGCTTTTGTAAAAAATTGGCAGGGTTTTCAAACGTTAGTTACATCAATTGATGCATTTTTTCGAGAATTTTAAAGCTCAATGCTTCTTTTGATTCTAAAGCGAGCGCAAGTTCACCTTCAGGCCAGTAAAGGGTAATCGCGTTGTCGTTGCTGTTAAATCCTTGCCCTGCAACCGAAACGTCGTTTGCACAGATCATATCGAGGTTTTTCTTTGTTAACTTGCCTCGAGCATAGGTCTCTACATCATTGGTTTCAGCCGCAAAACCGACGGTAAACGGACGCCTCTCCGTCATTGCTGCCACAGATGCAACAATATCAGGATTTTTAACCATATTAATGACCATTTCGTCGTTGTCTTCTGTCTTTTTCAACTTTTGAGACGCGATCGTTTGTGGGCGGTAGTCGGCAACGGCAGCGCAGCTAATAAAGGCATCATGCTGGTTTGCATGTGTCATAACGGCTTCGTGCATCTCTTGTGCACTGGAAACATTTATGCGCTCAACACCTACGGGCGTATTTAAACTGACAGGACCGCTCACGAGGGTGACTTTTGCTCCCATCTGCGCTGCGGCGCTCGCCAATGCATAGCCCATTTTCCCGGAGCTATGGTTCGTAATGTAGCGCACTGGATCAATCGCTTCGCGAGTTGGTCCGGCGGTAATGAGTATCGACCTACCTTCTAGCAATTTTGGTTGAAAGAACTGTTCACATAGATGTACTAGCTGCATTGGTTCCAGCATTCGACCTGGTCCCACATCACCACAGGCTTGCTCTCCTGCCGCAGGGCCCCAGATGTGCATACCACGACGCGCTAACGTAGCGATGTTCTCTTGGGTTGCGATATTGCGATACATCTGTTGATTCATCGCAGGAGAAACAGCAACAGGGGAATCCGTCGCGAGCACGAGCGTGGTAAGTAAATCGTTCCCCATGCCTGCGGACATGCGCGCGATTAAGTCCGCGGTCGCGGGCGCTAATAGCACTAAATCTGCCCATTTGGCCAATTCAATATGGCCCATAGAGGCTTCCGCTGCTGGGTCTAGTAAACTGTCCGAGACAGGACGGCCCGAAACGGCTTGCATGGTTAAAGGGGTAATGAACTCTTTTGCGGCTTTCGTCATTACAACTTGAACTTGCGCTCCTCTCTCTATGAGGCGACGGGTTAGCTCCGCACATTTATACGCGGCAATACCGCCACTGATGCCGAGTAGAATTTTCTTTCCTGCTAGTGTTTGCATGTGAGATCTCCAATTTGATGACCGGATTTTAACACAATTCAAAGTCTGACCGCCCGAGCATATATAACGAGAAGATAATTCACATCAAACTCCAGAGTATTAATCTGACCGAGGAAGGGAAAATTCTCGCCTACCTCACAGACAAGTTGCGCGGAGTTTGCAAGTCTGAAAGGAAAAAGAGGTAGTGGAAACCATGGTGTTGAAAAGTCGAAACAAATTGCTGCTGATAACCCTAATTCCGCTGTTGTTGATCACTACGTTGATCTCAGTGGTGTATTACATCAACAGCAGTAAAAGTTTGGAAGCGGAGCTAGCAAGAGACAGGCAAGAGCTCATCGAAACGAAAAAGAAAGAGTTACAAGCCTACATGATGATGGGCGTGACGGCGATAAAACCGTTATACGACGCGGATGTAAATGGAAGTAATAAAGAGGCAGCAAAAGAAATTCTGAAAGCCATGCGCTTTGAAAGCGATGGCTACTTTTTTGCCTACGACTCTCAAGGTGTGAATACGTTGCACGCCATCAAACCTGCATTAGAGGGTAAAAACCTTTACGACTTAAAAGATGAAAATGGGGTCGCAGTTATTGCGGGCTTGATTGACGCTTCTCAAAAAGGGGATGGGTTCCTCTATTTCTCGTGGCACAAACCGACCATTGACGCACAAGCGCCTAAGTTGGGCTATGCAGAATATCTATCGAAATGGGACTGGGTTTTAGGTACTGGCGTTTATATTGATGACATCGACCAGCAAGTTGCGATGCACAGAGAGTTAAAGACTCAAGAGCTAAAAGAGCATACGTTATCTGCCGTGTTGATTTCCGCTATTGGATTGATCATTACCAGTGTTCTCACCAGTATCGTGGTGTCTAAAGGTATTCAGCCATTACAACATGTCGCGGCTTCATTAAAAGATGTTGCCGCAGGCGGCGGTGACTTAACGGCTCGTTTAAAAGTCGAAAGTCAGGATGAAGTCGGTGAAGTGGCGGCCGCGTTTAATGATTTTATGGATAAGCTGCACCCACTGATGCAGGACATTCATCGCTCTGCGACGACAGTACAGACCGTTTCCCAAAGCCTGAACACTCAGACCAGCCAAGCGAGCGGTCAAATGCAGGATCACTGTTTAGAGACGGACAAAGTCGTGACGGCAGTGACGCAAATGAGCATGACTGCCAAAGAAGTAGCCAGCAATACTAATGCGACCGCGCAGGCAATTGACGATGCCAACAGTCAAGTCACCGCTGCTCAGCATGAGGTCGAGCAAGCAATAGAAGGCATTACCGAACTCGTGACGGAGATAGACAGCACGTCAGATGCAATTTCTGAGTTGAGTTTACAGACTGAAAAAATAACCAAAGTGCTGGATGTGATTGGCGAGATAGCCGAGCAAACGAATTTGTTGGCCCTAAATGCGGCGATTGAAGCGGCTAGAGCCGGTGAGCAAGGTCGAGGGTTTGCCGTCGTTGCGGATGAAGTGCGCTCGTTAGCCAGTCGTACACAAAATAGTACTCATGAAATTGGTGACATGCTTAAGCAGCTACAAAATGGTGTATCAAGAGCGGTCAGTACGATGTCGGTGAGCCAAAAACGAGGTGTCAAAACGGCGGAAGAATCGGCGCTCATTCAGCAATCTCTTTCTGGTGTTCATAATTCTATCGGTACGATTCGAGATATGGGTATTCAAACCGCGTCTGCCGCCGAAGAACAAAGTGCGGTTGCAGAAGACATCAACCAAAACTTAGTGGCTATTCAACAGATCGTGAACAACATTAATGAGACGTTGCAGCATGCCGAGTCAACCAGCACACAGCTATCACAGTCTGGAACAGAAATTCACGGCTTGGTTGGCAACTTTAAACTCTGATGAACTGTTAAGTTGCATGGAAAGCACTGATGGCAAGAAGAAAGCGAAAGTCATACTCGACTTTCGCTTTTTGTTTTGTGGAATAGGGACACTTTCCATATAAAGAGACATCAGATGATACTGAAAGCTTTGCCAAATGAGTCCATGCCCAGAGAGAAGCTACTGCAACGAGGGCCGCAAGCTTTGACCGATGCTGAGCTACTGGCCATCTTCTTGCGCACAGGCACCCGCGGAATGAACGTGATTGAGCTCGCAGACTTCCTTATTCAAGACTTTGGTTCGCTCAGACAACTATTTTCAGCATCAGAAGAAGAGTTTTGTCGTCACAAAGGATTGGGGCAAGCCAAGTATGTTCAATTGCAAGCGGTACTAGAAATGACGCAGCGCTATTTAGCGGAAACGCTAAAGCGTGGTGACGCCTTAACCAGCTCCGACCAAACTAAGTTATATCTGTCTTCTATTTTAAGGGATCGGCAAAGAGAGGCTTTTTATATTCTTTTTCTCGATAACCAGCACCGAGTGATAAAAGATGAAATTTTATTTGAAGGAACGTTGGATGCCGCGTCGGTTTATCCGAGAGAAGTCGTCAAGCGTGCTCTGCATCATAACGCGGCGGCTTTGATTCTAGCGCACAATCATCCTTCAGGCGTCGCTGAGCCGAGCCAAGCTGACAGAAGGATTACAAGGCGTCTCACCGACGCATTAGCATTGGTGGATATTCGTATTTTGGACCATTTCGTCATCGGAGATGGGGAAAGTGTCTCTTTTGCTGAAAGAGGCTGGATATAACTGTGCGTTTTTTAGGTTGTTAGTTGCTAAAAATCTGCTATCATCCACGCCACTAAATTTTTAACTGAATTCAGCTTGGACTGCTAAAAAAATCTGCTGTCTAAAAAAAGATCACGAAAACCTGTAAAAAGGATCTGTTCGGGTCTTGAGCAATGCATATCAAGTTAGTATAATGCGCGACCTTTGATAGCCTTGTATGGATTTTCCATAGCGGTTCTTAACCTCTAACTTCTTTTCGAGAGATAGAGAGGTTCGGCCACCAAGGTTGATATCGAGCTGAAACGATTTTGGAGAAGACATTCATGTCACGAGTATGCCAAGTAACTGGTAAGCGTCCAGTAACGGGTAACAACCGTTCACACGCACGAAATGCTACTAAGCGTCGTTTTCTGCCGAACCTACAAACTCATCGTTTCTGGGTAGAGAGCGAAAAACGTTTTGTTAAACTACGTCTATCTGCTAAAGGTATGCGCATCATCGACAAGAAAGGTATTGATACTGTTCTTGCAGACATGCGTGCACGTGGCGAAAACGTTTAAGAGGAAATAAGCAATGGCAAAGAAAGGCGTTCGTGAGAAAATCCGTCTAGTATCTTCTGCAGGTACAGGCCACTTCTACACAACTGATAAGAACAAGCGTAACATGCCAGGCAAATTTGAGATCAAAAAGTTTGATCCAGTAGTTCGCCAGCACGTTATGTACAAAGAAGCAAAAATCAAATAATTGGTTTCAGTCTCTTTGATGAATTGAAAAACCCAACTTTCGAGTTGGGTTTTTTATTACGTGAATACAAGTGCTGAAGAAAAGGTTCAGTACGTCATCGGGTTATAAAGCACTGCTGAAGTTACTTTACTCGTCCGACTCTATATTCGAATTTTTAATTTATCGTCCTATACCGCTTGGTCACCGCTTCTCTACATACTTGCACACCGTCGTTCTAGTCAAGCTCAATACTCTTTGGTAATTTACTCATAACGATAAGAGAGTAGAGATAGTTATGCGTGTGAGTCCGGCTCGTCGCCGCCGATGGAACAATATTCTTATTCTGGGCATTATCGCGTTTATAGTGATCTTAAATGCGCCGATGTGGATCAAAACTTACCTATTAACAGATCAAGCAGACCCTTACCCAAATGTACTTCGCTCCGACTATACGGTGGAGTCTTTGTACTATAGTGGCTGGGAGTTCGAGCTGCATGATGGACGGTGGCAATCCAACATCAAAGTTGATGCACCGATCAGTGAGCTTGTATCACGCTGGCAATCATTGGAAGGGACCGAGCTTACCTCAGAACAGTACGACCATTTAAAACCTAACCTAGCGGTACCTGAAACGGTAGAAGTCTGGTATCAGGATCTCGAAGAGCCGCAGCGGGTGACTTTCTTTCGTTTACCTGATTTTTGGCTATTTAAAACCTGGCAAGACAAATGGGTCGCTATCTCCGTCGATGAAAACTACCTTATGCCAGAGTAGAGCCTTTTTGCGCCTATACCCCTAATAAGCTTCCCTATTTATCGTTTTTCTTTTCGATTATGCTAGCAGCGAGAACTATTAGCCGGTGAATTGGAGAATCTAATGCCTGAGTTGCCAGAAGTTGAAGTCAGCCGTATGGGGATTAGCCCCCACATGGTTGGACAAACGATCCAGTCGTTTACTTTTCGAACGCCTAAATTGCGCTGGGATATTCCTACAGAGCTTAAAAAATTGGAAGGGCAGGTGATCCGTGCGATTAGCCGTCGTGCGAAATACTTACTGATCGAGACAAACACCGGTACAGCCATTGTTCACTTGGGCATGTCGGGGTCTTTACGTGTTCTAGACGCCGACTTTCCGCCAGCAAAGCACGATCATGTGGATCTCAAACTAAGCAGTGGAAAAATACTGCGCTATAACGATCCGCGTCGTTTTGGGGCATGGCTGTGGTGTGCTCCTGGCGAGTCACATGCTGTGCTAGCAAACATGGGGCCAGAGCCTTTAACTGAAGAGTTCAATGCGGAATATGTAGCGGAGAAAGCTAAAAATAAGCGTGTCGCCGTCAAGCAGTTCATCATGGACAACAAAGTCGTAGTTGGTGTCGGAAATATCTACGCGAATGAGTCGTTGTTTAAATCTCGAATTCACCCTTCAAGGCCCGCAGGTAAGTTGACTTCTCAAGAGTGGGGGTTACTTGTTGAAAATATCAAAATGACACTTGAGATTGCCATTACGCAAGGTGGGACTACGCTGAAAGATTTTGCGCAAGCCGATGGAAAGCCGGGTTACTTTGCACAAGAGTTACTAGTTTACGGAAAAGCCGGAGAGCCATGCCCAGAATGCGGCGAAGCTCTCCAAGAACAAAAGATAGGCCAACGCAATACCTTCTTCTGCGGGGAATGCCAGAAGTAGAATGTGTTAACTATTAAACTTCTTTGGACCGTACTCTCGGCCCATTTTTATGAGGTGATGACCATTCATAACTAAATTTAGAGTCATACTTTTTGCTTTATTGAGCAGCTTCATTGTAGCAACGAGGTAGTCTTTATCGCCTTGGCGCTTCCTATTACCAATGACAGATGGCTTATTGCCTCCACGTAAGCCAGCCTGCCTTACTCCAAACATTGCTTGCTTGTGCAACCAGGTATTACGCAGGAAGACGTCTACAGGGAATTGGAACGTTTTACTTGCATCAATAAATGCTCGTGCCGCCGAAGGGCTGATAGCATAAGATGTTGTACACTGTGGTACTTTTAGATACTTAACTAATCTTTGAGAATCATATTGTTTCACATCGTAGAACATGCCGCGACTACTAGTGTTTTCCGTACGAATATACCCACAGCTTTCGATATTTTCGGCGACTGCCTTCAATGTGTTTAGGAATAACTCGTCTTCAATGCTGAGATCATCTTCAAAAATGATGATAGGTTCGTTTAGCTCAACGCATTTTTGCCAGAGTAGGTAATGGCTCGCATAACATCCCGCCTCACCGATGATGCATGGGCGTCCCATGTTGAATTCAAACTGGCGGTTATCTAAGTGGTCCAATAAAGGATGAGTGTCTTTACGTGCATCAACGCCGTAGAAAACCTCACAATCTAAACCGATTCTCTTTAGGGTGTTTAATGTTGTCTCTTGCCTGTCTTCACAGCCTTTTAAAGTGATACAAAATGCTTTCATGGTGACTCAAAATTGGTGTTCTATCTAAAGTAAGGTAATTTTTTTATTTGTTTTACTGGCTCAGAAAGAAACTGGTTCAGAGCTTCTCCATTGAGTACTTTTTCATACTTCTCTATGTAAGCCTTGGCCATTGAAATGTGATCAAACATGTCTCGAGCGTATTCGTGACACAGTTTTGGATTGTAGCTTCCATGTTTAATAGCGTCCGCTAGTTCATCTTCAATATTTGATAATGAGCCAAACTCTGGTGCGTTAATTAACTCTGGCAGTGAACCATATGGTGTGGCAAACACGGGTGTACCCATAAACAGGCTTTCTGTAATGGCTAAGCCAAATGGTTCTTCCCAAGTAACAGGAAAGATCAAGCCTTTAGAGTGCTCGAGTACTGCACACTTCTCTGTGTTGTTAACCATGCCGTGAAATTTAACATGGCGATCTAAAGTGAGGCGAAATCCCATTTTAAAATTCAATCGATGTCCACCTAAAACATCCAAAGCGACATTGGCTTTTTTCGTAATATCTATTGCGCCTTGCACATTTTTTAAACGCCAAGCGGCTTTGCCAAGGAAGTGATAGCGGTTATCTCTTTTATTCAGTTCTAAATTGGGTTGATGATAGTCACTCCAATCTAGACCATTGTATACAAAGGCTTCACAACCATGGTTCAGAGCGTGTTTTTGAGAAACGAAAATTGAATTAGAATCGTTTTTTTGGGCCTCGGTGTTGTTACCGTGACGAGTGATGACATAAGGCTTGTTAGTGCAACTACCACCGACATGGAAGTGAACGACATCAACCTCGTCGGGAATTTGTTCATCAATAGATAAGTTTGGTTGCTGGGTAATACATGTCGCCCAATCGCATGTCATTGGTTCAGGGTTAAGAATGTAAACGCTATGACCCAGTTGATGAAGCGCTTTCATTAAGCTCCAAACAACGCGTTCTGTACCACCATAAGTTACAGGGGGTAGCGTACCTTTACACACAATTAATACGTTCATAGAAATTCTTTTCTTTTGTTCGAGTAATTATTTCTTGGCTTTTTGAGCAAGTGCGAGTTCAACGGGAGCAGGGACAAATCGGCTAATCTCACCACCATGTAAAGCCACCTCTCTCACAATCGTAGAGGATAAGAATGCGTACTCGTCATCTGGGGTAAGGAAAATACTTTCTAGGCCCGGCAATAGCTTTCGATACATACTGGTTAAGCCAAACTCATATTCGAAATCGACGGTGGTTCTTAAGCCTCGAATTAGAATGTTCGCGTTTTGCGCTTTTGCAAAATCGACTAGTAGACCAGTAAAGCCTTCTACATTGACATTTGAAAGGTGGTTAATAGAGCGCTCTACTAGCTGTACACGCTCTTCCAGCGTGAACATCGTTTTTTTAGAAGGACTAGCGGCAACACCAATAGTGATAGAGTCGAACATTTTGGCTGCGCGCTCAATGAGGTTAAGGTGGCCGTTTGTAATAGGGTCGAAGGTTCCCGGATAAATGACGTGTGTGGCACTATGACCTTGTTGTTTCATATGCAGCTCGTTGTGTTTGTCAAAAGTGTCAAAAAACGCTTAAAAGTAGTAGTATGATACATCATCGACTCGAGAATAGATAACATCTACAAACATAGGTGTGATAAGGGCATAACGTTTTAATGAAACTTTTTTACTATATAAAAAACCTACTGTTGGCCATGGCTCCACAAGCGTATTTTGCTTACAACAAAAACAGACTAGAAAAGAAGTTTCAAGGTCAAATGGAGTTAGTCCAAGAGCGAGTGGATTACTATTGTAAAATAAATACTCCGAGCGAGCTGGATTCCAGTAAATCGACCAGTTTGAGTCGTTTCTCACATAAAGGTCAAAGTGCATATACGTATGATCTTAAAGAGTTCCTCCGTTATTTCCCTGATACTAATCCGTTTTGTTATTACTTTGGGGATGAAGTCGCCGTAGAAGATTGCCCAACGCTTTATAAGGCTAGGCCGATTAAGGGTAATAACGATAACTCGGTGCTGTTCAAACTCAACAAGCGTAGACACTTCCAGTTCGTAAGCGACGCATTAGGCTTTCACGATAAGAAAGATATGGCGGTTTTCCGTGGTTTTGTTAAACGGGTTCATCGTATTCGATTTATGGAAGCAATGTTTGAGAACCCTATGATGGATGCTGGTCAATCCAACCCTTCTCAAGAGCACCCAGAATGGCAAAAAGAATTTATGTCCATTCAAGATCAATTGAAGTACAAGTTTATCATTTGTCTTGAAGGTAACGATGTTGCAACTAATTTGAAGTGGGCAATGTCTTCGAACTCTGTCGTAGTGACGCCTAAGATGCGTTTTGAAACGTGGTTTATGGAAGGTACGCTACAACCAGGAGTTCATTATGTTGAAGTGAAAGATGATTGGTCTGACTTTGACGAGAAAATTAATTATTACCTTGAAAACCCAGATAAAGCTGAAACCATGATTGAAAATGCGCATCGACATGTGGCCCAATTTCAGGATGAACAATTGGAAAGCTTAATCTGTATCAAGACGCTCGAGAAATACTTCAAGCTATGTCAGTAATGCTCTTAAACCAAAAGCCTAAATTATCATGAGTTTATTCACTTCACCTCCGTCTCATTTGTGTGTATTGCGTTTGTCGGCCATTGGCGATGTTTGCCACGCGATCGCAGTGGTTCAAGCTATTCAAAAGCATTGGCCGCAAACCAAGATAACTTGGATTACCGGCAAAATAGAGGCGCAACTGATTGGTGATTTGCCCGACATTAATGTGATTGTTTTTGATAAGTCACAAGGCCTTAAAGGGATGAAGGCTGTGTGGAAACAGCTAAAGGGCACTAAATTTGATGTTTTGCTGCACATGCAGGCAGCCTTGAGAGCGAGTGTTTTGTCTTTGGGCATTCAAGCAAAATACAAAGTGGGTTTTAGCAAGAATAGAACAAGAGAAGGGCAGTGGTGGTTCACTAATCGTCACTTACCTAATACAACGGCAATGCATGTCTTAGATAACATGGCTGAATTTGCTAAGTATATTGGTGTTCCATTCAGCCAGCCAACGTGGAATATCCCATTACCCAGTGAATCAGTCGATTACGCTAAAGGTATTACCCGAGGTCGAAAGTGTGTCGTGATTTCTGCTGCGGCAAGCAAGGACTCTCGTAACTGGTTAGTGGAGCGATACGCAGCTATCGCCGATTACGCATCGTCTTTGGGACTTCATGTGATCCTATGTGGCTCACCAGCGGAAAGAGAAAAGCAATTGGCACATAAAATTGAGTCACTGTGCGAGCTGCCCGTCACTAATATCGTCGGTGACACAAGCTTAAAGCAACTGACCGCTGTATTGCGTGAAGCCACGGTTGTTATTAGCCCTGACTCCGGTCCCGCTCACTTGGCGACGACTCAAATGACACCTGTGATTGGTTTATATGCGCATAGTGATCCTAGACGTACTGGACCTTATAACGATTTGGAAAATGTTGCGAGTGTTTACCAACAACATGTTGAAGAACAAAAAGGCAAGTCCGTAGACTTACTCACGTGGGGCACACGTGCGAAAGGGGATAACTTAATGGCTGCAATTCCCGTAGAGCTGGTGCAAGAAAAGCTCGATAAAGTGTTAGAGAATCTCTCTTAGCCAACAATAATAGGCTAAGAGAGTAATACGATTTTACAAGTACGTCTGCTAAATCCAAATTAGGTGTTTGCTGACTGCTGCTTCATTTTGTATACCGCCAACAGCTGTTGGTAGTTTTTCTCCAGTACAGTGTTGACATCCATTGTTAAGGCCAATGCTCTGCATTGTTCACTCACATTGGTCGTACGTTTTTTATCAGCCCAGAATGCCATTGCTTTTGCTAGTTCATCTGGGTTTACCTCAGAGCCAATGACGCTCGACACTTTTGGATTGAGGACCTCCTTCGCACCACAGTTTTCAGTGGTAATCGACGGTGTGCCACATGCGAGAGATTCGATTACCGTAAAGCCAAAAGGTTCATAGAGAGTTGGTAGCACATAGCAATCGGCCAGCGTAAAGTAGAGCTCTGGTCGTTTGTCTTCTCCCATAAACTTACATTTGTCTTGTATCCCAAGGGTTTCCGCAAATTTAATGTACTCGCTCTCGTGAGTCTCTCGACCAACAATCACCAATTGAGCATCAATGTTCAGTTTGGAAAATGCAGTGAGAGTTTGTTTTAGCCCTTTCCTCTCGTAGCCAGTGCCTAAAAATAAGAAAATCGGCTTGTTAGGAGCAAGCTCCATTTGTTGCTTGAGCTCTAAAGCCTCTTTTTCGATTCGTTGTGCGTCAAAGCGCTTCGTATCGACAAAGTTGTGGATTACCGTGATTTTGTCTTTAGGTACGTGATGAGCTTCTTGGATTTCCTGAGCACTCTTATGTGAATTACTAATGACATGGTAGTAGGCTCCAGGAGCCATTGCTTTTTGCTCAATCAAATGTGTCACTCTATCTTTGATTCGCATTGGCTTATTTAAGGACCGTGCCATATGAAGACTTGTGCCTGCTCCAATTCTCAATACATCGTGTGTCCACGCGTGAGCTAGGCCGTACACCAAATCATAGTCAGCTTCATTGACGTGCTTTTCTACCGCTTTCGCAAACTTCCAAAGGCGATGGCTTTTACCAATACTAAAACCGCGCAACTTCACAAACTTAACGTTAGGGTGTGGAGGAGTATCTGCATGAGAGCGGCAGATGATAGTGACTTCTTCCCCTTTTTCTGCCATGTATCTCGCCATTTGATTGAGGTACAGCTCAACTCCGCCAGAGTATGCGTGTCTTAAATGGACCAATGCAATCTTCATAAGTAATCCAGTAATTCGTTTGGTATTGGTTATTATGTTACTTGAAGCCTTCATTTTCTGAAAGAAGTCAGTTGACGAGGTCTTTCGTCGACGAAGAGCAGCAAAAGCTCCTTACTGGATTGTTCCCCCAATAGAACAATGTAAAATGGCGCTATGATGTAAGCACGAGAAATTCAAGTGAATAAGGACAACGAGAAAACAGAAACCGTTTCAGGAAAACCTGGAAATACGGGCATTCAAAGGATCTTAAAAGCCAGCATCTATTCACTTCAAGGTTTGAAGGCTGCATTGAAACATGAAGCTGCGGTTCGACAAGAATTAGCTTTGCTCATTGCCGCTGTGTTGCTGCTCTGCTGGTTAGACGTTTCGCAAATAGAACGTATCACAATGCTCGGTACTGTTGTTTTGGTGTTGATTGTTGAACTGATTAACTCTGCGATTGAGGCGGTTGTGGATAGGATTGGTGTGGAAAGACATAAATTAAGCGGTCGAGCAAAAGATATTGGTTCTGCTTCTGTCTTTGTAGCATTACTGTTTGCTGCCTTTACATGGTCTTATATTCTCTTTTTCTGAGGGGCGTGATGAAGCACTATCAAGAAAATAATACGCATGTATGGTACGACGAAAGCTTAGTTACTGAGCCCATAGAGAGTTTGTTTGATATCAACTACTGGCGCAGTTGTAATGCCATCGTTGGCAGTGCTAGTGGGCGAGGCACTACGTGGTTTATCAAGCTCCAAAGTACGATTGCTGCATTACGCCATTATCACCGCGGTGGTTTGTTCGGAAAGATTGTCCGAGACCAATATTTGTTCCTAGGCTTAGAGAGAACTCGCAGTTACGCCGAGTTCTCTCTGCTTCAAAAATTACGTAGCGCTGGCGTTAATGTTCCTCGCCCTGTTGCCGCTAAAGTAGAGCAGGCCGGTTTGTTTTATCGAGCAGATTTATTGAGTGAGAAAATATCTGGGGCAAGCGATCTCGTTGATAAATTACAGGTAGAACGCCTATCCAGTGATGACTACCAAAAAATTGGTCTAGAAGTCCGTAAAATGCACGATATTGGTGTTAATCATACCGATCTGAATATTCATAACATCCTGCTTGATAGTGAAGGCAAGGTCTGGATTATCGATTTTGACAAGTGCAAGCAACAGTCTGGGAGCCAATGGAAAGAGCGAAACTTAGATCGTCTACTTCGCTCATTTAGAAAAGAACTCGCTAAACGTGAGATTCATTGGTCTGAGGATGACTTTGAATCTCTGATGTTAGGTTACAATCAGTCTTAACAGTCTTAACAGTCTTAAGTGAAACAAAAAGGGCTAAGGTAAATTTGTCGTAGTCACTCAGTTTAATGAGGATGTTAACTCGACTTAAAATAATCTTCTGTGTTCGCGTGCAATTAGTACCGATGCCAAGTAGCCCGTAAATGTGGATATGAATTTAAAATGAAAATCTTAGTGACAGGTGGTGCAGGGTTTATTGGCTCTGCTGTTGTGCGCCATATTATTAATCATACGCAAGACTCAGTGATTAACTTAGACAAACTAACCTATGCAGGTAACCTTGAATCTCTTAGCGAGGTGTCCAGTCACGCGCGCTATGCTTTTGAACAAGTGGATATCTGCGATCGTGTCGCGCTAGAGCGTGTGTTTTCAGAGCACCAGCCTGATGCAGTTATGCACTTAGCGGCAGAATCTCACGTCGATCGCTCTATTGATGGCCCTGCTGCTTTTATTGAAACTAACATTGTTGGTACTTATACCCTATTAGAAGTGGCTCGTGGATATTGGAGTCAGCTTGATGACGCTAACAAAGCGGCCTTTCGTTTCCACCATATCTCAACAGATGAGGTATATGGTGACTTAGAGGGAACAGATGATTTGTTTACAGAGGAAACCTCGTACGCACCATCTTCACCGTATTCTGCCTCGAAAGCGTCGAGCGATCACCTTGTTCGCGCTTGGCTAAGAACTTATGGTTTTCCGACCATTGTGACTAACTGCTCCAATAACTATGGACCATATCACTTTCCTGAAAAACTGATTCCTTTAATGATCTTAAATGCATTAAAAGGTTCACCACTACCAGTATATGGTGATGGTATGCAGATCCGTGATTGGTTATTTGTAGAAGATCACGCTAAAGCGCTCTACAAAGTTGTGACAGAAGGCGTTATTGGGGAGACATACAATATTGGTGGTCACAATGAAAAAGCAAACATCGATGTTGTTAAGTCAATTTGTGAAATTCTAGAAGAACTAGTACTAAACAAACCAGAGGGCGTTGCGCGTTACCAAGATTTAATTACTTATGTAAAAGACCGTCCAGGGCATGATGTTCGATACGCCATTGATGCTTCTAAAATCGAACGTGAATTGGGATGGACACCAGAAGAAACCTTTGAGACAGGCTTACGTAAGACCGTTGAATGGTATTTGACGAATAAAGAATGGTGGCAACGTGTTCTAGACGGTTCTTATAGCTTAGAGCGTCTTGGTCAATAATTTTAGAATAAGGTAAGAAAATGAAAGGCATTATCCTTGCTGGTGGATCTGGAACGCGTCTATATCCAATTACTCGTGGGGTCTCAAAGCAACTGCTTCCGGTCTATGACAAACCAATGATTTATTACCCGCTATCAGTTTTAATGTTATCGGGAATTCGAGAAATATTAATTATCACTACTCCTGAAGACCAAGAAGGATTTATGCGTTTACTTGGTGATGGATCTGATTTTGGTATTGCTTTGACCTATGCAGTTCAAGAAAAACCAGAGGGATTAGCACAAGCATTTATCATCGGCGAAGAGTTTATCGGAAGTGATTCGGTTTGCTTGGTTTTGGGTGACAACATTTTTTACGGGCAAGGCTTTACACCAATTCTTCAGAAGGCGGCAGAATCAGTCGATGCAGGAGAAGGGGCAACCGTTTTCGGGTACAAAGTAAAAGATCCAGAGCGTTTTGGCGTTGTAGAGTTTGATGAACAGATGCTAGCTGTGTCAATTGAAGAAAAACCAGAACAGCCGAAATCCAACTATGCCGTTACGGGGCTTTATTTTTATGATAACGACGTGATCGAGTTGGCCAAAAAAGTTAAGCCTTCAGCAAGAGGTGAACTAGAAATATCGACTTTGAATCAGATGTATTTAGATAGAGGTCGTTTAAACGTTAAGGTCTTCGGCCGCGGTTTTGCTTGGCTGGACACCGGTACTTATGCAAGTTTGCTTGAGGCATCCTCATTTGTCGAAACCATTGAAAATGTTCAAGGCTTAAAAGTGGCTTGTTTGGAAGAGATTGCCTTCAATAATGGTTGGTTAACGAGAGAGCAGCTGCTAGACCTAGCAAAAGGGTTAGAGAAAAACTCTTATGGCCAATACTTAAAAGCGTTGGTGAGCTAAATGAAGTTTGTAAATATCATCAATGACGATAAGTTTACAGCCGACTACATAAACTTTGTTGAAGATAATTTGGACATGAGTGAGCAGGTCTTTTTCGTGTTTAAAACTCATGACAAATTCCCTATCAAAGAGAGGAGTAACATCTTTTCTTATGATAAAAAGAAGCACCATTACTTAGACTACTTGGTGTTTCTAAAAAACTTGATCCAGCATAGTATCAAGGCAGAGAAGATCATCATTCATGGTCTATTTAAAATCAAGATAACCCAAATTTTATGGGTGCTGAGATTTCTACTACCAAAATGTTACTGGGCGGTTTGGGGAGGGGATTTGTACAGCCGAGATGAGAATTTGTTAACTCGCCGAGGTCGATACAAAGAATTTTTCCGAAAAAAAGTGATAAAAGACATGGGGTATATCATTACCAGCATTAAAGGTGATTATGAAAATGTTGTGAAATGGTATGGGACGAAAGCGCCTCACTTGCCTTATTTTATGTACCCCGCGAGCCTGTATCACGATATACCTATTGCGGATAAAAAAGACAATAAACTGAACATTCTTATCGGTAACTCCGCAGATCCAACCAATAATCATGAAGATGCGTTCGCAAAAATTGCGCCATTTGTAAATGAAAATGTGCGTGTTATCTGCCCTTTGAACTACGGTTCTAAGAAGCATGCAAGTGCCATGGTGGAGCTTGGTAATAAGATGTTTGGCAGTTCATTTGAGCCAATCCTCGATTACATCAAGTACGATGAATATATGTCGCTACTCACTACGGTTGATATTGCTGTATTCAACCACAATCGCCAGCAAGCTATGAGTACCACTCGAGTGTTGCTTGGTATGGGTAAGACGGTTTATTTAAGAAAAGAAACCTCATCGTTTGAAACTCTTCGTAATGTAGGAGCAATTGTTCATGATATCAATGAGTTTAGTTTGGAAGTTTCTGTTAGCGATGGTGAGAAAAATGCACGTGCTATACAGCAATACTATTCTAAGGAAAGCCTGATTAAGAACCTCCAAGCTATATATTGATCGGTGTTGCTGATAAGAAGTGTACAAGATGTGTAAGAAAGTAATGATTTTAGGTGCTGGTATTTACCAGCTTCCGCTTATCCAAAAGAGCAAAGAGCTAGGACATAAGACGATTGTTGTTAGTCCGAGAGGGGATTACCCTGGAATTGATGAGAGTGATATTTTTTTAGACATCAATACTACCGACATCGACAGTGTGTTTGAAGCGGCAAAGCTTTATGACATTGATGCAATACTTACGACCGGAACAGATGTAGCTGTACCTAGTATCGGCTTTGTTGTTGATGAGTTGGGTTTGAAGGGGACAAGTTACCAAAGTGCTCTTCAGAGCATGGATAAAAGCTTAATGAAAGAAGCTTTTAAGGATGGGGGAGTTCCTACTGCTAAGTTTGGTATTTCTTCGAATCTCGCAGAAGCAAAACAACTTGCTAGTTCAATCGGCTTTCCTTTGATGGTTAAGGCTTCTGATAGCTCAGGCAGTCGTGGTGTTTACAAGGTTGAGGAGCTTGTTCAGCTTGAACGGCTATGGAAAGCGGCTAAGGATGTTTCTCGCAATTCTTTGGTCGTAATGGAAGAGTTTCTTGATGGCGTTGAGTTTGGGGCGCAAGCTATCGTAGTTGATGGTACTGTTATTGATATTATCTTTCACAATGATACGGTTACTCCAGCACCTAATAACGCACCTCTCGGACATTCCGTGCCGTGCTCAATATCGACTTCTATTTTGTCTGATGCAGAAGATATAATAAAACGAGCCATTGAAGTTTTAGGGATTGATAACACCGTCTCTAATGTAGATTTAATGTTAGTAGATGGAAAGCCTTACATTATTGAAATTGGCGCTAGAATGGGTGCTACATGCTTGCCAGAAAATGTAGAAAATTACCTTGGTATAGATATCTACGGTTTATTACTGGATATTGCGTTAGGCAAACCGATTGTGTTTAACCCCAATACAAAGCGTACAGCGAATGCAGCAAGACTACTTTGCGCTCCAAAAAGTGGTCAGTTAGTTGCGATAGATATACCTTCTGAACTCACAGAAAATCATAGTGTTATCCGCATTAAGGTGGATAAAAAGCCAGGAGATACCGTCAATGAGTTCAAAGTTGGGCCTGATAGGATTGGAGAGGTTATTGTGACTGGTAGTTCTTACCTAGAGGCGGAAGCACTAGCAGAAGACATAGCCAAGCAAATTAAAGTACACGTGATCTAATGTTTAAGAATTACAAAAAGCTACTCTCTAGTCTTTTATTATTTTTTCTTATCCCTCTTCCTAGCTATGGGTGGGGGATTAGATTGAGAGGGCGAATATATAAAAGACTGTTAGGTGAGTGTGGTAACAATCTCGCGCTATCGAGTTTGGTAAACATATATAACCCAAGTACGCTGAAGTGTGGCAACAACGTTTACATTGGCTATTGCTGCTATATTGGTGACGGTGACATAACAATTGATGATGAGGTTGTCATTGGTCCTTATGTTTCAATCACAGGAGGAAACCACCTTTTTAAAGACGGTTCTGTGAGGTTTGGAGGCTACCAATACAAGCCTATTTCTATAGGCAAAGGTAGCTGGATTGGAGCACACTCATCGATCGTAGCTGGTGTGAAGATTGGTAAAGGGTGTATTGTTGCAGCTGGCTCAGTTGTCAACAAGGACGTGCCTGACGGAATGGTCGTAGGCGGCGTGCCTGCTAAAGTCATTAAAGAAAATGATCCTAACTCAGGTTTAGATGGAACAGAGCAAGTTGGTATGCAAGGCAGATGTTAAGATTTTTTGTAATATTATCTGTGCTTTATGTGTTTGGATAGAGAGCTAATTGCCATAACATAAGGCGGGCTTTGGTATTAAGAATTCCCCCCATTTTTTAAAGATAGATAGATGATTGAGTTTAATCGCAAGCCATACACTGGTAACGAAGACCAGTACATTCAAGAAGTGATGCAAAAACATTCCATTTGTGGTGATGGAGAGTTTACGAAAAAGTGCCATGAATGGTTTCAGAATCACCTAGGTTGTGAACGCAGTCTATTGACGCCTTCCTGTACTCATGCTTTAGAGCTGGCCGCTTTGCTTATTGATGTTAAACCGGGTGATGAAGTCATCATGCCAAGCTATACCTTCGTGAGTACAGCCAACGCATTTGTTCTGAGAGGGGCAAAAATTGTATTTGTTGATATTCGTCCAGACACAATGAATATCGATGAAACGCTCATAGAGCAAGCAATTACTGATAAAACGGTTGCAATTGTACCTGTACATTATGCTGGCGTGGCTTGTGAAATGGATACGATCATGGCAATTGCACAAAAGCATCAATTGTTTGTCATTGAAGATGCGGCTCAAGGTGTTATGTCCAGCTACAAAGGGCGTCCTCTTGGTACGATTGGTGATATTGGCGCATTCAGTTTTCACGATACGAAAAACTATACAAGTGGCGGGGAAGGTGGCTTGCTCGTCGTTAATAATCCTAAATTTGTTGAACGTTCTGAGATCTTACGTGAAAAAGGGACTGACCGTAGTAAGTTTAAGCGTGGAATGGTTGATAAGTATACTTGGATCGATCTCGGTAGTAGCCTGCTACCAAGTGAGCTACAAGCTGCTTACTTATGGGGGCAGATGGAAGTCGCTGAAAAAATCAATGAAAACCGATTGGCCTCTTGGAATCGATACTACAAACTGCTTTCTGAGCTTTCTCAACAAGGCAAAATAGCACTACCAAGCATGCCTGAGGGATGTCAACACAACGCTCACATGTTCTATATAAAAGTAGCGGACATTGAAGAAAGAATAGACCTTATTAATTTCCTGAAACAAAAGGAGATTATTAGTGTGTTCCATTATGTTCCATTGCATAGTGCACCTGCTGGTGAGCGATTCAGTCGTTTCTCAGGGGAAGACAATTTCACGACGCAAGAGAGTGAAAAAATTATTCGATTACCACTTTGGTATGGAATGGAAGAGCACAAAGTTGATGCAGTTGCTGGAGCAATAGAGTCGTATTTTGCTTGCAGCAATGAATAAGCTACAAAGTTTATAGCTCATTAGTAAAAAGCGGCCTTTGACCGCTTTTTTAATTAAGCACTTCTAAGATAGTATTTTTTATTGCACCCTGATTCATATTAACAATTTTACTGGCTGCTGTATGGTAGGCAATACGTTTCTCAGGGATCTCAATTAACTGAATGATGGTTTTAGCGAGAGTTGATCTGTCTTTAACAATGATTAATCCACACTCTTTAACAAATGAATCGACGATCTCTTGAAAGTTAAAGAAGCTTGGACCATTGATAATAGGGACGCCCAAAGCAGCAGGCTCCAATACATTATGCCCACCGACCTTATTTCCAACTAGGCTTCCACCCATAAAGCAGATGTCCGCTGCGCCCATCAACGTTAGCATCTCACCCATAGTATCGCCGAGATATACTTGAGTATTCGTCTCTACTGCATGCGTTGAAGTACGACGCACAGTGTTAAAGCCTTGCTGTTGGCAAAGCGTGAAGACATCATCAAATCGTTCTGGATGGCGAGGAACCAAAACGAGTAAAGCATTTGGATGAGATTTTAAAACTTGTCTATGTGCATCTAATACCTGTTCGTCCTCGCCTTTGTGGGTGCTAGCTGCAATCCAAATCGGACGATCGTTTCCAAGTTGGGCTCGAAGCTGCTGTCCTTGCTGTTTCACTTGCTCTGATATTTGAATATCGAACTTAATCGAGCCAGTAACGGATAGTTTCTTTTTCTCAACGCCTAAGCGTTCGAAGCGCTCTGCATCTGAATCCGTTTGGCAGAGTACTTGAGTTAGGCATGGATGAAGCTGGTTAAAAAGCCGCTGTATTTTGGCGTAGTTCTGACACGATTTTTCAGATAGGCGCGCATTCACGACTGTTATAGGGATACCCGCTTTATAAACATTGTGAAGCGTGTTTGGCCACAGCTCAGTCTCGATGATCAACATTTGTTTTGGTTGTACTGCTTTAAGAAAACCTTTGATAGCAAAACCAAAGTCAATTGGCATATAGCGGTGTTCAACTAAATCACCCAACTTAGCAATCTGTTCAGCTCCGGTACTTGTTGTTGTAGTAACTAGAATAGATTGCTCGGGGTTTTGTTCCTTAAGGGCTTTGATTAAAGGTGTCGCTGCTATGCTTTCACCAACAGATACGGCATGTATCCAAATAGGTTTGTCGTTACTTTTTAGCTTGGGGGTTATGCCAAAGTGCTCTTTCCAGCGAGAGCCGAACTTAGGCTTATTTGGTTTGCTCTTGTACAAACCAAATAAAAGCAGCGGTGACGCTAGGGCGAGTAGTAAGGTATAAACAATACGAACTAACATGAGCTTATCGTAATGGCGTCAAGTTTTTGGATACTATCTAGCACTTGCTTAGGCGAAAGTTCTGTCAAGCACTTAAGGTGTTTGTACTGACATTCACGCTGGAAACAAGGGCGACAATCAATATCGGTATGAACAATCTCCACTTTTTCTGCGAGTGGGGGGGTGTACTTCGGTGATGTTGAACCATATACGGCAACAACATTACAACCAACTGCAGCCGCCACATGCATTAAGCCGGAGTCATTCGCGACAACAGTCTTACATGCCGCAAGTAGGTCGACCGCTTCAATTAAGCTGGTTTGGCCTGCTAGAACGTGAATGTCCTCATGGAATTGCGTCGGAACAAGTGCGCGGATATTGTTACAAGTCTCTAAGTCTTTTTGAGAACCAAACAACCAAATTTGATGCCCAGATCGAGCCATTTGCGTCGCAACTTCAGCGTAGTGTGTTTCGGGCCATTTTTTGGCGGGACCAAACTCTGCTCCTGGGCACAGTCCAATGATTGGTTGGTCTTGCGTTAAGTTGAACTTTTTGATCGTGGCTTGTTGCTCTGCTTCGTTGATTGCAAGGCGTGGGCGAGGTAAGGTTTCAAGCCCGCCAAGAGAGTTAGAATCCACCATTTCTGCTTTTGGATAAGCTAACGCTACATAGCGCTCTACCATGTACTGAAAAGACTTCATGTTAGGGCGTAAGTCATTCAATAAACCATAGCGCATTTCTCCTTTCCAGCCAGTACGGAGAGGAATGTTGGCAAACCATGGGATCAGTGCTGATTTCGCTGATTTAGGCAAGATATAGGCGTGGTCATATTGCTTTTCACGTAATGATTTACCAATTTCCCTGCGGCCTAATAAGTTAAACTCACCATGACCGATAGGCATTTCAATCGCTTGGTGGATTTCTGGCATACGCTCAAGAATCGGTTTACACCATCCTGGAGCGATCACGTCAATTTGGCTATCTAGATGGCGTTGCTTTAATACGACATATAACGATTGCGACATTACCATATCGCCAACCCAAGAAGGGCCAATAATTAAGATTTTTTTCATTTGCTTATTTGCCAGTCAGTGTTGTATCTCGGTTTGAACAGGTTGTAATAGTTATTGCCGTCTTCTTGAGAGTGCAGTAACTGCAGTACCCACATATATTGTTCTGGTTTATCTCTGACAAAATATTCAATGGCTTCATTACAGGTACGAGCGTCTTGCTCTTCGCCTTTATCCAACTCAAACGCCGGTAAAATCTCAATATCAAACGTACCATCTTCAGTGTTCATCGACGCAAATAGAGGCAGTACTTTTGAGCGTGATAGTTTTGCAATTTTGCCTAAACCAGGTAGCGTTGCTTTACGTGTTGCAAAAAAATCTACAAACACACTATGCTCTGGGCCGTGATCTTGATCGGGTAGATAATACCCTACATAGCCATCTCGAATGGATTTCAGAAAAGGCTTAATGCCACCTGAGCGTTCATAAACACGACCACCATATTGAACTCTTTGCTTTTGCATCAGCCAGTCACCAACATCATTCTTTTGTTTCTTCGCCATTGCAGAAACCGGCATCCCCATTGAAGCCAGCAAAATAGCAGGAACATCAATTGCCCAAGAGTGGGGAACCATTAAAATCACATTTTCTTTGTTGTCAATGTGCTGTCGTAAAATGTCTAGGCCGCGAATTTGGCAACGGTTCTGAAGCCATTTTGGTGAGCGTAAACTTAGTAACCCGAAGCGAAAAAAGAACATGGCCGCTGTGTAGAGCGTTTTTTCTATCAAAACCTCACGTTCTTGGAACGACTTTTCCGGAAAACACAGCTCAAAGTTAACCCTCGCTCGATGAGCTGGACCTTTGTGGGATTTAGACAGTTTTTTGGCTATGATTTTCGCCAACCACTTTTGTAAACCCAGTGGCATTAATGATAATGGTAAAAATAAGATAACACCTAACCACGTGCCCCAGTACTTAGGCGACAGAAAGTGGCGCTTAAACTCAGGGTTATATGCTTTAGGATCGAAGTCATCACGTTTTATGGTCATGGCGTGTCTAGTTACCTATTCGTGTACGGGCGAAGTGGTTTAAATGAGAAAAAGATAGTTAGGAATGATACAGGCAATTGCACTTGAGTAAAGGTGGTAGGTTATGGTTCTACCACCTTGTGGTGCTTAACTGTTTTGGATAGTTAAGTATTCGGCAACGCCTTCTGCAACTGTCTTGAATTTAACATCACAACCTGCGGTGCGCAGTTTGGTCAGATCCGCTTGTGTGAATTCTTGGTAAGCGCCTTTTAGGTGCTCAGGGAATGGGATGGTTTCAATTTGGCCTTTGCCATGATGCTTGATAACTGCTTTTGCTACCTCTTCAAAAGATTCAGCACGGCCAGTACCACAGTTAAAAATGCCTGATACGCCGTTTTCTAAGAACCACAGGTTTACTTTGCATACATCACCAACGTAAACGAAGTCGCGTTTGAATGATTCGCTGCCCGCGAACAATTTAGGATTTTCACCTGCGTTAAGTTGGTTGTTTAGGTGGAACGCAACTGAAGCCATGCTACCTTTGTGGTCTTCACGTGGGCCATATACATTGAAGTAGCGGAAGCCGGTGATTTGAGAAAGGGTCTCACCATGTTCTTCAGCGTCTTGCCATAGGCGACGAACGTAGTTATCAAACTGCTGTTTCGAGTAACCGTATACATTCAGTGCGCCTTCGTATTCGCGTTCTTCAACGAAAGTATCGGTATCGCCGTAAGTGGCTGCGGAAGAGGCGTATAGGAATGGAATCTCGCGATCTAAACAGTAATGAAGCAGCTCTTTAGAGTACTCGTAATTGTTAAGCATCATGTACTTACCATCCCACTCAGTCGTTGCAGAGCAAGCACCCTCATGGAAGATGGCTTCGATAGGACCGAAGTCGTCACCTGCCATGATTTGAGTAAGGAAGTCATCGCGATCCATGTAATCTGTGATATCAAGATCAACTAAGTTTTTAAACTTCTTGCCATTTTTTAGGTTGTCGACAACCAGAATATCGTTAATACCTGCTTCGTTCAGTGCTTTAACAATGTTGCTGCCGATCATGCCAGCACCACCAGTTACGATGATCATAAGACTTCCACCATAGATTAAAATTTTCTCAGGAATTCTAGCAAGAAACAGAAATTAGCGCTATTGGAAGGAAAAGGAAAGGTATAGAGCACTTGGGGGAGGAATAAACAAAAGGGAGCCGAAGCTCCCTCAAGTAGGCTGTTATTTAGCGTTTGACGTATTTGGGCGTTGATACCAAGGATTACGCTCATCCGTCAGCTCAATCAAGCTGTACTTACGACCTAGCTTCTGACCACCATCGCGAGTCAATGGTTGCCAGCTAAAGAACGCACGGTTGTTGCTTGGCTTAACGGTCATGATGTCGAATGGAATCGAAATGTAGAAGCCTTTAGTAAAGCTACCTTCACCGAATTCGTCAGCCGACAAATCACTGATTGATGCGAATGCACCTGCAATGACACCACTCTTGAACTGTTTAGATACATTCACTTGTGTACCGATATCACCCGCTAGGAACTGACCAACATCAACTTGAATCATCAAATCTTGTAGGAAATCCCATTGAGGGTAGTAATAACCCGACACAAAACCAGTAAAGCCTTTATCTACAACTTGGAACGGACGTCCATATTCTGGCACATTTTGCCATTTCTCATCGTAAACACCGAAGTAACTTTGTGGATCACGTTGAGAAATTAAGTTGACGTCAGCGCCAATCGCCCAGTTAGCTCCTTGTGGTCGGTAAAGAAACTCGGTACCGACTCCGGCAAACATGCTCTCCAGATAGCCCGCGTAGAATTGCTGGTCCATGGTATCTGAATACTCTTGGAACCAAGTTAACTGTAGGTTGGACATGGTTACCGCGTGTTCATTTTGATAAGCACGGAACATGGTACGTACACGAGGAATCGAAGTGCCGTCTGGTGGGGTGACGTAGTTAAACTTGTCGTAGTTGTTGTACCAATCCCAGTATAGCGAGCCACCAATTTCTAGGTTATCTGTCAGCCAGTAAGACGCGCTACCACTTAAACCGACACTGAACAGATAGAACTCTTCTGGGTTGCCCAAGGTCTGAGCCAGTTTTGGTGAGAAGCCCCAATCAAAGCGCTCAAAACCATCGTAAGCAGGTTTACCTTGCGGTTTATCGCTCGAGGTTGATGTTGCATCTTCGATATTTGGATTGATGTAGTTAACTTCTGCAAAGTCACGGTATTTCTCTTTGGAGATAACCGTTTGATCGCCGATCAGACCACGACTGCGTTCATTGATAGTAAAGGTATCAATGTTGTCTGGCATTTCGTTATAAAGGACCGCCGCCGCTTTTTCATGAGCTTCTTTGCGATCACGATACTTTTTCTGCTCGCCAACAACCGAAACGGTATTATCTTCAACATAGAGTTGGGTATTTTGGTAGCCAGCAATTTTATCCAGCTCCTCGGTAACACGTTCCCAATCTACATCAGACAGTTGTTCTGGTTGCTTGTCTTCAACTTCTGGTGTTGGTGTATCACGCCAGAAAGATGGCATATCATTGAAGTTAGTGTAAAGACTAACGCCAGCAACTAACGTATCTCCGCGCTCGTAGCTCAAGCGCAAATCTGCCATGTGTCCTAAACGATATAGAACACCAAAGTTCCAAGGCGTATGAGGTGTCATGTCTACACCACCACGTACCACTGGGAAATCTTCGCTGTAATCGTTGCTGTCGTATTCAAGCTTAAATCGCAGTGGTGCATGTAAAGTTTGATACTCGACACCACCAAAGAGTGCAGCAGGACCTTTGAACCAGCGTTCAAAATCAACACTACCGCCATTACCTTTAAAGTCTGAAGGGCGTTCACAGAAACTATCGGACAGCTTACAAGCTGGGTTGCTGATGTTGTCGCGCGTACCTAAGTAGCCCCAGCCCATACCTAAAGTGAAATCAAAGGTACCAAGGTTTGGGTTAGAGTAACGCTTTGTCGCAGCAACAAACTCACCATCAAAAAGACCGGTACCTGCAAAGTCACGCACACCCACAGAAAGCTCAGGCAAGTACTCTGACTCTTGCAAAAGTCGAACTTTAAAATCGATGCCTTTGTCAGTGTATTTGGTATCACCTGAGAAGCTTGGATCGCTACTATAGAAAAGATCATTCACCATGGTGTAGCGAATCGTCGTTTCTAACCAGGGCATGACTTGCAGTGTGACGTTATAGAAAAGGTACTCATCGCTGCCAGTAACAGCAAAGTTAAACTCGCCTTCAGGCGCCATACGACCTGTTGGCATCTGCATTAAGCCGACACCACCAAAGTCCATTTGTGATGGTTGCAATGGCGGCACTTCAAAAGGTATGTCTTGAGCCCACACCAACGCTGGACCCATTAAAGAAAGGGATAAACTGGTTCTGATCAGGTTCATGTCTAGTTCTTCGATGAGGTTGGTTTACGTTGTGCAAGCAGAGCGACAATGTCTTTATCCATTTGTGATTTTTCGAACTCATCAAATGGGATATACACAATGGTAAGTGGCGGCAAGTAATATTGAGTGGTTAACCAACTGCCATGGTGAGGATGAATAACCTTGCCATCCGGGTAAATTAGAATTGGCGGATAGGCGAGCTCACCAATATCACCTGAACGTAGATTATCGACCTGTTCATGCAGAGCGATACCCGTTTGGTTTTCTACTGCGTAAACTTTTTCCAAGTTACCTACATACAACACTTTTTCTTCACGTTTTGGTGCACTTAACGCAAGTTGACCTTGTAAAAGAGGGTTATCAAATTTACCCAGACGGATGTGATCAACATCAATGGCCGACAGCACGCGAGGTGCAAACTGGCTATGCTGGATAAACTTATAAAATGGGTGCGCAACTAAATTATGTTGAATCATTTGGTTTAACACCGAGTTCTTTAAGGCAGTACTTCTTTGCACTGCTGATTCGGAATTATCAAATAGAGTCACAGCTAAAGGGTATTGCAGGGCGATTTGTTGTTCTTGTGCATGCTTAAGTACGCTCTCTAAACGTGCCGCGTGTTGGAATTGCAATGCTTTGCCCGTTCCGACAAGTTCTATATTGAGCGGTGGTGAGGTGTGATTTTGAGCTTGAACGGTAGTCGGTGTCGCCAGAATCGTTGCCGTTAAACTTAGGTTTAATAAAGATAGCAGTCGCTTATTCATGATTTGCTGTACCCTTTCAGAATCGTCAATTCAACAGGCACCATGTTTGGACCTAAGTGTTGACGTGTTTTCACTACTTCACCTTTACCGTTTACCCAGTATTGGTTCTCTACACTTTTTTCTAAGCTGGTAAACGTTACAACCTCGGTATAAACATCAGTAGAGGTAGATGAAATAGGGGTTATGACGGTTTCTTTACCTTGACGAGAACGTTGGACTTTAGCCGGGAACCCATAACGGTATTTGTCAGCCCAATCGTAAGAAAGAGAATATTGCACAGAGAGCGCTGAGTAGGCAGGAACGTTGCCATAAATACCCGCTAGATTGGTGGTTTGTAAACCAATGGTTTTAACAATATGTCCGTTCTCTGTTACTACCATTGCTTTGTCTGCACTGACCCACTTTAGTTGTGTATTGCCGGTTAATGGATTTGGTTCGGCGAAAGCTAACACTACAAAAACCTGTTTTTGGTTACCAATTTTTAAGTAAGCACTGGCATAAGGAACTGCTTCAATTTCTTCTGGCGTTAGTTCAACATCGATGTAGTTACCATAAGCTTCTTGGACGGTAGCGGATACGTCATTGAATTTTTGTGTACAGCCAAAGATTGAGCTCAGTAATGGTAGGACAATAAGTAAGCGCATCCATTTTTGCGATAGAAGAGTGTTCATCATTCCCTCATTACAAATAAAATCGCCCTGAATAGATCAGGGCGATTGTTTCAATATCTACAAAACTAAAAAATTATTTAGTTACTGAAGTAGAAGTAGAAGTAGAAGTAGAAGTAGACGTTGAATCGCTGTCTGACGCTGCAACCGCTACTACAGTTACTGCTGCTGCTGCACCTACCGCTACTGCAGTTGTACCAGTTGCAGACGCAGATGCTGCACCAGCAGAACCTGCTTCTTCAGCTGCAAATGCAGTTGATGCGCTTAGAGCCATAAGAATAGCTAGAGCTGTGTTCTTCATTATTAATCCTTGTATTTCAGATTTTAAAACATCGATGTTTGGTCTGTTTAGAACATACCATCGTTCATTTTAGTTAAAAAACAATCAGCATGTAAACAGTTTCCTATGTGAATTTGCCTAACGTTAAAGAAAAATTGTTGCAAGACTGAGAATTGAGAATTGAGAAGAGAGAGCTGCTTAGGTTTGATATTTGTACTGAATCAAAATGCGTCTTCGACTGCGTTATTTCCGGTCACCTCTGAATTTACGCAAACGTTCACATTTTTTACTCAATGCATCCGTAATGGTGTTCTGTTTTAAGAGGCTGGCAGCCAGTGTTTTTCTCATTTGTGAGAATTTACGAACCATAAACGGAAATCTGAGACGTTTTTGCCCCCTTGCCGTTTTGCGCTAATACATGCATAATTTGCCAGCTTTTGTGTTGCGTTTATAAAAGATTGTTTTTTTTGAACGGTTAGTCGCAAAAGTGAGGCTTAAAAAGAATATTTATATCAATAAACCGAATGAATCGGGAATCAGCGAACAGTGGCTAACGCGTAATGCCGCCGGGCGGTAGCGTGTAAACGCACAAGCGAAATTGACAAAAGTTAACAGACATTCACTGCGCGCGTCGTTCATAATGTGCAGCGGTCAGTCGACACCCAAGGAACACTTACGTGATTAATAAACGACCATGGCTAGGGGCGTTGAGTGCAATCAGCTTAGGCTTGTGCTCATTTTCTGCCTCAGCAGATTTTTATGCTGGTGCGTTAGTAAGTTACTCTAACGCTGAATTTCATCATTCCTCTTCTCCAGTAACCGAGGGAAACCCTTTCCTTCTTCAAGCGCAAGCTGGTTACTTCTTCAATGATTACCTCGCTTTTGAAGCACGTTACGGAACTTCTGTACAACGAGATAGCGGACTTGCACTAGATAGTCTTGCGAGTGGTTTTATTAAGTTGAATATGCCTGTCTCCGAGCGTGTAGCACTTTACGGACTTGCCGGTTATTCTAGTGTCCAGATCGACCAACAAAATGTAGGCCCTAATAAAGACCAAGGCTTTAGCTTTGGCTTAGGTATGCATTATGCTTTGGACAAGCAGAATGCAGTTGTTTTTGAGTTTGTTGATAGCACATCTGAAGACCAGGCACGCTTGAACGCACTTACTCTTGGCTTTCAACACCGATTTTAATTAAAGACCTAGCGCCTAGTTTTGTGGCTAGGATTTTTAACTCCTGACTTTAAATAGCGAATTATCATGCTCAAAGGATATTTCTCGATAGGTGCTTGCATTCTAGCAAGCCTATTTGCGCCGCTTACTAATGCGCAGACTCCAACCCCAGAACAAATTCAAATGTTTCAGAACTTGCCAGCTGACCAGCAACAAGCATTGGCGAGTAAGTATGGTATCTCTATTCCTTCCGGCGCTTCTTCTCAGCCAAGTAGTTATCAAAACCCTCAAGTGATTGAGCAACGCCCGGCTGCTAGTAGTACTGTTGAGGCAAAAGCTAACGACTCAGAAGACTCAGAAAAAGGTGAGCAAGGTCTAAAGCGCTTTGGTCTAGATTTATTTGCGGGTTCACCTACGACATTTGCACCAATCAGTGACGTACCTGTTCCGGCTGACTACACGGTAGGAGCTGGTGATGAAATCGTTATCCAACTTTTTGGTAAAGAAAACACAACGCATCGTCTTCGTGTTAATCGTGCAGGCATCATCAACTTCCCTTCCCTTGGTCCTGTTCAAGTGGCCGGCATGACATTCTCTGATGTGCGTGATTCTCTAAACCAGCGAGTAAAAGAGCAAATGATTGGTGTGCGCAGCGACATTTCGTTAGGTGAAATGCGCACCATGCAAGTTTTTGTTATGGGTGATGCGTACAAACCAGGGGCTTACACAGTTAGTGCACTAACCACAATCTCTCAAGCGATTTACTACAGTGGTGGCTTTAGTGAGAGTGGTGCCCTGCGTAACGTGCAACTTAAGCGTAATGGTCAGGTAATTCGTAAACTGGATATGTACGATCTGTTACTTAAAGGTGATGCTCGCAATGATATCCGCTTATTACCAGGTGATGTGGTCTTCATCGGTGCATTGGGTAACACGATTTCGATTGATGGTGAAGTAAACCGTCCCGCAATCTACGAAATCAAACCAGGTGAAACCTATAAGCAAGCGATTCAAATGGCAGGGGGCTTTACTGCTAACGCTTATAGCGATCAAATTGAAGTCAAACGTTACGCAGCGAAAGGTGCGCGCGATGCATTAACGCTGAACTTTAGTCAGTCACACGATCAGCAGACCAAAGTCAAAGATGGTGATGCTGTTAATGTACTGAAGAAGAGTGAAGACCTAACCCGTTATGTGCAAATTGAAGGCGATGTGCGCCATCCGGGCTTTATTGAGTGGAAGAGTGGTCTGCGAATTGCAGATTTATTCCAATCGGTTGATACATCTTTCAATTCTACAGCCGATATCAACTACGCTGTCGTTGTACGTGAAATTAATCCACAACGCGATATCGAGGTTTACCAAGTTAACCTTGCTAACGCGATTCTTTCTCCAACTAGCACTGACAACTTGAAGCTAAACTCGCGAGATCGAGTTTTAGTATTTAATCGTTTGAGTAATAAGAGTGTTGATTCACTGCTTGAAACCGACGATAAGGCGAAAAGCTTAGAGCAAGCACAACAGCAAGCACAACAGCAAGCCCAAGAAGAAGAGAAAGAGCAAAATCTTGAAATCTCATCAAGCAATGTTACGGGCAAAGATGTTCGAATGATGTGGCAAGGAAAGCCTGTTACAGCAGAACAACTGAAAGAACTGAAACAAAATACGCGAGCTACGTTGCTTGCTCCAGTATTGCTTAAGTTACAACAGCAATCACGTTTAGGGCTTGCTCCACAGATTGCGGAAATAACGGGTGAAGTAAAATACCCAGGCCGATACCCAATCACACCTCGTATGAAAGTTTCTGATTTGATTGAGGCTGCGGGCGGTTTGACCTACGGCGCATTCACAATTAACGCAGAGCTTGCCCGTACAGTTATTCGAAGTTCTGACGAAAGAGCTTCTATCGATATCGAGCGAATTGACTTACGTAAAGCGATTCAAGGTGACGTAAACAGTGATGTGCTTATTGCGGGTAGAGATAGGCTCAATATTCTGCAAAAACCAGATGTAAAGGTACAAAGCACAGTAACACTGCAAGGTGAGGTTCGCTTCCCTGGTACATATACAGTTCGCCAAGGTGAAACATTAGGTGAATTACTTGAACGTGCTGGGGGGCTAACCGAATTTGCTCATCCGAAAGGTGCTATCTTTACGCGTGAGGCTCTGCGCCTTCAAGAGCAAAAATTACTAAACCAATACGCTGCAGATATGCGAGCAGAAACAGCGAAGAAAACCTTCCGTGCTGATAGTAATATGGGTTCAGTAATCTCAGATCCGGACAAAACACTGAAGTTTGTTGAAGAGGCAAGTCGTAGCAAAGCTCTTGGTCGTATGGTAGTACAGCTTAATCGTATCCTCAAAGACGAGCGTTCTGCGGACTTTATGTTAGAAGATGGTGACTTCCTATTTGTACCGACCTTCCGAAACACGGTGTCGATCATGGGCGAAGTTCAAGTTCCTATCACATATCTACTCGATAACAAGCTAGATGTGGATGATTACTTGAACAAAGCCGGCGGTGCGAAAAAACAAGCAGATGAAGATCGTATCTTCGTTGTGCGCGCAGATGGTTCAGTATACAAACCAACGTCAGGTTACTGGTTCGGTAACAATCATGAAGAGCTAAAAGCGGGCGACACCATTGTTGTACCAATAGATACTGACTACCGTGACGCATTGAGCACCTGGACTGCAGTAACGCAGATCCTTTACCAAACTGGTGTAGCGATCAATGCGTTGAAGTAAGGAACGATAAGGTCATTCCAATCAGCTTAAAACAAGATTAGAAATACAATCATAGTAAGAGCTTATGTAACGATTGAAGTTACATAAGCTCAATTTTATGAATATTATTAATCAAAACGGCAAATACTACTCTGAACACCAATAGTGGCATTATTCAGCCGTAGCCCGTCATTCCAGCGAGCCGAAGCGAGACTAGGAATCTTGTCACAGCGCGGTTATGTTTTGAAAGTCGGAGAACAATCTATCAAACTTCACCAATCTCTGAGTCCAATATAACGAACCTCAGAGCTTAGGATTAAAGACCAATGGAACCACAAAAAGAATCCAACCCAAATTACCTACCATATCCGCCCAACTCACACCATGGTGACGATGAAATCGACTTGCGCGAACTGTTCGGCGCATTGTGGAAAGGTAAGTGGATCATCATAGCAACCACATTTGTCTTTGCAGTCGGCGCGGTACTTTACGCACTAAGCCTGCCAAACATCTACAAATCAGATGCGTTGCTTGCTCCTGCTGAAAGTTCAGGTGGCGGTGGCCTTTCAAAAATGGCAGGTCAACTTGGCGGACTAGCGGCGCTAGCAGGCGTTAACCTTGGTGCTGGTGAGTCTTCTCAAACCGATTTAGCCGTTCAGGTAATGAAGTCTCGCCAGTTTGTTGAAGCATTCATTAACAAACATGATTTGCTTGTACCACTAATGGCAGCCAAGGATTGGGATTTAGCAGATAATAAACTCATCTTAGATGAAGAGCTTTATAACCCAAACACAGGTGAATGGCTGCGTGAACCTAATGGTCTGCGTGGTGCAACACCAACAGCGCAAGAAGCTTTTCAAGTATTCAATAAAGAAGTGTTGAGCGTTAGCCAAGACAAAGAGAGCGGCTTATACACGCTATCAGTCAAAAGCTACTCACCTTATATTGCTCAGCAATGGGTCAATTGGTTAATTGAAGACATCAACAAAGTGATGCGTGAACGCACAATTGCAGAAACTTCACAGAACCTAGCTTACCTAAACACTCAGCTACAAAAAACCGCTGTTGCTGACATGCAAAGCACGTTTTATAAGCTGATTGAAGAGCAAACCAAAAGCTTAATGCTTGCAGAAGTACAAGAAGAATTTATCTTCAAGGTAGTAGACCCTGCAGTGGTACCAGAGTTGAAAGATGGGCCAAAACGCGCACTGATTTGTGTACTAGGTATATTGCTTGGTGGGATGTTTGGTACAGTATCGGTACTGATTCGTTTCTCTTGTCGACAAAAATAATCCGCATTATTAATGAATGGCTTAGGATAAACGATTGAGGTGATGATACTTGAGTAAGATTAAAACCAAAATTAGAACGCTAGTTTCTGGTGAATTTTCCCATATTTTAAAAGGGGTTATGAGTATACTGTTAGGTACGGGTACTGCGAGAATTATCGGTTTTGCCAGTATACCGGTTCTTACGCGAATTTATACCCCTGAAGAGTATGGAGTATTAGCATTATATATTTCTTTGGTGACAGCTCTCTCGCAAATAATGACATTTAGGTATGTACAAGCAATACCTTTACCAAAAAAAGATGCGATGGCCTTTAACTTACTTTATGCTTCCTTAAAGCTTATTTTATTCAATAGTATCATAATTTTCATATTGTTTTTGTTTTTCAAAGATAATATTCTCAAGCTATTTTCGCTAGAGTTATTAAATTATCAATGGTGGTTAATAATTATTGGTGCCTCACTTTTAGCTTTGTATGAATGTTTGACTTTGTGGGCAACCAGGAAAAGAAATTATAGAACTATTTCTTATTCAAGCCTGAGCGAAGCTATCATTGGTAACTTAGCAAAGATTGGACTTGGGTTACTATTTCTTCGTCCAGAAGGATTAATTTTCGGGTTTATCTCTGGACAAGTTTCTGGTATTTTAACATTCGCATCTGGTTTTTTTAAAACTCTTAGATTTAATTTTTCAAAAATTTCAAGCAAGCAACAAATTTTCATATTAAAGTATTATAAAGAGTTTTTTCTGTTTAGATTTCCATCTCAGCTATTGATGATTATGTCTATTCAAGCTCCCATTATAATGGCTGCTAATCTATATAATAAAGAAATTACTGGACAATTAAGTTTAGCAATTATGGTATTGTCAGTTCCTGCTGGTCTAATTGGTAAAGCTATTGCAAGGGTTTTCTATGGGGAAATAGCAAGTCTAGGGAAAAACAATCTATCTAAAATAAAAGAAATGACACACTTCTTACAAAAAAGATTGTTAATGTTTTCTTTGCCAGTTGCCCTCATTGCTATGTTGTTAATAGAGCCATTATTTATTCTCGTTTTTGGTGAGCAGTGGAGTTTGGCTGGCCGGTATGCTGTTATGTTATCTCCATTTATGCTATTTCAATTTACTTCTGCACCATTAATGGAAGTTATTAACATTTTGGGTTCTCAAGTTAACTTTTTAATATTACATTCGATTAGAGTTTTTGGGCTTATTGTTATATTTTTTTTGGTGAAAGTGCTTGAACTAAATAGTGATATATTTGTAATTGTATTGAGTACATATTTGTCAATGTTTTATCTTTCGGCGTCATTATTAGTTCTCTATATATTGTCAAAAAATGAGGTAGTATGACTAATTTTATTAAGATTATCTTTAATTTTGTTTTTTCTACAGCAGATAATCGTGTGGCTTTATATCTAAAACTAATTTGCTTATGTCGGAAAAGGAACTTAGTATACATTTCTTTAATAGTAACGAGAAGGTTACAACGCAAATATGGAGTTTTCATTGGACATAAAACAGATTTCGATGAGACGTTAACGCTACGACATCCTACAGGAATAGTAATAGGAATGGGGGCAACCCTAGGTAAGAATATTACCATTTTTCAAAATGTAACTATAGGTAGGAAAAATGGTGAAGACTACCCGGTGATTGGAGATAATACTGTAATCTACGCAGGGGCAGTTTTAGTTGGAGATATCGAGATAGGTAAAAATTGTGTGATTGGTGCCAACTCCGTAGTTAATAAAAATATTCCAAGTAATAGTGTTGTAGTAGGTGTTCCGGCAAAAATTATACCGAGTAAGGCTTATTAGATATGAATAAAAATATATTGATATCTGATCCAGATGATAAAACAGTGTGTTTGAAAGAATGTGGTGAAAAATATGGAGTGACATTTATCACCTGTCCTTATCACTTTGTTTTTTTTCCGTTTTACTTAACATTTTTAATACTTAGTTTAAAAAAACCTGATGCGGTCATCTTAAGATATATGAATGATAATAAAAAATTTTCGTATAGTCTTATCCTTTTTTTATCTAGGTTATTAACAATACTTATAGTAAGAATATTCAGAATAAAATTAATCTGGTTTTGCCACAATATAAATAAGGAAACGAATGAAAATTATCCTTTGTTAACTAAGTATATTAGGTATTTTTTAGAGAAGTATAGCTATAGAATTTATGTAATGGATAGACTTTTAGTGCCATATGCGATAAAGCACTTTCCAAGATCTGAGTATAAAATAGACTATATAAATTTTGGTGTTAGAAATAATAATTTTAGGAATATAAAAGAATTAGATAATTCTAAATTAATTGATAAAATAAATGATTTGACTAATAAGAGGTTTAAACCAGATCTGATTGGATTTTGTCCAACAAACTCAGGTGAAAAATATGTTCATATAAATTATGCTCCGAAACTAGTAGAAGCTGCTAAGAGTATTGGCTTTAATTTGCACATAGTTCTGGTTGGTAATCTTAAGGATTATTTAAGCGGAAAAAATGAGTTAAGGATTGAATTAGATAAACAAGAAAATATAACTCTAATTGATGAATTTGTTGATTATAATGCTTCAGAAGTGTCTAAATATATAGATTTTTATTGGAGAGGCCTTGATGATCAATCAGTTAGTTATTCTATCTATGAGGCTGCAACTAACCAAAAGCCTACGCTTGCTTTAGACTTCGGATTTATTGGTAAGGCTGTTAAAGAATATGCTCTAGGAGCAACAGTAGATTCAAATATGACTAATATCTTCGAGAGCCTAAGCTCACTAAATGATTGGGATAAAAGTAACGCAAAAGTTTTCTTGAAAGAGCACTCATGGGACTTTTCTGTAAATAAAATCCGTAGTATTTTGTAGTTAAAATAGAAGATGAAGTGAAATGTTAAGAATTGTTATTCCTACATATAATCGTGCAGATCGCGTTATAGACTTAGCGCAATCATTTATGAATCTTAATGGAAGGTTTGAAATCGTAATAGTAGATGATAATAGTAGAAGTTTAGATAAGAAAAAATTAGCTGAGTTTGGAAGTTCAGTATCGCACCTTGATAAATATAGAATAGTATTCAATGAAAGTAATACCGGCGGAGCCGGTGCCCGAGTTTTAGGTGCAGAGCTTGGAGGTGTCTATTCTTATATTTGGTTTTTGGATGATGATGACCAGATTTCTGTTTCGTCTTTTTCCGGCTTTCTTCAGTATCTTCAAAAAGAAAAACCATCTATGGTTGTTTTTCCATCTATATATAACGGAGTGGAAAATCGTCCTGTAGTTGAAAATTTAAAATATAAATTACGTCGGTATGGGCAAAATTTCAACACGTCATGTTGTGTTTTTTCAAAAGAAATATACATAAAATCTGGTGGTTGGGATAAAGAGTTAGTAGCAGGTCAAGATACTGATCTTTTTTTGAGAATGTCGTATCTGACTGATGGAACTTATTATGGTGATATAAAAATACTGGTTGTTGAACACGAAGAAGAAAGGATTACTACAAACTGGAAGAAGCAAATGAGAGGGAAGCGACAGTTTATTGTGAAAAATCATCACCGACTACACCCTCTAAGAACATTAAGGTACATATTAACATATGTTTTTTTTGTTCCATATTTCAAATATCTATATCAAAAAGTATTAAAATAATGTTGAATTATTTGGCTGTTTTGATTTTTTTTATTTCATTCTATCGAATAACTATTGTTAGTAGCAGTTTTTATTTATCGCTATTTTTTTCATTGTCAGCCATTGCTGCCTTACTGATTAACTCTGAAATAAGAAATCAATTTAAAACTGCGATAGGGTATAAATTATTATTTTCATCAATAGCAATGTTCTTGTGGGTTTTTTGTATAGATATATTCTCTGGGATAATAGTAATATCTCCCAATGCGGCATTTTCTGTTCGTATAATTAGTCTATTTCTATTAAGTGTATTTCCTGCTTTCTTTATAAATTGCTTTTTTATTAAAGGTGATGAGCGAAAGTTTATTTATGTAATTTCTGGTGGATTTTTAATTCAAACTATTTTTTGGTTTCTGACATTTGTCTATCCGGATGTTAAGGTTATGTTGTATTCCTTTATTGGTTCACCTAACTCTGTCAATTTACGTGATTATAATATAGGTTCAAGAGGGTTTGGTTTATCAAATGAAATTAATTTTACAACACCATTTATGATGGTTTTTATTGTTATGACCTACTATAGAAATCTATTATTTAAAGGCATAATACTTGTTACCCAGTTATTTAATTCTAATTTAGTTCTACTCGCCTTGCTTATTGGTTTGGTAAATGGGAAGACTTCTTTTTTAAATAAAGTTATAATATTAACTCTTTCGGTTCTTTCACTTTTCTTCGTTCTTGCTGCTTACGTTCCAAGGTTAGGGGCAGAGTTAGATGGCTTAGGAATGCAAACAATTGGCGCGTTACTTGGTGATCATGTCTTTTTTCTTGGTGATTTTTTATCAGATTATATTTTTGGACCTTTTAGGTACGTATTTCATGGTCAAGACATATATCGGTCAGATATTGGTTGGGTGATAATGGCGAATATAGGGGGAGGGGTTCTTTTGTTTCTTTTTCTTATATTCATAACTATCTTGATTGTCCGTGTTTCTACTAGTTTATTTTCAGTAGTGATACTTTTGTCTATAGTTGTCATATTAAATACCAAAGGGTTGTTGTTAGGGCCTAATGCTTTCATGTTCACAATGTTTTTTATATTATTCCACAATTATTATTCGCGTATGCGAAATGTTTGAGATTATTAAGGTTAGGTGATTTATATGTTCAAGGATCAAGTGTTATTAATTACAGGGGGGACGGGTTCCTTTGGTAATGCAATATTAGACCGTTTTTTGGGAACAGATATTAAAGAAATTCGTATATTTTCTCGTGATGAAAAAAAACAAGATGATATGCGTAAAAAATATAATAGTGATAAACTCAAGTTCTATATCGGTGATGTCCGTGATTACCAGAGTATTTTAAATGCAACGCGTGGTGTCGACTATATTTATCACGCAGCAGCACTTAAGCAAGTACCCTCTTGTGAATTTCATCCTATGGAAGCGGTAAAAACTAACGTTTTAGGTACAGAAAATGTGCTAGAGGCGGCTATTCAAAATGAAGTGAAGCGAGTGGTCTGTTTAAGTACAGACAAAGCTGTTTATCCTATCAATGCTATGGGTATTTCAAAAGCGATGATGGAAAAGATCATTGTTGCAAAATCACGTAATGTAGATCCTAGTAAAACAGTTATATCAGCAACACGCTATGGCAATGTTATGGCATCACGTGGGTCAGTGATTCCTCTTTTCTTACGTCAAATTATCAATGGTCAACCGTTAACCGTTACAGATCCGGATATGACGCGATTTATGATGACGTTGAACGACGCGGTCGATCTAGTACTTCATGCATTTGAACATGGCACTAACGGTGATATTTTTGTACAAAAAGCTCCAGCAGCAACTATCGATGTTTTGGTAAAAGCATTGCTACAGATTACAGATAAGCCGAGCCATCAAGTGAACGTTATCGGTACTCGGCATGGTGAAAAACTCTACGAGGCACTATGTAGTCGTGAAGAAATGTTTGTGGCAGAGGATCAAGGCAACTATTACCGCATCCCATCAGACAATCGAGATCTTAACTACTCAAAATACAATGAAGAGGGTGAAAAAGATCTATCCCTTGTCGAAGATTATAACTCTCACAATACTAAACGTTTGGATGTAGAAAGCATGATTGAGCTGTTACGTAAGCTTGACTTCATTGTCGATATCGAGTCGGGAAGCTTGGTCGTACCAGAGGGCGTATAAATGAAGATTGTTGTAACAGGAGCAAAAGGTTTCATTGGAAAAAACCTTTGTGTCATGCTTCGCGAACATGGTTATGAAGACCTTGTTGAAATTGACCGTGATACCACAAGTGAGCAAACGACTCAGGCGTTAGCAGAAGCTGACTTTGTTTATCACTTAGCCGGAGTTAATCGCCCAAAAACAGAAGCGGAATTCCAAGAGGGCAACGCCGATTTTACGGATTTTGTTGTGGAGCAACTGAAAGCCAGTGGTCGAAAGACGCCTCTTGTGGTGAGCTCTTCCACTCAAGCTCTTCAAGACAATGCGTATGGACAGAGCAAACGCTCTGCAGAGCAGAGTGTTGAGCTATATGGACAAGAGAGCGGAGCGTTATTTTATATCTACCGTTTTCCTAACGTATTTGGGAAATGGTGCCGCCCAAACTACAACTCATTTGTTGCCACTTTCTGTTACAACACACTCAATGGCCTAGATATTATTATCAACGACCCTAAAGCTCCGGTAACGCTTGTTTATATCGATGACGTTTGTCGTAGCTTAATTGCTTTACTTGATGGTGCAGAGCCGAGCGGGGCCAAAGCCGTTTCACCGGAGTACCCAACTACAGTTGGTGAGGTTGCGGATTTACTGCGAGCGTTTAAAGAGAGTCGAGAGAACTTAGTTACGGAAGATGTGGGTACAGGATTAGTTCGTGCATTGTACTCGACTTACTTAAGCTATATGTCACCTGAGCAATTTAGCTATACCATCCCTAGTTATGGTGATGAGCGTGGTGTGTTTAGCGAGATGCTAAAAACAAAGCAAGCAGGCCAATTTTCTTTCTTTACCGCGCACCCTGGAATAACTCGAGGTGGGCATTATCATCATAGCAAGAATGAAAAGTTCCTTGTCTTAAAGGGTAAAGCTCGCTTTAAGTTTGAACACATTGGGAATGGGGAGCGCTATGAGCTGGAGACAGAAGGCAGTGCTCCTCAAATCGTCGAGACTGTGCCAGGCTGGTCACATGATATCACGAACATTGGTGATGAAGAGATGATCGTTATGCTTTGGGCAAATGAGATTTTTGACCGAGAAGCACCAGATACCTTTGTGTTCCCACTGTAAACCTTGAAGAGAAAACAAAAATGAAGAAATTAAAAGTCATGTCGGTGGTTGGCACGCGTCCTGAGATTATTCGTCTGTCCCGTGTGTTGGCAAAATTGGATGAGCATTGTGAGCATATTCTAGTGCACACCGGGCAGAACTATGACTTCGAGCTTAACGAAGTCTTCTTTAACGACTTAGGGGTCCGTAAGCCGGATTACTTTCTTAACGCAGCAGGCAAGAACGCGGCTGAGACGATTGGTCAGGTCATCATCAAAGTGGATGAAGTGCTGGAAGAGATAAAGCCGGAAGCTATGCTGGTCCTAGGTGATACCAACTCTTGCATTTCTGCTATTCCTGCGAAACGTCGTAAAGTGCCTATCTTTCATATGGAGGCGGGCAATCGCTGTTTCGACCAACGAGTCCCTGAAGAGACCAACCGTCGTATTGTCGATCATACCGCAGACATTAACCTTACTTACAGCACGATTGCTCGTGATTACTTGTTAGCGGAAGGGCTTCCAGCCGATCGCGTTATTAAAACAGGCAGTCCAATGTTTGAAGTGTTGAACCACTACATGCCTCAAATCGATAACTCAGACGTTCTTCAGCGCCTTGGTTTGGTGAAAGGTGAGTTCTTTGTTGTGAGTGCCCACCGAGAAGAAAATGTCGACTCACCTAAGCAGTTAGCAAAGTTAGCAGAGACGTTAAATACGGTTGCAAATCACTATGACCTCCCCGTTATAGTTTCTACGCACCCTCGTACTCGTAACCGCATTGAAGCTCAAGGACTTGAGTTTCACCAGAATATTCAATTGCTAAAGCCATTGGGTTTTCATGACTACAACCAGTTGCAGAAAAATGCCAAAGTGGTACTTTCTGACAGCGGCACCATTAACGAAGAATCGTCTATCATGAACTTCCCAGCTTTGAATATGCGCGAAGCGCATGAGCGCCCAGAAGGTATGGAAGAAGCGTCTGTGATGATGGTCGGCCTTGGAGTAGAGCGTGTGATGCAAGCATTGCAAATTCTTGAAACTCAACCAAGTGGTGATGAGCGCTTATTACGCCAAGTGTATGACTACAGCATGCCTAACGTATCAGATAAAGTTGTTCGCATTATTCATTCATATGCGGATTATGTTAAACGAGTCGTTTGGAAAGATTACTAATAAAATTTTGGCTTACGCCGAGTTGACGTAAGCCAAAAAAATGATAATTCAAAATGAAAATATTATTATTAACGCAGTGGTTTGAGCCTGAGCCTACGTTTAAAGGGCTGTTATTTGCGCAAGCTCTACGTAATGAGGGGCATGAAGTTGAAGTGCTTACAGGCTTTCCAAATTATCCTGGTGGTAAGGTTTATGATGGCTATAAGATCTTGCCTTATCAAAAAGAAATACTAGATGGAATTGTTGTTCATAGAGTGCCTCTCTACCCAAGTCATGATTCATCAGCTTTAAAACGTATTTTTAATTATGTTTCTTTTGCTGTGTCTTCCTCAATTATTGGATTGATAAAGACACGAAACATCGATGTGATTTATAGTTACCATCCTCCATTGACAACTAGCCTTTCAGCCGCATTTTTAGCTTTTTTCAAGCGCATTCCTTTTGTTGTGGATATTCAGGATTTATGGCCGGATACACTTGCAGCTACTGGGATGGTAAATAATAAAAAAGTGTTGAAAATTGTCGATAGATTTTGCCATATGGTTTATCGGCGAGCATCGAAAATTGTTGTGTTATCACCGGGCTTTAAAGAACGGTTACTATTAAAAGGGGTGCCCGAAAATAAAGTTGAAGTCATATTCAATTGGTGTAACGAACCGGCTCTAAACAATTATGAAGAATGTTCAGTAAAACTACCTTCAAATGGAAAACTAAATTTGGTTTTTGCTGGTAATTTAGGCTTTGCACAAGGTTTACCTGCCATTGTGGATGCCGCTGAACTTCTTATGGAAAAGGAGGTAGCAGTCAACATTGTTTTTGTTGGTGATGGCGTTGCTAAATCTGATGCAATTGCTAGAAGCCAGAAAAAGGGGGTAGATAATGTCTATTTTCTGCCTCGAGTACCAATGTCTCAAGTTGGCAGTTTGCTGCATGAATCTGATATTTTACTTGTTCACCTAAATGATGAAGAGTTGTTTAGAATTACAATACCATCCCGTACCCAAGCCAACTTAGCAATTGGCAAACCTATTGTTATGGGAGTGAAAGGCGATGCCGCTGATTTAATTGAAATGTCGGGTTCAGGTGTAACATGTGAGCCTAACAGCCCTGATTCATTGGCTGATGCGATTACATGGATTGCTGATAAGACATCTCTTGAGCTTGAACAAATGGGTAATAATGCAAAGAGTTTTTATTATCAAAAATTATCAGTGAAAAAAGGTGTAAAGCGCTTCATTTCTGTGTTTGAGGAGATTCGGTGAAAAGAATATTTGATGTTTTAGTATCTTTTTTTGCACTTTTAATACTTTCTCCAATTATCGGGATTGTTGCATGGAAGATTCGTAAGAACCTTGGTTCACCAGTTTTGTTTCGTCAAACTCGGCCCGGACTTGATGGAAAACCTTTTCAAATGGTGAAGTTTCGTACCATGAAGGATGCGGTCGATAAGCATGGCAACCCATTGCCTGATTCTGAGCGCATGACGTCTTTTGGTGACAAACTGAGAAATAGTAGTCTCGATGAGCTCCCTGAATTGTGGAATGTGCTTAAGGGAGATATGAGCTTGGTTGGGCCACGCCCTTTACTTATGCAGTATTTACCGCTGTATTCAAAGGAGCAAGCAAGGCGCCATGACGCACGTCCCGGAGTGACTGGCTGGGCTCAAATAAACGGTCGAAATGCGATCAGCTGGGAAGAAAAATTTGACCTAGACGTTTGGTATGTTGATAACCGAACCTTTTGGCTAGATATTAAGGTCCTGTTCTTAACAGTAAAAAAAGTCCTAATAAAAGAGGGGATCTCTGCTGAAGGGCACGTCACGATCGAGCCGTTTAGGGGATCACAAAAGCAAGATCGTAGTCATTCATGAAAAGCTGCGCTATTTTAGGAGCCAGTGGTCATGGCAAAGTTGTAGCAGAGATTGCAGAACTAAATGGCTTTACGGAAGTACACTTTTTTGATGACCGGTGGCCTGACTTATCTTGCATTGAAAGCTGGGAGGTCGTTGGAGACACTGATGCTTTAATTGATAATGTTTCAAATTATGCCAACGTTGTAGTTGCTATTGGGGACAACGAAATAAGGTTGATTAAATATAGCGTATTGTTAGATAAAGGTGCTAATAGTATTCCTTTAGTTCACCCCGACGCCATAATTAGTCGTTATGCCTGTATTGGTGATGGTAGTGTCGTGATGGCTGGTGCAGTAGTTAATCCATTTAGTCGTATTGGTAAAGCTTGTATTATTAATACTTCTTCTACTGTTGATCATGATTGCGTTATTGCAGATGGTGTACATATTAGCCCCGGAAGTCATCTCGCAGGAGCAGTCCAAGTTGGTAGAGCAAGCTGGCTTGGGATTGGTTCCAATATTAAGCAGCTCGTAAAAATAGGTTCAAATGCTGTTGTAGCAGCTGGCTCGACAGTAATCAGGGATGTTTCAGATAATCAAACTGTTGTTGGTATACCAGCAAGCCCTATTAGTCGTAAGGAATAATAATCGTGTTAAATACTTCATTCTCCCCTTGGCCTTCTTATACACAAGAAGAGGCAGATGCAATAAGCAGCGTATTGTTATCAAACAAAGTGAACTACTGGACAGGCAATGAGTGTCGAGAGTTCGAAAAAGAGTTCGCAGCTTGGGCTGGTTGTGAATATGCGATTGCTCTAGGAAACGGTACGCTTGCGCTAGATGTGGCATTAAAAGCATTTGGCGTAGGTGAGGGCGATGAAGTAATCACTACTTCGCGCACTTTTTTGGCTTCTGCTTCTGCAATTGTGACGGCCGGTGCTAATCCAGTCTTTGCGGATGTCGATCTCAATAGCCAAAATATTACCGCAGAAACCATTGCTAAAGTAGTTACAGAAAAGACCAAAGCCGTTATTGTTGTTCACTTGGCAGGCATGCCTGCTGAAATGGATGCAATTATGGCTCTCGCGAACGAACGAGGCTTCTATGTTATTGAAGACTGTGCTCAGGCACATGGCGCAAAGTACAAAGGTCGTAGCGTTGGCACTATTGGTCATATTGGTGCTTGGTCTTTCTGCCAAGATAAGATCATGACCACGGGTGGTGAGGGTGGTATGGTAACCACTAATGACGAAGCGCTATGGTCAACAATGTGGTCATACAAAGATCATGGCAAAAGCTACGATGCAATATATAACCGTGAGCACGCTGCAGGTTTCCGTTGGCTGCATGAAAGTTTTGGTACTAACTGGCGAATGACAGAGTTGCAAGGTGTGATTGGCCGTATTCAACTTAAACGTATGGCTGATTGGACAGTCAAACGTCAACAGAATGGTAAGTGTATTGATCAAGCCGTTGCAGGCTTATCGGCTGTTCGTACAGTGACGGTGCCAGATTATTGTGAGCATGCTGAATACAAGCATTATTTGTTTGTTAATCCTGAGCAGCTTAAATCGGATTGGTCTCGCGATCGTATTATCGACGAAATCAATGCGGCGGGGGTGCCTGCTTATCAAGGTAGTTGCTCTGAAATATATCTTGAAAAAGCATTTGATGGTACTCCTTGGCGACCACTTGAACGCTTGGAAAATGCAGTAGAGTTAGGTGAAACCAGTTTAATGTTTTTGGTGCACCCAACATTGACAGAAGCTGAAATGAATAAAACGTGTGAAGTTATCAGAGCTGTCTTAATTCAAGCCCAGAAATAAAATTAATGCAAAGGGCCCTTTCAAAGCCCTTTTTCTTTTCCAAAATAGCCTTTACTAAATAGTTTTGCTCTAAACTTAATATTCTATCGCTGATACTTACTAAAACTAATAATACTATGCAACGTCTACAATTTTTATGGCAGCTTTCTCGAACAAATAAGCGAATAGTCAGTGTCTTGATTGATACAGTGCTGATTTTTCTTGCTTTTCATCTTGCAATTTTGGTGCGCTCAGGCGAAACCAATTACTTCACTTACCCCACTGTATGGGGAATTCAGGTGGTTGTCACACTGATCACCGTGGTGGTATTTGCGCGGTTAGGGCTCTATCGTGCTGTACTGCGGTATCTGACCTTTCAAGCGCTGTTTGTTGTCACCGCTGGTGCAGTAGTCTCTGCTACCGTCGTTGCAGCATTGAGCTTTTACATGAGTGACCCGTTCCCAAGGACGGTGCCGATTATTTATGGCGCATTCTTAGCACTGTTTTGCGGTGGTCCTCGCGTAATTGTACGTTCCCTTGTTGCGCAAAGTTATGCGAATAACCAGAACAAAGAGGTGCTTATTTACGGTGCCGGTTCTGGTGGTCGTCAACTCGCGATGGCTTTAAGAAGCTCCGGTGAATATCGCGTTCGTGCTTTCGTTGATGACGATCCGACACTGTGCAATACCATGATTTTAGGTTTGCCCGTGTTTGCAATAGAAGATGTCATGCCTGTTATCAATAAATACGACATCTCACAAATATTACTAGCAGTACCCAGCGCGAAGCGATCTCGAAGAAAGTTGATTTTGGATGATCTTGCTAAGTTACCTGTAGAGGTCCTAACTGTGCCAGATATGACGGATATTGTATCTGGTAAGGCAAAAATTGATGAGCTCAAAGATGTCGCGATTGAAGATTTGCTAGGGCGAGATCCTGTTGCGCCGCAGCAAGTACTGCTTGAGGCAAACATCAAAGATAAAGTGGTCATGGTGACAGGCGCGGGCGGCTCTATCGGTTCTGAACTTTGTCGTCAGATTGTGGAGCAAAACCCAACAGCGATCATTTTGTTTGAGCTGTCAGAGTTCGGCTTGTACCAAATTGACCGTGAACTTAATCTTCTTAAGCAACAAAAAGGGTTGAGCTGCGACATTATTCCGCTGCTAGGCTCGGTACAAAGGCAGCACCGTCTAGAAACCATCATGGCGTCGTTTAAAGTACAAACTGTGTATCATGCTGCCGCTTATAAGCACGTCCCGTTGGTGGAATACAATGTCATCGAAGGCGTGCGTAACAATGTTTACGGTACCTACTATACGGCTACTGCGGCCATTAAAGCAGGCGTCGAATCATTTGTTCTAATTTCTACCGACAAAGCGGTGCGCCCAACCAATGTAATGGGCACAACGAAGCGAATGGCGGAGCTTGGCTTACAAGCTTTGGCTGAGCAAGAGAACGAGAAAGCGAATGGCACTCGTTTTTGCATGGTGCGCTTTGGTAACGTGCTTGGCTCGTCTGGTTCTGTAATCCCATTATTTAAAAAGCAAATCGCAGCAGGTGGCCCAGTAACGGTAACGCATCCAGATATCACGCGTTACTTTATGACCATTCCAGAGGCTGCCCAACTTGTGATTCAAGCGGGGGCGATGGGCAAAGGTGGGGATGTGTTTGTACTGGATATGGGCGAATCCGTAAAAATTACCGATCTAGCATGCAATCTTATTCAGCTTTCGGGTTTAGAAGTTAAATCACATGAAAACCCACATGGTGATATTGAAATCCAGTTTGCAGGGCTTCGACCGGGTGAGAAGTTGTATGAAGAGTTGCTGATTGGCGATAACGTTAAGCAAACCGCTCATGAGCGTATTATGACGGCGCATGAAGTCCACTTATCGTTGTCAGATTATGAATCGCTCATCAATGAACTTGATTTAGCCTGCCACGGAATGGACCATGAAAAAATTCGTTCATTGCTACTAAGCGCACCAACAGGTTTCAATCCAACTGATGGCATCGGCGATTTGGTTTGGAAGCATAACCATATTGATGAAGAGGTAATAAATATTCATCAAGCAGTCAATGAGTAAACGATGGGCACCTAGCATGGTGCCCATTTTTGTATATACGAGAGGTCGCAGCTAATGAAAGCATGACATTTTGTTCGTGTTTAGGTAGTTTAAACTCCCATGTTAAGCGGGGCCTCTCCCTACAATTAGGCGGTTATTATGAACGTAAATCCAGAACGCTGGAAGCAACGGCTACAGAACTTAATGAAAGCCCAACAAAGGCTCAAAAGAGCGTGTGATCAAGAGAGCTATAGCGAGTTGGAACTTGCAGGTCTGGTTCAAACGTTTGAGTTTTCCTTTGAGCTTACATGGAAAACATTAAAGGACTTACTTGAGTTTGAAGGCTTTGATGTCGCCTCACCACGTAGCGTGTTTCGTACTGCATTAGAGGCCAAGCATATCTCCTCAGAGCAATGTGAAACTATGCTAGAAGCGTTGATCAAACGTAATTTATTATCGCATACGTATGATGAAGAAAATGTTCTAGAAGCCCAAGCGTTGATCCTTGAGTCATTTTCCCCTGTGATTGAGCAGATCACGCAATATCTAGAGGTGAAGCGTGGATAACGGTTGTCTTGTTGACCCAACGTTGATTGGCCTTAAGGCTCACCAATATCGATTGATTAAAGATATTGTGCTCAATCATGACTTAGTCACCCGTGCTTGGGTATTTGGCTCTAGAGCGTTAGGAACCTTTAAAGATAACTCTGACATTGATATCGCCCTTGAGGGCAGGGATCTTTCGTTAAGCGTACTTGCAGGTTTACAAGATCGTTTAGAGCAGTCTTCACTGCCATTTACAGTGGATTTGGTGGTAAAGCACAAAATCACATCAACTGAACTACTTGCCCACATCGAAACGCACGGAATAAAACTTAAATAACATCAATCGCCATAAACATATTGCGATATGTATACGTTCTCTAAGGTGGAAACAGTCACTTTCCGGGCTTGTGGCTATAAGATTCCTAATCTCGCTAAGGCTCGTTGGAATGACGCCCCTCCTCATATTTAAGGGGGCGCGAAAATAGCCGTTATTCTGAACAGTGAGGAACGAACGTGATTCAGAATCTACGAGCCGAGTTTGAAAGCGTCAAGGCTACGAACTGGGATTAAGGTGTGCGGGGAATAGATTCCTAGTCTCGCCAAGGCTCCCTGGAATGACACAGTTGGTGATGATGATTCCAATTCTGTATTCGAAGCGTCCTGTATTCAAATAACTTCCTCAAAACCCATTGAAATACCCAAACCTCCAACAAACTCTTTCTAGGCCCCTAGGACCCTAGGATCTTTACTACAAATTCTGATATTCTTTAGCAAAAATAAAATGAAGGATTAACCCATGAAAATCGCAGTTGCGGGGACCGGCTATGTAGGGCTTTCTAACGCTATGTTGTTAGCCCAAAATCATGAAGTGGTCGCAGTTGATATCATCCCAGAAAAAGTCGAATTGCTGAACAACAAGCAATCGCCAATTGTGGATGCAGAGATCGAGTATTTTCTTGCCAATAAAACATTAAACTTTGTGGCAACGACAGATAAAGCATCTGCTTATCGTGATGCAGAGTATGTGGTTATTGCGACACCAACCGATTACGACCCAACCACCAATTATTTTAATACCTCTTCTGTAGAAGCCGTCATCAAAGATGTGATGGCGATTAACCCAGATGCAGTCATGGTGATCAAATCAACCGTACCAGTTGGCTATACGGCGCGCATCAAACAAGAGTTGAATTGCGAGAATATTCTCTTCTCCCCAGAATTCTTGCGAGAGGGTAAAGCGCTATACGATAACCTTTACCCATCACGTGTCATCGTTGGTGAGCGCAGTGAGCGTGCAGAAATGTTTGCAGGTTTATTAGTAGAAGGTGCAGTAAAAGAAGATATCCAAGTTCTCTTTACTGACTCTACAGAGGCAGAAGCAGTTAAACTGTTCTCTAACACTTACCTTGCTATGCGTGTGGCGTACTTCAATGAGCTAGACTCCTACGCCGAAGCACACGGTTTAGACGCTCGTCAGATCATTGAAGGTGTTGGCTTAGATCCTCGTATCGGTAATCATTATAACAACCCATCATTTGGTTATGGTGGTTACTGTTTGCCAAAAGACACCAAGCAGCTGCTTGCGAACTACCAAGAAGTGCCAAACAACATCATTGGTGCGATTGTGGATGCGAACCGTACTCGTAAGGATTTTGTGGCGGATTCTATTATTAAGCGTCAGCCAAAAGTGGTTGGTATTTACCGCTTAATCATGAAAGCGGGTTCAGACAATTTCCGCGCCTCTTCTATCCAAGGCATCATGAAACGCATTAAAGCCAAAGGCATTGAAGTGGTGGTGTATGAGCCAGTACTTAAAGAGCAAGAGTTCTTTAATTCACGCGTTATTAAAGATTTAAACGAGTTTAAACAAACGGTGGATGTGATCGTATCTAACCGTATGGTTGAAGAGCTCGCCGATGTTGCGAACAAAGTTTACACTCGCGATTTATTTGGTAGTGATTAATATTATTTAGAATAACCAAGGCCAGTTCATCAGTGACTGGCCTTTATCTTTAAAGGCTTATTTATAATGAAGTATTTAGTAACAGGTGCGGCAGGCTTTATTGGTAGCGCGACCGCAGAAAAGCTTAATGCAGCAGGTCATGAGGTTGTTGGTATCGATAACCTGAACGATTACTACGATGTGAACCTAAAACACGCACGGCTAGCCCGTATTGAAAATCCATTGTTCAAATTTGTGAATGTGGATATCGCAGATCGCGAAGCGATGGCGCAATTGTTTGCTGCAGAAAAGTTTGATCGAGTCATTCATTTAGCCGCGCAAGCCGGCGTTCGCTACTCATTAGAGAACCCACACGCGTACGCTGATTCAAACTTGGTTGGTCACCTCAATATTCTTGAGGGATGTCGCCAGAATCAAGTGCAGCATTTGGTGTATGCCTCATCGAGCTCTGTGTACGGATTAAATGCTAAAGTGCCATTTGCAACATCAGATACAGTTGATCATCCTGTTTCTTTGTACGCTGCGACAAAGAAATCCAATGAGTTGATGGCTCACAGCTATTCTCACCTTTATGATATTCCGACCACCGGTCTGCGTTTCTTTACCGTTTATGGCGCTTGGGGCCGCCCAGATATGGCACCGTTCATCTTTACCAAGAAGATTCTGGATGGCGACACCATCGATATTAATAACAATGGTGACATGTGGCGTGATTTCACCCATGTAGACGATATTGTTGAAGGTGTAGTTCGTATTGCCGACGTACTTCCAGTTCGCAATGATAGCTGGAGGGTTGAGGGGGGGACTCCGGCAAGTAGTTCTGCGCCTTACGCGGTTTACAACATTGGTCACGGCTCTCCAATCAATCTTATGGACTTTGTTAAAGCGATTGAAGATGAGCTTGGTATCGAAGCGAAGAAAAACTTCCGTGAGATGCAGCCAGGCGATGTTTATCAAACCTACGCAGATACAGAAGATCTGTTTGCTGCAACAGGTTACAAGCCACAAGTAACCGTCAAAGAGGGCGTTGCTGAGTTCGTGTCTTGGTATAAAGATTTCTACAATAAATAAATACCAAACGAGGCGAAAGCCTCGTTTTTTATGAATAGCTAGGTTAATACTCAAATGATTAAAAAGTGTCTATTTCCTGCAGCCGGTTACGGTACTCGTTTCCTACCTGCAACTAAGTCCATGCCGAAAGAAATGATGCCAGTGGTTAACAAGCCATTGATCGAATACGGTGTTGAAGAGGCCATTGAAGCTGGCATGAATGGTATGTGCATTGTCACTGGTCGTGGCAAACACTCTTTGATGGACCACTTCGATAAAAACTATGAGTTGGAACATCAAATTTCAGGAACAAGCAAAGAAGCACTGTTGGACGATATCCGTTCTTTGATTGATTCAGCGAGTTACACATATATCCGTCAACGTGAGATGAAAGGTCTTGGTCATGCTATCTTGACTGGTCGTGAGTTGGTGGGTGATGAGCCATTTGCTGTTGTACTAGCAGATGACCTTTGTGTGAATGAAGAGCAGGGCGTATTAGCGCAAATGGTTGAGCTGTACAAGCAGTTCCGTTGCTCTATCGTTGCGGTTCAAGAAGTTCCAGAAACTGAAACCCATAAATATGGTGTGATTGCTGGTGAGATTATCAAAGATGACATCTTCCGTATTGACAGCATGGTAGAAAAGCCTGAGCCAGGTACAGCACCAAGCAACTTAGCAATTATTGGTCGCTACATCTTAACTCCAGATATTTTCGAACTTATCGAAAATACAGAGCCAGGCAAAGGTGGAGAAATCCAAATTACTGACGCATTGATGCAACAAGCGCAATCTGGCTGTGTTATCGCATACAAATTTAAAGGTCAGCGTTTTGACTGCGGTAGTGTAGAAGGTTACATCGAGGCGACAAACTACTGCTACGAGAACCTATATAAAAAAGCGTCTAGTGATGAGCTTGCTAAAACACCAACCGTAAAGGTTGCTGAACCAGCATAGTTGTTCAGTCTCGTTACCAATGTGCTTTAACATGGCTTGCTGACGTACAAAGCTTAGTTAAAGCACGTTGATATTCAAATTCTTATGCTGTTTTCACTCATTAACAATAAGTAAGAACTAGATTGTATCGTTCTAATGTCGGCTGATATTAGTTTAATAAACCACCTCAATTCCCTCTGCTTCCAATTTCTCTCCTAACTCTTTTTTTGCTTCTTTCTCTCCATGTATCAAATGCAATACTTTTGGCTGTGTTGGAATACCAGTAACAAACTTCAATAAATCGCTTTGGTCTGCATGTGCAGAATATCCAGAGATGGTATGGATCTGCGCGTTGGCTTCGATTGGTTGATTATCGATATCCACCGAGTGGCTGCCTGATTGGATTTCTCGACCCAAGGTTCCTTGCGCTTGATAGCCCGCAAACAACACATCATTTCTTTTGTCTGGTAAGAGTGCTTTTAAGTAATTGACGATTCTTCCTCCTTCGCACATACCGGATGCCGCGACGACAATCGCAGGCTCATCGGTAGAGGCTAGTCGATTTACTAATGCTTGATGTTCTCGATGGTTTTCCACGGTAATGCATTGTTCAAAAGCGAGGGGATGACGATGATTGTTGAGCTTTTGTTTTGCTTCTTTTCCCCACAGTTTTTTGAAACGGCGGTAGGTCTTCGTGACTCTTTTCGCAAGCGGTGAGTCTAGGATAATTGGCAAAGAAGACGACAAGTCGCGTTGGTGAATCAGCTGTTCAATATCGAATAACAGCTCCTGTGTACGTCCTACGCTGAAAGCTGGGATCAGAATAACACCACCGTCTTGCAGTGCGTGATCGATAATGGTGTTCAAGCGCTCAGTTCGAGTGGCAATGGCTTCATGCTCTTTGTTGCCGTATGTGGACTCGATGAACAAATAGTCGGCACGCTTTGGCGGCTTTGGATCGGGTAAGAGCGGGGTATTGGACGGACCTAGATCGCCGGAAAACACGATTATTTCATGATTGGGGAGTTTGAATTCCACGTAAGCGGAACCAAGAATGTGCCCCGCAGGCTGAAAGCGCAGGTAACATTGTTTACCAAGTGGCAGCCATTGTTGGTAGTCATGGGGTTTTAGCTGTTTTTTAATGACATTGAGGACTTGTTGACGCTGATGGAAGTTCAAACCCAATTGCTGTTTTAATCCATCTTCTAGCATGAGCGGTACCAGTTCGGCTGTTGCTTTGGTGCAGTAAATGGGACCTTTAAATCCAGCAGCCAGTAACCAAGGTAGGCGTCCAATATGATCGATATGAGCGTGAGTCAGGGCTAGTGCTTTGATGTGTTTAACCGGAAACTCAATATCCAATGATGCCCTGCGGTTGCCAAAATGGATGTCTTTGCCTTGAAAGAGTCCGCAATCGATCAAGATGCTGCCGTGTGGCAGTTTCAATTCATGACAAGAGCCAGTGACGGTATGTTTCCCATCATGGTGAATCACACTGGCGATGTCTGATATTGGTGTTGTCATGTCGACTGCTCCTCCTTGAACAAGCATAGGTCAATACTAAATCTGAGGGCAGGGTAAGTGAATAGAGTTCGTTGGTTGGATGGAATTGAGTGGGAATAACTGGAAGTGCGATTAGGTTCTTTGTTTTGATGTAAGGTGTTTTTCGTTACTTAACTTTGGGTTTAACGCATGCGGTTAGTAGATTCCTGATGTCGCTTAGGCTCCTCGGAATGACGGGATTCTTATAGGTTATGTCTGTTGTTTTGTTGGTTTGATTTGGGTGCGTGCGGTTAGTAGATTCCTGATGTCGCTTAGGCTCCTCGGAATGACAGAACTCACTAGATCGTAAGTAAACAAAAAGGGATGCGTGATGCATCCCTTTGTTATTTCTGCTTAATAAAAAGCGAAATTAAGCTTTAGCTGCTGCCGCTGCTTTAGCGATAGCTACGAAGCTCTTAGCGTCTAGAGAAGCGCCACCAACTAGAGCACCGTCGATGTCTGGTTGTGAGAAGTAAGCTTCTGCGTTTTCTGGCTTAACAGAACCGCCGTATTGGATGATTACTTGTGCTGCAACTGCTTCGTCTTTCGCTGCGATTAGTGCGCGGATAGAAGCGTGGATGCGTTGTGCATCTTCAGCTGTTGCTGCTTTACCAGTACCGATAGCCCAGATTGGTTCGTAAGCGATGATTGCGCCGTTTAGAGCTTCAACACCGTAAGTGTCGATAACTGCGTTGATTTGACGTGCACATACTGCTTCAGTTTCGCCAGCTTCGTTTTGAGCTTCAGATTCACCGATACAGAAAACAGGCGTTAGACCGTTTTCTTTTAGGAAGTTGAATTTCTTAGCGATAAACTCGTCAGATTCGTTGTGGTATTCACGACGCTCTGAGTGACCAATGATGATGTGAGAAGCACCGAAGTCTTTCAGCATTTCTGGAGACATGTCGCCAGTGAAAGCACCGCTGTTATTTAGGTCAGTGTTTTGAGCACCTAGGATGATCTTGTTACCGCCTTCAACAATTAGACGCTCAGCCAGATCTAGGTAAAGTGCAGGTGGAGCTACTGCTACGTCAACACCTTCAACGCCTTCAAGCTCAGCGTTAAGACCAGTTAGCAGCTCAGTTACCATTGCTTTGCTGCCGTTTAGTTTCCAGTTACCCATCACTACAGGACGACGCATAGGAATATCTCCCTTATTTTTAATGTAAATAGTCTATTAATGTAAAAAATCTACGTAGGAATATAACAGAATAATGTGAACAGATCATGATTGGCGTCATGTCTTGTCCGGCTTTCTTCACTGATTCGACCAAGCATCGATCCTGTTATTTTTGTTAAAAGCAATCGATTGGTGATCGCGTAGACAGAATGATAGTTCATTCCTCGGAAATTGCTGGCTAGATTGGTATTACTACGCACTGAATTTATTATGTTGTAGAAAGGAATCAAAATGCCAAACTTAGTTTTAGAGTATTCGAACTCAGTGGAAGAGCGAGTCAATGTACAAGGTTTGCTGGAAGACTTACATAAAGCTGCGTTAGATAGTGGCCTTTTTGAACTCGCGTCTGTGAAATCTAGAACGCTCCGGTGCCACAATTGGTTAATAGGGGAGGAGGGAGATAGCCTCGACTTTATCCATATCAGCTTTGATTTGTTATCTGGCCGCTCCCAAGAACAAAAGCGAGAACTGTCACGAGCCTTGATGGCGACACTTCAAGAGCAAGCCAGTCACGTACACAGTTTAACGGTCAATATCCGAGACATGGATATAGATAGCTTCCAAAAGGTAGTGAACTAGGTTGCGCTGAATTGCCCGAGAATAGCGAGGGGTTATTGTTACGAATTCTCAGCCTGGCTCTGCTTGTTATAAGGACGTTGTGGGCACCCAAGTTATCGGTGTCCTTTCCAAACTATATCGACTCGGCTAATCTATAACCTTTCTACTTTGGGGTAAATTTGATGTCGACTAAAGAGTTACTGTTTTCTTTTCAAGGACGTATAGACCGTAAAACCTACTGGATTTGGAACGTAATTTACTATGTGTCCATTCTAGGCTTTGGTGCCGGTATCAGCCAACTGCTTCCTACTCTCTCTTATGTGCTTCTTCCTATTTTCTTGGTGGTTCTGTTGATCCCTGATTTGACGATCACCGCCAAGCGTTGGCACGACCGCAACAAATCGATCTATTGGCTAGCACTGAATATTCCGTTGATTATAGGACGAATTGCCACGCCAATGACTAACCCTGCCGCGCAAGAGCCGTCTACCCCACAGATGTTCGTCGCTTCCATTTCTCTGATTTGTGGTTTATGGATTCTAATTGAATGTGGTTTCTTAAAGGGGACATCAGGACCAAACCAATATGGCCCTGAGCCGGAGTAAGTATAGCTCTATGTTCTTTGAATAAGGCTCTAGGATTCTAGAGTCTTATTCCTCTCTTAGTAAAAATCATCCCTATCTTTAAACGCGTTTAAGCTAACCACATCCGCTTTTTGTGTCGGTGCCGCTTCCCCTTCTAGCGCTGCTTTGAACTTTACGACCTGTTTTCGCAACTCGTTCATCAATACCACATTGGTGTGATGAGGGTTTTTACACGTGCTGATGACTCTATCAATGTGGCTTTGTTGAGCCCGCAATCTTTCTTTCATATCTTCTGATGCGCTTTCGATCATCTCTTTCGCCATCTCATGACGAAATTGCTCAAAAGCTTCTGGGTCTCGCTCTGCCATTCGAACCATTTCATCGAATGGAGGAAGCGTTTGGGGTGGGATATGACGTAGAGTAGACATCGATGCTCTCCAAATCCTTATAGAAATTGCCTTTAGTTACTAAAAGCCTATACCACTAGAAAGAGGAGAGAGGATGAATTCTTCAGCTGTCTCACTTATAAGAGAAGCTTTCAGGCGTTAGATTGAATAAGTGCGGCATATCGATGTTTGGTTGTGGTGGTTACTGCTGTTGTTGGATGCGGTAAACGCAGCGTCTTTGGCCGCTAATGATGTGCTCGGTACGCTCTACTTTGGTGTCATGTCCAAGTAAAGACTGAAAGACACTTAATTCTGATTGGCACAAGCTTGGGCAGCGAGTTGCGGCTTTACAAATCGGACAGTGATTTTCGATCAAGATAAATCCGTTCTCATCTTTCTCGAGCTCTGCCATATAGCCTTCTTGCTCTCTTAATGTGACGAGTGTTTCTAGTTTGCTTTGCAGAGAGTCGCATTGCTTAAGATGCTGACGATAACTTTGTAACGTGAGTTTTTCCCTTTCTGATGTGACTTTTTCCAGTCCATCTTTGCCAAAGATATGTTCGACAGCTTCTATAAACTGAATGGTCAACTCACCGTGACGGTCAGCAAATTGCTCATGACCTTTTTGAGTGAGAGACCAATGACGAGCAGGGCGGCCAACTTTTACTTTTACGTCATGGATAGAAAGAATGCCATCATCTTCTAAACCTTGCAGGTGCTGACGAGCCCCCATGGTTGTCATACCTAGCTCAGAGGAGAGTTGTTTTGCAGTGACGGAACCATCACGCTTAACGATTTGCAATATCCTATCTACGGTCTTCATATACCCACCATTTATACGTCAGTAGATATTATGCGCGATAGGGTTAGTAAAGAAAAGTGTTGACTTAATTTGAGTGTGGCTTTGTAGGTGCTATCTTTATGCGAACCAATATATACACTCTGAACAGTGAGAAACGAGTGTGATTCAGAATCTATTGCCCGGTTGTGCGGAAAGAAAGGCTCAAGCTCAGACTGAGCGAGAGCCTCGAGAAATGCTTAAAGAATAATATCGCGTACTTCTGGATCTTTACGATCTAAGTAGTGAGTCGATTTGATGCGGCGAATAGTTCGGCATCGACCGCGCACGAGCAGCGTTTCTGTGGTTGCAATATTGCCTTGACGAGAGATACCTTCCAGCAAGTCACCTTTAGTGATGCCTGTAGCTGAAAATACCACATTGTCGCTACGAGCCATGTCTTCCATTTTAAGGACAACATTCGCTTTTACGCCCATTTCATCGCAGCGTTTTAGTTCATCTGCGCCGTAAATGCGGTTTTCTTCACTATCGCCTTTTACTTCGTGACGAGGAAGTAAGCGACCGTGCATGTCACCGTCTAGCGCTCGAATTACTGCTGCTGATACAACCCCTTCTGGCGCACCGCCAATACAGTACATCAGGTCCACTTCACTGTCTGGTATACAAGTCAGAATAGAGGCAGCCACGTCACCATCAGGCACCGCAAAGACACGCACGCCCATTGCTTGCATTTCTGCAATAACGTTATCGTGGCGAGGTTTCGCAAGGGTAATAACGACTAGGGTATCAAGTGGCTTGTTCAGGGCTTTTGCTACGTTCTCTAGGTTTTCTTTTAACGGTTTTTCTAAGTCAATTACGCCTTTTGCACCAGGACCAACAACCAGTTTTTCCATGTACATATCTGGCGCTTTAAGAAAGCTGCCTTTCTCACCTGCGGCAAGTACGGCTAGTGCGTTCGATTGTCCCATTGCTGTCATACGCGTTCCTTCAATCGGGTCGACTGCAATATCTACTTCATCACCACCAATACCCACTTGCTCACCAATGTACAGCATTGGCGCATCATCGATTTCACCCTCACCAATGACAATTTCACCACTGATATCTGTTTTGTTCAGTAGCGTGCGCATAACTTCAACAGCTGCGCCATCGGCTGCGTTTTTATCGCCACGGCCAAGCCATTTGTAACCAGCCAGGGCTGCACCTTCAGTCACACGGGAAAATGCCATTGCTAAATCGCGTTTCATGATGTCTCCAAGTAAGCAAGAGGGAAGAAGAATTTGCGCGGCGATTCTATCACAAGGTCGAGTAAACGTTTGCCTTTTTGCGAGGCTTTTACTTTATCTAACTTGAATTTGATCAATACTTAGGGCGATTTTCAGCGTAGCGAGACGCAAAATCCTTGCTCAAAAATGCTTCGGCGACAAGAAAAGTCAGCGTTTAGTGAGATTGCGCTGATTTTTTGACCGAATGATGCAAAATATCGAATATAGTGAGTGTTTCTCATCGCGACGCTGAGTAGAATGAACCTTATATAGGTTAGGTGTGCATCAATCTCGCACATCGTCCCAACGGAATAACATAGGTAGGCCAAGATGTCTTTTGAAGTACTAGAACAACTAGAATCTAAAATTCAAACTGCAGTTGACACAATCACTCTTCTTCAGATGGAAGTCGAAGAGCTGAAAGAAGATAAAGCTAAACTTGCGGAAGAAGCGAACGAGCTTCGCTCTCAACGTGAAGAGCTAGAGCAAAAAGCACAACAAGCACAGCAAGAGCACGCACAATGGCAAGAGCGCATTCGTGCACTACTTGGCAAAATGGACGAAGTGGAATAATTCGGCTTCTTCATTCCAAATTAAAAACACCCGCGTTAAGCGGGTGTTTGTGTTTTAGGGAAGTAGAAAATGTTAAGACAAGGCTAGGTGCTAATAGCTAAGAGAAAACCCTATAACTTAGACACCTAAGACTCGCTATGCTTCTTCATCCAGCTCTAAATCAATATTCAATGGTTCAGGCGATAGGATAATTCCGGTGCTATCGGCATAAATATAATCTTCAGGTAAGAAGCTGACGCCGCCAAAGTTGACTGGTACATCTAATTCGCCAATACCCTGGCTGGTCGCTCCAACAGGAATAGAGGCGAGGGCTTGAATGCCTAAGTTCATATCTTCAAGTTCATCTACTTCACGAACACAGCCGTAAACGACAATGCCTTCCCACTCGTTTTCTTCCGCAATGGTTGCGATTTCTGCATCGATAAGGGCTTTACGTAGGGAACCGCCACCGTCAATTAACAAAACGCGACCAAGTCCATCTTGCTCTAATGTCTCGCGGATCAACGAATTATCTTCAAAACACTTGATGGTGGTGATTTGCCCGGCAAATGAAGCGCGACCGCCAAAGTTACTGAACATTGGTTCAACCACATCTACCTGATCGAGGTAGATATCACAGAGTGCTGAGGTATTGTATTCCATAGCGTACCTTTCTAAACAGAAATTGGTTGTCTTTGAGTATATCTAGGCATTAAGTCAATGCAATGACAATCCTTTTTTAACTTACTAGAGTTTGAGCTACCACAATTGTTGCAAACAAAACGTTGGTGACTAGAGAGCATTTCACGATGACTGGCATCATTGGTGCTATTTGAGCAGGCTTTTGTGTATGCCAAACCGCTTTACCATGATCGGCCACGAAATAAATACTAAGTAAGAATGGCAAGCTAATCCAAACGGGTTTGTCTTGAATTAACAAGTAAGCCGCAAAGGCAAGGATAGCTCCGCCAAGTAAAATAAAGTGGTACTGTTTGGCTTTACGTTGACCTAAGCGTACCGCCACCGTGCGTTTACCACACTCTCGGTCGTTCTCTATATCACGCATATTGTTGATATTGAGGACTGCAACGGCGAGTAAACCGCAGCCTAAAGCAGGTAAGAATAGCGTGGTGTCTACGTGACCAGTATGCAAGAAGTAGGTACCGGATACGCCGAGTAAACCAAAAAACAAGAATACTGATATATCGCCAAGCCCCACGTAACCGTATGGTTTGCTACCCATGGTATAAGCAATGGCGGCGAGAATGGCCAAAATTCCCAGCCCGATAAAAGTAACAATGCTTTCCAGTGAACTTAGTGAATAGAAAACTAACACCAAGCCTGAGATTGCGGTCAGAACGATGTTAAAGATAATCGCGTGTTTCATCTGTTTCGCACTTACCGCGCCAGACTGCATCGCTCGTAATGGACCGAGGCGTTTGTCGTTATCTGTACCTTGAACGGCATCGCCATAGTCGTTTGCCAGGTTGGACAGAATTTGCAGCAATGTCGCGGTTACGAAAGCCATGATGGCAATTGTCAGTGAAAAATGACCTGCCGAGTAGGCGAGTACGCTACCAGTTAAGATAGAGACCAATGCCAGAGGTAATGTTTTTGGACGAGCGGCTTCAAGCCAGATCTGTAGAGATTGTTTCATGGAAATTTCGTGCTAGTAACCAATGTGCCCAGTATAGACATAAATTTTTATGTACACTATTAACTTAAATCAAATAGGAGACGATTAAGTAAACTAATATGAGTATTAAAAGCAATACAGCGAGATTCCTATAGCCTTAAGTATTCATTATTTATGAGTGATTCTATAACTTTATTTCTTTTCATGTTTTTTGAAATTGATATAGCTTTAAGTTTTTCATTGCTGCTTTCAGATAAGTTTATACAATATTGCTTTTTAGATTGAACTTTATCTCTAAACTTCTTTTGATCCCATGCCTTTTTTATCCTTTTAATAGTGATTTCTCTTTTGTTCTCTTCAATTGCATCAAAAAAAGCGATAATGAAATCTTTCAGGTCTTGCGTTGAGTTTTTATTATTCCAAATGTATTTAATAACCAAAGGCTCATGTTTAAGTATGTAGCTCCATGCCCACTTTATTTTTTCTTCATCATCTTTCAACCATGAAATGATCTCAGTTTTATCAAGTGATAAATACCACTTTCTTACAATACCCCTCTCTAGTTCAATATGGCTATGTTTGCTTCTATTTACCTTTCTTATATATGATATTACCCAGTCTACTCTTTCTTTAAAACTGCTTCCATTTGGATTTAATGATAGTTTTCCTGATAGTTTTTTTTGAATATAAAACCATGAAAAATTACAAAATCTTTCATTTTTTCGTATTTCATTTTTTATGTATAAAATTGAATTGTATTTTTCTTCTATTTTCCCGACAATCCTTTTGCAATCTTCAAATGAATATGATTTAAGAGCAGCATTTATTATACTTTCATTTTCTTTAATACTTAATGATTCTTCCCATACTGCTCTAATACCATGTGTTGATAGCTGGTTAGTATAGAACTTTCCCATGTTTTCATCTTTAATCATTACATCGTAATCTTCCATAATTAAACCCTCTTAAATAGTAATTTTTATCAGCCAGTATCTTACATTTACTACAATGTAGTTTCAATCTGCTCAACCTTTATCTTTCAAAACTACAATGTAGTTTTTTCAGTGATGTAAGTTAAAAGTTGATTGTCACTAATCATTCATGGTTGTAGCTAACTTCAGAGTCGCTCTTTCGCATGTGTTGTACAGGGGGCTTAGAATTAACGCTTACTAGATATGTTGGTATGGTTAATATACATACATAAATACATACATACATAATTAAATATATAGTTAACCGTACACACTAACTTAACTAAGTACTCATATCCTACACAGTCTACCTTAGTAGAATTGATATGCTCTCCTTAAATACCATGTATTAAATAACACAGTAATTCATATCTTTGGATGAATACCAAAGAGAATGAATGATGACTTATACTTACAAAGGTTTAGAGGTTCTTTATCCGGTCGATCAACTCAATACACACTATCTAGATCGTATTATATTAACCATGTCTAAAGTATTAAAAGACTATAAGAGAGTTCATGCGTTAAGACTGGATCTGAGACTTCCTGTTTCTGACAGTGAAAAAGACATACTTTTCAGAGATGAGATTTTGAACAATACATTTAATCAAAAAAATATCATTAAACGATTCTTTGAATCCTTGAAGGCAAAAATAAAAGCGCAAGAAAAAAGAATGAAAGCGAGTGGTAAAAGGGTATATCCATGTCACCTACGGTATGTTTGGTGTAGGGAAAGGAATAAAACTACAAATGACCACTATCACCTTGTCCTGTTTTTTAATAAAGATAGGTATTGGAGTAGCGGTTATAGAGATAATGAAGAAAGTTTAGCAAGACTCATTATGGATGCATGGAATAGCGCACTTGGAGAGTGTGTTGATAATGCAGATAGGTTGGTTCAACTTGTTTATAAAGGTACGCATTATTTAGAACAAAATAAATACGACTTCGAGAACAAATACCAGGCCCTCTTTACAAGACTCAGTTACTTTGCCAAAAATAGAACGAAGCATTATGGTGAAGGAAAACGTTGCTTTGGAACTAGTCAGGGATGATAGCTAATATTAATCTGCTCATCTGTTTAGTATTTCGAAACGTGATTGCTCTATAGATTGATTATAAGTGTAGAGATAACTGGAGAAGCATATGGTCTCTTAGGTTCAACTTGCCATTCGGGGTATGCTAAATAAGCACGCAGCATTCGGTGGTACGGTCATGCACTGTTGGTAGATTGGCCTCGATAACATCAGTAGTGTTAATGGTATCCGTTCTCAGGCCCCTACGTCTGTGTCAGTGTAAATGCCGTCTCACGTACTTAGTTATTCATGTATTATTTCTGAGTACGCTTCGTTGTGCTCTATAATGACATTGGGAGTCTGACAAAAAAATAGGAAGCTAGGCCTCCTATTTTTTCGATCTGCTGAAGATTACTATTTGGTTAGAGTTACACATGCCTTCCATGGAAAGTTAGCAGGTGCAGGCTTTACTGTATTAACCGTAACGCAGTCTTCGATAGTTGCATCAATGTTTACGTCAGTTAGACGGTACCAAATGCTAACACCACTATCAGTGTATTCAATCGATGCGATTTCGCCGTGTTTGAATTCACCAATGACTTCGAATGTCATAGGACGACCTTGGTAGTCGATAGCACTAACGCCGGCAGGTACTTCTTGACCGATAGACTCTTCAGTTGCAGCAATTGATACACCTGAAGTATAAGCAAATACAGGCAAGTCTTTGTTAGGTAGCACGCCGTCACCATCGATGTCGATAAAGTAATCTACGTGTGGAATATCAAAGTCTAGACCGTTGTCTGCGTAGTACTTCTGAGTGTTCTCGTAAGCTGCTGTTTTGTACAGTGCTAGGCTGTACTTGGTCAGAGCTTGTTTCATTTCTTCAAACTGAACGGAGTTAGGCTCTAACAATACCTGACCAATTTTCTCGATTTGTTGCTCTAACGTGAGTCCGTTTTCGGTTGCCATAGTTAAAGTACTTGCAGAGATCACGAGTAGCACAGTGCTGGTATCGCCAGCGTTAGAAAGGTTGACGTTATAGAAGTTAATGCCATCTGCCCATTGCTCAGGATCATAACTGTAAAGGCTTAGCAGCTCAGCGGTCGCCTCATGCACCGCCTCCTCAAAGGTCTGTCCGGCTTGTACCTTTGCCATGATACTTGCTTTCATGGCCGCTGTAGCAACATTGAAGTTCACTTGTGTCGTTGCGTTCATATCGACAAAAGCGCTCATGCGCATCTGCTCATCACTTTTTCCTGTCAGCTCATTAAAGTAATTCCCCTGTGCAACGAGCTCGACATAAGGCGTATTGAATCGCTCATTCATGTTGTAATTACCTTCATAGTCCTCTATTTGAGTGGTGTAAGAGATGTCGGTCTTTTCTAAGTCTTGGTTAAGTTCATAGGCGGTGACGACTGAACCAGGTTGTAGAGGACCTTTCTGTACTGCACCACCAAATTGATATGATTGCCCTGAGTCGTTATTGTCACGCCCGCCAGAAGAGCCGCCACATCCGATTAAGGCGAAAGGAATAGTAAAGAGAGCGATGGTAAGTAGGGGTTTAGATAGGTTCATTCTATTTCTCCATAATAAGTTTTAGAGGGTGCTATTTTGTTTAATTCAAGATGAAAGTCAGCGATATCAAACAGCTCTTTAACTTCAGACGAGAGCAGAGTCGCATCTGTTTGAAGCTCAAAGCGAAAGCTCGACATCGTGGCCTCCTGGATGTTGCAAAGAGGTAAGGTGTTCAACTTGGTGTGCGTGTGTGTACGCCAAACCAGATAAGGGCTGCCGTGATGGAGTACGAGACTTATTGGTTGAACGTTAGTTAGGCGTAGAGTGCCGTCTCCTTTGTTTATCTTTAATGAGATAAGACGTTGTTGAAGTGTCGCTAGACATACAATCTGAAAAATTTGGATATCGACTTGAGCGTGTTTACTCAATGGGGTTGGGGCTGTGATAGGAACTTTGGATGACCAATGATTTTGAATGTTATTGATGTCTTCAGGAGTTATGTTCGAAAGGAGGTCATCTAAGAGTGGAGCAAGGCTGCTAGGCAGATGATGCTTGGTTGACTCGATGAGCCAATAGATCAATACCGCTTCGTGAGCCGTCGTGCTCATCTTCAGAGTTTCGGTTTTTTGGTAACCAAAGGGTTTGTCTCTATCATCCACCATTACATTGGGAAACATGGCACAGATAGCGGACAGATTACGTTGGATAGTACGCAAGGAGCGCTCTAAACCAAGCGGGGAAAGTTGAGCTTGAATTTGCCTGGCGGTGACTTTCTTATTGTAAGGAATAAGGTTGTAAATCGCCAAGATAAGCTCAAGGTGATACTGAGTTTGGTTAGGTGGCGTCATGGTCAGTTCAACAAGGTTCGTTTTGTTGGGTATGACAATATCAAAAAGGCGCGACAAAGCTTGTCGTATCAATGCCTTAAGCAAAAATGATACGACGAAATTTGTCACACCTACGTCATGAAGTGTCGTGATTAAGGGGGCAGAGGCTTACTTTCCAACGATGGATAAATCGATTTCGTCAAAATCCATGCTTGAAAGATGCCGAGCGAACGTTTTCATCCATACCTGAAGAAGGTCGATTACTTCTGGATGTTCAAGGTTTACCGCCCCTGTATCGGGCTGATAACACCATCCCTTGGCAAGATGAAAGTACAGTTCAGGCTGAACGTTGAGCGCGCTCTCAAATGGGTAAGAAAAGCTGATAAAGAAGACAATCTGCCAGGGCTCTGAATTTGCAGTGCGTTGGAACTGCACTTCAACAGGGTGAATGCCTCGGCCATGGCGGTAGTAGCTTAATTGGCGGCAAGTCAAGAGCAACTGTTTGGCATTGTCAGGTAAAGAGTACCCCTTCAATAGCTTCTCCAACTGCTGACGCAATTGTGGCGCTAAAGAAACACCACCATAAATAGTGTTGATCATATCCACCCCTTTTCTGCAAACGAGACACTACTTTCTCCCACAACGATATGGTCAAGCACCCTTACATCCACTAACGCTAAAGCGTCGATAAGCTTGCGTGTGATACGCCTATCCGCTTGAGATGGGGAAGGGTCACCAGAAGGGTGGTTATGCGCCAGAATGACTGCCGCTGCATTCACTTCCAAGACGCTTTTGACGACCTCGCGCGGATAAACGCTGGCGGAGTCAATGGTGCCTTTAAAGAGTGATTTAAACTCGATGACACGGTGCTGGTTATCAAGTAGTAGCAGAGCGAAAACCTCGTGCTCCGCGCTGGCTAGTTTGAATCGAACATACTCTTTGGTTGCTTCAGGGTTACAAAGGGCATTACCTCGAACGTAGCGGTTAGCTAGGATTTCAGCAGCATGCTCTAGGATTTCATTTTCTTGGTGTTTCTTTTGTTTATGGTAGTGAAGGTTATCGGTCGGCATAGGTCCTCCAAGAGTGAAACGATAGGAACTTCACTAAGAGGACATATATCTGAAAATAATTGATTCCAAGGGAAGTTGGAAAGAATTCTAAATGTTTAACAACTAAGTAAGTTTTCAGAGAACATTTAATTTTGAGCTTAGACTATTTAGTTCTGGCTATGTTGAAATTGCTGTTACCTACTTTGACTTAGGAGACTGTTCAATAATGGAGAGATAAAAGTTGTGAAGTGAACGATAGAATTAAGTTCACCTAATAAGAGTACGGATGTTGGAAATTTATAAATATATATCATTTGATGCATACGGTGCTCTTGTTAGATAACGAGACGTTGCAAAGTTTGTTTTTCCATAAAAAGGGTTGCCGACGGCAACCCTTTTTCTACTTATTAATAATGGAGTTTTTATGTCTTTGTATCAAACGCTTGGTAGGGCTATTACTGGAACAGCGAGTGTTGCAGGTGTGATCGCTTCTGCGCCAGTATTTGGTCCGAAAGGAACTATTACATCTAGTGGTGTTGTTGTGTCTGTTTTGGTTGGAACATCAGCAGCATTGCTTGACCAAACAGTGCAATCCACATCTTTGCAAGACCTTACTGTCAAACCTAACGAGCATTGTGACGAACTATAAGCTACAAAATCTTAGGTAGATAAAGAAAGCCATTACACAGTGTCATCCCTATTAAAAGTGGCGTGACGGTAATGGCTTGAATGAACTTAAATTAACCAAATGAAAGTTTCCAAGTGTGCACATTTACACAATGTAATTCACTAGGCTAATTGAATCTTACTATTTATAGGATAAATCGGCTTAGATCTTCATCTTCAATCGTATCGCCTAGGCGCGCTTTCACGTAAGCGGAATCAATAACGAATTTAGCGCCAGATTGCTCCGCTGCGTCGTAAGAGATTTCATCCATCAAGCGTTCCATTACGGTGTGTAAGCGACGAGCACCGATGTTTTCTGTGCTTTCGTTGACCGTCCATGCCGCTTCCGCGATTTGCGTGATGCCGTCTTCTGTGAACTCGATGTCCACATCTTCCGTTTTCATCAACGCAACGTACTGCTCTGTTAGAGAGGCTTTCGGCTCTGTTAGAATGCGTTTGAAGTCGTTGCTGCTTAGTGCTTCTAGCTCAACACGAATTGGTAGACGACCTTGCAACTCTGGGATCAAGTCAGACGGTTTTGCCACTTGGAATGCACCAGATGCAACGAACAGAATGTGGTCTGTTTTTACCATGCCGTGCTTGGTTGATACTGTGCTGCCTTCAATTAATGGAAGTAGGTCGCGCTGAACACCTTCGCGTGAAACGTCTGGGCCTGAGCTCTCACCGCGTTTACAGATCTTGTCGATCTCATCGATAAATACGATGCCGTTGTTTTCAACGTTGAAAATCGCTGCTTCTTTTAGCTCTTCTTGGTTTACCAGTTTCGCCGCTTCTTCTTCCGCTAACGCTTTCATTGCGTCTTTGATTTTCAGCTTACGTTTTTTCTTAGTGTCGCCAGCGAGGTTTTGGAACATGCCTTGCAGCTGGTTAGTCATCTCTTCCATACCAGGAGGCGCCATGATCTCTACGCCCATTTGTGGTGCGGCTACGTCGAGTTCAATTTCTTTATCGTCTAGTTGGCCCTCACGCAGTTTCTTACGGAAGATCTGGCGAGTGTTAGAAGACTCTTCCGTTTGCTCTGCTTGACCCCAGCTATCACGTGCCGGTGGCAGTAGCGCATCAAGAATACGTTCTTCCGCTTGCTCTTCTGCGCGGAACTTCACTTTTTCCATCGCTTGTTGATGCGTCATTTTTACCGCGACATCTGTTAGATCACGGATGATGGTTTCAACTTCTTTACCAACGTAACCCACTTCGGTGAATTTTGTCGCTTCAACTTTGATGAAAGGGGCATTTGCCAGTTTTGCGAGGCGTCGTGCGATTTCGGTCTTACCAACACCAGTAGGACCAATCATCAAGATGTTTTTGGGCGTCACTTCGGCACGCAAGTTTTCTTCAAGCTGCATGCGGCGCCAGCGGTTGCGAAGTGCAATCGCAACCGAACGCTTGGCTTTTTCTTGACCGATAATGTGGCGGTTCAATTCATGAACGATTTCGCGAGGCGTCATTTCAGACATATTCTTTCCTTACTTCGTTACGATTACGCGGTTGGTTTTTCAGGCTCTACTGTTGAGTCTAGCTCTTCTACCGTGTGGTGATGGTTAGTGAAGACACAAATATCACCCGCGATATTAAGAGCTTTTTCCGCGATCTCACGAGCATCTAGATCTGTGTTTTCTAGTAGGGCGGTTGCTGCTGCTTGTGCGTAAGCACCACCAGAGCCAATCGCAATCAGGTCGTGTTCTGGCTGTACGACATCACCATTACCGGTAATGATTAACGATGCGGTTTCGTCGGCAACGGCAAGTAAGGCTTCGAGCTTGCGCAGAGCACGATCGCTACGCCAGTCTTTGGCTAGCTCAACTGCTGCTTTGGTTAGGTGACCTTGGTGCATTTGCAGTTTGCTTTCGAAGCGCTCAAAAAGGGTGAAGGCATCCGCAGTACCGCCTGCAAAGCCCGCTAGTACTTGGTTGTTGTATAGGCGGCGAACTTTGCGCGCATTACCTTTCATTACGGTATTGCCTAGAGATACTTGGCCATCACCCGCGATGACGACTTTATTATTTCGACGTACAGATACAATGGTAGTCACAGTCGACCTCTTGATTATTTCTCTTTGGATTTAATTCAGTATATGGGGGAGGAGAAATGGGGATTCAAGGGGGCAAAAAGAAAGGCCCTAGGATCTTAGCTCCTAGGGCCTGAGTTTAAAGATTTTCTTTCCAAATCGCGCACGGCTCGATTTTCGCGCGTTGCAGTTTATGACGGTCACGTTCTGCATCACGTTTGAACTTATACGGACCTAGTACCACGCGATACCATGAACTGCCTTCTTTCTTACGAATCTTGCTCGACATCCCTTGGAATGCGATTGCAAGCTTGCGCTCTTCTGCTTGTGCCTGGGTTTTGTACGCGCCACACTGCATGATGTAAGGAATTTTAGAAACTTCAATTTCTTTGGCCACAACTTCAACTTCACGTTTCGGTAGTGACTCAACATATTCCCATTTTTCTTCTGGTGGTGGCGGCAAATCTTTTTTCGGTTTTGGTTTACTTACAGTGGTTGTTGGCTGTTTCACTACAGGCTGTTTAGGTTCTGGATCGCTACTCAAAAGGTAAAGACCATAGCCAAAACTACCCACTAGCAAGATAGCGAGCAGACCACTACGCCAAGGCTTTTTTCTTATCGGCGGCTGTTTTTTTGTCGACTTTTTTGGGGCGCCTCGCCCCCGTCTTACATAATCTCTATTTGCCACGGTTATTTCTGGTCATCAAGGATTCTTGCAAATATGTTAATCCAGAACGAGTTGAGAAAACACCCTATTGATAGAATCTTGATAGCTAAAGCGCGACAACGCCCTAGTATAGGGGTGTGTTTCAGTTCTCGCTTATATTTATTCAGGGATACACAAAAAGCAGGAGGGTAAATAAAAAGCGGCGCCTTAGCACCGCTTTAGGGATGAATACTAATCTTTAGGTTAAGGGCGCTGTGGTGGCGCTGCACTTCCGCGAATGACGAGATTAGTTTCAAGCAGACGCGAGCCTGAATGCACGTCGTGGCCTTTTAACATCTCGAGCATCATTAGCATTGCTTGTCGACCAATCTCATAGCGAGGCTGAGAGATAGTGGTCAACGGTGGATCGCAGTACTGAGCGAAGTTAATGTCATCAAAGCCCACAACAGAGAGATCTTGCGGGACTCGTAAGCCAAGCTTTTTCGCTTCTTGAATTGCGCCGATGGCCATTGTGTCACAGTGACAGAAAATAGCCGTTGGTGGCTCTGGCAATTCGAGCAGTTTACGAACGGCTTTTGCTCCGCCATCAAAAGAGAATTCAGTAATGACACTATATTGTGGATCTTTATTGATGCCGGCACGGCGCAGGGCTTGTTGGTAGCCTTGTTGGCGGAACTGACACAATATTGCTGTATCTGGTCCAGAGATTTGAGCAATGCTTTTATGACCTAATTGGGTCAGGTAATTCACCGCTTCAAATGCTGAGGTCAGGTTATCAATATGTACTGTCGGAAGCTCGAGTTCAGGCGCAAATTCACATGCCATTACCATCGGAGGTAAGTTCTTTTGTTCTGGCTTACTGACATCGAATGGTAGATCTGTACCAAGCAGTAGCATTCCATCTGCCTGCTTAGTAAATACGAGATTAACGAAAGAGCTTTCGCGTTTCTTCTGTTGTCCGCTATCGCCCAGAAGGACTAGATAGCCATGTTCCATGGCTGCATCTTCAATACCGCGAATAATTTCAGAAAAATAAGGATCACAGATGTCGGGAACGATAGTAACAATGGTTTTTGATTCGTTTCTACGTAAGTTACGCGCTAATGAGTTTGGAGAATAACCCGCTTCAAGTACGGCTTCTTCTACTCTCTTTCTTGTAGAAGAAGAGACCTTCTCTGGATTCATTAAGGCTCGAGATACCGTAGCCGTAGACACTCCCGCAAGCTGGGCAACATCCTTCATTGTCGCCATAGTTTTTAACCTCTCATTTATTTTTTGCCAAGGTGACGTTATTCCGGTTTGAAATCAGAGTAATCAACCGAGTTAGAGCTGTGTTTGCTCTTCGCTCAGTTCGTGTTAACGAGTGGGAAAATGGATTCTTCACCGCGATATCAATTTATGGGAATAGTCATTGTTTTAATTTAAGCCTGTGCAAACAAGTCACTTTAGACTTTTCTAATTTGGATAGTCTATTCATTTCTAAAGTGAAAGTTACGGTCTGTTTAACAAAAATTGCAATCTTGGTGTGATTTTGGTCACATTAAATGGTAATTCATTACATAGTTAAACGTTTGCTAGCTGAGATCTTGTGGTTCTATGTCTAAATTCCAGCGTACTTTCTTAGCATTTGGCAACAACTCAATAGCAGGTTTGGCACTGGTTAATAACTTTTGCATCAATGAACGATGTTGAGTTTGTAGTAATAGTTGCCAGCGGTATTTACCAGCCCGCTTAGCCAAAGGTGAAGGAGTTGGGCCTAATACCATACAAGAATCATCGAACAGAGGGTGTGACTCTAACGTAAAACGAACCTGACGCAGGAAGTCTTCAACTACCTCACTTTGGTTTGCCTCTGCTTTGAACAGAGTCAAGAAACTATAAGGCGGAAGCTGAGCCAGTTTGCGTTCTTCCAGAGCAGTCATAGCAAAGTGGCGATAGTCTTTTTGAAGCAGGGCCTGCAGCAAGCTGTGCTCAGGATGGTGGGTTTGCAGGATAACCTCGCCAGGTTTACTTGCGCGGCCGGCACGACCTGCGACCTGAATAAACAACTGCGCTAGTCTCTCGGAAGCGCGGAAGTCGCTACTATAGAGAGAGCCATCAACATCCAAAAGAGCAACGAGCGTTACATTTGGAAAATGGTGCCCCTTAGCCAGCATTTGGGTGCCAATCAGAATTTGATGTTCACCTTTACGAATTGATTCAAGGGCATCTTCCAAACTACCTTTGCGACGTGTGCTGTCTCTGTCGATGCGAATAGCGTTGTATTCTGGAAATAACTGAGCCAATTGTTGTTCGAGTTGTTCCGTTCCTACGCCGACGGTAACCAGTTGAGTTGAACCACACCCCTGACACTGATGAATTACCGGTTGTTGTGAGCCGCAGTGATGGCAGCGTATTTCGTTGCTGTAATGGTGGAACGTATAGTACGCATCACAGCGTTTACATTCTGCAATCCAACCGCATTCATGGCACATCAAAGCGGGCGAAAAGCCTCGACGGTTAAGAAACAACATCACTTGATTGCCTGCTTTTAAATGCTTGCGCATCTCGGCAATCAGTTGGGCAGATAAGCCACTTTCTAAATACTGACCTTTTACATCTAACACTTTATTGGTGGTTGGTACGGCAGAGCCAGCTCGTCGGGTTAGTGTTAAATGGTGATACTTGCCTGACAGGGCATTGTGCAATGTCTCCAGTGCAGGTGTGGCTGAGCCCAGGATAATCGGTACTTGCTCTTTATGGGCGCGCATGACAGCAACATCACGAGCGTGGTAACGCAAGCTGTCTTGTTGCTTATAAGAAGCGTCATGCTCTTCATCCACGATAATAATCCCCAAATCAGCAAAAGGTGTCAGCAGGGCTGAACGAGTGCCAATGATGATTCCCGCTGCTTTATCCCTGGCAGAAAGCCAAGCGTTAAGTCGCTCGGTTTCATTCAAACCTGAATGAATCACGTCTACCGGGACATTAAATCGATGCTTAAAGCGGTTGATGGTTTGGGGCGTTAGACCGATCTCAGGTACTAAAACTAATGCTTGTTTCCCTTGCTCTAAAACTGGCTTGATAAGGTTTAAGTAAACTTCTGTTTTACCAGAGCCAGTTACTCCCTCTAATAAATAGCAAGCAAAACCTGTTTGGCTATTTACACTCGCAATAGCCAGCGCCTGTTCGTGGTTGAGCTTTGGCTTCTCGACGTCGCATTCAACGTGCTGTCCCCACTGGGTGATTGCAGGCTTCTTCTCGATACGTTCAATCCAGCCTTTCTCTTCTAAAGACTTTAGTACTGTTGAGGCTATCTCTTGGTCGACAAATTCCTGGTGAGGCAAAGCGCAGTTAACCAACATTTGCAAGACCTTCTGTTGTTTGACCGCTCGACGATCAAGCCCTTGCATCAGCTTGTCTTTACCGGATTCGGTAATTTGCCACTCTTGTAGCGTCGCAAAATCTGCAGGCTTTCCTTTACGTAGAGCTGCTGGCATCGCATTGTGTAGCGTATCTCCAAGTGGGTATTGGTAGAACTGGCTGCACCAAGTCAGCAACGAATAAAGCTTTTCAGACCATATCGGCTGAGAATCAAGAACTGCTTTGATTGGCTTGAGTTGATCTTTGGGAAAGTCCGAGTGATTAACCATCGCGGTGACGATGCCAACTAACGTTTGGCGTCCAAAAGGTACGGAAACGCGTCCACCAATGATCGGAAACAGGTGCCCCGGAATGGCGTAATCAAATTGTTTGTCGAGCGGAACGGGTAATGCCACTCTAGCAATGGTTGGACGCATAAATTCTTAGCTATTAAAAAAGAGGGAAAGGAAATGAGAGTCTATTAAAATCGGTATGGAAATTCGAGTAAAGCAATGCGATTCAGCGTGAATCGTGCCTCTATGATTAGTCTGGCTAAAAAAGTGGCGAAAAAGTTGCCAAATGTGTTGATCCGAGCAATGTGATTCTTTACTATATCGCGCCTTGAGATATGGCTTCGGCAATTAGTTGATGCGGTATCCCATTTTATTATTAATTGCGTGTGGTGTGCGGCTTAGATTCGTATAGCGACACGGCCTACTATTGAGGTTATCCCATGAAAGCTGGTATCCACCCAGAATACAAAGCAGTAAAAGCGACTTGTTCTTGCGGCAACTCTTTTGAGTTCAACTCTACTCTAGGTAAAGAGTCTATCCACCTAGACGTATGTGACAAGTGTCACCCATTCTACACTGGTAAGCAACGTATCGTTGATACAGGCGGCCGTGTTGATCGCTTCAACAAGCGTTTCGGTGCACTATCAAGCGGTAAGAAATAATAGCAGCCGCTATTACGATTACAGTTTAGAAAAGGACGCTTCGGCGTCCTTTTTGTTTTAATGGTTACCAAGCGAAGAGGGATGTATAGGGTTTGGAATATTCCCGATTATTTTTCACTCAGTGCTTGCAACCTAAAGTGTGATCTGTATAATGCAGCGCACTGGTTAAGCCAGTTGTGAACCAATGAGCAGTGAGGAGCGAGCAAATCTAAGGATTTGTGAGGTAATGTATACTCAGCTTATGTTCGCGGTTAATACAATTAGCTATCTTTTCTTCGGAAAAACTATCCTCAAAGGTGACTTTGGCATATAGGGATAGTTAATCGAAAATTAACTGACAATGCGTCCTAATCTTGGATGCTACGGTTTCACATAAATCAATCGGCATTCTCTCGTCTTGACGAGTTTGAGTGGCGATATTGTTTGTGTAATTTATTAAATTTGGAGCTCTGTCTCATGCAGAACCAACGTATCCGTATCCGCCTAAAAGCTTTCGATTACAAACTAATCGATGCTTCTACAGCGGAAATCGTTGAAACAGCTAAGCGCACTGGCGCACAGGTTCGTGGTCCAATCCCACTGCCAACTCGTAAAGAGCGTTTCACAGTTCTTATCTCTCCACACGTTAACAAGAAAGCACGTGACCAGTACGAAATCCGTACTCACAAGCGTCTAATCGACATCGTTGAGCCAACAGACAAGACTGTTGATGCTCTAATGCGTCTAGACCTTGCTGCGGGCGTTGACGTTCAAATTAGCCTAGGTTAAGGGAGATTAGAAGTATGATTGGTCTAATCGGTCGTAAAGTGGGCATGACCCGCGTATTTACTGAAGAAGGCGTTTCTATCCCAGTAACTGTTGTTGAGGTTGAAGCTAACCGTGTTTCTCAAGTGAAAACTCTTGAAACTGACGGCTACGCAGCAATCCAGGTTACAGCTGGTTCTAAGAAAGCTAACCGCGTAAACAAAGCTGAAGCAGGTCACTTTGCTAAAGCTGGCGTTGAAGCTGGTCGCGGTCTTTGGGAATTCCGTTTAGAAAACGGCGAAGAGTTCGAAGTTGGTTCAGAACTAACTGTTGAACTATTCAACGAAACTAAGAAAGTAGACGTTACTGGTACATCTAAGGGTAAAGGTTTCCAAGGCGCTGTTAAGCGTTGGAACTTCCGTACTCAAGATATGACTCACGGTAACTCATTGTCTCACCGTGCTCCTGGTTCTATCGGTCAATGTCAGACTCCAGGTCGCGTATTTAAAGGCAAGAAAATGGCAGGTCACATGGGTGCTGAGCGTGTAACGACTCAAAACCTAGAGATCGTACGTGTTGACGCTGAGCGCAACCTGCTTCTTATTAAAGGTGCAGTCCCAGGCGCAACTGGCGGCAACGTGATCGTTAAACCAGCTGTTAAAGCATAACGTCTCAGGAGTAAGTAATGGAACTAATGGTTAAAGGTGCCGATGCACTAACTGTTTCCGAAACTACTTTCGGACGTGAGTTTAACGAAGCTCTTGTACACCAAGTAGTTGTTGCGTACGCAGCAGGTGCTCGTCAAGGTACTCGTGCTCAAAAAACACGTTCAGAAGTTTCTGGCGGTGGCGCTAAGCCATGGCGTCAAAAAGGTACTGGCCGTGCGCGTGCTGGTACAATCCGTAGCCCAATCTGGCGTACAGGTGGTGTTACTTTTGCTGCGAAACCACAAGATCACAGCCAAAAAGTAAACAAAAAAATGTACCGTGGTGCTATGAAGAGCATTCTTTCTGAGCTTGTTCGTCAAGAGCGTCTAATCGTTGTTGATAACTTCTCAGTTGAAGCACCAAAGACTAAAGAGCTAGTTGCTAAGCTTAAAGAGCTTGAGCTAACTGACGCTCTAATCGTGACTAGCGAAGTAGATGAGAATCTATTCCTAGCTGCTCGTAACCTATACAAAGTTGACGCACGTGATGTTGCTGGTATCGATCCAGTATCTCTAATCGCGTTTGACAAAGTTGTAATGACTGCAGAAGCAGTTAAGCAAGTAGAGGAAATGCTAGCATGATCACTGAAGAGCGTATCCTAAAAGTTCTACGTGCACCGCACATCTCTGAAAAAGCAACTATGGCAGCTGAGAAAGCGAACACTATCGTTTTCAAAGTAGCTAAAGATGCGACTAAAAAAGAGATCAAAGCAGCTGTAGAAAAGCTATTTGAAGTTGAAGTTAAGTCTGTAAATACTCTTATCACTAAGGGTAAGACCAAACGTCAAGGTCTACGCCAAGGTCGCCGCAGCGACGTTAAGAAAGCGTACGTTACTTTGAAAGAAGGTCAAGATCTTGACTTCGTTGGCGGCGCGGAATAACAGGAGTAGTTAAAAATGGCTATTGTTAAATGTAAGCCGACTTCCCCTGGTCGTCGTCACGTTGTTAAAGTTGTTAACGCTGACCTACACAAGGGCAAGCCATACGCACCTCTTCTAGAGAAAAACTCTAAGAACGGTGGTCGTAACAACAAGGGTCGTATCACAGTACGTCACATCGGCGGTGGTCACAAGCACCACTACCGTGTAGTTGACTTCAAACGTACTAAAGATGGTATTCCAGCGACAGTTGAGCGTCTTGAATACGATCCAAACCGTAGCGCAAACATTGCTCTAGTTCTTTACAAAGACGGTGAGCGTCGCTACATCCTAGCACCTAAAGGTGTTGTAGCTGGTGATGTTATTCAGTCTGGTGTTGATGCACCAATCAAAGCTGGTAACACTCTACCAATGCGTAATATCCCAGTAGGTTCAACAGTACATAACGTTGAACTTAAGCCTGGTAAAGGTGGTCAGCTAGCTCGTTCGGCTGGTGCTTACGCTCAAATCGTTGCTCGCGACGGTGCGTACGTAACTATCCGTCTACGTTCTGGCGAGATGCGCAAAGTTCTTTCTGAAGGCCGTGCAACAATCGGTGAAGTTGGTAACTCTGAGCACATGCTACGTGAACTTGGTAAAGCAGGTGCATCACGTCATCGCGGTATCCGTCCAACGGTTCGTGGTGTTGTAATGAACCCGATTGACCACCCACATGGTGGTGGTGAAGGCCGTACTTCTGGTGGTCGTCACCCAGTATCTCCTTGGGGTATGCCTACTAAAGGCTTCAAGACTCGTAAGAACAAACGCACTGACAAGTACATCGTACGTCGTCGTAACAAGTAATCTATATAAAGAGGAATCGCCATGCCACGTTCTCTCAAGAAAGGTCCTTTTATTGACCTACACTTGCTGAAGAAGGTAGAGAAAGCGGTGGAAAGCGGAGACAAAAAGCCTATTAAGACTTGGTCCCGTCGTTCAATGATCATCCCTACGATGATCGGTTTGACCATCGCTGTCCATAATGGTCGTCAGCACGTACCAGTATTTGTAACTGATGAAATGATCGGTCACAAACTGGGTGAATTCGCACCAACACGTACTTACCGCGGTCACGCTGCGGATAAGAAAGCTAAGAAGCGCTAAGGAGTAGATAATGGAAGCAATTGCTAAACATAACTTTGCTCGCATTTCGCCTCAGAAAGCTCGCTTAGTTGCGGATCTAATCCGTGGTAAATCTGTTGACCAAGCTCTAGAAATCCTAACGTTCAGCAACAAAAAAGCTGCTGCACTAGTTAAGAAAGTTCTAGAGTCTGCTATCGCTAACGCGGAGCACAACGAAGGTGCAGATATTGACGATCTGAATGTCGCAAAAATCTTTGTAGATGAAGGCCCAACCATGAAGCGTATTATGCCTCGTGCTAAAGGTCGTGCGGATCGTATCTTGAAGCGTTCAAGCCACATCACTGTTGTTGTAGCAGATCGCTAGAGACTAGGAGAGTAAGCAATGGGTCAAAAAGTACATCCAAATGGTATTCGTCTAGGCATCGTTAAGCCTTGGAATGCTACATGGTTTGCTAACACCAAAGATTTCGCTGACAACCTAGACGGCGACTTCAAGGTACGTCAGTTCCTTACAAGTGAACTGAAAAAAGCGTCTCTATCACGTATCGTTATCGAGCGTCCTGCTAAGAGCATCCGTGTGACTATTCACACTGCTCGTCCAGGCGTTGTTATCGGTAAGAAAGGTGAAGACGTTGAGAAGCTACGCGCAGCTGTAGCTAAAATTGCAGGTGTACCAGCGCAAATTAACATCGCTGAAGTACGTAAGCCTGAACTAGATGCGCAACTTGTTGGTGACAGCATCGCGTCTCAGCTAGAGCGTCGTGTTATGTTCCGTCGTGCTATGAAGCGCGCAGTACAAAACGCTATGCGCCTAGGCGCTAAAGGTATCAAAGTGGAAGTAAGCGGTCGTCTAGGCGGCGCTGAAATCGCACGTTCAGAGTGGTACCGTGAAGGCCGTGTGCCTCTACACACTCTACGTGCTGACATTGATTACGCAACTTCTTCGGCTCACACTCAATACGGTGTGATCGGCATTAAAACTTGGATCTTCAAAGGTGAAATCCTAGGTGGTATGCCAGCAGCTAACGCTGTAGAGCCTAAAGGCGACAAGCCTAAGAAGCAGCGTAAAGGCCGTAAGTAAGGAGTCGACAGATGCTACAACCTAAACGTACTAAGTTCCGTAAGGTTCAGACTGGTCGTAACCGTGGTCTAGCTAAAGGTACTGATGTAAGCTTCGGCGAATTCGGTCTTAAAGCTGTTGGCCGTGGTCGTCTAACTGCTCGTCAAATCGAAGCGGCACGTCGTGCAATGACACGTCACGTTAAGCGTCAAGGTAAAATCTGGATCCGTGTGTTCCCAGACAAACCAATCACAGAAAAACCACTTGAAGTTCGTCAAGGTAAGGGTAAAGGTAACGTTGAGTACTGGGTAGCCCAAATCCAACCTGGTAAGGTTATGTACGAAATGGGTGGTGTACCTGAAGAATTGGCACGTGAAGCGTTCCGTCTTGCGGCACGTAAACTGCCTTTCAAAACTACATTTGTAACTAAGCAGGTGATGTGATGAAAGCACAAGATCTACGCGAGAAAAGCGTTGAAGAGCTTAACGCTGAGCTAATGAATTTGCTACGCGAACAGTTCAACTTGCGCATGCAAGCTGCGACTGGTCAACTACAGCAAACTCATACTCTGAAAGCTGTACGCCGTGATATCGCACGTGTGAAAACTGTTTTGACTGAGAAGGCAGGCGCATAATGAGCGAAGTAAAACGTACTCAACAAGGTCGTGTTGTTAGCGACAAGATGGACAAGTCTATCACTGTTGCTATCGAACGTTTCGTAAAACACCCAATCTACGGTAAATACGTAAAACGTACGACTAAAGTACACGCACATGACGAGAACAACGAGTGTGGCCTAGGCGACACAGTTGAAATCGCAGAGTGTCGTCCACTGTCTAAGACTAAGTCTTGGACTTTGGTAAAAGTTCTAGAAAAGGCGAAGATTTAATCTCGTTAATTCTATGAAACTAAAGCGGCTCCAAAATATTTTTGGAGCCGTTTATTTTTTGACTACCCAATCACAAAAAAGGGTGGTACAATTCGCGTCCCTTTTAAAGAGGCAGCCCGACCCGTGATGGGTCTAGTTATTAATATTTAGCGGAGCACTAACATGATCCAAATGCAAAGTATGCTGGACGCAGCTGATAACTCAGGCGCACGCAGCGTAATGTGTATTAAGGTTCTGGGTGGCTCTCACCGCCGTTATGCACATATCGGTGACGTCATCAAAGTTACTGTGAAGGAAGCAATCCCTCGCGGTAAAGTTAAAAAAGGTGATGTTCTGAAGGCGGTGGTAGTGCGCACCCGTAAAGGCGTACGTCGTCCTGACGGTTCTGTCATTCGCTTCGACCGAAATGCTTGCGTATTGCTAAACGACAATACTGAGCAACCAATCGGTACACGTATCTTTGGTCCTGTGACACGCGAACTTCGTGGCGATAAGTTCATGAAGATCGTTTCACTGGCTCCAGAAGTTCTGTAAGGAGCACGTAGAAATGGCAGCTAAAATCCGTCGTAATGACGAAGTAATCGTTCTTGCTGGTAAAGACAAAGGCAAGAAAGGTAAAGTAACTAAGGTTCTAGCAACTGGTAAAGTTATCGTTGAAGGTATCAACCTAGTTAAGAAACATCAGAAACCTGTTCCAGCTATGGGTATCCAAGGCGGTATCGTAGAGCAAGAAGCAGCTATCGACGTTTCTAACGTGGCTATCTTTAACGCAGCTACTGGTAAAGCTGACCGTATCGGTTTCCGTTTTGAAGACGGCAAAAAAGTTCGTTTCTTCAAGTCTAACGGCGAAACCGTTTCTAACTAATAGAAGTAATTTGGAGTTCTACTATGGCGAAACTGCATGATTACTACAAGTCGTCTGTAGTCGCTGAACTGACCAAACAGTTCGGTTACACAAGCGTCATGCAAGTCCCTAGAATCGAGAAAATCACCCTAAACATGGGTGTTGGTGAAGCAATCAACGATAAGAAACTGCTAGAAAATGCAGCGTCTGATATGGCAACGATCTCTGGTCAAAAGCCACTTATCACAAAAGCGCGCAAATCTGTTGCAGGTTTCAAAATCCGTGAAGGCTACCCTATCGGTTGTAAAGTAACCTTGCGTGGCGAACGTATGTGGGATTTTCTTGAGCGTTTAATTAACATCGCTCTTCCACGTGTACGTGACTTCCGTGGTGTTAGCGCTAAGTCTTTTGACGGTCGCGGTAACTACAGCATGGGCGTTCGCGAGCAAATCATCTTCCCGGAAATCGACTTTGATAAAGTTGATCGAGTACGCGGTCTAGACATCACTATTACGACGTCTGCTGGTACTGATGAGGAAGGCCGTGCTCTGCTGGCTGCCTTTAACTTCCCATTCCGTAAGTAAGGTGAAGGGTTACTGTTATGGCTAAAAATTCAATGAAAGCACGTGAAGCAAAACGTGCGAAGCTAGTAGCTAAGTTCGCTGAAAAGCGTGCAGCGCTAAAAGCTATCATCAGCGATGTAAACGCATCTGAAGAAGATCGTTGGAACGCGGTTCTTACACTGCAATCTCTTCCACGTGATTCAAGTGCATCACGTCAGCGCAACCGTTGCAACCAAACTGGTCGTCCACACGGTTACCTACGTAAGTTCGGTCTAAGCCGTATTAAGGTTCGTGAAGCTTGCATGAAAGGCGAGATTCCGGGTCTTCGTAAGGCTAGCTGGTAATTGCCACTTAATCATTTGGAGTAAATCATATGAGCATGCAAGATCCGATTTCGGATATGCTGACCCGCGTTCGTAACGGTCAGGCAGCAAACAAAGTTGCTGTAAAAATGCCTTCTTCAAAGCTTAAAGTTGCAATTGCTGCACTACTAAAAGCTGAAGGTTACATCGTTGACTTCGCTGTTGAAGGCGAAGCAAAACCTGAGCTAGAAGTTACACTTAAGTACTTCCAAGCTAAACCAGTAATCGAGCAACTTAAACGTGTTTCTCGTCCAGGTCTACGTGTTTACAAGAAGAAAGATGAACTTCCTTCTGTAATGGGTGGTCTTGGTATTGCTATCGTTTCTACTTCCAAGGGTCTTATGTCAGACCGCGCTGCACGTAAAGCAGGTCTTGGTGGTGAAATCATCGCTTACGTAGCTTAATAAGGAGTAGACTATGTCTCGTGTTGCAAAAGCACCTGTCGCTATTCCAGCTGGCGTAGAGGTGAAACTAAACGGCCAAGAAATCACTGTAAAAGGTGCGAAAGGCGAACTAACTCGCGTTCTTAACAACGCAGTTGTAATCGCTCAGGAAGAAAATAACCTGACTTTCGGTCCTAAAGAAGGTGTTGCTAACGCATGGGCTCAAGCAGGTACTGCTCGCGCTCTAGTTAACAACATGGTTGTTGGTGTTACTGAAGGCTTTACTAAGAAGCTAACTCTTAAAGGTGTAGGTTACCGTGCTGCTATCAAAGGCAACGCTGTAGGTCTAACACTAGGCTTCTCACACCCAGTTGAGCACGAGTTGCCAGCGGGTATTAAAGCTGAATGTCCAAGCCAAACTGAAATCGTGATCACTGGTGCTGACAAGCAACTAGTTGGTCAAGTTGCGGCTGACATTCGTTCTTACCGTGAGCCTGAGCCATACAAAGGCAAAGGTGTTCGTTACGCAGATGAAAATGTGCGTACTAAAGAAGCTAAGAAGAAGTAAGGTAACACTATGGATAAGAAAGCATCTCGCATCCGTCGTGCTACACGTGCACGTCGTAAGATTGCAGAACTGGGTGCGACTCGCCTAGTTGTACACCGTACTCCTCGTCACGTGTACGCACAGGTTATCGCGGCTAACGGCTCTGAGGTTATCGCAGCAGCTTCTACTGTAGAAAAAGCGATCCGTGAGCAAGTGAAATACACTGGTAACGTTGATGCAGCTAAAGCAGTGGGTAAAGCTATTGCTGAGCGCGCTCTAGAGAAGGGCGTAACTGCAGTTGCATTTGATCGTTCTGGTTTCCAATACCACGGTCGAGTAGCGGCGCTAGCAGAATCTGCTCGCGAAGCTGGTCTGAAATTCTAAGGTAGGGTTGGAAGATGGCTAAAGAACAACAAGTTCAAGCGAATGATTTGCAAGAAAAGCTAATCGCAGTTAACCGTGTTTCTAAAACGGTTAAAGGTGGTCGAATCATGAGCTTCACTGCACTAACAGTAGTTGGTGACGGTAACGGTCGTGTAGGTTTCGGTTACGGCAAAGCTCGTGAAGTACCTGCAGCGATTCAAAAAGCAATGGAAAAAGCGCGTCGTAACATGACTACGATCGCTCTAAACGAAGGCACTCTTCACCACCCAGTGAAAGGTCGCCATTCGGGCTCTAAAGTTTACATGCAGCCTGCTGCAGAAGGTACTGGTGTTATCGCAGGTGGTGCGATGCGTGCAGTACTAGAAGTTGCTGGTGTACACAACGTACTATCTAAAGCGTACGGTTCTACGAACCCTATCAACATCGTTCGTGCAACGATCGATGCACTAGGTAGCATGAAGTCACCAGAAATGGTTGCTGCTAAACGTGGTCTAACTGTTGAATCTATTTCGGAGTAAGAACACCATGGCAACTATTAAAGTAACTCAAACTAAAAGCTCAATTGGTCGTCTGCCAAAGCACAAAGCTACTTTGCGCGGTCTAGGTCTTCGTAAAATCAACCACACAGTAGAACTTGAAGATACTCCGTGTATTCGCGGTATGATCAACAAGGTTTACTACATGGTTAAAGTTGAGGAGTAATCAGAATGCGTTTGAATACTCTAGCACCGGCTGCTGGCGCGAAAACTTCTGCGAAGCGAGTAGGTCGTGGTATCGGTTCAGGCCTAGGTAAAACTGGTGGCCGTGGTCACAAAGGTCAAAAATCACGTTCTGGCGGCAGTGTTCGTCCAGGTTTCGAAGGCGGTCAGATGCCTCTGAAACAACGTCTACCAAAATTCGGTTTCACTTCTCGTAAGAGCCTAGTGTCTGCTGAAGTTCGTCTAGCTGAGCTAGCGAAAGTTTCTGGTGACGTAGTTGATCTAAACAGTCTTAAAGCTGCTAACATCATCACTAAGAACATCGAATTTGTAAAAGTTGTTCTTTCTGGTGAAATCAACAAAGCAGTGACTGTTAAAGGTCTACGTGTGACTAAAGGCGCTAAAGCTGCAATCGAAGCTGCAGGCGGTAAAATCGAGGAATAATCTCGAGGAACGAGGTACAGATGGCTAAGAAACCAGGACAAGATTTTCGTAGTGCTCAGAGCGGCTTAAGTGAACTAAAGTCGCGCTTGTTATTCGTAATTGGTGCACTTTTAGTATTCCGAGCCGGCTCTTTTGTGCCGATTCCTGGTATTGACGCTGCTGTACTTGCCGATTTGTTCGAACAGCAAAAAGGTACCATCGTTGAAATGTTTAACATGTTCTCCGGTGGTGCTCTTGAGCGTGCATCTATATTAGCATTGGGCATCATGCCGTATATTTCGGCATCTATTGTTGTCCAATTGCTAACTGTAGTTCATCCAGCGTTAGCTGAACTCAAAAAAGAGGGTGAAGCAGGCCGTCGTAAGATAAGCCAATACACACGCTACGGCACGCTTGTACTTGCAACCTTCCAAGCTATAGGTATTGCAACTGGCCTACCAAACATGGTCGACAATCTGGTTGTTATCAACCAAACCATGTTTACGCTAATTGCTACCGTAAGTTTAGTAACCGGTACCATGTTCTTGATGTGGTTAGGTGAACAAATTACAGAGCGCGGAATTGGTAATGGTATTTCGATACTAATTTTTGCAGGTATTGTTGCTGGATTGCCTTCTGCAATCGGTCAAACAATCGAGCAAGCGCGTCAAGGTGAATTGCATGTACTTCTTCTGTTGCTAATCGCGGTATTAGCTTTTGCAGTAATTTACTTCGTTGTTTTCATGGAACGTGGTCAACGCCGAATCGTCGTTAACTATGCGAAACGTCAACAAGGTCGTAAAGTATTTGCTGCGCAAAGCTCGCACTTGCCTCTTAAAATTAACATGGCAGGTGTAATTCCAGCGATTTTTGCATCAAGTATTATCTTGTTCCCAGGAACATTGGCTCAGTGGTTTGGTCAAAACGGTGAGAGCAGCGCGTTCGGTTGGTTAACTGACGTGTCTTTGGCTCTTAGCCCAGGTCAACCGTTGTATGTAATGCTTTATGCAGCAGCAATTATCTTCTTCTGTTTCTTCTACACGGCGTTGGTTTTCAACCCACGTGAAACAGCAGATAACTTGAAGAAGTCTGGTGCATTCGTACCCGGTATCCGCCCAGGTGAGCAGACAGCGAAATACATTGATAAAGTAATGACACGTCTAACCCTTGCTGGTGCACTGTACATTACCTTTATCTGTCTGATTCCCGAGTTCATGATGGTCGCGTGGAACGTACGTTTCTACTTCGGCGGTACATCGCTACTAATCGTAGTTGTTGTAATTATGGACTTTATGGCACAGGTACAGACTCATCTGATGTCTCAACAGTATGATTCTGTGTTGAAGAAAGCGAATCTGAAAGGCTACGGCCGTTAATCCGGCGGTAGACTCAGTTTCATTTACGGAGTTTAGCAATGAAAGTTCGTGCTTCCGTTAAAAAAATCTGCCGTAACTGTAAAGTAATCAAGCGTAACGGTGTCGTTCGCGTGATTTGCAGTGAGCCAAAGCACAAACAGCGCCAAGGCTAATTAGCAGAAATTTTTACTTGAAAATGAAGGTTGGGTCGAGTATATTCCTCGGCCTACCTTTTGCGTGCAAAAGAAGTAGTATTCCGCAGCGTATCCATAACGGGCTTTGCTGCGGCTAATTCTTTTATAGAAACACTTAGGAGTGAATAATGGCCCGTATAGCAGGCATTAACATTCCTGATCAGAAACATGCAGTAATCGCTCTAACAGCGATCTACGGCATCGGTAAAACTCGCTCTCAAGCTATCCTAGCTGAAGTGGGTATTGCTGAAAATGTTAAGATCAGTGAACTAACTGAAGAGCAGATCGATCAACTGCGTGATGGTGTAGCTAAGTACACTGTAGAAGGTGATCTACGTCGTGAAGTATCTATGAACATCAAGCGTCTTATGGACCTTGGCTGTTACCGTGGTCTTCGTCATCGTCGCAGTCTACCACTACGTGGACAGCGTACTAAAACCAACGCTCGCACCCGTAAGGGTCCGCGTAAGCCGATCAAGAAATAATCGGGAAGGTAGAGTACAATGGCTAAACAACCAACTCGCGCTCGTAAGCGCGTACGCAAGCAAGTTGCAGATGGCGTTGCGCACATCCATGCTTCTTTCAATAACACAATCGTAACCATTACTGACCGTCAAGGTAACGCTCTTGCATGGGCTACTGCAGGTGGTTCTGGTTTCCGTGGTTCTCGTAAGTCTACTCCGTTCGCTGCACAGGTTGCTGCTGAGCGTTGTGCTGAAATGGCTAAAGAATACGGCCTAAAGAACTTGGAAGTTATGGTTAAGGGTCCTGGTCCAGGTCGCGAATCTACTGTTCGTGCACTAAACGCCGCTGGTTTCCGCATCACAAACATCGTTGATGCTACACCAATCCCTCATAACGGTTGTCGTCCACCTAAGAAACGTCGCGTATAACGTTTCTAGGACAATTGGAGAAGAATCATGGCAAGATATTTGGGTCCTAAGCTGAAGCTTAGCCGTCGTGAAGGCACTGACTTATTCCTTAAGTCTGGTGTTCGCGCGATCGATACCAAGTGTAAAATTGATAACGCACCAGGTGTACACGGCGCTCGTCGCGGTCGTCTATCTGAGTATGGCGTTCAGCTTCGTGAGAAGCAAAAAGTACGTCGTATGTACGGCGTTTTAGAAAAACAATTCCGTAACTACTACAAAGAAGCTGCTCGCCTAAAAGGCAACACTGGTGAAAACCTACTTCAGCTTCTTGAAGGTCGTCTTGATAACGTAGTTTACCGCATGGGCTTTGGCGCAACTCGCGCAGAAGCACGTCAGCTAGTTAGCCACAAAGCTATCCTAGTAAACGGTAAAGTTGTAAACGTTCCTTCTTTCAAAGTAGCGGCTAATGACGTTGTTTCTATTCGCGAGAAAGCTAAACAGCAAGCTCGTATCAAAGCAGCTCTAGAAGTTGCTGAACAACGTGAAAAACCAACTTGGATTGAAGTAGATGGTGGCAAGATGGAAGGTACATTCAAGCGTATGCCTGAGCGTTCTGATCTATCAGCTGACATCAACGAACAATTGATCGTCGAGCTTTACTCTAAGTAAGGTTTAAACTAAAGAGAGGACACAATGCAGGGTTCTGTAACAGAATTTCTTAAGCCACGTCTAGTTGACATCGAACAAATCAGCTCGACTCACGCAAAAGTAACTCTTGAGCCATTAGAGCGTGGCTTTGGTCATACTCTGGGTAATGCACTTCGCCGCATCCTTCTATCTTCTATGCCAGGTTGTGCTGTAACAGAAGTAGAAATTGAAGGCGTACTTCATGAGTACAGCACGAAAGAAGGCGTTCAAGAAGATATTCTTGAAATTCTTCTAAACCTTAAAGGTTTGGCTGTGCGCGTTGCCGAAGGCAAAGATGAAGTGTTCATTACTTTGAACAAATCAGGCTCGGGCCCTGTGGTTGCAGGTGACATCACCCATGATGGTGATGTAGAGATCGCTAACCCTGAACACGTAATTTGTCACCTAACGGATGACAACGCTGAGATCGCAATGCGTATCAAAGTTGAACGTGGTCGTGGTTATGTTCCAGCTTCTGCGCGTATCCATAACGAAGAAGACGAGCGTCCTATCGGTCGCCTACTAGTAGATGCTACTTACAGCCCAGTAGACAAAATTGCCTACGCTGTAGAAGCAGCTCGTGTAGAACAGCGTACTGATCTAGACAAGCTTGTTATCGATATGGAAACAAACGGTACTCTAGAACCTGAGGAAGCAATCCGTCGTGCAGCTACAATCCTAGCTGAACAATTGGATGCATTCGTAGATCTTCGTGATGTACGAGTTCCTGAGGAGAAGGAAGAGAAGCCAGAATTCGATCCGATCCTACTGCGTCCTGTAGACGATCTTGAACTAACAGTTCGCTCTGCTAACTGTCTGAAAGCAGAAGCGATTCACTACATCGGTGATCTAGTACAACGTACTGAGGTTGAGCTACTTAAAACGCCTAACCTTGGTAAAAAGTCTCTTACTGAGATTAAAGACGTACTTGCGTCACGTGGTCTGTCTCTGGGCATGCGCCTAGAAAACTGGCCACCTGCATCAATCGCTGAAGATTAATCGATACTAGTTAGAAGGATTAGGTCATGCGCCATCGTAAGAGTGGTCGTCAACTCAACCGCAACAGCTCACATCGCAAAGCGATGTTCAGCAACATGGCTAGCTCTCTAGTACGTCATGAAGTTATCAAGACTACTTTGCCAAAAGCAAAAGAGCTACGTCGCGTAGTTGAGCCTTTGATTACACTAGCTAAGACTGACAGTGTTGCTAACCGTCGTCTAGCATTTGCACGTACTCGTGACAACGAAGTAGTTGCAAAACTATTTAACGAACTAGGTCCACGTTTTGCTGCTCGTCAGGGCGGTTACACTCGTATCCTAAAAGCTGGCTTCCGTGCTGGTGATAAAGCTCCAATGGCTTACATTGAGCTTGTAGATCGCCCAGCTGCTGAAGAAGCTGCTGAGTAATCAGTTCGTAAGAACGAGAAAGCCGAGCATTAGCTCGGCTTTTTTGTATCTGTAATTCAGTAAACCTTTATATCCAGCCTGCATTTATTTCAACCGATGCAGACTGGCAATTTAAAAAGTGATTATCACTTACGCTTATTTACTAGTATTCCACAACCCGCCCAACGAACTTAGAAGCCCTTCGCTAGCGCCTTGCTTGTTCAAGTAATCCAAGATTACTGGAGCAAACTGACTGATCATAGATGGGTCTAAACCTAACGTATCGAATGCACTTTTTACTGCACTGATATTCTCAATATTTCCTAGTAAGCTTTGTGCTCCTTGCAAGTTTGAAAGTCCAGGAATCAAAGACTGTAATTCACTACTATTTTCTTGCGAAAGCTGGCTTTGAGCCAAAGCGAGTAGTGCACCACTGCCTCCGGCTGCTTGCTCAGTGGATACTGGTAATTGGCTAGTTAGCATGTCTGTTAATGGAGACGACTCGGTGTTCAAGCTGCTGCCGACCATGTCCATCAGGCCACTTTCTTTACTTTTTTGAGTGACTGAATCTAAGAATGCGTGCGCACTACCAATGTTGATTGATAGGAGTGCTAGAGTTAGGAGTGTTTTACGCATAGTACCTCCAAAGGTTGAGCGTTTTTTAAAAGTGATTTTATTTTTAAAGGCTATCAGAGTGAAAGGTTCAGAGGTGAGATAGTTTATTCAGTTTAGACAAAAAAACGGCGCTAGTGCGCCGTTTTATTTAATCATAATTGAAAATGGTTTCAATTAGATAATATCTAATAGTTCTACTTCGAAAACTAAAGCTGCAAATGGAGGGATAGCCGCACCAGCGCCACGCTCACCGTACGCAAGATCTTGTGGTACGTATAGCTTCCACTTAGAGCCAACAGGCATTAGTTGTAGTGCCTCTACCCAACCTTTGATTACACCTGTAACAGGGAATTCAGCAGGTTGACCGCGAGATACAGAGCTATCGAATACAGTACCGTCAGTTAGCTCACCGTGGTAGTGAACGCGAACTGAGCTTTCTGCTGTAGGAACTGCACCAGTACCTTCAGAAATGATTTCGTACTGAAGACCAGAGTCTAGAACATTAACTTCAGGTCGTAGAGCGTTGTCTTTTAGGAACGCTTCGCCTTCTGCTGCCGCAATTTTTGCTGCTTCTTGGCGGGCTGTTTCTGCACGAGTGTGAAGTTCTTGTAGTGCTTTGTTGATTTCATCAATTTCGATTGATGGCATGTCACCAGTTAGTGCTGTTGCAATACCCGCTGCGATAGCATCAACGCTAAGACCTTCAAGACCAGAGCCTGCAAGTTGCTGACCCATTTGCAGACCAATGCCGTAGCTTGCTTTTTGTTCTGCAGTTTCAAATTTAATTTCAGACATGAATGTCGCTCTTATTAGGAGTGATAAAGGCAACAGGATATCAGTTTCGAGCTTAGGTTTAAATGATTGCGACTGAATGCTTAATTGAGGCGGCCAGGTTGTGACTTATCTCTTACTCCAAGTGAAATTTCTGCTAATTTAATCCCAATTCCATTTTAGTTTGGTGAAAAACATATACTCTCCGCGTCGGTATTTTTATACTGGCCGTAGAAGTATTAAGGGACTCATTACAATGAATCGTCGCAGAAAGAAAAAGCAGCAAGTCGACTATGTCGAATTGGTTAAACAAAAATTCGCTGCTATCGACTGGAAGCAGCCGTTCAACAAAGAGCAATGGTTGGAGCGTATACAGCCTGTTAAGCAGTTTTGGTTGCGTCTGCCTAAATTTCATCAGCGTGCTTTGATGGTCTTAGTGCCATTGATTCTGGTACTCCTTGTTATTCCTTTGCCAAATAAAACAGATCAACCAGTTGAGCAGACTGAGGTCGATCATCAACGCGTAGCGATTGAGCTGAACGCGCAGAGTTTAAGCCAGCAGAGAACCTCTCAGAACTCTGGACCGAAATCTGAAGATTGGAAAGAGTACACGGTTAAAAATGGTGATACATTAGCGCAGGTTTTCAGAAGTAATCAGCTCTCTATGGCGGATCTTAGCGCTCTGGTCAAAATAGAAGGCAGTGATAAGCCGCTAAGCCAAATAAAGCAGGGACAGTTGATTCGCTTTAAGCTTAGTGACGAAGGCGAGTTAGATATGCTACAGCTGGAAAAAAGCGGGCGGTCCGTTATGTTTTTCCGTTTGTCGGATGGGACCTTTGGGCGTAACAAGTAAACGCTTCAAATGAAAAGACGCGAATATATCGCGTCTTTTTAGTTAGTTTTTTAATTCGATTAGTTTTCATAGTAACCAATCGAATTGAAACTTATAGCGCTACGGATTCTTTCCGCATATCCACATGAGGGATACCATCTTCAAGATAGCACTCTGAGATAACCTTGAATCCATGACTAGCATAAAACTGGATGAGGTGTTCTTGAGCACCTATATCTATTGTCTGTCCTGGCCATAATGTTTCGCATTGTGCCAAGGCCTTGTCCAATAACTTATGACCTAAGCCACCGCCTCGCGCGGTCTGCTTTGTCACCACTCGACCAATACTCACATTGTCATACGTAGTGCCTGCGGGCAGTAATCTTGCGCAAGCAACCAGTTCATCACCGTGATAGCCTATTAGATGATAAACGCCTTCCAGTGTGTCCTTACCATCAAGTTCAGGGTAAGGGCAGGTTTGTTCAACAACGAATACATCCACACGCAATTTCATCATTTCATACAGCTGTGTGGTTGTTAGCTGAGCAAAGGGCAAAGTAATCCAAGTGAGCATGTTGTTATCCGTAATGAGAATAGAGTGACTGACTTTACTTTGTTTTGAGCTCATACTCATTAACAAAGGTTAATTAGCACTGGTTTTCCCACCAAATCTGGTGATAATGTGCCCTCTTTCCATCTCACCTGAGGATATCCCCGTGAGCAAACAAACATTCGATCAAGTTGGGCTGAACCCAGCGTTACTCGCCACACTTGATTCCCTGAACTATACCCACATGACGCCAATTCAAGCTTTGAGCTTGCCTGCAATCCTAAAACATCGTGATGTCATCGGGCAGGGTAAAACGGGCTCAGGTAAAACCGCTGCATTTGGTTTAGGGGTTTTATCGAACCTCAACGTCAAACGCTTTCGTGTCCAGTCATTAGTATTGTGTCCAACACGTGAGCTTGCAGATCAAGTAGCGAAGGAAATTCGTACTTTAGGTCGCGGCATTCATAATATTAAAGTGCTTACTCTCTGCGGTGGGATGCCAATGGGGCCACAAATTGGTTCGTTAGAGCATGGTGCGCATATCCTAGTTGGTACTCCTGGTCGTATTTTGGATCACCTTGAGAAAGGCCGAATTGATCTTAGCGAACTGAATACCTTGGTGCTAGATGAAGCTGATCGCATGTTGGACATGGGTTTCCAAGACGCATTAGATGCAATCATCGATGCAGCGCCAAAGCAGCGCCAAACTCTACTTTTCAGTGCTACTTTTCCAGAGAAAATTGAGCAAATTGCGCAGCGTATAATGCAGACACCGGAAGTGATTAAGGTGGAATCGACGCATGATACCTCAAGCATTGCGCAGTACTTCTATAAAGTTGAAGGCTCGGAAGCACGTGATGAAGCGTTGGCGAATTTGCTGCTGACTCACCAGCCAGAGTCCGCGGTGGTTTTTTGTAATACCAAAAAAGAAGTGCAAAGTGTCGCAGATGAGTTGCATCACAAAGGATTCAGCGTTATCGATATCCACGGGGACTTAGAGCAGCGTGAACGCGACCAAGCATTGGTGCAGTTTGCTAACAAGAGTGTGTCTATCCTTGTTGCAACAGACGTTGCAGCGCGTGGTTTGGACGTTGATAATCTTGATGCTGTCTTTAACTTTGAGCTATCGCGCGATCCTGAGGTTCATGTGCACCGTATTGGTCGTACAGGTCGTGCGGGTAGTAAAGGTTTAGCGTTTAGCTTTTTTGGTGAGAAAGACGGTTTACGTGTAGCTCGTATTGAAGAATACCTAGAGATGGACGTGGTACCAGCAACATTGCCTGCCAAATCAAATCAGCAGCCATACCAAGCGAAAATGGTGACGATTAACATTGATGGCGGTAAGAAACAGAAAGTACGACCGGGTGATATTTTAGGTTGTTTGACAGGAAAAAATGGTATTCCAGGCTCTCAAGTCGGAAAGATTCACCTATTCCCTGTGCGCGCTTATGTTGCCGTCGAAAAGTCTGTGGCTAAAAAGGCTCTACAGACCATTAGTAACGGCAAGATGAAAGGGCGCCAGTTCCGGGCGCGAATTCTTAAATAGCTCAAATAGCAGAGACAAAGCTCTTCGTTTGAAGAGCTTTTTTCTTTTTTGAGTTTATTTGAGAGTGTGATCTTTGGTTAAGCGTGCTTTGATTCGACTCAAACTGATTGGCGTAATGCCCAGGTAGGCCGCAATTTGACTATCGGTAATACGTTGCTTTAAATCTGGGTAATGAGCGCAAAATAATTGATATCGTTCCTCTGGAGAGTAGAGCAACATAAAGCGTTCTTTATTCTCTTTATTAACCAGTTGGTTTTCGAGTAGCTTTAAGTAAATGGCGTGCTTTTCTGCTCGCCAGAGATGCAACGTTTCAATTGGCAAGCAAAATAGCTGACAAGCGCTCAGCGTTTCCAATAAGTAAGGCGAAGGTTGGTCCTTTATTATGCTCTCAAACCCGATAACCCAGTCCTTCTCCCAATAAAATTCTTTACTGAATTCTTTGCCGTGCTCAGTAAGATAGCTTGCGTGGCATAACCCCTCAATGATGAAGTAAAGGTGTGAGCTAAACTCCCCTTGGTGATCAAGAATGTGGCGTGTAGGCAGTTCGAGCAACTCACCATTTTCAATAAGTTGGTTTGCTTCTGTCTCTAAAAAGCCATGTTTGACTAAGTCTGAAAAAAGATCGCTGTGCATGTGATAACTCAGAAACGGTTTTCTTTATTTTAACGGGTTTTATTGATAACAAAAAAGCGGCTCATGAGAGCCGCTTAGTGTTGTTGTCAAATCAACCTTATTTATTCAGATCGATTTGATAAATTGCGAAACCAATGTCGTCTGTTGACACGCGTTTCATTGGGTATTGTCCTTTCTCTTTGATGAACTGCGCCGCTTTATCGCTAGGGGAGGTTTCGAAACGAATATCTAGCTTGTTATCGGACTTAATCGGTGCGAAAGACCAGTTGTTGTCAGCGCTTGGTGTCACTTCTCCTTTTTCTTCACTCACGCGAGAAATATAAGTGGCGACGACAGAGCGGTTTTCATCTGGTGCGTCAAATGCAATGAAATCTGGGCCTGTACCAGGGAAAGTATTGCTATAAGCACGGTAGTTATTGGTTGCGATGATGAAATCTTGCTTCGGATTGACAGGCTTACCATTGAACGTCAGATTCACAATGCGCTGAGAAGCTGGATTAATCACTTTACAATCCGCATCGTACTTCGGCGGTTGGGTAACGTCGATTTGGTAGTTAACCCCATCAATAACATCGAAGTTGTACGTACGGAAATTATCCCAATCAATCAAAGATTGCGATTCAGGATTGTTGATGTCGATGTGGTTGAATTGACCCGCACTGCACTCTAGCCATTCGCGAACTTCTTTACCTTTCACTTTCATCGCAACCAAGGTGTTTGGATATAAGTAAAGATCGGCCGCATTACGGAAGGTGAGCTGACCGGATTCTACTTCTGTAAAGTTATTCGGATCGTTCTTACGACCGCCGACTTTAAATGGTGCTGCCGCACTCAGTACTGGAATGTCAGAAAGGTCTGGGTCGCCTTGAATAAAGCGTTCTACGTAGTCTTTCTGAGCAAGGTTAACGATTTGAATGGTGGGGTCGTCCTGCACTAATGCCAAGAAGCTGTACATGACATCATTTGCTTTGCCGATTGGTTGATTTACAAATTCACGAGTGCCTTTGTGATCTTCTTCTAACGCTTTCACAATATCTTCATCGGCTTTAGCTAATGACTTTTTATTTACTTTATCGAAGATAGGGCGTGCTTCTGCTTGGCCTTCGACGACTTGCCATCTGCCGTCTTTCTCTTTCAGCATCAAATCCATCACACCTACGTGACTTCCCCAGCGGCCCGGCATCACGGACGTTACACCATTGATGGTCCCTTTATCTATATCAACACCAGGTAGGTTTGCGAAGTCTTTCCCTGGGAAGACGGCGTGAGAGTGGCCAAAAGCAATCGCATCAATACCTTCAACTTCTGTGAGGTAGTAAACAGAGTTTTCAGCGCCTAGTTTGTATGGATCAGTAGAAATGCCCGAGTGTGGAATCGCCACAATCACGTCTGCGCCTTCTTTCTTCATTTGAGGAATCAGTTTCTCTGCTGTTTCCTTAATGTCTTTAGCAAAGACTTTGCCTTCTAAGTTCTTCTTATCCCAGACCATAATTTGTGGTGGTACAAAGCCGATGTAACCCACTTTTATTTGATGCGCTTCGCCGTTTGTGTCTTTAAAGGTGTGAGTTTTAATGAGGTAAGGTTTGAAGTAATGCTCACCGGTTTGTTCAACAAATACGTTTGCGTTGATGTAAGGGAAGTTAGCGCCCGCCAACGTCTTTTGTAGAAAGTCTAGGCCATAGTTGAACTCATGATTGCCAATGTTGCCCACATCGTAGTCTAGTTGGTTCATCGCCTTGTAGACTGGGTGCACATCGCCAGCGTTAATCCCTTTCGCCGCCATGTAATCGCCCATTGGGCTGCCCTGAATTAAATCACCGTTATCTACTAGTACCGTGTTTTCTGTCTCGGACTTAGCTTGTTTCACTATTGTCGCTGCGCGACTTAAACCGATTTGCTGTGATGGTTGGTCTTTGTAGTAATCGTAATCCATCACGTTGGTGTGAATGTCGGTGGTTTCGATAATACGAAGCTTGATGGTATCGGCCATTGCTGGGCCAGCAAGCGTTAGCATGCCACTTAATACTGCGAGGGAAATAGGATGAACTGCCACTTTCATTTGGTGCTCCAATTCAATGATAAGGGGAAATCGTACTGCGTAATGTATCAAACACAGATGCAACTCGATGATAAAGATACAGAAAACTGTGAACATTAATCAGTTTACTGAACCTTATTCATATTAACCGCCGACTTTTTCACGCTTTTGAATGAGACCAAACAAAAACTTCTTAGCAGATTTTTGAATAAAAAATGAAATTTTAGAATTTCAGGTAATATAAACGCCCCGCCATAATGCTTGCATAACGATATCAATGGACGATGAGCAAGCACATGGCAACGAACGATTCAGTCACTTCTTTTCCTAAACCAAAGCCCCGGTTAGTTTCTGACAACCCAGTCGCTGGTGTTACTCGTTTTGCAAAGCAATCGCTACAGCCTGGTGAAGTTGCCTTAGTAGGTGCAGGACCAGGCGATCCTGAACTTCTGACGGTGAAAGCACTGAACTGCTTGCAGCAAGCTGACGTGGTTTTGTACGACTACTTGGTGTCTGAAGAAATCATGGCATTGATTCCAAGCGATACGATTTTAGTGTGCGTTGGGAAGCGAGCTGGGCATCACAGTGTGCCGCAGGAGAAGACGAATCAGCTTTTGGTGGATTTTGCCAAGCAGGGCTACAAAGTAGTGCGCATTAAAGGTGGGGATCCGTTTGTATTCGGTCGTGGTGGTGAAGAGTTAGAAGTGCTTGCTGATGCCGGCGTTCGTTTTCAAGTTGTCCCTGGCATTACCGCAGCAGCTGGCGCAACCGCTTATGCTGGTATTCCACTGACTCATCGTGATTATGCGCAATCGGCCATCTTTGTGACTGGCCACTTGAAAGAAGAAAGTGATGAGATGGATTGGTCCACGTTGGCGCGTGGGAATCAGACTTTAGTGATCTACATGGGGCTGATGAAATCACACTATATTCAGAATCAACTCATTAAGCATGGTCGTTCAGCGTCGACTCCGATTGCCATTATTGAGCGTGGCACGCAGATTCAACAAAAAGTATTTACGGGAGAACTCTCCCAACTCTCTGATTTATCGAAGGAAGCACAGTCGCCATCTTTGATTGTTGTCGGAGAGGTAGTGCGACTGTCTCAAAAGTTAGACTGGTTTTTGTCTAGTACTGAATTCAACAAAAGTGCTATTGCCAACTCCATATAATTTCAGACCAAAGATTAGAGACGTAATGCGCCTTCAAGCTTAAAAAGGAAATACAAAACATGGACCAACAACGTTTAACTCACCTTAAACAACTCGAAGCGGAGAGTATCCACATCATCCGTGAAGTTGCGGCTGAGTTTGATAACCCAGTCATGATGTATTCGATTGGTAAAGACTCATCAGTGATGCTGCACCTTGCGCGTAAAGCTTTTTACCCAGGTAAGATTCCATTTCCATTGCTGCATGTTGACACCGATTGGAAGTTCCGCGAGATGATTGAATTTCGTGATCGCACCGCGGCCAAATACGGTTTTGAGCTTTTGGTACATAAGAATCCAGAAGGTCTAGCCATGGGCTGTAGTCCGTTTGTTCATGGTTCTTCTAAGCACACTGACATCATGAAGACTCAAGGCTTAAAACAAGCGCTGAACAAGTACGGTTTTGATGCTGCCTTTGGTGGTGCGCGCCGCGACGAAGAGAAATCACGGGCGAAAGAGCGCGTGTATTCATTCCGCGATAAGAACCATACATGGGACCCTAAAAACCAACGTCCTGAGCTATGGAAGACGTACAACGGTCAGGTTAATAAGGGTGAGAGCATTCGTGTATTCCCGCTGTCTAACTGGACTGAGCTTGATATCTGGCAATACATCTATTTAGAAAACATCGAGATCGTGCCGCTTTACCTCGCGGACAAACGCCCAGTTGTTGAACGCGATGGCATGCTGATCATGGTTGATGATGATCGTATGGAGCTTCAACCGGGTGAAGTGATTGAAGAGAAGAGTGTGCGCTTCCGTACCCTTGGTTGTTATCCATTGACTGGTGCCATCGAGTCTGAAGCAAACACTTTAACTGGCATTATCGAAGAGATGCTGGTGGCAACGTCGAGTGAGCGCCAAGGCCGAGCGATCGACCACGATCAGTCAGGATCGATGGAGCTTAAGAAACGTCAAGGTTACTTCTAAAGGATCTAAGGAAAGATAATGAACAGTGCAGTTGAAGCTCAATTAGCCGAGCTTGGTATCGAAGGCTATTTAACACAACACCAGTACAAGTCGTTACTTAGATTCTTGACTTGTGGCTCGGTGGATGACGGTAAAAGTACATTAATCGGTCGCTTACTCCATGACTCAAAACAAATTTATGAAGATCAGCTAGCGGCAGTGCACTCAGACAGCCAACGTGTGGGTACCACGGGTGAAAAGCCTGACCTTGCGTTGTTGGTCGATGGCTTACAAGCTGAGCGTGAGCAGGGGATCACGATTGATGTGGCTTACCGCTATTTCTCGACGCAGAAACGTAAATTCATCATTGCAGATACTCCTGGACACGAGCAGTACACACGTAACATGGCTACAGGTGCCTCGACATGTGACTTAGCTGTGATTCTGGTTGATGCACGTAAGGGCATTCTCGATCAAACTCGTCGTCACTCTTTCATTTCCAACCTATTGGGATTGAAGCACTTTGTTGTGGCGATCAACAAGATGGACTTAGTGGATTACTCCCAAGAGCGCTTTGAAGAGATCCGCGATGAGTATCTGAAGTTCTCTGAGAATCTGACAGGGGATATTGATATTCAAATCATCCCGATCTCAGCGCTTGAAGGGGACAATGTGGTGGATAAAGGCCAAAACCTGACTTGGTTTAAAGGCCCATCATTGCTTGAGCTTCTTGAAACGGTCGATGTGGATCAAGAAAAAGGCGCGGGTGAATTCCGCTTCCCTGTGCAATACGTTAATCGTCCTAACCTCGATTTCCGTGGTTTTGCGGGGACCATTTCTTCTGGTTCGATCAAAGTCGGTGATGCCATTAAAGCATTGCCATCGGGTAAAACGTCAACTGTGGCTCGTATTGTGACCTTTGATGGTGATATCGAAGAAGCTCGTGCCGGATTAGCTGTCACTCTGACGCTAAGCGATGAGATCGATATTAGCCGTGGCGACTTAATTGTTCTAGATAATGCTCAAGTGGAAACCACAAACCATTTGCTTGCCGATGTGGTGTGGATGACAGAGCAACCCCTGCAACCGGGTCGTGACTATGACATCAAAATCGCAGGTAAGAAAACCGTAGGTCATGTTGAAGCGATTCGTCATCAATATGACATTAATAATCTCTCGACTCATAGCTCGGCAGAGCTGCCATTGAATGGTATTGGTTTGTGTGAATGGTCTCTTAATGAGTCAGTCGCGCTGGACAATTATCAAGACTGTGCAGATACCGGTGGCTTTATCATTATCGATCGTCTGACAAACGTGACGGTTGGTGCTGGCATGGTTAAAGAGAGCCTCGCCGTGGTTGAGCGCGATTTGACGGACATCTCTGCGTTTGAAGTTGAGCTTAATGCGCTTGTCCGTAAACACTTCCCACACTGGGAAGCAAAAGACGTCAGCCAGTTTCTGAAAAAGTAACTGGCTTACCCAAGTACGATAATTTCAGGCTCTGTCTGCTGTTGTACTTGGGGCGTCGCTACCTAACTGAATTGCGAAATGTCGTTAGGTATTCTCCTAATACCAGAGTGCTTCGGTGGAGCCCAAGAAAACCGAGCATTCTGATGTTCTTTTCGCTTGCGCTGATTTTTGTCTGTTTACTCGTTTGTCGGTGTCTCATGGATAAATGAGTCGTTGTTGTGCTCTTTAGGGCTATTTGGTAAGGAAAGGCTATGTGGGAACAAGGGTTTGTGTTAGCGATTTTGCTTGGCATTATCACTTGCTTGCTTGTCACGAAAATTAAGCCTAGTTATGTCTTTGCGGGTGCCGCTTTTATTGCATTCATGGCTGGGATGATGGATTCAGCCACTATCGCATCCAATTTTACCAACTCTTCATTGTTAACCCTGGTTCTATTGATTCTTGCATCCTGTGCTCTAGAAAAAACACTGCTGATCAGTTGGGTGAGCCGAAGTATCTCTGAGGGCCAGTTAGGCAGCGTGATTGCTAAGCTCGGTGTGTCGACCGCCTTGCTTTCTTCATTTACGAATAATACCGCTGTGGTTGTCTCATTGATTGGGGCGATTAAGCGTAATCAGCAGCATGCACCTTCGAAATTACTTATTCCCTTGTCTTACGCCGCCATTTTTGGTGGCACGTTAACTTTGATTGGTACGTCGACTAACTTAATCATCAACAGCTTTGTCGAAGACGCAGGCTTACCGAGCCTGAGCTTTTTTACACCCACGATGATAGGTTTGGCTGTGCTGGTGGGAGGGATGCTGATTCTTATCCCGCTCAGCTACTTGCTACCGAATTATGATGATCAAAACCAAGAAGATTTACCTTACTTTCTTGAGTCTCGCGTTGAGCCAGGCTCACCGTTAGTTGGGCGTACGATCAGCGAGAATAATTTACGTGCGCTGCGCAAACTGTTTCTTGCAGAAGTGGTGCGCGATGGTGTTACTGTTTCTTCTGTGGGGCCGGATTTTGTGCTCAATGCAAAAGACCGCCTGTTATTTTGTGGCGATGTTGAGAGCGTCGCGACCCTGCAAGAAATTCCGGGCCTCAAGTTGTTTGGTCAGCAGCACTTAAATGGGCAAAACTTTATCGAAGTTGTGGTGAGCTCGTCGGCGACGTTTTGCTACAAAACCCTCAAAGAGAGCCGATTCCGCGACCGATTCGATGCCGTTGTTGTGGCGATTCGCCGAGGCCACGAACGCCTAGAAGGTGGCTTGGGTAGCATTACCTTAGCGCCAGGGGACACGTTAGTTCTGGTTCCAGGCAAGCGTTTTGAGTCTGAACGCCGAGCTCATCGTAAAGAGTTTGTTTTAGTGCATGACTTGGACTCTAGCGCTCGGCTTGATACTAATAAGTCTTCCATTGTATTACTGGGCTTTGCAGCCGTAATTGGATGCGCTCTATTAGAGTTAGTACCGATTATTAAAGGTCTAGCTACGTACCTTATCGCGCTTATTGCGTTTGGTATTGTGCAGATTTCAGAACTGCGCCGCCGTTTTCCGATTGATATCGTCGTGATTGTCGGTTCCGCTTTGTCTATTGCTCAACTGATGATCTCTTCTGGATTGTCAGAACGAATGGGAGTGATGTTTATTGAAGCGTTTAATGGCTGGGGAGTATTTGGTGCCTTGGTGGCGACTTATATCATGACATTGGTACTCACTGAATTGGTGACAAACAATGCCGCGGCTGCGCTTTCTTTTCCTATCGGCTATAGCATGGCGGTGGGTTATGGCGTGGATCCGATGCCATTCATCATGGCGGTTTTGTTCGGCGCGAGTGCGAGCTTTATCTCTCCCTACGGTTACCAAACTAACCTGCTGGTGTACAGCGTAGGAAATTACAAATTGACCGACTACGTGAGAATTGGAGTGCCAATTTCGATTGTGTACTCTGTATTAGTACTTACTTTGATCCCGGTCTTTTTCCCGTTTTAATTCCGATATTTACAAGGATACGTTATGACTGCCGAAACGACGGTAAAAGATGAAAACATTGTTTGGCACCAGCATTCGGTTGATAAACAGCTTCGTGCTGAATTAAAGAAGCAAAAACCTGCCGTATTGTGGTTCACTGGTTTATCTGGAGCGGGTAAATCAACCGTAGCAGGGGCGTTGGAAAATCGCCTTGCAGCATTGGGTTACCACACCTATTTATTGGATGGTGACAATGTACGACATGGTTTGTGTAGCGATTTAGGTTTTTCTGAACAGGACCGTCGCGAGAACATTCGTCGCATTGGTGAACTGGCGAAGTTGATGGCAGATGCGGGTTTAATTGTTCTGTCGGCGTTTATTTCACCGCATCGTGCAGAGCGGAAGTTAGTACGCGATTTATTGCCAGAAGGCGAGTTTATTGAAGTGTATGTCAATGCATCTCTAGAGGTTTGCGAAGGTCGAGATCCTAAGGGTTTATACCGTAAAGCCCGTGCGGGAGAGATTCCTAATTTCACTGGTATTGATTCGGAATATCAAGCGCCAGAGAACCCTGAAATCGATTTGCCCGCGGGAGAAAAGAGTGTCGATGAGCTGGTGGATTTGTGCTTAATCGATCTTAAACAACGCGGTGTGATCCGATAAAAAAGCATTTAGATCATAGGTGACCTAAAGCTCTTTGAGCAGCTGGAGAAGTATTTGGATCATAGGTGGTCAAATGCTTCTCAAGCTGGCTAGACGGTATGATGAACCGTACTTTTAGCTTCACTATGGACACTAAATCTATGATTTAACAGTGCAAGCATTTGATCGTAGTATTTGGCATGTGGTTTGTTTCCGAGTAAGGTACAGAGCTCATTACCTGTGGGTGTGAAGCGGTAATATAAAAGGCGGACACCTTTACTGTTTACGTTCAGTGACAAGTTTTTACCTTGGTAGGTGAGGACCAACGGTGTCTCGATACTAATTTCGCCAGATTCAAGTTCGGCACTGTGCAGCAGCCCTAATTCAATTAAGAGCAACAAGCTTGAATACGGCAGTTGAAAACTTCCCATATTTAGGCTGTTAGCGACGTCTCGCTTGCCGAAGCTAAATATGCCTCCTTGGGCTTTGTAACCAATCAGCAGTTTTCTGCTGTGATCCCCTCCAAAACTGCACGCTAAAGAGGCGGCTCTTTGCAGAGTTTGTGCTTCCTTTGGTGACATATCCTTGAGGGTTTTCAACGCTTTCATGGACGTTGAACCCGGATTGGTCACTTCACGCTTCATCACTTGAGCCCATAGCTTTTGCATCGCGCTGTTATGGATGTCTTGAGCCATCTCAAAAAATCGATGCAACCAATCTTGGTCTGGCTCTCCCGCTGTCTCATCTCGGCATGAACTGTGCGCTAATTTTAAAATCTGTTCTAAGTTTTTTTGTCGCTGTTCTTGGCGTCTTTGCTCTCGCAATTGGGCTCTTTCAAACGCAGATTTGGCTGGCGGTTCGGTTTGCAGTAAGGCGTCAAGACCGTGTATTTGGGCTATGGTTTTTACCTTACTAGCACTGTCTTTTATGTAGCCTTGTTTCTTTTCTTGTTGCGTATTTTTTTTTGTGTCTGACTGATGTTCGATGACAACAGGTTGCTTTGTCGGGTCTGCCATTCGTTTTCCTACCAAGAACTGCGCGGTTCGCACGTTTAAATTTACACCTTATCTGACCAAGCGACCAGACAGGAGTTCTCAGTTTTTGAACGAATAGGGCTATTCAAAATGATAATGAGTTGTTAAAATTGTTATCGTTATTTTGGAGGGGCTATGAAGTTCTCAGAAGCAGGTAAACTCAAAAAGCACCTGTCGATAGCGTTTCTTTTGGTTATTTATGTGGGCGTGTTAGCGTATTTATCTCGTTATATCGTGTAGCACAAAGCTAAAAAAGGCGCCAGTGTGACGCCTTAGGTGTAGCGAGGCTTATCGACGACTTAAATTACATATCGTCGTAGGCTTCTATTTTTGATCCCTCAATAACGTAAGCCGTTTCTGCCAGTTCGTGGTTTATCGTCTCGGTTTTCAACGTTCCAACCACATATATGACATCCCACAACTCTTGAACAGGCGCGCCTTTCGGAAACTTCACGTAAATGATCTGGTTTGGAGGCGGTGGTGGCACGTGAATACAAGCTCCAAAATATGGCACCAATAAAAATTCGGTGACGGTATCGGCATCACCTTCAAGTGGGATAACAAACCCCGGAATTTTAACTTGGCTTCCGTTCAGTTCTGGTCGAACGTTACCAATCTTGGACTGCTGGGCTGCGCCACCACTGTGATCAGATGCAGGCATGCCTATACTGTCGAACAATTTACGCTCTTTTTCTGGAACAAGGTCAATCCAGTCAAGCTTTAATGGTTCTTCGCTGGCCATAACAGGCGCTGTGAATGCGACGACCAGCAAGCAACTTGCGAGTATTTTTTTCCACATTTTATTAAATCCTTATTGTCATTCCGTCACTCAGTGACTGTCGGTAGGCGCGGAGTGCGGGAATGAAACCAATCACAATACCAGCGCATTGTACGAAACCTAATAGCATCCACTCATAAGTAGATAAGATGCTTAAGGTGAGATGTATTCCATAGTGCTGTTGGATGATCGGCTGCGCGATAGCAAGAATGGCATACAGCCCAGTAACGCCAGTAATAATACCAGCAGCAGTAAGCAAGCTAGCTTCACTAATTAAGAGTGAGAAAACATGACGAGGCCTTGCTCCCATGGCACGCAAAATCGCCATTTCACGGCGGCGTTCCTGTAGGCTAGTTAATAGACTGCTTAACATACCTAACAACCCTGCAATCACGACAAAACCAGATACTGCCATTAGGGCTTGCTCTGCAACCGACATCATTCCCCATAACTCATGCAACGCAACGCCGGGCATAATGGCGCTAAGCGGCTCTTTGGGGTAGGTGTTAATTTGTCTTTGCAGGGCGAAAGTTTGAATACGAGATTTCAAACCAACGAGCATAGCGGTAATTTGTTTGGGCTGAAAGTCTCTGTTTTTGAGATCTTGTGCCTTGGGTGTCGGGCCCAAACGCGCACCACTTTCCCACCCAACGTGAATGGCTTCGATGGCTTCCAATGATACATGGACAGTTTTGTCGACTGGTGTTCCTGTAGGAGCAAGGATACCGACAACTTTAAATGGCAGATTGTCATGACGGCTAAAGCCAACGTCGCTAATGCCGTGGGCAATGATGATTTCGCTACCGATATCATAACCAAGTTGTTTAGCGACATCAGAACCTAGCACGGTTTCAAATAAACCATTGAATTCTCTACCCTTGCCAAATGTTAGTGGTTGCTTACTTCCAAACTTGTAATGCTCAAAGTAACTGTGATTGGTTCCCATAACTCGGAAGCCTTTATGCGAGTCGCCAAGCGAGATTGGAATAGCCCAATCGACTGAACGATGATTGGCAAACTCTTGGTAGCTTTTCCAATCGATGTTGTTGGTCGCATTACCAATACGAAACACAGAATAGAGCAATAGGTTCACTTGCCCAGAGCGTCCACCAATAATGAGGTCTGTGCCTGAAATTGTATTGGCGAAGCTATCCTTGGCTTGAGTTCGGATACGCTCGACGCCCAAGAGGAGTACCACTGAAATCGCAACGGTCATGATGGTTAGAATTGCCGTCGCTTTGCGGTTCATCAAGCTTTTCCAGGCGAGCTTTACAACAGCACTCATGATATGGCTCCTAGGCTAGATACTTGATTAATGTCGGGTAGATTGAGCGTGCGATCGAATAAGGGTTCGAGTGTTGGGTCGTGGCTAACGAATACCAGTGTGGCATTGGCTTGATTCGCTTGCTCCATAAGGAGCTCAATAAATGCTTTACGATTGTCATAGTCTAAAGCTGAGGTTGGTTCGTCAGCGATCACTAACTCTGGATGTCCTATCAGAGCTCGAGCCGCAGCCACACGTTGTTGTTGACCAATACTCAATTCAGAGACAGGGCGTGTATGAAGCTCGTTTGGCAAGTGCAGTCGTTCTAGTAGGGCCTGAGCCTGTTCATTTAACGTTTGAGATGAGGCACCTAAATGGGCACGGTCACGTCGTATTTTACTGAACTGACATGGCAATAATACGTTTTCAAGTACGTTAAGGTACGGCAATAAATTGAACTGTTGAAAGATGTAGCCAATATGATTGGCGCGAAAGCGGTCTCTCTGACTGGCACTTAAACTAGCAAGGTCAGTATCGAGTACAGATAGAGAGCCTGAAGTTAATGTGTTAATCCCCGTCAACAAAGCGAGCAAGGTCGATTTACCGCAGCCACTTGGACCTTTGATAAACACATGTTCGCCTTGTGTAATGTGTAATTTGGGGATGTGGATGGTCGCGTTGGTTGAACCGGGCCAGAAAAATTGGGCATCCTCTAGCTCGACAACATTTGGTGTGGTTTCAGTCATATTAAATCACCAAAGCTGTGGCGTGTAAGTGGGTACTTACACGCCACTCGTGTTATTTGATTACGATTTGGGTGTTATCTTTGCTTAATTTAATTGCTGATTGCATGGTATCAGTGAATATATTGACGCTGATGGACTCTGTAGTTGGGAATTGGTTAAACCAATCGGTTTGGATTTGGCTAAGCTGATTAACTTGTTCGCAATTGAAGCGATATTGCACCGAAAATTCACCGTGACTGCCATGATCGTGCGCCTCATCATGATCGTCATGGTGGTCATGTTTATCATTATGATCATGATGTTCGTGCCCTTCATGATCGTGATGTGCATGGTCATCATGGTCGTGCTCACTATGATCATGTTCCTCATGAGTTTCGCTTAGGTTGTGGCTCACGTAAGCTTCTTCAATATTACAATCAGCTTGTGAGTTAATAGCGAACAATGCGTTGCTGTCTTCGAGTGTAGCGACGGCTTGTTTAAGCGCTTGCTCTTGTTGTGCGTTTTCTGGAGCATGTTCGAAACCCACAACATCAGCTCCAGGAGCTGTGATCTCTACTAACAGATCTTTGCCATCTTGGGCGATATTAAACTCGACGTGACCATGCACATGAGCACCATGCTGGCGGTATTCGTTTGCATTCGCTGCTGTCGATAAAGTGAGGCCAATAGCAAGGGCTAAAACGTGTTTTGATGACATTGTATTTTTCCTAATTTTACTGGCATTAACCAAAGGCGGTATTGCTCAGATTCGAGTTTCACTAAGTTATTGTTCCCTGACACACTAGGTGCGGAAATGAACTCAATAATTTTGAGTGTGGAATAGTTTGGAAATTAAGCAAAATAAGGAGGGGCACGAGCAGCGCCAAGAACTTCTTCGCCGTACACGAGATGCAAAAAAACATGATGATGCTGGGCGCGCGTAAAAGTCGGTGTAGAGAGGGTAGGTTGTACCTTTGCTATACCGTGCTGAACACCAGAAAATAATTGGCAATGATGATGGGTATGATGGTCGGGCGTCAGATCAACTTGATGAAGTACAACCGCAAAGTTCCAAGCGATCAGCAACGCAACACTGAAAAATAAAGCAGTGCGATACCAATATCTTAGTGTTTTTTGCTGGTGGTGGTACATCTGAGCTCCTCTTACCGACTGTTATAATATAACACCCATAATGAGTAAAAGTTCACTCTTTTGTTGGCTAGCAGAAAAATTTAACTCAACACATACGTGCCGAAAAATATTGGTAATACTCTCTGATGGAAGTGTCGCACTTATAAAGAGCAGAGTTGTCACTGCCCATGCTTCTAATCAAATTCATATAGCTCCTTACAACAAGAGCAAGGAGCCATTCAATGAAGCTAGATGTTCTGTTTAATAAGCTCAATAACTTTTGTTATCTCATCTTGCTCAAGTGCGCCCTCTTTGACAAACAGAACTTTGCCCGTTTTGTCTTGAACAATAATAGCCGAGCTTTCTTCTTTCAGGTCCCAAGTATTAGCAACTACGCCATTTTCATCAAGAACCATGGATGACCAAGGAAACTCTTTTTTGCTGTCTTGAGCTGAAGACTTCACGAAAGAGCCTGTCCCCCAAATTGCATCATCTTGGTTGATGATAGTCGTCGTCTGGTAGCTTTCTTGTGGAAAATTTGCCGCTGTTATTGCTGACATTAAAGGGGCATTCATCTCTTTTGAACTGCTACGGCCTGCAATGGCTTGAATGACACGAACTTTGCCTTGCATATGTTGAGTTGCCCAGGGTTGGTATGCAACGCCTTCGCCTTGTAAAACAATCTCGCCGTAAGCGGCAACATTGACAGGAGGAACGCTTTTTCCCACTGACAAGTTGTGTGCAAAGGTCAAGCTTGGCGTTAAGGCCAGTAATAGAGGTAGGAGAGTCTTAGTTTTCATATTGTTATATTCCGTACGAGGTTTGGAAGCTTCCAGTATATATCCAGATCCTAGAAATTTGTAGGACCGTTGATAACATTTATTTAACGTATGGAGTGGTGTAATCTTGCGTTATATTTAGAATTTGCTAAAATGAGTTCCGTCGCAAATTGCGCATTAAGATTGCAGAGGAAAAATAAGCAATCCGTGTTTTCTCAAAGGAATTGAGGTGAGTTATGCTACGTGAGTTTGCTGTATATCGACCATTACAAGTGGCCCGTTTTGTTAAAACGTTGTTCAAAGGTCAATTTTTTATTGTTGGGGTTGGCTGTTTTCAGTTCGACAATGGCAAAGTGTTACTACCTGACGTCAACGATCATAAAAGACTCACCATCTTTAAAGAAGTCAACCAAGTGATAGCATCATTATCGGCTTAGTTAGCTTGGTACCCACTTAGATTTAGAAAAGAGCGACCATATCGGTCGCTCTTTTTGTTGCTGGTTAGGTTTATCCTTGGAGGCTTGGTGGGAAGCAAACTCCCGTTCCTCCGATGCCGCAGTAACCATCAGGGTTTTTCGCCAAATATTGCTGGTGGTAGGTTTCCGCAAAGTAATACGGACCTGCTGGTTGTATTTCGGTGGTGATGTTCGCGCGCTGCTCTTCTTGCAGTGCTTGCTGATACAAGAGTTTCGATTTCTCTGCGCTCTCGAGCTGCTCCGTCGAATAAGTGTAAATTGCAGAACGATATTGAGTACCTAAGTCGTTACCTTGACGCATTCCCTGAGTTGGGTCGTGTTTTTCCCAAAAAACAGCCAGTAGCTTTTCTAATGAGATGACGCGTTCATCGAAAACGACTCGAACGACTTCTGTATGACCCGTTTTACCCGTACAGACTTCTTCATACGTGGGATTGGGTGTGTAACCCCCAGCGTAACCGACCGAAGTAGATACAACGCCGTCGAGTTGCCAAAATACGCGCTCAGCGCCCCAAAAACAGCCCATTCCGAGCAAGATCTGCTGTTGGTGTGACGTCAGAGGCGCCTTTAGGTTAGATTTATTTACAAAATGATGATCGTCAATCTGCATTGGTTGATCTCTACCTGGCAAGGCATCTTCTATACTGATCAATGTTTGTTTGTTGAGCATGGTATTTGTCCTTCAATACGTGTCTTAAATTTGCGAACTTTTTCATTTCGTCTGTATCTGATGCTGTGATGACATAGACCGCGTTAAACCTATTAATATTACAGACTTAGAATCTAATTGGCGTTATCATTATTTACGTTTACTTAACCTCATTCAGCCATAAAAGCATGATAAAAAAAGCTCTCCCCACCATTGTTGGCCTGTTTGCCTTTTCTCATGGTGCCTATGCCGATGTTTCTTTGACTTTGAAAGGCATTGATGGCGCTTTAGAAGAGAATGTCAGTGCGTATCTATCATCTATTCCAGAGAAGGATTACTCCACTTCTCTGCGTTTTCAAGCGAGATTAGATCAAAGTATCACTGAAGCGCTTAACGCGCTTGGGTATTATCATGCAAAAATTTCATACTCTATTCCTGAAGCGAATGATGAGTTAATTGTGCTCATCAAGCCGGGCTTGCCAGTGAAAGTGAAAGTCATGGATGTGGTCATCACTGGAGAGGCCAAGGACGATGAAGAGTTTGCAAAACTTATTGAGAGCTCTCCGCTCAAAGTTGGCCAAGTTTTGAATCAAGGCCAATACGACAGCCTTAAGTCAGGAATTCGTAACTTGGCGCTTCAGCGTGGTTACTTCAATGGTGAGTTTACGCTAAGTCGATTAGAGGTTATCCCTGATCTGAACGAAGCTAATGTCCGTTTGCACTACAGCAGTGGAATACGTTTCAATTTTGGCGACGTTTCTTTTATTGGCAACCACATCTGGGAAGACCGTGTCGCATCACTACAGCCTTTTAAGGAAGGGGACCCATACAACGTTTCGAAGCTGGGCGAGTTTAACCAGAAGCTATCAAATACGGAGTGGTTTTCCTCAGTTTTTGTTGAGCCTGAATTGGATAGGCTTGATGATGGCCGAGACTTGCCAATTAAAGTGTCTTTATCTCCTGCTTCGAAGAATCAGATCGAGACGGGTATTGGTTACTCAACGGATGTCGGCGTTCGAGGAACGTTGAAGTGGAAGAAACCTTGGGTGAGCTCCCGAGGACACAGTTTCAACACCGCTTTATCCCTATCTAAGCCAGAGCAAACCGTGACTGCTTCTTACAAAATTCCTTTAGAAGATGTCGCTAACGATTATTATCAAGTTCAATATGGGCTTAAAAACCTAGACAACCGTGACACACAGAGTATCGAGTCTAACCTTGCAGTGGAGCGGCATTGGTTAGCAGACGGTGGTTGGCATAATACCGTTTATGTTCGTCATTTGTACGAGAGCTTTACGCAAGGTTTACAAGATGATGAATTCAACTTCGTACTTCCAGGTGCGACATTTTCTCGGACTAGGGTTCGAGGGGGCAATATGCCAATGTGGGGAGACAAGCAAAGCATCACTATTGAGTATGGTGATACCGCTATGCTTTCTGAAACTAGAGTGCTCCGCTTAATTGGCTCGACTTCTTGGATTCGTGGTATTGGAGAGAATCATCGTGGTTTGTTCCGCTTAGAAGGTGGTGCGAATATTACCGATGAACTTGAAAAACTATCACCGTCGCTGCGTTTCTTCGCTGGTGGTGACAATAATATTCGTGGTTACGGCTATGAATCTATTTCACCTGTGGATGAGAGTGGTGCTTTGACGGGTGGTAAATACATTGTTAGCAGTACATTAGAATACCAATATCGTGTTTATGGAAACTGGTGGGCTGCAACGTTTTACGATATTGGTGATGCGTTTAATGAAACACCAGATTGGAAATCAGGTGCTGGTGTTGGTATCCGCTGGGCGTCTCCGGTGGGCCCTGTTAGTTTTGATTTTGCATGGGGGTTGGATGCAAAACCAGAACGAGAGTTTCGTATCCACTTCTCATTGGGGCCTGAGCTATGATCAAAATGATGTTTAAGTGGACCAAATGGCTGTCGCTCAGTTTGATTGGTCTATTGCTGTTGCTCATCATTATTGTCGCGACAGTTTTATTTACCCACCCAGGCCTCAAATTTGCCTTGTGGGGAGCCGAAAAAGCACTACCACAATTGCAGATTGAAAAAGTGCAGGGTTCATTGTTTCCTCGCTTCGAACTGCATAACGTCAGTTTTGTCGATGAGTCTTTGAATATCGATGCCAAAGTCGAGCGTTTAGCTTTGGCAGTGAACTTCCGCTGTTTCTTTGACCCTAAGGTTTGTGTCGATGAGTTAAGACTGCAGGGGCTTGACTTTAAGATGCCAGAGCTACCGCCAGCAAGCGAGGAGCAAGAGGAAACACCACCACTGAGTTCTATCAGTACGCCAGTGCCAATTTTTGTTAATAAAGTCAGCTTTAATGACATCAACGTCAATGTGCTGGGCAATCAAATTGATTGGCAAACGTTCTCGACCGCTTTGTCGATGCAAGGCGATCGTTTGGTGATCGCACCTACCGCGTTGAAAGACATTAATGTTGCGCTCGCACCAAGTGAAGCGGCCCCAGAAGCGGTTGTTGAAGAGCCGAAAGAGGCCGATGCTACGCCGCAAGATATTGTGTTACCCGAAGTATGGATTCCACTGACGGTGGAAGCGCGTCGTCTTGATATTCACAATTTCAAACTGGCAGGTGAAACGCCAGTGATCGTCAATCATCTTGGTTTGGTTGCAAGAGCAGGCGGTGAGCGTGTTGATGTCAAAACATTAGAGCTCGACATGCCAGAAGTGGAAGGCAAGTTGAGCACACAAGTGACGCTTTCTTCTGATTACCCTATCAAAGCGCAACTGGACGCGTTAGTGAAGCAAGCGGATGCGAAGGGACAAAAACTGTCGCTTTCGGTCTCGGGTTCGGTTGGTGATTTGTCACTAAATGCTACGCTTTCTGAGCTTGTACAAGCGGAGATCAAAGGTGATATTCAACCGCTTAAAACGCAGTTACCGTTTGATGTCGCGATTAAAAATGTACAGGCGCAATGGCCGCTATTTGGACAAAGCGATTACCAGGTTTCTGTACCAAGCTTGGCGGCAAAAGGCTCACTTGATGGCTACGAAGTCGCATTAGAAACCAAAGCGTCAGGCAAAGATATTCCCGCCGTTGATGTCGCACTAAACGGCAAAGGTACGTTAGAGCAAATTGACCTCGAAAGCCTTGTAGTGAAAACCCTGGGAGGCGAACTCTCTGGGAAAGTCATGGCCAATTGGGCCGCGCCAATCAACTGGCAAGCTGACTTAAACCTGAAAAACATTCAACCAGGTTTACAATGGAAAGAAGCTGAAGGGGATATCAGCGGTAACCTTTCGACTTCGGGGTCGTTAACAGAACAAGGCGGTTGGCAAGTCAGTTTGCCTAAGTTAGATATTGACGGCATTTTGCGAGGGTATCCGCTGAATGTTGAAGGGCAACTTGAAGCGTCTGATAAGAACGGCAAAGGCGAAGACATCCAACTTACCACTCAGGGTTTAGCGCTTTCTCATGGTCCAAACCAACTCAGTGCAAAGGGTAAGATAGATAAGCAAATTCTGATGGATGTTGAGGTTAACTTCCCTGATTTTGCAAAAAGTGTTCCGGACCTTGCAGGTAAGATGCAGGGTAAAGTCGCACTACGTGGTAGCTTGAAAGAACCAGACATCAATCTTGATCTCGCTTTAAATCAGATAAACTGGCAGCAACAGGCGAACGTAGAAACGATCACCTTAAAGGGCGATGTGAAGCCTCTGCCAGCACCAAAAGCGAATATAAGCCTTATTGCGAACAACATTATCTATGACGACATAAAAGTTGATAGTGCTGACCTTGAAGTCTCTGGGGATGAAAAACTGCATCAACTGACGCTCGATGTAGTATCTGACCTGGTGTCGACCAGTTTAGAAATTGAAGGGACATTCCAGCAGAAACCAGAAATGATTTGGGATGGGGCGCTGCGCCGCTTGACGCTGAGCTCGCAACAAGGCCCGTGGGCGTTGCAAAAATCGACCGCGGTGAAGGTCAATATCGACAAACAGATCGCGAACGTTCAAGCGCATTGTTGGTTGCAAGCGGAGTCGAGCGTATGTCTAACCGAAGACATTAGTGTTGGTAAGAGTGGCCAGGCGAAGCTAGCCATCAATGATTTTGATTTTGACCAAATCAAGCAATTCCTGCCGCCAGAAACCAAGCTGCAAGGCTCGGTTAATGCACAGGCTTTTGCTAAATGGGCACCAGAGAAAAAGCCTGAAGTAACCTTAAGTGTCAATATGCCAAAAGGCCAAGTTGAACAAGCGCTTGAGCAGCCAATTAAAGTCGGTTGGGAAAGCTTCAACTTTAAAGCGGCATTAGCGAAAGACAAGCTTGACGCCGAGTGGCTATTTGATGTGAAAGATAACGGTGACTTGTCTGGTAAGGTTTCTTTACTGAATGTCTCGTCTGAAAAGCCCACTATTGATGGTAAGGTTTCACTCTCTACGTTCCACTTGGATTTCTTGGCACCGTTGATTGGTGAGTACAGCTTGTTTAAAGCAAAGATGAATACTGACCTAGCGATATCAGGTGACATCATGCATCCGAAGGTGAATGGTCAGTTCTTGATTGACCAAATGAAGCTACAGGGTGAAGTCACACCGATAGATATAAACTCAGGGCAGGTCGTCATCAACTTTAAAGGCCATCAAGCGGACTTGGATGCCGGAATTTTAACCCCGGATGGTGAGTTGAACGTTACCGGTGATGCCGACTGGCAGGACTTACAGAACTGGCGCACTAAAGCGCGTGTATTTGCTAAAGAGCTCAATGTTGATTTGCCTCCAATGGTAAAAATCAAAGTGGAGCCTGACATGACAATAGATGTGACCCCTCAGCTTGCGAAAATTGAGGGTGATATTAATTTGCCATGGGGCAGAATTGTCGTCGAAGAGCTTCCACCAAGTGCGGTAGGCGTATCGAGTGATACCGTTATTCTCGATAAAAACTTGCAGCCAGTGGACGATGTGGCTGCGATGCCGTTTGATGTGGAAACGAACATCAACATTAAAATTGGTGATGACTTCCAACTTGCCGCTTTTGGTTTAAAAGGTGGGTTGAAAGGGAACCTAAACGTGACACAAAAAGACAAAGGTCCTTTCATCGTTGGTGAAGTGAATGTTGTTGACGGTTCTTATCGTTCGTTTGGTCAGGACTTATTGATTAAAGAAGGTAAGATTCTGATGAATGGTCCACCAGATCAACCTTACTTGTCTATCAAAGCGATTCGTAATCCAGACAATACCCAAGATGATGTCATTGCGGGGGTACAAGTGTCGGGCCCAGCATCTGATCCGAGTATAGAAATTTTCTCAGAGCCCGCGATGAACCAAGCCAATGCACTTTCTTATCTACTTCGTGGTCAAGATATTGATGGTGAAGCCGGTGGTAATGCAATGACGACTACCTTAATTGGTTTAAGCTTGGCGAAGAGTGGTCGTGTGGTTGGTGAAATCGGTGAAGCCTTTGGCGTACAGGATTTACAGCTGGACACTGCTGGTTCGGGCGATGATTCGCAAGTGACGGTGAGTGGTTATATTCTGCCAGGTTTGCAGGTGAAATATGGTGTCGGCATCTTTAACTCCCTAGGTGAGTTCACTGTGCGTTACCGATTGATGCAAGACTTGTATTTAGAAGCGGTATCTGGTGTAGATAGCGCCGTTGACCTACTCTATCAGTTTGAGTTCGATTAAAGTGCTTTAACCTAAGTATACACAGTCATGACTAAGGAGTGGTTATGCAGCATTTGATTTTTGTCTACGGCACGTTACGCAAGGGAGAGTACAACCATCAGTATTTGCGCTCGGCGCAGTTTCTTGGTTTACATGAAACGGATGCTCAATTTGCAATGTATGACTTAGGTCCTTATCCAGCGTTGTCTGTTGGGCAACGCTCGATTCAAGGTGAGGTGTACCTGATTGACAGTGAAACCTTATCTGAGCTAGATAGGTTAGAAGATGTGCCAGTGGAATATCGCCGAGAGAGCATCGTTACGCCTTTTGGCCAAGCTTGGATCTACTTATATCAAGATACTGAGCAATTAACCGAAGAAATCGCTTCCGGCGATTGGTGTCAAAAGGTGTGAGCTATACTGACATTATCAATAGCAACGAGCTAAACACTAAGGAGTCACGATGAAAGCATTCGTAATTGGAGTCATGGCGTTGCTTCTTGCTGCATGCGCACAAACAACACTACCGACTTCGAATAATGTGACCGATTGGCAAGTGTTTGGTAAGCAGTCAGCTTTAGATGGATTACGGGAGTTATCTGAGGAGCGAATTGCGAAGCTGGATGATGTTAACCATGCGACGTCAGAACTCATAATGGCTTATCAAGCGGGTTACCAGCAAGGCAAGCAAGAGTATTGTGAGCAAAGTGCTTATATGCTCGGTGTTATCGGGCGTCCGTATTTTGGCATTTGTGATGACGTTGACCCCTTCTTTCAACATGACTACGACGCTGGACGAATGTCTTCAGCAAGCACATCTATTTAGTCTACGCTGGTAAGATGAAAAATTTAGGGTTAATTTCTATCAATTGACGTTTCTGGAAATAACTGGATAGTGAGTCTTACTCATACGAACAGCCGTTGATCTAAGGAGGAGGGTGTTTTTGTAGAATGTAACGTCCCACCTTACTCAATGATAGTTAGATAAAGTTGACTCCATCGTCCTTTGATACGAATGTAGGTATCATTAATCTGTCATCAAGAAGTCCATCCAGGCTTCTAATATCAGCGTAAGCATTTCTTCTTTTCAGGCACCTATTTCAAAACCCAGCTTGGGAGCGCGTAACTGAGTCAATGTATTCGAGCATATTTGCAAGTTCACGATAACTTACGCCATACTTGCAAAACAACTAACTGTCTAAAGAGAATAGCTTAACCAGAAAAGGAGCGACCTTTGAAATTAGGTATCTTATTCCTCTCACTCTGGTTTCAAGCACAAGACGCCACAATGCTCAAAATTTGCTGCGAAGATGGTTACCGAGTCCTGCTTTTGTGTGAGACTCTAAACGAGTGAAGCTCTCTTTATCTCTGTACACGCCTTCTTGAGTTACATAATGCCGAATATCTTATTTATCTAACAGAATATGAAAGATTGATAAATAAATTTCAATCTTTAATCGTAATATTTAAGGATAAATGAAAACATGTTTCTATCAGCTAAGACTGTTTATGACTTCCTGTGCCCAATTGACTAGCCATAAAGAATTATGTTTTGGGTAATAGATTACATTAGCATTCAGCTGAGAAACGAAAATATGGATGCTTTGTAGAAAAAATAGAGCAACTGTTGCTCTTTTAATATTCAACACATTCAGTACTTCAAGAATGCTTGCATTTTTATTTTCAGCCCTAAACCACCTACTTCAGTAGGTGGTTATCATCCGCTTCGGATTTGCCTGTAAAACTACTCATGCTAAATGCATCTTTGATTTTTCCAGAAGTCAAAGAGGACAAATAACATGAGTAGATACAATCAAGTTTCTTCACCTTAGGAAGAACAGGCTTTGGGGTAATCACTTTTGGCAAAGAGGCTATTTTGTCGATAGTGTTGGAATCAATGAAGAAATAATACGCCGATATGTAAGACATCAAGAGAAGCAAGAGCGAGTAGAGCAGCAGCAATTGGCGCTGGACTAAACAAAGGCCCCCTTTTAGGGGGCTCACACAAAGCCACCTTCTTTAGAAGGTGGTAATTTACTCTTCTCGCGGAGGGCTTCAGTTTCGCTAAGCCTAAAACCTCCGGTTTATTCTACGCCGTAATACTGTGAGGAGCGCCTAGTGACTATGTATTTCAGTTTCCTCTTAAAGCTGTGTCGTCGATAGCCATCTGCTTTTTACCTGAATCTGTTCGATGTCTTTCTTTATTTCTCCGGCTGAAACGACTTGGCTTAAGTGCTATGGTTCTATCTCACCTATAGTTCTTACGAGAATATTCATTACCGATATGTTTTATTCAAAAGTCTCGATATTTTTCAAATATTCAAGCTTGTTATATGTTAAGTAAAAATTATAACCTCATCAATCGATACTTGATATAACGTAAGCAATAACCAGAAAAACATTTCAAGAAATGAATTAACGTCCTAGGGTGTTCAATTTTGCCATAGTGGTACACAAAACTTAATTTTATATTATGTTTATTTTCGTTCCGACCTTGTACTTTGCTTAAGTTTCAGATGAAAATGAATAACTGATCGGATGATGGTTCAGAAAAAGATAAAATTTATCATTAACAAACAATAATATTAATCAGGGGTTTGTTTTGCATTGCAACATATGCCAATTGGTATCCGTTAAGCATGTACGTATAGGAACAATAACTATCTGCGAGGAATGCCTAACATCTATTAATCGGTTATATAATAACCAAGAACAAACGCATAATTATGATGAGTTTGAGATTTTATTTCACGCGGAAATGAGCCTGAGAATATTCAAGATAACTTATCCAGAAATAAGTAAACTCGATAGTTTTCCATTTCAGTTAAAAAGATTAAGGAGAAATATTGAAAATCTAGAAATAAAGCTTGCTCAACTTCCATCTGATGCCAATTTACATGCGCCTATGAAAGAAATAGTCAAAGAACTCAAAGATTTATACGAAAGTTATTGCTAAATATCCATCGAAAAATATGCAATTGGTTGAGTTAGTGTGAATAAGTGATACTTTAAATTTAAAAAATAAATACTCCCCATCGACTGAAAAAAAAACATAATTAAGACGAATGTAACGATGATAAAAAGAATTTATTACGTATATATATCAATTTTATTATTAATAACGATAATAACCACTGGTGCCATCTATATATTACTTAGTTCAGAACAATCTTTAGTTTCTAACAGTGAAGTAGAAACTAGTTCTGAAAGAATCAAAACTAACTATCACTCAGCTATTTATAGACTTGAAACGCAAACTATCGGTATGGCGAGTTTAGTTATCTTTAATGAATCTGTGAACGAAAAAGAACTATTTGATCAGTTGGTAGAAGCAACAAAAGCACAAGATTATGTTATCGATGTTTATGTAGCTAAGCCTGACGGTGAGACCATTTCTGCTCAAGAAGGAGGGCATATCGAAGGCTACAACGCACGCAGCCTTAATAAATCTTGGTTCATGCCCATCGTCAACGGAGCGGCTTTTAACATGACCCCTCCACAAGAGAACTTATCCGGTGATTTTATCGTCTCAGTATCTGCCCCTATAAAAGAACGAGGGAAAATAGTAGGAGTTTACGCTATGGATATTGACCTAGGTAAATACCTATTTAGTAAAGACTTTGGTAGCTATGCTATTACAACAAAAGACAATACGATTGTAACTGCACTCGATGCGTCTTGGGTAGCTAAATCCATCTACGACGTACGTCCAATGTTAAAAGGAATTCGGTATAAATCTTCAATGATGTATACCAACCAAAGCGGAGAAACATTCCTTGCTCTAAAAGATGAAATCAATGATCAGTTTGACGTTCTAGCGTTCACATCATTGGATGAAAGCATCAAAAATATGCATTCGGTAATGACATGGCTCGTTGGCTTGATTTTTATTGGTGGTGCTATTTGTTGTATTGCGCTTGGGGCAGTTCTAAAACGCCAACTTAATCAACTACCAAAGATTGTTGATGTCATCGGAGACATGGCTAATGGACAATTTGGAAGTTTCGAGATCAAAAAGAGTAATAATGAGATAAATCTAATATCTAACTCATTATCAACCATGCAACAAAGTATGAGCTCGTTCATTGGCGATACTAAATCACTCTGCAATGATGTGTTAACAAAGCAAGCTAATGTCTCTAATGTTGTGCAAAATGTTACCCAAGAAATAAACGAGGGGCTTTCTGCCGTCGAACAAGTTGCAACCGCAGCAACAGAGTTAAGCGCTACCGCCGAGGAAGTTGCTAAAAACGCTTCAGATGCAGAGATAGCAACAAATGAAGCACTTGATGCTGTTAGTCGTGGTTCTATGGTATTAACGCGCGCAAGGGATACAAATGAACAAGTACGCTCTTCTATTGCAGAAAGTATCGCAGTGGTTAGTCAATTGCGCGGTTATTCGGAAGAAATAGGAACCGTACTTGAAATGATCAGCGCTGTGTCTGAACAAACTAACCTACTTGCACTTAACGCTGCCATCGAAGCTGCAAGGGCTGGTGAACAAGGTCGAGGTTTTGCGGTAGTGGCTGATGAAGTTCGAACATTAGCAAGCCGCACCCAAGAATCTACCGACATAATAAGAGACTTTATTAACCAACTGCAAGAGCAATCGAAAACTGCCGATAATCTAATGAAGCATAACTCGCACTTAATGGATGAATCATCAAAGACGAGTGATGAGCTTAATACCTCATTCCAAGAAATAACGGTACAAATAGATAACATTTCGCAAATCAATTCAATGGTAGCTACAGCATCAAGTGAACAGTCATGTGTAACACAAGATATTTCAATGCAGATTAATGGGATCAACAGTAACGTTAAGAGCTATTCGAACGCTTTCAATGAAACAGAGAAGTCCTGTGCTGAAAGTTCAGAAAGAATAAACCAACTAAACAAATCTTTAGAGTTCTTTAAAAGCGAATAGAGCGAGTATAAGTAACGAAATACAACATCATAAATAACTGAGATAAATATTAACCAGCAAAGAAATTTCAAGCGATATGAATGTGATTCTTCGAGTTAGAAAAAAACTTAAAATCGGATAACTGTGAGTATTACAGGGCGTTGAGATGATTTGGTTTATAAATCAATTAAATTATTTGAACGTCATGGAAATAATCATAAGTGTTATGAATGTTTCGTAGATATGATATATAAAAATAATTTTTCGGGTAATTGATTAATGGTAAATAAATGTAAGCTCTGTAAGGGTGATGGTATTATTATTGAGCTAGGAATCGACAAAATGTTCATTTGTAAGGATTGCGTTGAATATTTGAGTTTTCTACATTGTGAAAATACTTTTGATTTGTTGCCAGAGGTTGCGGCTTCGATTTTTAATGCACATTGCAGTTTAATATTATTAAGAAAAACTTTACCTCAACTTATACAGCATCATCAATTCAGCGAACTAACTAGTGAGTTAACAGGCGCAGTATCAGCATTAGGACGAATCCTTGATAGCTCAGAGAACGAGATACACGAATCGATAATGGAGCATTTGTACGAACAAAAAAATCAATTGGAAACGTTACTTAATTTATATGATCTGCCTGTAAGTAATTAGGTATAGGTGATTGATATGGAAGCAACTAAAACAATTATTGTACGTAATTTTGGTAGTTTCTTCGATATGTGCGATAACGAGTTGGTGAATAATTTAAACGTTCACTGCACGTTTTTTGTTAATGAAGATGAAAAAAAATTTATGGAAGAATTATTTTTAAAAAAAGGTGGTAGAAAACTGTCCACTTCATCGAAAAAAAATTTCTTTCAGAAATTAAATATAAACATTTAGATTAAATAATTATGTTATTAAATGAAGTTAGTAAAAATTTAGCAGTGGTGTTAATTTTGTGTGGTTTTTCATCGCAAGTGTTTGCGGGAGGATATATGTTCTCTGAGCTTGGCGAACTGAGCACAAGTACGGCTGGCGCAGGTTCTGCTGCCGTAGCTGAAGGCGCTGAAGCTGCTTTTGTAAACCCTGCGAGTATGGTTCGCTTAAAAGGAAAACATATTGCGACCAACTTAGGCCTGCTTAATCTTGATAGTACTTATTACGATATGGGATCAAACGTAGGTGGGCACGAAAGTTCCTTTAAAGAAACGTCACTTAAAAAACTACTTCCAATCGGCAGTTTCTACTTTACAAATGAGATAGATGATAAGTCTAGCTTCGGTATTGCAATGGGGGCCACTGGAGGGGCTGGTTTCGGCTATGGTAGCGGATTTTCAGGCTCAATCATGGCACAAGATGGTCTGCTACTGACTGCTCAATTAAACCCAAGCGTTGCTTACAAAGTGAATGACAAACTATCGTTGGGTATTGGTGTAAGTGCTGAAATGGCATATATCAATCAAACATTAAATACGACGGCTATCGACGGCGGACTCAATGTTATAGATGGTGAGATTTCTGCCGACGATATTTCTTTTGGTTGGAATATTGGTGTTATGTACCAGTTTAGTGATGCTAACCGTATTGGATTTGCCTATCGCTCACAAATAGAACATGAATTAGAAGGTGACTTAGCTCTTAAAGTTGAAGGACGTTATATAGGGTTGCCTTCAGGTAAAAGTTCACTTCCTGCTCAAGTGAATGTAATTATGCCAGCTCAGGTAAAACTTAGTGGTTATCACGTAGTTAAGAATAATGTTGCGTTACTGTGGACTTTGGGTTGGCAAGATTTAAGTGCAGTTCAACAAACGGATGTTATTGTCCATGGGTCTAACTCACCTATTATTCGTAGCTGGAAAGATACATATTCAACTGCTATCGGTGGTCATTTTAAGATCAATAAATCCTTGCGATTTGAACTAGGTTACTCGTACGAGACGTCACCACAAGATGATCCTACGAAAATCAATGTGGACGTTCCAACTGGACCAATCTCAAAGTACTCAACAGGTTTAACTTGGTTTATTAATGAGGCCATGAAAGCTCAGTTCTACTATGAACATCTAGATGGTAATTCAGTTCGTACTCAAGCTCCAGATAACCTAACTAATGGCCATTTAACTCAATTAAATGGTGTTTACGATTTGAATGTTCACTTTGTTGGTGCAGTATTGAATTACGCATTTTAAACAATGTAGGGGGAAAAATGATTAAAAAAATAATCAAATTATTCATAGTGCTTTTTGTGATTAGCTCTGCAATCGTCCAATATGCTATGTATTACATCGCTCAACATCTTCCCTCTGATGAACTCATTGGAGCTATTGTGAGTTCATCTTTGCAAGCTATTTTTTTGTGCGGTGGTTTATTCTGGATTTTAAGAAAAGAACTTTTATGCATAAGTCATTTACTTAATGAAATCAATGAAATGAAGGGTGGTGATTTGTGCGCTAGTCAAGATCTACCGAAATTCACTAATGAGTTTGATATTATATTTAATATTCTTAATTCGTCAAAAGAAACTATATCGGAAACAATTGATGCAGTAAAAGATACTACGCTTGCTATTCTGGCTAGCGACAAACGAACAAAAGTCATTGTTGGAACTTTTATTGCCAATTCAGAACAAGAGCGTTTGGAAATTGAACAAGTTGCTACTGCAGCTGCAGAATTATCCGCTACTGCTCGTGAAGTTGCTGATAATGCTGTTAATGCTGAGCGTGCAAACAGTACTATGAATGAGGCAATACAAGGTGGTGTTGCAGTCCTAGGCCGTGCCCAACAGATCATAACAGAGATTAATAGTTCTTTGAGTTCGTCATCTGATATTGTCAGTGAGCTTCGTGCTTATAGTGAAGAAATTAACCCTATAGTAGAAATGATTGCTTCAGTATCCGAACAAACCAATTTATTAGCACTTAATGCAGCAATTGAAGCGGCTAGGGCTGGTGAGTATGGGCGCGGCTTTGCTGTTGTAGCAGAAGAGGTCCGCGCGCTCGCTGAAAGGACACAAAAGTCTACGGTTAATATTCAAGAAGTGGTTGCTCGTTTGCAGGTTAAGTCCAATGAGGCTGATGAGATTATGTCGGTAAATAGCAATTTAAATGACGAGTCAATTAAGATTGCTAGTGAACTAAATCATGCATTTAGCAGTATCTCTGAAGAGGTAGAAACACTGACTTCAATTAATGCTATGGTTGCGGCGGCATCCGAAGAGCAATCGACGGTGACTGAGGAGATCTCCATGCGTATTAACGAGATTAATCGTGGGCTTGAAGAAAATATTCAGAATGTATATCAAGCTTCAGACGATATGAAAATTAGAGATGTACGTTTGAACGAATTATCAAACCAATTAGCATTTTTTAAAACTAAGGGGCAAGTATGAATATTCATGGTTTAGGGTTAGTTCTAGAATCGATGCTGTCAAATCTGGATTTTGTCGTTGTTGTTGATCTAAAACCAGAAGTCTCACGAATAGGACGTTTAGTATATAAACCTCTTGAATTTCAAGTTGTTAATTTCGAGTATGACCTCGATCATCATTTAGTAAAACTTATCATTTCTAAATTCATACCACTTGCACCTTTAGGTAAAGTTGTCACTAATAGTGAAATAAATGGGGAGAGCATCTTTCTTGGTATGAACTTCTGCACTTTGAGTAATTCACTTGTGCAGATTGATGTAATAGATAAAGGACAGGATCACGTTGAAGATGTTTCTGTTCATTCCTCTTTGTCTTCATTTATTCAAATTGAGGAATAAGAATAAAAAGGAGGGTTAATTCCTCCTTTTAAAACTTGTATTAAACCGAAATTTTGTAAAATTTAACCATCAATTAAAATATCATATTCGCTATCTATACTCATTCAATTTATTCATTCCATCTACGGTATAAGAGATACCAAACTAGCTTGTACATAAGCCATTATTTGGTGCTTAGCATGAATCTGATTTAAGCATTTTTGATGATCACGGGTATTGGCATGAATTTTATGAACATAACCGAGTAGTCTTATTTCTCATTGGAGAATGCGTTAATGTGGATTAAAAATACAGGGTAGTTTTCAGCTAGCCTTTACGATATTTATTGATGAAGAAAAACATATAAATATGAAATATATAGCACCACAAAGTATACATCGCGACTTCTTTTACTTTTACGTAAATAGTCGGTACGCATCGAAGAAATCCTATGATAAATCGCTTGTAAGCAAAATTGCTTTGCTTGCTAACGATGCTTTTGATCCCATGGTGTGGGATTCTTATAACGCAACGAATAGCGTTTCCAAAAAAGCGCTAATGCACATTATTGCTCACTTTGTTGAAACTGCGGGTAGTTCGTTCGCCGATCCGGAATACATAATGCAAGCAGTCAGTGCTTGCAGGGCAGGACAAAACTTAAACATTGAATTCCCGTCATTGTTTACAAGCAAATTCGGACAATTGTTTGCTGAAATGCATTCTCAAAGATACGGACATCGAACGGATAGTAACTTTGACGATGAATTTCCATTGACTCTATCTACGGAAGAAGTGTTTTTACCAAATGTTCGTGGCTACCGTTTAAGCTTAAACCTACAACACCTTCAAAAATACCAAGCATCAAGAAAATCAGGTCAAGTAGTCTTGCAAGGTGCTTTTTTTAACGGCTCAGTATTTAAACTATTAATTGCTGTTAGATCGTTTTCTGGCGGCGATACTCTTAGTTATAAATTTAAAGCTAAGCGCTGTCAGTTAACTCATAAGATTAACGGCTTAAATGCTTACTTTGATGTGACATCATGATTTTTATATATACCAGTTCAACTTGAAGATGCCAGTTCCAACACCTGAAAAGTATCCGTAATTCTGGATGAGAGTGCTCCTGAAACATCTGGTGGCGTCATATCTAAAAAACGGCCCTTATCAAGGACCGCTCGTATGAGTTAGCCTTTGTAATTTTTTAGCATCAGGAGCGCTTATTTATTTTGAGCTCGCTCGTAAGATTCTAGGATTTCAGCTTTAGCGGCAGCAACATCTGCCCAACCATCCACTTTCACCCATTTGCCTGCTTCAAGCTCTTTGTAACGCTCAAAGAATTGCGTGATCTGCGCTTTCAGTAGTTCTGGGATATCGTCCACATCTTGGATGTGCTCGTACTCTTTCGAGATTTTTGAGTGGGGAACCGCAAACACTTTTGCATCTTCACCCGATTCATCTGTCATCTTCAAAACGCCAACAGGACGGCAGCGAATGACTGAACCTGGCATGAGTGGGTATGGTGTTGGTACCAATACGTCGACTGGATCGCCATCAAGAGACAGGGTATTGTTCACATAGCCATAGTTGCATGGGTAGAACATTGGTGCAGACATGAAACGGTCGACAAATACAGCACCAGAGTCTTTATCTACTTCGTACTTGATTGGATCTGCATTTGCAGGAATTTCGATAACGACATAGATATCTTCAGGCAGCGACTTGCCTGCTGGTACATGGTTTAAGCTCATTAGAATATTCCTTTTCATTAACGATGAGTCACACAAAAGCGGCTTCATCTGATGATAAATTCGCGTTTCACTTTAGCGACAAAAACGCGGCAGGTAAACACCTGCCGCGTTGGACAAAGGTCTGAAATTATTCTTCGTCGCGGTGCAGTTCAAGGAACTCTTCAACTTTGCGAACCATGTTCTTCGAACCCACAAAGAAAGGTACACGCTGGTGCAACTCAGTAGGCTTGATGTCCATAATGCGATTCACGCCGTCCGATGCAATGCCGCCAGCTTGCTCAATGAGGAATGCCATAGGGTTACATTCGTAAAGCAGGCGTAGCTTGCCTTGTGGGTGGCTTTGTGTGCTTGGGTAAAGGTAGATACCGCCTTTCAGTAGGTTGCGGTGGAAATCAGCAACCAGCGAGCCAATGTAGCGAGAAGTGTATGGGCGACCGTCTTCTGGCACGTTTTCTTGGCAGTACTTGATGTACTTCTTCACCCCTTGAGGGAAACGAATGTAATTACCTTCGTTGATGGAGTAGATCTTACCATCATCAGGAATCATCATGTTTTCATGAGAAAGACAGAAGCTGCCGATAGATGGGTCGTAAGTAAAGCCGTTTACGCCGTTACCTGTTGTGTATACCAACATGGTGGAGGAGCCGTAAATTACGTAGCCCGCAGCCACTTGTTTGTGACCAGGTTGTAGGAAGTCTTCTTCAGTTGGTGGAGTACCGATTGGAGAAACACGACGGTAAATCGAGAAGATAGTACCAACAGAGACGTTCACATCGATGTTAGAAGAACCATCAAGTGGGTCCATCAGTACTACATATTTGGCGTTTTGGTTGAGTTCTTTATTGAACGCAACTGCTTCGTCTTCTTCTTCACTGGCAACGCCACACACTTGATCACGAGCTTCAAGCGCGGCTTTGAACTTATCGTTCGCGTAAACATCGAGCTTTTGCTGATCTTCACCTTGGACATTTTCCGTGCCTACAGCACCAGTGATATCACCGAGACCCGCTGCGTTGATTTCGCGGTTAACGATTTTTGCAGCTAAACGAATGGAGGCTAAAAGGGATGATAGATCACCGCTAGCGTGGGGGAAATCCGCTTGTTTTTCGACAATGAACTCGCCTAGGGTGCGCAGTCCTGACATGGTTAATCCTTACATTTTCATTTCATTGGGGGTAGTGCGCAAGTGAGCATCTCTTTATGGATGTTAAACGATTGCGCTGGATGTAAGTTTAAGTCGCAGATCTTTTTAATGGTAATGAAGTAACTGTTTGAGATCTCAATTTATTTGTAGACTTGTTTGAGGGATTCATCAGTAAGCAAGAGGTTGTACAGTCTGTGTTCAACCTTGTCATATTTGTGAAAGGGACTGCAAGAAGAAGGCTAAAGTCACTCGCTTTTCAGGCGGTAATCGCGATAATGAAAGCATTAAAAAACGCATTACAAGGTTTAGTTTATGCACATTCATATCTTGGGTATCTGTGGCACATTTATGGGCGGCGCAGCGATTCTAGCGCGCCAATTAGGACATAAAGTCACTGGTTCTGATGCCAACGTTTATCCGCCAATGAGCACACTGCTTGAGTCTCAAGGTATTGAAATTATTGAAGGCTTTGACCCGTCTCAACTCGACCCTCAACCAGATCTTGTGGTGATTGGTAATGCGATGAGCCGTGGCAACCCTTGTGTCGAGCATGTGCTCAACACTAACATGCGTTACACCTCTGGCCCGCAGTGGCTCAACGAGTTTTTGCTGCATGATCGTTGGGTATTGGCGGTATCGGGTACACATGGGAAAACGACCACGTCGAGCATGCTTGCTTGGATACTTGAAGATTGTGGTTATCAACCGGGTTTCTTAGTCGGTGGGGTACTCGGTAACTTCGGAGTGTCTGCTCGTTTGGGTGAAAGTATGTTTTTTGTCGTTGAAGCGGACGAATATGACAGTGCTTTTTTCGATAAGCGTTCTAAGTTTGTGCATTACCATCCTCGCACTTTAATCATGAATAACCTTGAGTTTGATCATGCTGATATCTTCGATGATCTAGAAGCGATCAAGCGCCAATTCCATCATTTAGTGCGAACTGTACCGGGCAATGGATTGATCTTAGCGCCGAGAAAAGATCAGGCGTTAGCGGATGTATTAGAGCGTGGCTGCTGGACTGAAAAACAGTTCTCTGGTGAGAATGGTGACTGGCAAGCGCACAAATTAGTGCTTGATGGCTCAAAATTTGACGTTGCGTTGCAAGGCGAGAAGGTTGGTACCGTCGAATGGAATTTGGTGGGTGACCACAATGTGGATAATGCGCTGATGGCAATCGCTGCTGCACGACATGTTGGAGTCACTCCGGATCTTGCTTGCCAGGCATTAGGGCGTTTCATCAATACCAAGCGCCGTTTAGAGCTGAAAGGTGAAGAACAAGGTGTGACGGTTTACGATGATTTTGCGCATCACCCAACGGCAATTGAACTTACTGTCGGTGGTTTGCGTAACAAGGTAGGTGAAAAACGCATCCTTGCTGTGTTAGAGCCGCGGTCTGCCACCATGAAGCGTGGTGTACACAACAACACACTTGCAGAGTCACTACACAGTGCAGATGAAGTCTTCTTGTTCCAGCCAGATAATATCGAGTGGTCTGTGCAAGACATTGCCGACCAATGCAAACAGCCAGCGTTTGTCGATGCCGATATAGATAACTTTGTAGCCAAGATCGTCGAACGTGCGCGACCAGGTGACCAAATTCTAGTCATGAGTAACGGTGGCTTTGGTGGTATTCACGGAAAACTTCTTGAGCAGTTAAAACAAAAAGCCTGATTGATATGCAAAACAAAACACAACCCTCTCACAAAAAAGCCATCACGTTGGCATTAACGGGTGCTTCTGGTGCTCCCTACGGCCTTCGTCTTTTAGAATGCTTGGTTGCGGCGGATTATCATGTCTACGTTCTGATTTCTTCGGCGGCTCGTGTTGTGATGGCAACCGAGCATAATCTTAAGCTACCAAGTGGCCCAGAAGCGGCGCAGCAAGCATTAGTAGAGCACCTGAACTGCAATCCCGATAACATCACCGTTTGCGGTAAAGATGACTGGTTCTCACCGGTTGCGTCTGGTTCTGCTGCACCAAAGCAAATGGTGGTTTGCCCATGTTCTGCGGGAAGCGTTGCAGCGATTGCGCATGGTATGTCAGATAACTTGATCGAGCGGGCCGCTGATGTGGTAATGAAAGAGCGCGGGCAGCTGTTGCTCGTGGTTCGCGAAACACCATTTTCAACGCTACATCTGGAGAACATGCACAAACTGTCGCAAATGGGCGTCACCATCATGCCAGCAGCTCCAGGCTTCTATCATCAGCCAAAGAGTATTGAAGATTTAGTGGATTTTATGGTGGCGAGAATTCTTGACCACTTAGGTATTGAGCAAGGTTTGGTGCCTCGTTGGGGTTATGACCAGCGCTCGTGAGCTGATTGTGTAACCACTCAAATACCTTTACAATCCATCCAACTCATCGGGGAGCAAACCCATTTTGCATTGAGTCAATCAATGCATTTGGGCGCTGAGACCTAAGTGCTTTACTAGGGACCCGTATTACCTGAACCAGATAATGCTGGCGTAGGAATTGAGTCTGGATATTGGAAATCCTTAATAGCCGCCTCAAACCCTGTGCCGCTCAACTTATTTCTCTGAAATACTCATGGAGAGCGAGCAGTGAAAACCACTCTAAATCTGATTGCCCTAGCTGCAATCACTTCTACTTCAGCGTTTGCCGCTGAAAACACATTAACCATCTATACCTACGACTCTTTTGCCGCAGATTGGGGGCCGGGTCCTACAATCGAGCAAGCTTTTGAAGCAAAATGTGGCTGTGACGTTAACTTCGTGGCATTAGACGATGGTGTGTCGATCCTGAATCGTCTTCGTCTTGAAGGCGGTAATAGCAAAGCCGACATCGTGTTAGGTTTGGATAACAACCTGATGGCAGAAGCGAAGAAAACCGGTCTGCTTGCCGAGCACAATGTGGATACGGCTAACACAGTGTTACCAAACGGTTGGAGTGACACGACGTTTGTACCGTACGATTACGGCTACTTCGCGTTTGTGTACAACAAAGAGAAACTGGCTAATCCGCCGAAAAGCATGAAAGAGCTGGTGGAAACGCGCGACGATCTGAAAGTGATTTACCAAGATCCACGGACTTCAACGCCGGGCCAAGGCTTGATGCTATGGATGAAATCTATTTATGGCGACGATGTGACGCAAGCGTGGCAGAAGCTAGCGAGCAAAACCGTAACGGTCACGAAAGGTTGGTCTGAGGCGTATTCTATGTTCCTCAATGGTGAGTCCGATTTAGTACTTTCTTACACCACCTCACCTGCGTACCACTTAATTGCGGAAAACGACTCGAAGTTTGCGACGGCGAATTTTGCTGAAGGCCACTACATGCAAGTTGAAGTCGCCGCCAAAGTGAAAGGGGCAAAAAATTCAGAACTTGCTGATCAATTTATGAGTTTCATTTTAAGTGATGAGTTCCAATCGGCGATGCCAACGGGTAACTGGATGTACCCAGTCACTGACGTTGAATTACCTAAAGGTTTTGAAACCTTGAATGTTCCAAGCAAGTCGTTGAGCTTTAGTGCTGATGAAGTGGCAAAAATGCGTAAGTCTTGGATTCGCGAATGGCAAAGCGCATTGACGTTTTAGCTGACGTTTCCATCCTCATCTGAATGAGATAGGTTTTACCTTTGAATTCTGTTCCAAAAATAGGTTTAGGGGTCGCGATGATCATCGCGACCTTTGTTATTTCTGCCCTAGGTGCTTTGATTGTTCAAGCCCCTTCACTTGATGTGTCTGTGGTATGGGGCGACCCGTACTATCAACATGTCACCAAGTTCAGTTTCTACCAAGCGTTTCTTTCCACATTGCTCAGTGTTGGCTTTGCCATTCCAGTAGCGCACGCACTTTCGCGTCGCCAATTTATTGGTAAATCATTACTGCTTAAGCTGTTTGCATCGACACTGGTTTTGCCGGTTTTGGTTGGTGTTTTTGGGCTGTTAGCGATTTATGGCAACAGTGGTTTGTTGGCGCAGTGGTTGCAAAGTTTCGACACTAAACTGCCATTCTCTATTTACGGTTTGAACGGCATTTTACTCGCCCATGTGTTCTTTAATTTACCTTACGCGGCACGATTGCTTCTGCAAGCCTTGGAGTCTATTCCTGCCGAGCAGCATAAGCTTTGCGCGCATCTTGGGATGAGCCATTGGGATAAGTTTCGTTGGGTAGAATGGCCGCGTTTAAGGCAGCAGCTTCCCCACGTTTGTGGGTTGGTGTTTATGTTGTGCTTTACCAGTTTTGCCACTGTAATGGCGTTGGGGGGAGGGCCAAAATCCACCACCATTGAATTGGCCATTTACCAAGCGATTAAGTTTGATTTTGATTTACAAGCTGGGGCGTTATTGGCGCTGTGGCAGATGCTGTTATGTGGACTGCTTGCTATTGGAGTGCAGAAGTTAACAAGGCCTGTTTCTATCAGTGCTGGAAGCACATCGGTACAGCAATATTTAACGAAGGATCATGGGTGGTCAAAAGCTTGGGATAGCTTTTGGATCATAGGTGCCTTTTTACTGGTAATACCGCCGTTATTGATGGTGTTACTGAGTGGCATCAACCAACAAGTTTGGACAGTATTAACCGATGAGCGTTTTTGGTCTGCGCTATTGAACTCTCTCAAAGTCGCCTGTGTCGCTAGCGCGCTTGCGGTCGCTGCAGGGGTGTCCATACTATTGACCAGTCGCCGTTGGCGGTTGCAGTACAAAAACACGCGAGCCGATCAGATAGAGTTAATCGGCACCATTATTTTGGTGACTCCAGGTCTGGTGATTAGCACCGGTTTATTCTTACTACTGCGCGCATTTACCGATGTTTTTAGCTTGACATTTTTTGTCGTGATTTTGGTGAACGGTTTGATGGCTTTGCCTTACGTGATCAAAACGCTAGCGCAGCCAATGCTGCACATTGAACAACAGTATCAGTATGTATGTGCCAGCTTAGGCATGCGTGGCTGGCAACGGTTTAAAGTGGTGGAGTGGCAGGCGCTACGCAAGCCGTTTGCACATGCGTTTGCGATCAGCTTTATGTTTGCGATTGGCGATTTAAGTGCTATTGCGTTGTTTGGCGGACAAGAGTTCCGCACTTTACCTCTGTATTTATTCCAGCTGCTTGGCAGCTATCAGATGGACGCGGCTGCGGTGGTATCGGTGACCTTATTGTTGTTGAGTGTGGGCTGTTTTGCCTTGATTGAGAAAGTATTGAAAACGAAGGAGAGAGCGTAATGTTAGTGTTGGATGATGTGCAGTACACCTACCAACGTGAACTGTTTCGTTTTGACTTAACGATTGAGCAAGGACAGATTGTATCGCTGATGGGACCAAGTGGGGCAGGGAAGTCAACCTTGCTGGCGTTGGTGGCAGGATTCATCCATCCTGACCGTGGTGATATTTGTGTTGATGGTGAGTCCATTGTGCGTAAAGAGCCTTATCTGCGTCCGTTCTCTATGTTGTTCCAAGAGCACAATTTGTTTGCTCACTTATCGGTGCGTGACAATATCGGTTTGGGCTTACACCCGGGGCTAAAGCTCACGGTGGACCAAAATCGTCAGATTGAACAAGCCGCGCAGCAAGTTGGTGTTGCAGAGTACCTCGACCGTTTGCCAGAGCATCTTTCTGGTGGCCAGCGTCAACGTGTTGCCTTAGCGCGTTGTTTTGTTCAGCCTCATCCCATGTGGCTGTTGGATGAGCCGTTCTCGGCGCTTGATCCGGTGTTGCGTGAAGAGATGCTGAGCTTGGTAAAAAAACTCGCAGCAGAGCGGGGAATAACCGTATTGATGGTCACGCACCATTTAAGCGATGCCAAAGCGATTGCCAGCCACTTTGTGTTTGTGGCAGATGGTAAAGTGGAAGCCGCGGGTGATATGTCTGCATTGAGTGAACAGCATGCTAGTGAGAAGCTTGCGGCATTTATCCGAGCAGCATGCTAGTGCCTGATAGTTGCTAGGTTATGCTTCTCCGCAACACAAACCATGCCTAGGGCCAAATTCAAATTGAGATCTTAAGCTCATGATATGGTCAATCATTGCTTGTACACGCCGTGGGCGGTTTGCTCCAGGACGATACACTAAATAAATAGGCATTGGTACCGTGTGCCATTGCGGTAACACTCTGACTAAGGTGCCACTTTCTAGCTCTTGCGTCATGTTCTGCACAGGTAAGTTCGCGATGCCTAGTCCTTTAAGTGCGCCTTTCAATATTGCTTCTACAGTTGTACTTGAGAAGTTACTGGTTATTGAAACATTGACGGTATTATCGTGTGAGATCAGCGTCCAAGGTCCTATTTCTGAAACATATTGATACCTCAAACAGTTATGTTTTGTCAGGTCTTCTGGCGTTTCAGGTACGCCGAACTCAGCTAAATACTCAGGGCTAGCAGCCAGGACTCGAGTGGTATAGCCTAATTTTTTCGCGATTAATCGATCATCAACTATCTGACCGACTCTAATTGCCATATCAAAGCCGTGTGAAAACAGATCAACAAAATCGTTCGATGCTTCTAACGCAATTTGTACTTTTGCCCATTGTTTTAAAAATGGCAAAAAGATGTGCTCCGCCATATACGCATCCAACGCTGGTGGCGCGGAAATACGCAGCCGGCCTTGGATCTGTTGTTCCATCTCCTGAACGTCATGGCCAATTGAGTGGAATTCCTCAACTAAGCTTGCAGCACGCTCTAAAACCATTTGGCCAGCTTCGGTGATCACTAACTTTCGGGTTGTGCGCTCTAGCAGTTTGGCTTCAAAGTGTTGTTCGAGTTTGGTTATGGCTTTGCTAACAGTAGATTTTGGTAGGTTTAACTCCAGCGCGCACTTGGTTAAGCTCAGTAGTCGACAGCTTGTGACAAAGATAGAAAGCGTTCTAAAGTCAATTGTTTCTAAATTGCGAACAATCACTTTCAATTATCCATATTGTTTCAATATTAATCTGATTATAGTCTGGCACCTCATCCTTAGCCATCAAGTTATTGTCATTTGAGGTAAACACCATGTCCAACGCTGTAGACTTATTTTCTCCTATCGAACTCGGTCAATTAGCATTAGATAACCGTGCCATTATGGCGCCTTTAACGCGAGCTCGTGCTGGCGCAGACCATATTCCTAATGACCTTATGGTTGAATACTACGCTCAACGTGCGAGTGCCGGACTTATCATTGCTGAATGCACCATGGTGATGGAAGGTACGTCTGCTTTCATGGCAGAGCCGGGCATTTACAACGAAGAGCAAATCGCAGCTTGGAAAAAGGTAACGGATGCGGTTCATGAGAGAGGCGGTAAGATTGTACTGCAAATTTGGCATGCGGGACGAGCTTGTCATCCTGATCTGAATGAAGGAAAAACACCTGTAGCGGCGAGCGCATTGGCCATTCGTGATGAATTAGTTCATACCCCTTCGGGTAAGCAAGCATATACGGTACCACGAGCACTCGAAGTGGATGAGATAGCTTCCATTGTTGCGGCGTTTAAACAAGGTGCAGAAAACGCCAAGAAAGCCGGCTTTGATGGGGTCGAGATACATGGCGCCAATGGTTATCTTATTGATAACTTCCTTCGTGACGGTTCAAATTTACGTACCGATGAATACGGTGGCTCGGTTGAAAATCGTGCTCGATTTTTACTTGAGATAGTGAAAGAAGTCGTTGAGGTGTGGGGACCTGGAAGAGTCGGTCTGCGCACATCTCCGCTAAATGGATTTAATGACATGAAAGACAGTGATCCAGTTGGCTTGGTGCGTTACTTAGCAGAGCAACTTAATTCTTTCGATCTTGCTTATTGGCACGTGATGCGTGCGGATCTGAAAGGCGTACAAAAAGCAGATGTTCTCAAGCCAGCACGCGAAAACTATAAAGGTCACTTAATGGCGAACGTGGGCTACAGTGCACAAGAAGCGGCAACAGCAATTGCAGAAAACAAAGTGGATGTGGTCGCATTTGGCGTTCCCTTTATCGCAAACCCAGATTTAGTTGAGCGATTTAAGAAAAATGCACCTCTTAATGAGGCGAAACCAGAACACTTTTATTTGGGTGGAGCAGAAGGTTATACCGATTACCCAGTGATGGTATAACCCTTACTTGTTTAATATAAAAAGGACGCTAATGTTAGCGTCCTTTTTCGTTTCTGTATTTACTTAGCCTTGCGGTTTTACGACCATCACATTGATTGGAGAATATTCCACAACCTTACTCGCGACGGAGCCAAGCATTACTTTATTGATTTTAGAGCGCTTGTGACTTGGCATAATGATGAGATCAGCGCCTAAGCGTTCTGCATAATCAAGAATGGTCGCGTAGGCCTTGCCTTCAGCAACATGCACTTGGTAAACCACATCTTCAGCAATATGCTCATTAGCGAAAGTTTTTAGTTGCTGCTTCACGTCTTGCTTCATTTTGGCCGCAGCATCTTTCGGAAAGTATGTGGCAACCATCGACATGTGAATACCAGGTAGTACCGTCAGAAGATGGATTTGAGCATTTGCTTGCTTTGCCTGCCAAACCGCTAGTTCAACCGCTCGGTCTGAAAAGCCTTGGTCATTTAGATCAACCGGAACAAGAATTTGTTTGTACATTCAATGTCTCTCATTAAGGCCCCTTTATCCTCGGGGCCAAATCGGTTATGCGCTCAATTGTTCCTTACGAGCACGACGTTTTTGGTTCATTGCAAGCACCAGCAAAATCATTAAGCATGGTACAAACACCCACTCTTTCATCGGACGGTCTGCATCCTGGATAACCCACTTGATTTCCCAATCAAAGTCGATACCTGCGGACTCTGCTGGACTACCAAATTCAACCATATCGACAATCATTTTGTTGTCACTTTCGGTCAGCATCAGACCCATAGATGAAATACGTGCGTCTGCTGTTGTCGCACTGTCTTCGAATGGAAGACGAACCGTTTTCTCAATGTAGTCGCCCTCAAGGTTTTCACCGGCAACACGTAACTCCAATGATTCTCCTACATTTAGTGTTTCCGTGATTTGAGCTACCTCAACGCCAGGAGAAAGAACTTTCGCTGGGTACAGCATGTCCCACCAAAAACCTGGACGGAAAAACGAAAACGTCAGTACTAATAATAGGACTGTTTCCCACCACTTGTTACGCGTGAACCACCACCCTTGAGTTGCCGCAGAGAATATCAGCATTGCAATGATCGATGAGATGACCGTGAGTGCCAAATGCCACCAAGAGTCGATCCCCATTAACAATAACTGGGTATTGAACACAAACATGAACGGCAAAATAGCGGTTCGAATATCGTAAGTAAAACCTTGGATACCGGTACGAATTGGATCTGATTTCGCAATTGCTGCTGCTGCAAAAGCCGCAAGACCTACAGGTGGGGTATCGTCGGCCAAAATACCAAAGTAGAAAACGAACAAGTGCACAGCTATCAACGGAATAATCAAGCCATGCGCTGCGCCGAGCGTAACAATAACCGGCGCCATTAGCGTAGAGACCACGATGTAGTTCGCCGTTGTTGGCAGACCCATCCCCAGAACCAAGCTAATGATGGCGGTAAACAGCAGCATAAGAATGATGCTGCCACCAGAGATAAACTCGACGAAGTCGGTCATCACTAGGCCGATACCCGTTAGTGTAACAACACCAACAACGGTACCCGCTGCCGCGGTTGCAACGCCGATACCAATCATATTGCGCGCACCAGAAACTAAGCTCTCGGCAAGATCGACAAAGCCATCTTTGGTTTGCTGAAGCATGTCACCTTGCTTTGACAGCAGTGCAATCAACGGACGTTGAGTCAGCAAAATGAAAATCATGAACACCGTTGCCCAGAATGCCGAAAGACCTGGCGAGAAGCGCTCTACAGTTAGACACCAAACCAATACAACGATAGGCAGTAGATAGTGCAAGCCAGACTTAACGGTTGGGCCGGGATCAGGTACTTCTGTTAATTCTGCATCAATCTCAATTGCGCCATCTTGCACGTGATTTGCTGAGACTTTCACCAACCCAACGTACGCGATTAATAGTGCGACGGTAACAATTGGTGTCGCGGCATCACCAAAGACGTCCTTTGTCCAACCCACTCCGTAGTAAACCAATGCGCTGATCACACACAATCCTAAGATTGTGCCAGTAAAGGACAGCAGACTTTGTACTAGTGTTGGGTTGTGGCGACGAGGAAGGCCTGTCATGCCTGCTTTACACGCTTCAAGGTGAACAATGTAAATTAAAGCAATATAAGAGATTAGCGCTGGAAGTAGGGCGGCTTTAATCACCTCAACGTAGGAGATACCGACGTATTCCACCATCAAAAATGCTGCTGCACCCATGATTGGCGGTGTTAACTGACCATTGGTTGAAGCCGCTACCTCTACCGCACCCGCTTTTGTGCCGGGAAAGCCAACACGCTTCATCAGTGGAATGGTAAAGGTGCCAGTTGTTACTACGTTTGCGATTGAAGAGCCAGAAACCAGACCAGATAAACCTGAAGCAACAACGGCCGCTTTAGCTGGACCACCTTTCATATGGCCAAGTAACGAGAAGGCAACTTTAATGAAGTAAGCACCAGCACCAGCGCGTTCCAGCATTGCTCCAAACAATACAAACAAGAAGACAAAAGAGGTAGAAACACCTAGCGCAACCCCAAATACGCCTTCAGTTGTTAGCCATAAGTGAGACATGGCCTTGTTCAAGCTTGCCCCTTTATGCGCGATAACGTCAGGCATGTAAGGGCCTGCAAAGGTGTAAGTAAGGAAAACAGCAGCCACGACCATTAATGGTGGACCAAGTGCTCGGCGTGTTGCTTCTAAAAGGAGGAGCATACCGATAACAGCAACAACGATATCAACCGTTGTCGGTGCGCCTGAGCGTCCTGCTAGCTCGGTATAAAAAAGGTATATATAGGCTGCTGAAAAGCTGCCAGCCAACGCGAGTATCCAATCAACAAGAGGGATATGATCGCGAGGAGAATTCTTCATCGCTGGATAAGCAGTGAAAGCCAAAAAGATCGCGAAAGTAAGGTGGATAGATCGCGCTTCCGTGTCGTTCAGTACGCCAAAATTGAAAATAAATGGTAACGGGGATGCGTACCATAATTGAAATAGTGACCAACACAGAGGAACAAACCAAAGGATTCGTCCTTGCATTCCCGAAGGGCTACGTGCACCTGTGTCTGCCTGAGCCACCATTTCTTGCACATCTTGTGACGGAGCTTGATTCGTCGCCATGTACTTTTTCCTTATTATTGATGGTCCTGTCTGATTTTTATCGAGAACCACACTTCGCCTCTATCAGTGTAGTGAATGGAGCGAAGTTTGCTTTCGAGTATTTTGCTGCCTGAACTCAAAGTGTTGATTGTTGGATACTCTGTTAGGCGGCGTTTAAGTTTTCTTGGGTATGAGCTCGCAGTTTTCAGAAGAAAACTGGCGAATGAAGCATACAGTTAGAACGTGCTACAACCTGTATGCTCAAACAGGCAGAAAATATTCTTTCCTGCCTGTATGTAGAGTCTGAGGAAATTACTTAATTAGACCCATTTCTTTGTAGTATTTTTCTGCACCTGGGTGAAGAGGAACAGAAAGACCAGCTTTCACCATGTCTTCTTTCTTCAAGTTTGCGAATGCAGGGTGTAGACGTTTGAAGGTATCAAAGTTTTCAAACACAGCTTTTGCCACGTTGTAAGCGACATCGTCTGAAACATCAGAGGTCGTTACCATTGTTGCTGCAACACCAAAGCTGTTTACGTCTTTGTCTGTACCGCGGTACATACCAGCCGGTACTGAGCTAAAGGCGTAGTATGGGTTGTCGGCAACAATTTTATCGATTTTAGGGCCTGTTGCTGAAACTAGCTTCGCATCACATGATGTGGTTGCTTCTTTGATTGAACCGTTCGGGTGGCCGACCATGTAAATGAAGGCGTCAATTTTGTTATCACAAAGTGCCTGAGAGCGTTCAGAGCCTTTTAGCTCAGACGCCAATTTGAAGCTGTCGTTTGTCCAACCCATCGCTTCCATGACAACGCCCATCGTTGCACGGTCACCAGAGCCTGGGTTACCGATGTTGACACGCTTACCTGCTAGGTCTTGGACGTTTTCAATACCTGAATCTGCACGCGCAATGATGTTGAAAGGTTCTGTGTGAAGAGAGAACATTGCGCGTAGCTTCTTGTACGGGCCTTGTTCTTCAAACTTGCTCGTACCGTTGTAGCCGTGGTACTGCCAATCCGATTGCACGATACCAAAATCTAATTCGCCTGCACGGATAGTGTTAACGTTGTAAATTGAGCCACCAGTCGATTCTACTGAACAACGGATGTTGTGGTCTTTACGACCTTTATTTACCAACTTACAGATAGCACCACCAGTTGGGTAGTAAACACCTGTCACAGAGCCAGTACCGATGGTAATAAACTCTTGAGCGTTAACTGCGCCTGCGCCCATTACGGCTGCAGCGATAGCGCCTACTTTGAGAAGTTTGTTAAATGCCATGAATTTCCCTTCCTTATATTCATTATTTACCCGGAAATAACCATAAATCACTTCTGGAGTTTCCTATTTGGAAACGGCACCTTTTTCAATCCAATCGTTTGAAAAAGCGAGCGAATCATAACAAAAAATTGGCAGAAAATTATCCAATTGTTAAATGTTATAGTTGATAAGTCTGAATTTTGTATCAGGAGATAGGATTCAATTTGTGATTTAATTCTTTTTATAACAATTACTTAATTAACGTTTAGTGACTGAAATGAAAAAGATCAATTGCGTGATGTTAATCACAAAATGGGTGGTTAAAGAATGAGCGGAGTAAGCAAAAAATTTACATAAATTATGGGCTACAAAATGAGACTTCTTTTATAACCCACAATGAGTTAGCTGATTGAAGCTTTATAGAACTTAACCAGTATATTCGAACAGCTCGCACACTGATTTGAAGAGTTGCTCAGTCGTAATTGCCATGGTTGGCGTAATGAAAATGGTATCGTCACCCGCGACAACGCCAAGAATACCTTCGGATTTACCGAGTGAATCAAGCAAGCGAGCAATCAACTGTGCTGCACCTGGGCCGGTGTGAATTACCACTAACGCTGCGTTACGATCGATGTCTAGTACCAGTTCACGCAGAGAGCTGCTGACTGTTGGGACACCTAGCTCAGCAGGAAGACAGTAAACCATTTCCATTTTTGCATTGCGCGTACGGACGGCGCCAAATTTAGTCAGCATACGTGAGACTTTAGATTGGTTGATACTCTCAAACCCTTGCTGTTTGAGTGCGTCAACAATCTCGCCCTGTGAGCCAAAGCTTTCTTCTTTTAACAGGGCTTTAAAGGCGCGAACTAAGTTGTCTTGTTTTTCTGAATTGCGCATAGTCATTACAAATCTCTTATTACGGGTCAGCAATTTTGCATATTCTCGCATATATATTCAGGCGGTGCCAAAGAGTCCCAGGATTATGTTAGATGCGTCACTGTAAACTATATACCACATAGAATTCTTTAGCGCGCTGAAGTAGGGCTGTATCTGTTTTCTTGAATTCCTTGTCATTTCAACAGAATAAAAGAATAATCCAAGCCCCATTTGTAGCACGGTAACAGCGAGTTGCGCGAGGTCGCAAAGCTAGCGTTAATTGATTGTAATCAAGTTGTGATTCCGATAGCTTTATTTAAGTTGGTTACAAACTACCCTACGAATACGTTTATAAGAGAAATACTCTCAAGGAGAACTACATGAAAGTAGCCGTTATTGGTGCCGCTGGTGGCATCGGTCAAGCCCTGGCCCTTCTACTTAAGAACCGTCTTCCTGCTGGTTCTGATCTAGCCCTATATGATATTGCTCCAGTAACTCCTGGTGTGGCCGCTGATCTTAGCCACATCCCTACGCCAGTTTCTATCAAAGGTTACGCTGGTGAAGATCCTACTCCAGCACTAGAAGGCGCGGATGTTGTGCTAATTTCTGCTGGTGTTGCGCGTAAGCCAGGTATGGATCGTGCGGATCTATTTAATGTAAACGCTGGTATCGTTAAATCGCTAGCGGAGAAGATCGCGGTTGTTTGTCCGAAAGCTTGTGTTGGTATCATCACAAACCCTGTAAATACAACAGTGCCAATTGCTGCTGAAGTTCTTAAAAAAGCGGGTGTCTATGATAAGCGTCGTCTATTTGGTGTAACAACGTTGGATGTTATCCGTTCAGAAACGTTTGTTGCTGAGCTAAAAGACAAAGATCCAGGTGACGTTCGCGTGCCAGTAATTGGTGGTCACTCTGGCGTAACGATCTTACCTCTACTGTCTCAAGTAGAAGGTGTTGAGTTTACAGCTGAAGAAGTAGAAGCATTAACGAAACGTATTCAAAATGCAGGTACTGAAGTTGTAGAAGCGAAAGCGGGTGGTGGTAGTGCAACACTATCAATGGGCCAAGCTGCATGTCGCTTTGGTCTGTCTCTGGTTCGTGCTCTTCAAGGTGAAGAAGGCGTAGTTGAGTGCGCTTACGTTGAAGGCGACGGCGAACACGCGACTTACTTCGCGCAACCTGTGAAACTGGGTAAAGAAGGCGTTGAAGAAGTACTAAGCTACGGCAAACTCAGCGATTACGAAAAGTCTGCATTAGACGGTATGCTAGAAACACTAAATGGCGACATCAACATTGGTGTTGAATTCGCAAAGTAATCTAGAAAGCCTATATAAGAAGAAAGCCGATCATTTTGATCGGCTTTTTTGATCCTTGATTTCTCAACTTCGTAAAAATGGTCGAATAAAACCACGTAGTGAAGGAGAAGATGATGGAAGCGAGTCGAATCCGTAAAGGCATGGTTGTTGAGTGCCAACAAGGCGTCGGTACGATATTAGTGGTCGACCATGAAGCAGAGACGGTATTGTTGTCCAAACAAGGGACTGAACAGCAGCTCGCCGTTAGCTTTGATGAAATAGAAGATGATCCACAACTGCATGGCGGTAGTGACAGATATTACTAGCGCCTCCGGCGTCGTCATTAGGTATCAAACGTAAAAAAGGAAGAGCATGCTCTTCCTTTTTGCTATAAGTCTTGCGTTATGGGTAGCTATTGATTACTTCGTGCGTTGTACTGCGACATGAGCCAGAGTAACAAGCGCTTGTTTGTATTCAGACTCTGGCAACACTGATAGTTCTGCGATTGCTTTGTCTGCTTCTTCTAGAGCTTTTTGCGTTGTGTATTCCAGAGAGCCTGCTTCTTTCATGACCGCAAGAATTTCTTCTAAGCGATCCATGCCATTCGCTTTCTCAATCGCTTCACGAATCATGATGGCGTTTTCTGGTGTGGTATTACGCATAGCATGGAGTAGAGGTAAAGTTGGCTTGCCTTCGGCCAAGTCATCACCCACATTTTTACCCATGTCTTCGCCATCAGAAGTGTAATCCATGACGTCATCAATGAGCTGAAACGCAGTGCCTAGATACTTACCGTAATTTTGCATTGCGATTTCCACATGCTCAGGAGCATCATTTAAGATTGCACCGATTTGAGTTGCGGATTCAAATAAGCGCGCAGTCTTAGAGTAGATGACTTGCATGTAGCTTTCTTCTGTCGTGTCAGGGTCGTTACAGTTCATCAACTGCTGTACTTCACCTTCGGCGATCACGTTTACGGCATTGCTCATTAGTTTAAGGATCTTCATGGATCCTAGTTCCGTCATCATCTGAAATGAGCGTGTATAGATAAAGTCCCCAACTAATACGCTAGCCGCATTGCCAAATGCTGCATTCGCAGTGGCTTTACCACGGCGCATGTCTGATTCATCTACCACGTCATCATGCAGCAAAGTCGCTGTATGGATGAACTCAATAAACGCAGCTGCCATTGTATGACCATTGCCTTGGTAACCAAGTGCACGGGCTGACAGTATCGCTAAAAGCGGTCTTAGACGTTTGCCTCCACCACTCACGATATAAAAACCGAGCTGGTTGATTAAAGAGACATCAGAATTAAGTTGGGCTTGAATTGTTTCATTCACTTTTGCCATGTCATCGGCAGTAAGCGCTTGGATAGTTTTAAAATCCATCGTATATCCGGCTGAAGTTAGACCCTGCAAGGCTTATTCGATTTATATAATTGTCGAATAATACACTAAAAAACGTTGATTAATACATTACTAAAGGGCATGATTGCCGCACTTTTCTTTGGCGATTAGCTTTTCGCCAATTTTTTCAAAATATGGCTTGTCATAGGAGCATCTATTCTGTAGAATCTGCGCCCTATTGATGATTAGTTTAGCGCACACCCTCAAGAAAGGCTGTGCGGAAAAAGCGGAGTAAAATATGTACGCTGTTTTCCAATCTGGTGGTAAACAACACCGTGTAAGCGAAGGTCAAACTCTTCGTTTAGAGAAATTAGACGTTGAAACTGGTGCAACTGTAGAATTTGATAAAGTTCTTCTTGTTGCTAACGGCGAAGACATCAAAGTTGGTGCTCCTCTTGTAGAGGGCGGCAAAATTGTTGCTGAAGTTGTGCAACACGGTCGTGGCGATAAAGTTAAAATCGTTAAGTTCCGTCGTCGTAAGCACTCTCGTAAGCAACAGGGTCACCGTCAGTGGTTCACTGAAGTGAAGATCACTGGTATCAACGCTTAATCTATTAGGAGAGTTTAACAATGGCACACAAAAAAGCTGGTGGTTCTACTCGTAACGGCCGCGATTCAGAAAGCAAACGTCTAGGTGTTAAGCGTTTCGGTGGTGAATCTGTACTTGCAGGTAACATCATCGTTCGTCAACGTGGTACTAAGTTCCACGCTGGTAACAACGTAGGTATCGGTAAAGACCACACTCTATTCGCTCTTACTGAAGGTAAAGTGAAGTTCGAAGTGAAAGGTCCTAAGAACCGTAAGTTTGTAAGCATCGAAGCTGAGTAATTAGGTTTTTAACCAAATTACTTAATAGCTTTAAGCTGAATTCAAAAGCCCTGCCGAATCGGCGGGGTTTTTTATTTGTGGCAGTCGACATATCGAAGTTTCTCGCTAAGATCCTAAGCGATTTGAATCTGGGAGCTTAGATCTGTCATCTGCTAAAATTGTCGGATGACATAGTAAGATTTAATCCACGCACGAAGTAGTCGGAGTAAAAGATGAAGTTCGTAGATGAAGCGGTAGTAAAAGTTCAGGCTGGTGATGGCGGTAGTGGCGTTGTCAGTTTCTGGCGTGAAAAATTCATCACTAAAGGTGGCCCTGATGGCGGTGATGGCGGTGACGGTGGTGATGTTTATATCCAAGCTGATGAAAACCTAAATACCCTGATTGATTACCGTTTCCAGCGCTTCTACGAAGCTGAGCGTGGTGAAAACGGTCGCGGTGGTAACTGTACAGGTAAGCGTGGTAAAGACATCGTTCTTCGTGTACCTGTGGGTACGCGCGCTGTGGATATCCACACAAATGAAATCGTGGCGGAAGTTGCTGAACACGGTAAGAAAGTGATGATCGCAAAAGGCGGTTGGCACGGTCTAGGTAACACGCGTTTCAAATCTTCAGTAAACCGCGCGCCTCGTCAGAGAACATTGGGTACAAAAGGTGAAGTACGCGAAATTCGCCTTGAGCTATTGCTTCTTGCTGATGTGGGTATGCTTGGTCTACCTAATGCTGGTAAATCAACCTTTATCCGCGCAGTATCAGCAGCAAAACCGAAAGTCGCTGATTACCCATTCACGACTTTGATCCCAAGCTTGGGTGTCGTAAGTGTCGTACCAGAGAAAAGTTTTGTTGTTGCAGACATCCCTGGTTTGATCGAGGGTGCAGCAGATGGCGCTGGCCTTGGTATTCGATTCTTGAAGCACTTAGAGCGTTGTCGAGTGTTGCTGCACATGATCGATATTATGCCAATTGATCAGTCCGATCCGGTGCAAAATGCATTGACGATCATTGATGAACTAGAACAATACAGCGAAAAACTGGCAAGTAAGCCGCGCTGGTTAGTGTTCAACAAAGTTGATCTAATGCCTGAAGAAGAAGCGAATGAGAAGATCCAAGAAATCTTAGACGCACTAGGTTGGGAAGACGAGTACTTTAAGATCTCGGCGATCAATCGTAACGGTACTAAAGAGCTTTGTTACAAACTGGCTGACTTTATGGATAACCTACCTCGCGAAGAGGAAGAAGTGGCTGAAGAAGATAAAGTTAACTTCATGTGGGATGATTACCATAAAGATGCGATGGCGGGTAAAGACGTTATCACTGAAGATGACGACGACGATTGGGATGACTGGGACGATGAAGAAGATGACGGTCACGTTGTCTACGTTCGTGACTAATCAGAACGGTCAAACAATGCCTGTTTGCCTATAATTCATTAAGCCGCAATTATTTATTGCGGCTTTTTTTGTATCTAAATCATATTTAGGTGATGTGATTTACGGCACAATAACCGATACGTCGTGTTTTTTGAGGGTTAGTTTGGCCCTCGCGCGTATGAATGAGTAACACCCTAAAAGGAATTAGACTTATTTATGACTCTAGAAACCATACCGCCTAGAGAGTTGGCGGTATCTACTCAACGATCGATTTCTCGTCTTGTCGCCCAAGCCGGACAAATGCTACTTGCTCATGGTGCTGAAAGTACTCTTGTGAGCGATATTATGCGTCGTATTGGCCTTGCTTGTGGGGTGAATGAAGTTGCGGTAGCACTATCAGCTAATGCATTGGTTGTGACGACGGTAATGGATGGGCATTGCATCACCACCACCCGAAGCTGCGCTGATCGTGGCATCAATATGCGCGTTATTACGCAAATTCAACGAATCTGTATCATGATGGAACGTGGTTTGCTCGATTCAACCATGGCGCAGAAAAAGCTGAACGCTATCAGTCCAGAGCGTTATAACCGCTGGTTGGTGGTGTTTATGATTGGCTTGTCTTGTGCGGCATTCAGTCATCTAGCTGGTGGTGATTGGGGAGTATTCATTATGACCTTTTTAGCTTCAGCTGGTGGCATGATCGTTCGCCAAGAAATTGGTCATCGTCATTTCAACCCTCTATTGAACTTTGCTGCGACCGCTTTTGTGACCACCTTAATTTCAGCACAGGCGGAAATTTACCAAATCGGTAATCTACCTACCGTAGCAATGGCATCGTCAGTATTAATGCTTGTACCTGGTTTCCCACTCATTAACTCTGTCGCAGATATGTTGAAAGGCCACATTAATATGGGGATTGCTCGATTTGTGATGGCTAGTTTACTAACGTTGGCGACATGTTTGGGGATCGTTGCTGCGATGAGTGTAACTGGAATTTGGGGGTGGGCTATCTAATGAGTTTATTTGATTTGATGTTTGGCCTTTTGAATGACATGTTTTTTGCGGCGATTCCCGCTGTAGGATTTGCATTGGTTTTTAACGTACCACAAAGAGCTTTAGTGTATTGCGCTGTTGGTGGCGCGATTGGTCATGGTAGCCGCTACTTGATGATGCAGTTTGGCATTCCTATTGAGTGGGCAACCTTTTTTGCTGCGACGTTAGTTGGGATGATTGGTGTGTACTGGTCTCACCGTTTTCTCGCGCATCCAAAAGTGTTTACTGTGGCTGCTTTGATCCCGATGGTGCCGGGTGTGTTTGCGTACAAAGCAATGATCGCTATGGTAGAAATCAATCATGTTGGCTACTCACCCGAGCTTGTCGCAACCTGTATGGAAAACTTTCTTAAGGCCATGTTTATTATTGCAGGTTTAGCTGTTGGTCTTGCGGTTCCAGGGCTGTTATTCTATCGCCGCAGACCAATTGTATAAGGACCTAACATGATCATTAGTATGATTGCCGCGATGGCCGACAATCGCATCATTGGCAAAGACAATCAAATGCCTTGGCATCTTCCCGCCGATTTCGCTTGGTTTAAGCGTTGTACCATGGGAAAACCGGTTGTGATGGGACGCAAAACCTATGAGTCTATTGGTCGCCCTTTACCTGGTCGCTTGAATATTGTTATTAGCCGTGATGAGACACTAAAGATCGAAGGTGTCACTACCGTAACATCGATTGAGCAGGCTCTGGAAGTCGCAGGTGATGTGGAAGAAGTGATGATCATTGGTGGTGGTGCGATTTACACCACTTGTCTGCCTATGGCCAATAAACTGTATGTAACACACATTGAAGCGGCCATTGATGGTGATACTCAGTTCCCAGATTGGGGAGACGAGTTTAAGGAAACTTACTCAGAAATGTATCAAGCCGATGAGAAGAACGCCTACAACATGCGTTTTACGGTGTTAGAGAAGTAATTCGAGATTAAAACGGGGTAATGCCGTTCGTATAGCAGCGAGCGGTCATCCCAACCTACCGTCATCCTGAAAAGCGACGAACGAGCGAGGTTCAGGAGCCTCTATACGAGTACTTTGTTGTCAAAGGTATTTCTATCTATTCGCAGCGCGAGGATATTAGATTCCTAGTCTCGTTAAGGCTCGTTGGAATGACCCTACAGGAGGTGTTAAGTGACAGGTATTCCTCCTACTATGGATTATCGACTGTTATTCAGTGTTTAACTTAACGCATCCTGAGTAAAAATTTTCTTATCTTCCCAACGGATCATGGTTAGGCTTCCGCCCCAAACACAGCCAGTATCTAGCCCGATGACTTCGTTGTTCATATAACCTTGCAGTGCAGCCCAGTGCCCAAAGAGCACCGCTTTGTTTAAGTGGATACGTTTAGGCACCTCAAACCATGGAATAAGTTCGTTACCGGAAACTTGTTGCGGTGGCAATTTACAATCCATATCCAAACGACCATCAGGGAAACAAAAGCGCATCCGCGTAAAAGCATTGATAATATAACGGTATCGGTCCAAACCCTGTAGAGAGTCATCCCAGGAATCAGGTTGATTGCTGTACATGTTTTTTAATAGCCAAGGCAGCTCTTCACTTTGGATGATGCGCTCAACTTCACGGGCACACTTTCTCGCTGTTTTTAGATTCCACTGCGGTGATATGCCAGCGTGACACATCACGAACTCGTCATGCTCGGCCATTAGAGGTTGCTGAGCTAGCCATGTCAGTAGTTCCTCTTTGTCAGGGGCCGTGAAAATAGGTGCGGTTCTATCTTTGTCTTTGACCTTTTTTATCCCGTGAGCCACTGCGAGAAGGTGAAGGTCGTGATTACCAAGCACCACGATTGCGCTTGCGCCAAGTGACTTCACAAAGCGTAACGTTTCTAGTGATTTAGGCCCTCTGGCGACCAAATCACCAGCAAGCCAAAGTTGGTCTTTTTTCGCAGAGAAAGATACTTTTTCTAGTAATCGCTGCAATTCATCAAAACAGCCTTGGATGTCACCAACAATATAGGTAGCCACTGAATCTCCAATTTACTAATTTAAAACATTTGGAACAGCCAAGCGAAATGGTTCGATTTCGGTGATGAACTCTTGCCCTTTCTCATCCAGCATTTTGTAGTGTCCTTGCATAACGCCGACAGGGGTTTCTAACGCGGTTCCGCTACTGTACGTGTATTCATCATTGCTTGGAATAAAGGGCTGCTGGCCTACCACTCCGTCACCTTCAACCGTCATTTGCTTGCCATTCGAGTCTGTGATTAGCCAGCGGCGGCTCACTAACTGTACGGTTTGTTGGCTAAGGTTTTTGATGGTGATGATATAAGCGAAAACGTAGCGTTGTAGCTCTGGGTTGGACTGTTCTTCGATGTATTTGGTGTGAACTTGAATTTTGATGCAAGGTTGAATGACGTCCATGTGCACTCCTCAGAAACGTAATATCCCAATAATAATAAGCCAAACCTACAAGGGTTTGGCTCATTGTTTGAGTTCTTAGTGCTGCGGGTTATCCGCAAGCCAGTTCGCCATTGCGACGAATTGTTCTAGCGTCAGGTTCTCTGGACGCATGCTTGGATTAACACCTAGCTCTTCTAGTACTTCTGTGCTTAACAACGATTTGTAGCAGTTACGAACTGTTTTACGACGTTGGTTAAAGCCTTCACGACAAACGCGATCGAGCAAACGCAGATCTTTCGCCGGGCATGGCAGCTCTTCGTAAGGCACTAAACGAACAACGGCAGAGTCCACTTTCGGTGGTGGAACGAATGCCGTTGGCGGTACTTCCAGTACTGGTACCACTTTACAGTAGTACTGAGCCATTACCGTTAAGCGGCCGTAAGCTTTGCTGCCAGGGCCGGCGGCTAAGCGGTTTACCACTTCTTTTTGCAGCATAAAGTGCATGTCTTGAATGTCTTTATGGAACTCAAAAAGGTGGAACATCAATGGTGTAGAGATGTTGTATGGCAAGTTACCAAAAATGCGCAGCTTGTTGTTTGGCTTCACTAGTTGAGTGAAGTCAAAACGCATAGCGTCACCCTCATGGATGGTCAACTTATCTGCCAGTTCAGGGTGAGTACGTAGGCGTTCCGCCAGATCGCGGTCTAATTCGATAACTGTGAACTTATCTACTTCACGACCTACTGGCTCAGTGATTGCACCAAGACCAGGACCGATTTCAACCAGGTTTTGACCTGGTTTTGGGTTAATCGCTGATACGATTCCATCAATAATGTATGGATCGTTCAGGAAGTTTTGACCAAAACGTTTACGCGCTTTGTGTCCTAAATGGACATCATTTCTCATTGTTTCTTCTCTACCAAATCTATCGCATGCGTGAGCGCTGTTCGGAAACTCCCTGTATCCGCTTGACCTGTCCCTGCCAGATCTAATGCAGTACCGTGGTCCACCGATGTTCTAATAAAAGGTAGACCAAGAGTAATGTTTACTGAACGACCAAAGCCTTTGTATTTTAATACTGGCAACACTTGATCATGGTACATGCCTAAAACAGCATCAGCATCATTTAAATATTTTTCATTGAAAATGGTATCAGCCGGCAGAGGGCCGATCAGGTTGATACCTTTTTCTTGTCGAATTTTTTCCAGTGTCGGAGTGATGGTTTCGATCTCTTCACGACCTAAGCAGCCATCTTCGCCAGCATGAGGGTTAAGCCCGCAAACGTAGATGTTTGGTTGTGCGATAGCAAACTTTTCTACAAGGTCTTTATGAAGAATATCGATGATTTTTTCTAATCGCTCTTCGGTGACAGCTTTGGACACATAAGCTAAAGGAATATGTGTTGTAACCAGCGCCACGCGTAGTCCTTCCGTTGCTAGCATCATTACGACTAGCGGCGTTTGTGACTTCTCGGCGAAAAATTCAGTATGACCACTGAATGCAACACCTGCGCGATTAATCACCCCCTTATGAACAGGGCCGGTGACAATAGCATCAAATTCATCATTCATACAGCCTAAAGCCGCTCTTTCTAGCGTTTTTAGTACATAGTGGCCATTCGCTTCATTGAGCTCGCCTGCGACCGCAGGTTCCGATATTTGGATATGGTCAACGATAAGCGTGCCCGCTTTTTGTGCTTTAGGTGCTTCTTCTGGATTGTAATCAGACAGTTGGACTTCGATGCCAAGCTGCTTGGCTCGCTCCGTCAGCATATTCTTATCGGCACAGACGACAATTTGGTGCGCCCAATCTTCTTTCGATAGGGCAAGCACTAAGTCTGGGCCGATACCCGCAGGTTCCCCTGCGGTTACGACAATTCTACGAATTGTATTAGTTGTCATTGTTGTCATCCACGATTTCAACAAACGCACTTGCGCGTAGCTCTTGCATCCATGCGCCCGCTTCTTCATTAAATTTACGATTAAATAGAATACGGTAAGCTTTGTTCTTCATCGCTGAGTCAGTGCGGTCAACTTGGCGACGATCCAACACTTCAACGATATGCCAGCCGTGAACGGTTTTGAACGGTTCGCTGATTGAGCCAACTGGCAGAGTTTCTACTTGGTGCTTGAATTCTGGCACGTAAAGATCTGGTGTTTGATAACCTAGTTCACCGTCTTGTGCTGCCGAGCCAGGATCTTGACTGTATTGTGTTGCCAATTGAGCGAACGTTGCTTCACCGGCTTTGATACGGCGTACAAATTCATTCAGTTGCTTCTTCGCCCCTTCGTCGCTCAGAATCACGGTTGGTTTAATCAAAATATGACGCGCATTTACTTCCGTTACCGCAACCGTTTCTAGGCCTTTTACATCCTCTATTTTTAGGATGTGGAAACCAACGCCACTACGGAATGGACCAATAATGCTGCCTTTGTTTTGCATCTTGATCTGATCAGCAAAGATGGTTGGCATCTCTTCTTTACGCATCCATCCCCAATCACCACCCTGTAAAGCTTTAGGACCTTTTGAGTAGGTGTAGGCCATCTCCGTAAAGTCTGCACCTTCGTTTAGCTTTTTCGCGAGCGCTTTAGCTTCTGCTTCTACAGCTGACTTTTCTTTATCGTCAGAGAAGCGCAGTTGAATGTGTCCAATTTTGTATTGAACAGTCGCATTGGTTTCTTGTGATAGTTGCTCAGCAAGGCTATCGACCTCTGCTGGAAGGATATTAATACGGCGACGAACCAGTGCATTGCGAGCTTCTGATGCGGCGATTTCCTTACGAATTTGTTCGCGGAATTCTGGGTAACTTAAACCTTCACTTTCTACAGAAGCGGCGAGTTGTTCTACCGATTGCTCATTATTACGCGCGATCTCTGCAATCGCTTGGTTTAAACGGTTGTCGTCAATACGCACACCAATACGGTCTGCTTCTTGGCCTTGCAACGTATCAATGATAAGTTTTTCAACGACTTGTTCTTTTAACACGCTGGTAGAAGGTAAGCTCTTTCCACTTTGACGTGCGTTGGCTTGCAGCGTTTTCATCGCTGTTTCGATGTCGCTTTGTAGAACTACACCGTCATTCACGATGACCGCAACCTTATCGATCTCTACTGGTGCTGCAACCGCTCCGCAAGAGAGTAGGGTCGTGAATAAGATTGATTTCCAAATTTTCATTTAAAATTCCGTCAGTATTTTTGAATAGGCGTCTTATTCATTTAAGACGCCTATTTTGATTAATTGTTCAGATAGAATGGGCGGCCGTACTTAATCGCGTTGTCAGAACCATCCAGTTCTTTGACAGCAGTGTCTTCACGCTGGTTGGTCGCAAAGCCTTGAATACCGAAGTTAACGCTGAAGTTATTTTCGTATTCAGGTGATGCCCCGGTGCTGCCGATAGCTTGGTCTTCCCAACCAAGCAATTGGTTTGAGTAAGTGACGCCAATGTACCAACAGTCAGATTGGTAACGCAGGCTCGCTAACCATTCTAGGTCCGCATTTTCATTGAGGTCGTAGTAGTATTGACCACTCGCAGACCAGTTCGGGTTGAACTCGTAGGCCGCTACAATACCTGCTTGAGAAATACCTTTACGAGTAATTGTGTCTAGGTTTTCGAGAATGATCGTATCTTCGATGTATTCACGCGTAACGTAGCGATAGTTACCCTGAATAAAGCCGCCGTTGAATTGGTATTCCAAGGTACTGTTTGCCAACTGCATGGAGCTCAAATCAATATCGTATTGAATTCCACCGTGATAGAACAAGTAATCGTTGTAGTTGAAATCAGCTTCAATCGCCCATGATGAGTAATTGGTGGTCTCATCCGGAAGATTTGGGCTGTTGCTCAGTTTGGTCTTTTTATCGAAGTAGTAAATCTGACCAAATGAAACGTTAAGACGCTCTTTATAGTCATCATCAAAGAAGCGAGTACTCGCACCGTAGCTTAACTGGTTCGCCGAGGCGATTTTATCAATGCCACTGTACTTACGACTGCGGAATAGCCCGTAGTAGTCGGTTTGTAGCAAGGTGGTATCGTAGTTGTAGATATTGGTTTGATCTTCTTCAGGTACGTACAAGTACTGCAGCTGAGGCTCCAGTGTTTGTGTGTAGCCCTTGATCCAGCTTGTATCTCGCTCTAAGTAAAGTTGCGCATGCGTACGGAACTCAGGAATAACACGAGAAACTTCATCATCCAACTGGTTTTGCAAGTTTACATCAGTCAAACCCGTTAAGTCTTGAGAGTAATACGTAGAGAGCACACGCGCTTCTGTTGTCCACGTTGCCCATGAGTTTGAGAGTGGTAATGTAAGCCCTGGTTCAATGTGAACACGGGTCGCATTTGGTCGCGCAGCATCGCTCGTATCGAAGCGGCTGACTTGGCTCTTCACGTCAAAGTTAAGGTAATCTCCCCACAACGGCGTGTAGTAGTTCAAGTCTAACTGGGGAAGCAGGCGATAAGGGCGGTTCTCTTCTTTCAATAAGATTTGGAAGTCACGAACGGTTAACGAGGCATCCCAGAAGTCAGAACGATATTGTACTTGTCCTTCTTGAACCAGTTGACCATCTTCACGGTTACCAATGTCGGAGTCGAGATCGAGGAAGTAATCAATATCACTCACTTTTGAGTAATCGACTTTGACTATCCACTGTTTATTGATGATACCGTCGTGTTTAACTTGGTAGCCCCAACGAGACTCGTCTTGATATTTGCGATCGCTATTGAGGTATTCGCCTTTGATTTCACCATTCCCCCAACCATCCGTTAGGTAGCGGAAATCAGTATCGAGTTTTGTTCCACGCTGCTGCATATAGAGCGTGGTGAGCGTCATGTCATATTGAGGCGCGATGTTCCAATAGAATGGCACCTCGACTTCCATACCATCGCTAGAACCATACGATAAAGAAGGGAAGAGGAAACCCGTTTTACGCGTATCTCCAATTGGCATGGTTAGATACGGCACATAGAAAACAGGCACATCTAACACTTCAAATCGAGGATGGTGCAGCGTCGCTGTCTCTTCATCTTGGTCAACATCGATGCCTGACGCAACCAATCGCCATGAATTATCGCCTTGAGGGCACGATGTGATAGAGCCATCTTCGAGTTCATAAACCGACTGACCTGTGCGAGCGATATAGGCTGCAGTGCCTCGGCCTTGTTGGCAAAGGAACTGATAATCGGTGTTCTCAAGTGAAAACGTATCTTGATTAATGTCGTTAGTAACACGATCAGATCGAGCTTTGACTTGGCCGTCATTGAAAGTCACGTTGCCTTCGGCAACCACGACGTTGTCTTGTTGGTGCAGCGTTACGCTATCTGCGGTAATTTTCTTCGGGCCTTGGGTGACTTGTACATTACCTGAGTACTGAGCTTTGTCACCATTGATGGCTTGCAGGGTGTCAGCTTCTACCACTACTGGGGTATTAAGAGCGTCCTCCTCGCCACTTGTGTCGACCAAACATTGATCTGTGGCGGGCATTTCCTGCACACTATCATGGATATTCGCTTCAGCTTGAGTGGTGGGTACAAACAAGGCGGTGCTGATAGAGGCCGCTAAAAATGTGCGGGAGAAATGTTGCATTGAATTGAACTTTCCTGTGTCACTACTACTCGATGGCTATAGGGCTTGTTGTACCCTAGCGTAATAGCCAAATGAATCAACTATAGTCGCATTTATCCCAGCGTATTGATTCACTGTGGCATAATGACGACAAAATAGCTGCAAAGATAAGCAGGCGAAATGGCCTAGCCGAAATAAAACTAATTCCATTATCATAAAGGAAATCGTTGCATCCGGCACTATAAGACCGCCGTCGTCGATAAAAATTCATTGATAGAGAACACATAATGCATATTTTTGGCAAAATTCTGGGTGCCTTTTTTGGCTTGTTACTTGGCGGGCCGCTAGGTTTACTCTTTGGCTTATTTATTGGCCATCAATTCGATAAAGCACGTCGCTTGAGTCAAGCCGGATTCTCTACTGGCGGCTTTGGAAAAGGGCCAAGTCAAGCTCAACGCCAGGAAGAGTTTTTTAAAGCGGCGTTTGCGGTAATGGGACATGTGGCAAAAGCGAAAGGCCAAGTCACCAAAGAGGAAATCCAACTGGCTTCTGCCATGATGGACCGCATGAATTTGCATGGCGAACAGCGTCGCGCAGCGCAAGACGCGTTTCGTGAAGGTAAAGACAGCGACTTTCCGTTAGAAGATGTTCTTGTTCGTGTGAAAATTTCGACAGCTGGTCGCTTTGACTTGTTGCAATTTTTCTTAGAGCTGCAAATCTCGGCGGCCTTTGCCGATGGATCGATCCACCCGAGTGAACGAAATGTACTACACAAGATTGCACGTGGTTTGGGTTTCTCTTCTGAGCAATTAGAGCGTCGTTTGCAAATGCAAGAAGCCGCATTTCGTTTCCAAAGCCAGGGCGGTTTTCATGGTCAGCATCAAGGCCAATCTTCAGGTGGTAGCTGGCAACAAGCTTCACAAGCGGATCAGTTGGCCGACGCGTACAAAATTCTGGATGTGTCTTCAGATGCCGACAGTAAAACCGTTAAGCGTGCTTATCGTAAACTGATGAACGAGCATCACCCGGACAAATTGATGGCTAAAGGTTTACCACCAGAGATGATGAACGTCGCGAAAGAGAAATCTCAAGAGATTCAAAACGCTTACGATCTTATTAAGAAGGTTAAAGGCTTTAAGTAGTCGGACGTTTTCTATCAAACATTTGGATGTAAAAAAGGGCACTCAGTGCCCTTTTTTTCATGTCTTAGTCTTTGAGTTGCCGGTGTCTTTATCTTTTGGCCTATTATGTCCCTAATGCTAATTGACCTCACATCCCCCCAGTTTAGTTGGCTTGATTCAAGTCCCAATCGTATTCGTATTTCACTTTGCCAGAGAAGTTTTTGTATTGCGGAGCATACTTTGCGATGTGGTTGAAGACTTGTTTCTCTCCACCAAAGTCCGCTGCAAACCAATCATAAATAGAAGACAGCTGCGCCGTGTTTCCTTGGATAGATACGCCTTTGCTGCTGTTGATAAATGTTTTGGCGGCACTATCCAGTAGAGCTTGCGTGTTGTCAGCAGTGAATGCTTGAGCTTGTAGGTTAGGGCATCCCAAACTTGCACAATTTACGGCGTAATGCGTCCTTGGGTCATTCCAAATTGGACGCAAAATTCGATGTTCAATATCGTTTAAAGTTAGATCCTTCCCATTGACCACGACCACATCGTCTCCCCAAGGACCAAAGCTAAATAAACCACCTAGCTTGGTGATTGATTCGACTGGATAGTTATCCAAAATAAGATCTACCGTGATGGCGTTGTAAAGGTTTACCCAATAGGCATATTGCTCTGCTTGGCTGTATTGTAGAGGGTCTAGTTTTGCCAAACGCTGGATGTATTGTTTCAGCTTAGTTTTATCGACAGAGGAGACTTGGCTATAACGAAACAAGGTATTCTCGCCTTGTTCAACTAAATAAGTATCGAGCAGTTGTTGCCATTCTTGATGAGAAATTTGGGTTTGGTTGGCTTGATTCGATTGTTTCCAATATGGCCATAAGTCGGATTTAGGCGCGGACAATGTCGAGAAAGAAACCAGAGCACACAACAGCAATAACAGACGCTTCATAGAGATACCTTTGAATGAGATATTGTTGATAGTGTAGACCAGTTTAGTGCTTGTTTTCTTTCAGTAATCAGTGGCCTTTATTCGCTGTCATTCCGAGGAGCATAAGCGATATCAGGAATCTAATACCCACAAACTCTTGAGTAAAGACAGTATGAATCTGTACAGTGCGCTCTGGTAGTCGATCCTGAATCACGTTCCTTCGTCGCTGTTCAGGATGACGAATTTCAACAGAGGCGTTCGGTATTCTGTAAGCAAAGCGATATGAGATCAGTCACCCAAAACAAATCAAGGGCCGACAATTGCCAGCCCTTGATTTGTGTATTTACTAACGCGTCTTAACGCAAGAAGCTTGGAATATTCGCTTCGTACTCAGCAATCTTATCTTCGTGTTGAAGGGTTAGGCCAATGTTGTCCAAACCGTTTAGCAAGCAATGACGACGGAACGAATCGATTTCAAAACCATATTCTTTGCCGTTGGCACGAACGACATTCGCTTCTAGGTCGACCTCGACTTCTGCACCTTCATTTGCCTCAACAAACTGGAAGATTTCATCCACTTCTTGTTCAGTCAAACGAACTGGCACCATTTGGTTGTTGATCGAGTTGCCGTAAAAAATATCGGCAAAGCTTGGTGCGATCATCGCTTTGATGCCGTAATCCGCTAGTGCCCACGGTGCGTGCTCACGAGATGAGCCACAGCCGAAGTTTTCACGAGCCAGCAAGATAGACGCGCCTTGGTAGCGAGGTGCGTTCATCACGAACTCTGGATTTGGCTGTTCGCCAGCATCGTCTAGGAAGCGCCAGTCATGGAATAGGTGCTTACCAAACCCTAGGCGGGAGACCTTTTGTAGGAACTGCTTTGGAATGATGGCATCAGTATCAACGTTCGCTGCATCTAGAGGAACAACTAAGCCTGTGTGTTGTTTAAAGCCTGACATTGGTTTGCTCCTTAGTCTAGTTCACGAATATCTACAAAGTGACCAGCAATTGCTGCTGCCGCTGCCATCGCAGGGCTCACTAGGTGGGTACGGCCATCACGACCTTGGCGGCCTTCAAAGTTACGGTTTGAAGTAGACGCACAACGTTCATGTGGGCCCAAACGGTCATTGTTCATTGCTAGACACATCGAGCAACCTGGTAGGCGCCACTCAAAGCCCGCTTCTTTAAAGATAACGTCCAAGCCTTCCGCTTCTGCTTGCGCTTTTACTTGCTCAGAGCCAGGAACGATCAGCGCTTGAACGTGAGGCGCGACTTTGCGACCTTTCGCTACTTCAGCGGCTGCGCGCATGTCTTCGATACGTGAGTTAGTACAAGAACCAACGAAGACTTTATCGACGTTGTAATCAGACAATGACTTGCCTGCCTCCAGACCCATGTAAGCCAATGCTTTTTCTGCCGATGCTTTTTCTACTGGGTCGGCAAAGCTTTCTGGTGCTGGGATCGGTTGATCTACTGCGATCACTTGGCCTGGGTTAGTACCCCAAGTGACTTGTGGTCTGATATCCGCTGCGTTTAGTGTCACGACTGCATCAAACTGAGCATCATCGTCCGTTTTTAATGTTTTCCAGTATTCTACTGCTGCATCAAAGTCGGCACCTTGGGGTGAGAATTTACGGCCTTTGATGTATTCGAACGTGGTTTCATCTGGTGCAATCAAACCGGCTTTCGCACCTAGCTCAATTGCCATATTACATACGGTCATGCGGCCTTCCATTGAAAGGTCGGTGATCGCCTCACCACAGAATTCAACCACGTAGCCTGTACCGCCAGCAGCTGTGGTTTCACCGATGATTGCTAGCACGATATCTTTAGCCGTGATGCCCGGAGCCACTTTGCCTTTTACTTCGATCTTCATCGTTTTAGCGCGCGCTTGTTTTAGCGTTTGAGTTGCTAATACGTGCTCAACTTCTGATGTACCAATACCAAAAGCGAGAGAGCCGAATGCACCGTGTGTAGCCGTGTGCGAGTCACCACAAACAATGGTCATGCCCGGTAGGGTAATACCAAGCTCTGGGCCCATAACATGCACAATACCTTGGTATTTATGGTTGATGTCGTAAAGCGTAACGCCAAACTCTTCACAGTTTTTCGATAGCGTTTCCATCTGGATACGAGCCATCTCACCCGATGCGTTGATGTCTTTGGTGGTTGTCGAAACGTTGTGGTCCATGGTGGCAAAAGTTTTGCTGACCTGACGCACTTTACGACCTTTTTCACGCAAGCCGTCAAATGCTTGCGGAGACGTCACTTCGTGTACCAAGTGACGGTCGATGTACAAGATTGGGTTTTCCCCTTCTGCTTCGACGGCAACGTGTGCGTCGTAGACTTTTTCGTATAATGTTCTGCCCATTGTTTGCTTCCTTTCCTCATCGCCGTTGCCGCAATAACTGCGTTAGCGACACCCGTTTATCCAGTTATTTAGCTTATTTAGCGAACTAAACGCCTTAATATAAATGGGCTTGCTGCCTTGCTATTGCACCAATGACTTAGAGGAAAGCCATTGGTTGACCGAGGATTTAGTATTTATTATGAATCTGTTTTGTATTAAGAGTTTAAGACGTACTCAGCGATCTTATCGCCCATCTCAGACGTCGAAAGTGCTGGGTTGTCACCAGCAAGGTCACCCGTTAGTTCCCCCGCTGATAGCGCTTTTGAAACTGCCGTTTCGATGTCTTGTGCCGCCGTTTCCTCACCTAGGCTATAACGTAGCATCAGTGCCGCAGACAGGATTTGTGCCACAGGGTTAGCGATGTTCTTACCTGCGATATCTGGTGCACTGCCACCTGCTGGCTCGTACAGACCGAATTTGCTTTCGTTTAGACTTGCTGATGGCAACATACCCATAGAGCCTGTGATCATCGCACATTCATCAGAAATGATGTCGCCGAAGATGTTTGAACACAGCATTACGTCGAACTGAGCAGGGTCTTTGATAAGCTGCATAGTCGCGTTATCAATGTACATGTGTGACAACTCGACATCTGGGTAGTCTTTTGCGATTTCTTCGACTACTTCACGCCATAAGATAGAGCTTTGTAGAACGTTCGCTTTGTCGATAGAGCACACTTTCTTGCGACGTAGACGAGCAGAGTCAAAAGCGATTTTTGCAATACGTTCGATCTCAAAGCGGTGGTACACCTCAGTATCAAATGCTTTTTCTGTTGCGCCTTCACCTTCACGACCTTTCGGTTGGCCGAAGTAGATACCACCCGTCAGTTCACGGACTACCACGATGTCAAAGCCGCGACCCGAGATGTCTGCACGTAGCGGTGAGAAAGCTTCAAGACCTGAGTGAATTTGCGCTGGACGTAAGTTACAGAACAGTTGGAAGTGTTTGCGTAGTGGAAGTAGGGCACCACGTTCAGGTTGGTCGTTTGGTGGTAAGTGCTCCCACTTAGGGCCGCCAACCGAGCCGAATAGGACTGCATCAGACTCTTCACATGCTTTTATTGTGCTCTCTGGAAGTGGGCAACCGTGGTTGTCGATCGCGATACCACCGACATCATGCTCGTCACGCTCAAACGCAATACCATGTTTCTTTTCGATTGCATCCAATACTTTATGTGCCTGCGCCATTACTTCCGGGCCAATGCCGTCACCGGGTAGGACGGCAATTTTGTACGATTTGTCTGTCATGTTAATCCTTTAAGTTTTCTAATTTTGAGCTTAATTATTTCAACGAGCGTGTTCTTTCCTGAGCCGTGTAGCCCGGTTGTTATTACACAGTCGCAATCTTTTTCTGCTTCATTTCTTCGATTTTATCTGCACGATGAATGCTGTTAATAACGTGCAATAATGCTTGGCCGGAAGCCTCAACGATGTCGGTGGAAACACCCGTACCGTGGTATTTGCGACCTTTGTAGTTGGCAATGATGTCTGCTTGACCCAAACCATCTTCACCTTCACCTTTCGCGGTTAGGTCGAATTTATCCAGAACGATGTCGTAGCCTGTCACGCGGTAGATACATTGGTATAGCGCATCAACTGGGCCATTACCGACCGCTGCTTCACACATTTCTTCATCACCGCATTGCATTTTGATGCTGGTGGTAGCCATTACGCTGCCAGACTGCACGCTTAGGTAGCTCAATTTGTAGAAGTCATCTTCTTCACGCAAGTTCGAGAAGTGCATTAGGGCTTCTAGGTCGTAATCGAACACTTGGCCTTTGCGGTCAGCAAGTTTCAAGAAATCCGCATACAGTGCGTCTAGGTTGTACTCGTCTTCGTTGTAACCCATGGTGTCCATATGGCTCTTCACGGCAGCGCGACCGCTGCGGCTGGTTAAGTTCAGAGCTTGGTTTTTTAGGCCAATAGACTCAGGGGTCATGATTTCGTAGGTATTCTTATTCTTCAACATGCCATCTTGGTGGATGCCTGAAGAGTGGCTAAACGCATTTGCACCCACAATTGCTTTGTTGCTTTGAATAGGCATATTGCATAGCTGGCTAACCAACTTACTGGTGCGGTGAATTTCATCATGCTTAATGCCAGTGTGAACGCCCAAAAACTCTTGACGAGTCTTGATGATCATTGCGATCTCTTCAAGTGAACAGTTACCCGCTCGCTCTCCAATGCCATTGATCGTGCCTTCTATCTGACGTGCGCCAGCTTGAACGGCGGCAATAGAGTTGGCAACTGACATCCCCAAATCGTCGTGACAGTGAACGGAGATGATCGCTTTATCAATGTTCGGAACGCGGTTAAATAGGGTTTCAATAATCCCACCAAACTCACTTGGTACCGTGTAGCCAACGGTATCTGGAATGTTGATTGTACTCGCACCTGCATTGATGGCGGCTTCTACCATGCGACATAGGTTGTCTATAGGAGTACGACCTGCATCTTCACAAGAAAACTCGACATCATCAGTGTAGTTACGCGCATGTTTAACGGCGTTGACTGCCATTTCTAGTACATCGTCGTAGCTGCGGCGTAGTTTGTCTTCTACGTGAATGGTGGAAGTGGCTAAAAATGTGTGGATACGGAATTGGTCGGCCACTTTTAAGGCTTCAGCGGCAGCATCAATGTCTTTCGCAACGGCACGCGAAAGGGCACAAACTCGACTGTTTTTTATGTTTTTTGCGATGGTTTGTACAGACTCGAAATCACCTGGTGAAGAGATTGGGAAGCCAGCTTCGATAACATCAACGCCGAGTCTTTCCAGCGCATAGGCAATCTGCAGTTTTTCTTTAACCGTCAAGCTTGCTGACAACGCTTGCTCGCCATCACGCAATGTGGTGTCGAATATAATGACCTGATCGTTCATGTTTGCTTCCTTCCTGATTTCTGCACTTCCGCGCAAGTGAATCGTTTACTTCCAGTATTTAGATATAAAAAAACCCGCATTCTCATGCGGGTTCTTAGAAATTGGTGTGGTTATTTTTCTTCCACAGCCTACCCGCGCGAACTGGTCACGATCAGGAGGAGGCTAAGCAGGATAGAAAAATGAGCTGACATAGTTGTTAAGCTTTCCACATAATTAAGTTAACAAATTAGTACCGCACTCCATGAAGCGCGTCAACCCTAAAGTCGATTTTTTATTCATATCGGATGAGTCTTTTCATTTGCTTGAGAAAAGTGATGCACTAAGTGAAACGACATGATGCGATAGAAACGTGCTAGAAGAAGTAAGTTCTCATCAAGTTTGCGACGTTTCATTACCAAAACAAGCATCGGGATTGCGACTTGTCACACAAAGGTCCGAATTGTTTGGCAAAAGTTTTGAATGACCATTTATAGTAGTGCAGTTGCACTAGGTAAAAGAAATAAGGGTTAGGGAAAGAATGAGGTTAACAAAACAATTTGGACGTTCAGCCATAGTATTTACTCTGGTCAGCTTGTCGGGTTGTCAGCTGTTTCAATCGCAGACCTATGTGGAAGTGGCTTCCCCCGTTGTTATGAATGATCATTCGCAGAGCGTCATGGTTATCAATGATCAAATGGATCGATTTTTGAGTTATGAGGGACGCGAATCGTTCTTGAATCAGATGCTTGTTGCCCTTGAGTCTGACAGCCGAAATAAGTTTAAAGGTAAAGATACGGAAACGTATTCTTGGTGGAAGATCCGTGTTCAACCTAGTGAGAAACAGCAAGCGGAAGTTTTCCGACCAACCACTGAAGGTGTCGATACCTCAAACCCAGTAGAGTTTATGGATGTTTCTTACCGCTCTAAGACCACATTAAACCTACGCTCCAAACCGAGTCTTGAAGGGGAAAAGCTTGGCGTATTATCGAAAGGGGAAGTCTTTAATGTGCTAGCAAAAGTGGTTGATCAACCTTGGTTTCTCGTTGAACAGAAAGGAGTGATAAAAGGTTATGTCCATAAGGATTATGCGCGCAGCAATGTGATAAATCGTGACATTTTATCTACACAGCCTAACCCTTTACTAGAGCCTAACTCGAGTAAAACGGAGCAAACGAGTATAGAGCATGAACTGTCGGGAAACTATACTTGCCGCTCACTGAGCTATGAGCTAACAAAAGATGGTGACATGACGACAGGCTCTTTGCGCGCCTGCCGCAAGAAGAGAAAAGTCTGGTATATAGATACCCCTCAACCGCAACCAGCAAACCCTTCTTAGTGTTCTATTTTATGGTTATGCCCAATAGATAAATTGTTGGGCACACTTTAATTTGGCCTTTGTCATTAATTGTCCAAACTCCCGTCATGCTGTTGTCACCTAAACCTCCTACTTTTCACACAAAGGCGTTGTCAAAGTAAGGAAAGGTCACATGCGAACCATAGAGACAATTACACAGCCAATTGCAACCATCGCTAAGTTTGATTTAGCGCTCTCTAGTGTTTGTCTTAAGCACCGTTTTAATCAAAAAGTCGCCAATATCAGCAAAGGAGTCTCCCACAGTGGTGACGGGCACCTTTACTTGGTGTTGGGTTTATTAGCTTGGTATTTAGATAAGGAGCAAGGAGTCTGGTTTTTACTGGCGGGTTTACTTGCTTTTGCTATCGAGCTACCAATTTATTGGACGCTGAAAAATAGTTTTAAGCGTCGTCGCCCTGAGGAGCTTAGTGCACTCCTTCCTGCTTTTATTACTCCCTCTGATCGCTACAGTCTTCCTTCAGGACACACTGCCGCTGCGTTTGTCATGGCGACGCTGATTGACCATTTCTATCCGAGCCTAGGCGTTGCTGCATTCTTTTGGGCAAGTTTAATCGGAACCGCGCGAATCTTATTGGGTGTGCACTTTTTTACCGATGTCATCATTGGTGCACTGCTTGGCAGTCTTTGTGGTGGATTAGCGATTGCGATGTTAGGAGGCTAATTGATGAAAATCTTGTACGGTGTTCAAGGGACAGGAAACGGACATATTGCACGCGCAAGGGCGATGAGTCATGCGTTTAAAGAGCACAATGTTGAGGTCGACTTTTTGTTTTCTGGGCGAGCGCCGGAAAAATACTTTTCAATGGAAGCATTTGGCGATTACCAGACTCGCCGAGGCTTCACCTTTATTACCGAAAAAGGCTCTGTAAACTACGCGAAAACAGCATTGAATAACAATTTGGTGCAGTTTTTCAAAGAAGTTAAGCAACTCGATCTGTCGTCCTACGATCTTATCATTAATGATTTCGAACCTGTGACTGCGTGGGCAGCGAGACAACAAAATAAGCCTTCTATTGGTATCAGCCACCAAAATGCTTTCCGTTATCCGGTGCCACTAAAGGGAGCAAGTTGGTTAGATAAATCCGTCATTGAATACTTTGCGCCTTCTCAACATCACCTTGGTTTGCATTGGCATCATTTTGATCAACCTTTGTTACCACCAATAGTGCATACCGTCGATAGCCAAGCAGAAAACGACGACTTCGTGTTGGTGTATCTACCGTTCGAATCGATTGAAGATATCTCAGACTTATTGTTCCACTTTAATCAACAAGCGTTTATCTGTTATCACCCGGATGTGATCGAATGTGAGCAGGTAGAAAACATAGAACTGCGCCCTTTATGCCACAGCAACTTCCAGCATCATTTGCATCGCTGTAGTGGTGTCATTGCTAATGGTGGGTTTGAGCTTCCTTCAGAAGCCTTGTCTTTGGGGAAAAAATTGTTACTAAAGCCACTCGCGGGTCAATTCGAGCAGCAGAGCAATGTTGCGACCTTAGAAGATTTAGGGCTTGCGATGTCGATGGAGAGCTTAGACATTTCCGCAGTACGCCAGTGGCTAAAGGAGCAACAAGCCGAAAGTGTGAAATACCCAGATGTTGCTCAGGCTATTGTTCATTGGGTACTGCAAGGTGCATGGGATTCAAAAGCAGAGTTATCCAGACAGCTGTGGGAGCAGGTTGATTTTCCAAGTTACGTGTCGAACATTTAAGTACGTTGTTCTAAGTACATTGTTCCTTCCATTTTTGACACGATTTTGTTGCAGCCTTTCTGTTTGGAAGGCTGCATTTTTATTCTTCCTCTCTCATTTCTATTCAGTGTGTATTTGCTGATAATTTGACTGATAAGTGCAAAATTCAATCAGAGATATAGCTGTCATCTGTTGTTCTTATTCCAACTAATAACTGAGCTAAATGCATGATTGTGTTGACCGCCTGTCCTATCAATTTGCTAAATACGTCCTCAAAGAATGCATTTTTACGTGTTTTATAGTTTTTTATGTTTTTATCAAGTCTTTGTTATTTAACAAATAAATACCTAATTGGCTAAAATTTACTGATTAAATATCAATCTAGTTGCGAAACCGCAATCGATTAGTTGATAGTACAGTTCGAGCCGGAAGTATCCGGACGATAAATATAATAAAAAGTTAGGTTATCTATTCGTAAAATGATTCGAATCCAGCCGCCGTCTTTTGTGCGAGATGGGATTCTATTCGTTATGAATTTAATGAACAAAGTTGACGATTACAAAAGAGGCGCACTCAATGTTAGAGAAGAAAGACGCGATGAGCGCAATTGCTAGCTACCGTATGGAAAGCACTTTGCGTGGTGTAGATTTAAACCTACTGACTGTATTTGATGCTGTAATGCAAGAGCAAAATATTACTCGTGCAGCACATAACCTAGGCATGTCTCAACCGGCAGTAAGTAACGCCGTGGCACGCTTAAAAGTGATGTTTAACGACGAGCTATTCATGCGCCAAGGCCGTGGTATTCAGCCTACGCAACGAGCTCGTCAACTGTTTGGCCCTATTCGCCAAGCACTACAGCTGATTCGCAATGAACTTCCTAGCTCTGTATTCCAACCAGAATCTTCGACTCGCTTATTCAAGCTTGCGATTTGCAGCCCTTGTGACATGCGTTTTGCTCCGAAGATCATGGCAAAAGTGAATCAACAAGCACCAAACGTTCAGCTTCACCTAGATGCAGAATTTGACCGTTTGTTGTCTGAGCGTATGCGCTACCAAGAAATTGATTTCGTGATCGACTACGCTCGTTTTGATGAGCAAGGTTTCTCAAGTACTGAAATCTTCAAAGATGAATTAGTGGTTATCGCATCAAAAACACACCCACGCATTCAAGGTGGTGTGACGGCTGAGCAACTGCTTAACGAAAAGCATGCGAAGTTATCGAAAGTGCATGGCCAACGTAGTTTCTCAGAGCAAGCGTACCGTGAACTGGATTGCCAAGCGGCGTATGAAGGTTCTAGTTTAAGCAACCTACTATACGTGGTGGGTCAATCTGAGCTTGTGACTATTGCACCACGTTGGATGGCGGAAAATGCGGTAAACAGCGATCAACTGCAAATTCTTGATTTCCCATTTGCGAACAAAGAAATCAGCGGCTTCTTAAGCTGGCATGAATCAAGCGAAAAAGATAAAGGCCACATTTGGCTGCGCGATCAACTGATGATCACTTGTGGTGAAGTCGTTGCCGCAAAATAAGATGACGTTTGGTCTTCTCGATTAGACCATATTGGTAATCATCAATTTTTACAATTCATTGGTCCCCGAGCGATTTTTGTCTCTCGGGGCTTTTTGTTTTCGTAATAAACAATCTAAACAGTAAGTTAAATAGAGTAATCATTCAGCAATTTGAGGTACGTTCGCGACGTATAAGTGATAGTTGTCTCTTATTAGTGATAAGTTTGATACTGGTCAGTTGCGTTTTAGCAAGCCGTGAGTACACTTGTTCGCTCAATTAGCTTACGCCTGTAAGCCAAAAGGTAAGTAAAAGAATGGCCAAGTTAGATTTTCATATCGTTAAACGTATTCGTGAACAAATTGCGAACGGTGGTACACGCGTTGCACTCAAGCATAAAGTGGGTGAGGAGTGGCAAGGTATTACGTGGACGCAATTTGGTCAGCAAGTTGATGCTTTATCACTTGCACTTTTGGCTCAGGGATTAGGAGTCCAAGATAAGATCGGCATTTTCTCGAACAACATGCCGCAATGGACGATCGCTGATATCGCAGCACTGCAATTACGCAGCGTGACAGTACCTATTTACCCAACCAATACTGCCGCCCAGTCGGCGTACATCATTAACAATGCAGACGTCAAAGTTCTGTTTGTTGGTGAACAGCCTCAATTTGATGCAGCAGTGAGCATTTTCGACCAGTGCGAACAGTTAGAGCTCATTGTTGCGATGTCTGATGATATAGAACTTGGCGATCATGATTTCGTTATCTCTTGGCAAGCATTTGTTGCCAAAGGCGACGCTACATATCAAGTTGAATTGGACGCGCGTTTAGATCAGGCAAAAGAAGATGATCTACTCACGCTGATCTACACCTCGGGTACAACAGGCCAGCCAAAAGGCGTTATGTTGGACTACGCAAACATTGCGGCGCAATTGGAAGGACACGATCAGCGCTTGAGCCTTTCTCAAAGTGACGTGTCATTATGTTTCCTTCCGTTGTCACACGTATTTGAGCGCGCTTGGACCTTTTATGTATTGTACAAAGGGGCGACCAACTGCTATTTGCAAGACACCATGCAAGTACGTGATGCACTGAGCCAGGTGCGACCTACCGTGATGTGTGCCGTACCGCGTTTCTATGAGAAGATCTTCTCTGCGATTCACGAGAAAGTGTCTCGCGCGCCGATTCACCGTAAGATCATGTTTACTTGGGCAGTCAACATGGGCGCAAAAATGGCCGCTTGTCATCAAGAAAAACGTCAGCCATCGCTCTTGCTGCGTAAGTCATACGCTTTGGCGGATAAGTTGGTTCTGAGCAAACTGCGTGCGCTACTTGGCGGGCAAATCAACTTTATGCCTTGTGGCGGTGCAAAGTTGGATGAAACCATCGGTCGATTCTTCCATGCGATTGGTATCAACGTTAAGTTGGGCTACGGTATGACTGAAACCACGGCGACAGTATCGTGTTGGGATGATAAATGTTTTAACCCCGACTCTATTGGTATGTCGATGCCTGGCGCACAGGTTAAGATCGGCGAAAACAACGAGATTCTGGTTCGTGGTCCAATGGTGATGCGTGGCTATTACAAAATGCCAGAAGAGACGGAAAAGACCTTTGATGAGCACGGTTTCCTAAAAACGGGCGACGCTGGTTACATTGATGAAAATGGCAACTTGTTCATCACCGATCGTATCAAAGAGTTGATGAAAACTTCAGGTGGTAAATACATCGCTCCACAAATGATTGAAGGTGCGATTGGTAAAGACCACTTCATCGAGCAAATCGCAGTCATTGCGGATACTCGTAAGTTTGTTTCTGCGCTTATCGTGCCTTGTTATGACTCGCTAGAAGAGTACGCGAAAGAGCTGAATATCAAATATCACGATCGCGTTGAGTTGATTAAGCACCACCAGGTGGTCGAAATGCTTGAGAAGCGTGTGAACGATCTTCAAAAAGAGTTGGCAAAGTTTGAACAAGTGAAGAAGTTTAAATTGTTACCAAGAGCTTTCTCTATGGATGATGGTGAGTTAACGCCAACTCAAAAACTTCGTCGTAAAGTCATCAATGACAAATACCAAGATGAAATTGAAGAAATGTATAAGGAAAAGTCGGATAAAAAGTAACTTAAGCTGACTTAGGTTTTATATTGATGAAAAAATCCCCAGTGATGTGATTGCGCATTACTGGGGATTTTTGTTTGTATTGATTTTTTCTGTTTTGCTCGTCAAATAACGCTATTTCGCACCCTGTAGCTAAAAGCTTATGAAATAATGTTCTTTTTTTGAGCGTTAATTTTTTAGGTTGTACTGTGAAATAGGAGATGTGTGGCTGCTATTCCTACTAACATTCTAATTACTAGTATCTTGTTTAAAAAGTAGACCAATCTCTCATTAGACCCTTTGATAATAAAACGTTACATTTGTTGGGTAACCTTGCGGGATGTTATGACGAACGCAAGACATAGCCGAAAACGTGGAAGTATTTCGATTAGGCTACGAATAAGACCTAGACTATGTAAAACCAGACCAATCCGTTGACCTTACGGTGAGGAAACTGGCTAAGGAGAGCAATTATGACAGCAATGTTGTCAGGCGCAGAGATGGTGGTTCAATCTCTGATAGAAGAGCACGTAGAGCAGATCTTTGGCTACCCAGGTGGCTCTGTTTTGGATATCTACGATGCACTGCATGCCAAAACCGATCAAATCAAACACGTACTTGTAAGGCATGAGCAAGCCGCCACTCATATGGCAGATGGTTACGCTCGAGCTACCGGTAAACCGGGTGTCGTACTTGTGTGCTCGGGGCCGGGCGCGACCAATACCATTACGGGTATTGCAACAGCGTATATGGACTCTATCCCAATGATCGTTATCTCGGGTAACGTACCGAATAGCCTAATTGGTAATGATGCTTTCCAAGAGTGTGACATCGTCGGTGTCTCCCGCCCAGTGGTCAAACACAGCTTTTTAGTAAAAAAAGCGGAAGATATTCCTGAAACAATCAAAAAAGCGTTTTATATCGCGACTACAGGTCGACCTGGTCCAGTTGTGATTGATTTGCCAAAAGATGTAATGAACCCGCAAATCAAACTGCCTTATCAATATCCAGAAACGCTTTCAATGCGCTCTTACAAGCCGACAACTTCGGGCCATAAAGGCCAGATTAAAAAAGCGCTTAAATCGCTATTAGAAGCGAAAAAACCAGTGCTTTATATCGGTGGTGGTGCGGTGATTTCTGGCGCCCATGAACATATTTTAGAGCTTTCCGACAAACTGAACCTACCCGTTGTGAGTACTTTGATGGGCTTGGGGGCATTCCCGGGTACACATAAAAACTCACTGGGCATGTTGGGTATGCACGGCACTTACGAAGCTAATATGGCAATGCATGAAGCCGATCTTATTTTTGGTATCGGTGTGCGTTTTGATGACCGTACAACCAACAACCTTGAAAAGTACTGCCCAAACGCAAAAGTGATGCATATTGATATCGACCCGTCATCGATCTCGAAAAACGTGAAAGTGGATTTGCCGATCGTAGGTTCTGCGGAAAAAGTGCTGACAACCATGCTCGGGCTGCTTGCAGAGCAAGGTAGTGGAAATGATCAAGATGCTATCACTGCATGGTGGGATGACATTCAAGTATGGCGTGACCGCAACTGCTTGTCTTATGAAACGTCTCCAGAACGAATCAAGCCACAGCAAGTAATTGAAACGCTGCACAAGCTAACTAATGGCGACGCATATGTGGCGTCTGATGTGGGCCAGCATCAGATGTTTGCGGCGCTGTACTACCCATTCAATAAGCCGCGCCGTTGGATAAACTCTGGTGGTCTTGGCACCATGGGATTTGGTCTTCCGGCTGGTATGGGCGTGAAGTTTGCCATGCCACAAGAAGAGGTCGTGGTTGTGACTGGTGACGGCAGTATTCAGATGAACATTCAAGAATTGTCTACAGCCATGCAATACGACATTCCAGTGAAGATCATCAACCTGAACAACCGATTCTTAGGCATGGTAAAACAGTGGCAAGACATTATTTATCAAGGTCGTCACTCTAATTCTTACATGAGTTCTGTTCCTGACTTTGCAGCGATTGCAGAAGCTTATGGTCACGTCGGTATTCGTATCGAAACGCCTGATCAGCTCGAAGAAGGGCTACAAAAAGCGTTGGATATGAAAGATCGTCTGGTGTTTGTGGACATCAACGTAGACGAAACCGAACACGTATACCCGATGCAAATCAAAGGTGAGGGTATGGATAAAATGTGGCTAAGCAAAACGGAGAGAACTTAATATGAGACACATTATTTCATTGCTATTGGAAAACCAACCGGGTGCGTTGTCTCGTGTTGTTGGTTTGTTCTCTCAACGTGGTTACAACATTGAATCTTTGACGGTATCACCGACTGATGATGAAACCCTGTCGCGAATGAACATTACCACTACATCTGATGAGATGCAGTTGGAACAAATTCAGAAGCAGTTACACAAACTGATCGATGTGCTGAAAGTACAAGAAGTCACCGAGTATGAGCACATTGAGCGTGAACTGATGATGGTGAAAGTGAAAGCCAGTGGTTTTGCGCGAGCAGAAGTGAAGCGGACGGCAGACATCTTCCGTGGCCAGATCGTGGATGTCACGGCTTCCCAATACACCGTACAACTTGCGGGTACGAGTGAAAAGCTAGATGCCTTCATTCAAGCGATATCCGAAGTGACCGAAGTTGTCGAAGTTGCTCGTAGTGGTGTCGTTGGCATTGCGCGAGGAGAGCGAGCTCTCAAACCTTAACTCTCTGATTGCATATAGAAAAGCCACTTAATCTAAGTGGCTTTTTTGTTTAGAAAATAACAATTAATGATATAATTGTCGTTTTAGTAAGCATGATAGGCATTAGACGTGTGAAAGTACCTAAGCGAGTCGGCACCTTATTGGCGACAGCACTATTTTTTAGTGCACTCACTGCCGCTTACTACTATCAGAAATATCTGACGTTGTTAGAAAACAATGTTGAGAACACCGCTCAAGAAGCGTTACATCAATTGGCCTATACTGGCCGTGAATACAGCAATATTCAGGATCAAATCGAAACGATCAGTGACCTACTTGGTCACAGCCAAAGTCTGTATGAATATCTGCGCCAACCTAACCGGGTGAACCGTTCCATCTTAGAAGACATGTGGATCTCGGTCGCAATCAATCAAAAGTTGTATAAGCAAATTCGCTTTCTTGATGTTTCTGGTCGAGAAAAAGTGAGGATTAATTATGAGATTGAAACAGGCGCTGCGTTGCCCGCGATCAAATTGCAAAATAAGTCAGAGCGAGATTACTTTCAATTCGCTAAGAACTTAGACGATGGCGAAATCGCTTCGTGGGGGATAGGTTTAGAACGAGAGTATGGCGAGTTAGTCTATCCCTATAGCCCGTCACTGCGTATTTTGATGCCTATTTCGCTTAACGGAAAGCGCGAAGGGTATCTTGTGCTTAATGTTGATATTGACTATTTATCCTCTCGACTCAACTATTCGTCAGTGCTTGATTTCCATATTGAGCTGATTAAGAGTGACGGATTTTACATTGATAGCCCTAAATCAGCTCGTTTGTATGGCCATATAATTCCCGCTCGCTCTCAATTTAATTTTGGCCGGATGTACCCAAACATTTGGCGTAGTTTAAATTCAAAAGATTCGGGCTATGCTTACAATGGTTCGAATTTGGTCGCGTATCGCACCATCCAGTTTGTTTCTAGCGAACCTCTTCATCTGGTTATTGATCTTACCAATGAGCAGTTATTATCCCGAGCTCAGAGGGATATTGATGACTTAATCCAAGAAGCGTTTTTTGTTTTAAGTTTGGTGCTCGGCTTCACTTTGCCGACGGCAGCCCTTGCTCTGCATTATCGGCGTCATAGTATGGAATCGAAGTTGGCTCGAGCTGCTCTTGATGGTATGACTGCGGTGATGATCTCGGATGCTTCACATAGAATCATCATGGTTAATCAAGAGTTTGAAAATATGATGGGTTACTCAACCAAGCATGCCCAAGGTTGGAGTGCACATCATTTAATTCTCTTACCTGAAGATCTCGAAGCAAACCTGAGTATCTGGAAAACACTGAAGAGTGAACACGTATGGGAAGGGGAGATTCGTTGTCGAACTAAGTTTAATCAAGTCTTTACTGCAATAATGCGTATTCAGGCGAATTTAACCAAATCAGGTAAAGTGAGTTATTACATTACGTCGCTGGTGGATATCTCTGGGCAAAAAGAGTTAGAAGAAAAATTACGAAACCTAAGCGAAAAAGATGGCTTGACGGGGTTGTGGAACCGCCGAAAATTTGAAGAGCAATTGGCGCAATATGCGGGGATTATTGAACGCTATCCTGATAGCCCTCCTGCTTGTTTGGCGTTGTTTGATATTGACCACTTTAAACGTATTAATGACGAGCTTGGCCACGACGAAGGAGACAAGGTGATTTGTAGTGTCGCAGAAACCCTCCTAGAAGAAGTCCGCAGCACAGACTTTGTATCTCGTGTCGGTGGTGAGGAATTTGCAGTGATTATGCCGCATACAACACTAGAAGAGGCTGAAATTGTATTGAACAGGCTACGTGTCGCGGTTCAAATGCGTAGTGATAGAGGCATTACTGTCAGTGCTGGATATAGTGATTTAACCTCTGATCGTACAAGAACGTATAAATGTGCTGATATTGCTTTGTATGAGTCAAAAAGTGCAGGGCGTAACTGCGTATCGCTGTGTCATAGTTATGATGATATTGCTTAGCGCTTTTGCAAAAATGAATAAACGGGGATAGCCCCCGCTTTTTCAGTCTGAGCGTTATTCGCTAGCCAGTATGCGACATTGGTTGTCGATGGCGGCTTCGATACACTGTATTGACTGTCTCAAATAACGCTCTAGATAACCTAAAGCATCCTGACTCTTTTTGTCTAGCGATGCCTTCATCAGTATTTCTTGCTCATCGAGATTACAGTGCCCAGGGTTCCCTGTGCCTAAAATCTGCATCGCGAAGTATTGGTAGCGTTTAATTTGCGTGAGTAGATCGCGGAAAAACCCAAACATATTGACAGAGCCAGCACCTTCAAACAGCGCAGTAAGAAACTGATTTTGGCGCTCTTCCCATTCCCTCCAACAAAAGCTTTCGCCAGGTTTTACTCGGGATAACTTGTGATAAGCAGTTAGTACATCCAGTTCCCATTTTTCATCGCCAATCATAATTGCCTTACTGAGTAAGCATGCGGAGACCATTTGCAGGCTTTCGTACAAGTCATGTAACTCATCTTTACATACAGGTGCAACCCAGCAGCCTTTTTGCGGCTCGAGTTTGACGTATTTGCTCCAAGATAATTGCACCAATGCTTCTCGAATGGGTGACGCTCCTACGTTGTACTTCTCTTTGAGTTCGGCAACCACGAGTTTTTGACCTGGTTTAAGCTCGCCATCGAGAATATCCTGACGGATCATTCTTAATACTTTGTCGGTAAGAGTGGGACTAGACACATACACCTCATAGAAACTTTAATCGTGACGATAAAATTAAACAGTACGAAATTCTGATAGAGGTGAATAATACAATTAGCCTATTATGAGAGCAAGAAAGCCATATAAAAAAGGAGGGCATAAGCCCTCCTTCTCAAGAAACTGAAGTGTTAAAAGTTCAGTCTTATAGTACGTGTACAGAAGCTGTGTTCGTAGTACCTGAAGCAACTAGAGCGCCAGAAACCATAACAACGATATCGCCTTTGTTACCTAGACCTGATTCTAGAGCAAGTTCTTTACCCGCTACGTAGAATGCGTCAGTGCTTTCGATTGAATCAACAACTACAGGAGTAACACCTTTAGTTAGAACTAGCTGTGCAGCAGTTTTCTTGTTAGTTGTTAGCGCTAGGATGTTTGCAGTTGGGAAGTACTTACGTACTGAACGTGCAGACTTACCGCCTTCAGTTGCAACAACGATAAGTGGAGCTGCTAGTTTCTCAGCTGTGTCTACAGCGCCTTTACATACTGCTTCAGTGATGCGAAGACGTGGGCTGTCTAGACGAGAACCTAGTTCAGCTTTTAGCGCTGAGTCAGTACGGTTCGCGATTTGAGCCATGATAGTTACCGCTTCAACAGGGTATTTACCTTTCGCCGTTTCACCAGAAAGCATTACTGCGTCAGTACCGTCCATTACCGCGTTAGCAACGTCGCCTGCTTCCGCACGAGTAGGACGTGGGTTGTTGATCATAGAATCAAGCATTTGAGTTGCTGTGATAACCATCTTACGTGCACGGTTACACTTCTCGATCATCATTTTCTGAGCGAAGATTACTTCTTCAGCTGGGATTTCAACACCTAGGTCGCCACGAGCAACCATGATGCCGTCAGAAAGTTCTAGGATCTCATCGAAGTTATCAACACCTTCTTGGTTTTCGATCTTAGAGATGATGTGGATGTTCTCGCCGCCGTTTGCAGCAAGTACTTCACGGATTTCTTGAACGTCAGACGCTTTACGGATGAAAGAAGCTGCTACGAAGTCAACGCCTTGCTCACAACCAAATTTAAGGTCGTTCTTATCTTTTTCAGATAGTGCAGGTAGGTTTACAGAAACGCCAGGAAGGTTAACACCTTTGTTTTCGCCTAGTGCACCGTTGTTAAGAACTTTACATTTAACTTCAGTTTCAGTCTTAGAGATAACTTCCATCTCGATTAGACCGTCGTCTACTAGGATAGTGTTACCTACGTTTAGGTCTGCTGCGAAACCAGCGTAAGTTACTGCAACTTTATCTTTGTTACCTACAACTGAAGTGTCAGTTGTGAAAGTGAATTCTTGACCTGCTACTAGATCAACATCGTTACCGCCTTCTAGCTTGATAGTGCGGATTTCTGGACCTTTAGTATCTAGAAGAATTGCTAGTGGTTTGCCAGTAGCTTCCATTACTTTACGGAAGTTCGCGATACGAGTGCCGTGTTCTTCGTAGTCACCGTGAGAGAAGTTAAGGCGCATTACGTTCATGCCTGCGTTAACTAGTTCAGTTAGCTTCTCTACAGATTCTGTTTTAGGGCCAATCGTACATACGATTTTGGTCTTTTTCATGGAAGATACTCTCCGGTAAGTATAGTTACAATTTGAAAGTCGGTTATTTACTCTGAAGTCAGGACGTTTTTGATGACATTTAGTACCTGTCACCCACCGATTTTTCGTCTCATTATTAGAACTTCAGATTCTGAAAGTCTTTCACCAAGTTTAGTCATTTTATGACTAAAAGATCGGCGATTTTGGTTACCTTTTTGTGACTAATCCCACTTTATATGCAGAAAGTTGCAAAAAAATAGCCTTCAATTCTGTAATTTTTTTTCTTTTCGGTGGCGAATTCTACCACTGAATGAATCCAATATCACTGTTTAAGAATTGTCTTAGGACAAGGTTTTATCGAGAAATATTAATTTTTTGGATCGAAATAAATGGACTTAAAAGTTTCGGTTTGACTATAATAAGTTTCACATCGAAACTTAAAATCAAAACTTAAATGTCGAAACGAAATACTCAATTAAGAAGACACGCCATTTCTAACTTGGTTTCTGAACTAGGAGAAGTCAGCGTTGATGAACTTGCTCAGAAATTCGAAACCTCAGAGGTCACGATTAGAAAGGATTTAGCTTCTTTAGAGAAAAACGGCCAACTTCTACGCCGCTATGGCGGTGCGATTGCTATCCCAAAGGAAGTCATTCACGAAGAATTGGGCGCTAATGTTTCGACTCGAAAGTTAAGCTTAGCAAAAGCAGCTGCATCATTGATTCGCGATCATAATCGCATCGTGATCGACAGTGGCAGCACGACTGCCGCGCTGATTCAACAGTTGAATGACAAACGTGGCTTAGTGGTCATGACCAACTCGTTGCATGTTGCTAACGCCCTAAATGAATTAGAGAGCGAACCGACACTGCTGATGACTGGTGGTACTTGGGATACGCACTCAGAGTCCTTTCAAGGCAAAGTGGCCGAATCTGTATTACGAGCTTACGACTTTGACCAACTATTCATCGGTGCGGATGGCATCGATCTCGAGCGTGGAACCACGACATTTAATGAGTTGGTTGGCTTAAGTAAGGTAATGGCAGAAGCGTCACGTGAAGTGATCGTAATGATCGAGTCCGAAAAAATCGGCCGTAAGATCCCAAACTTAGAGCTCGCTTGGCATCAAGTTGATGTGTTGGTGACCGATGCAGATATCCAAGCAGAGCATAAAGTACAGATTGAACAACATGGCGTGAAAGTCATTTGCGCCTAATAATGTAATCAGTTTCATATTTTACTTCCCTCTGGATAAAGGCCTTTGCTTGCTGCCTCTATTTGAAATCATGGCTAGGGAAGAACAAAACTACAAACGGAGATAAACACATGTGTGGAATCGTAGGTGCAGTAGCACAACGAGATGTTGCAGAAATTTTGGTTGAAGGTCTACGCCGCTTAGAGTACCGCGGTTACGACTCTGCTGGCGTTGCGGTTGTTGATGGCGAATCAAACCTAACGCGCGTTCGTCGCTTGGGTAAAGTACAAGAATTGGCTGATGCAGTAGAAGAAGCAAAAGTGATCGGCGGAACTGGTATTGCGCACACTCGTTGGGCGACGCACGGTGAACCTTCTGAAATCAATGCTCACCCACACATGTCTGGTGATATCGCAGTGGTCCATAACGGCATCATCGAAAACCATGAAGAGCTGCGTGAGTTGCTTCAATCTCGTGGCTACGTGTTTGAATCGCAAACGGATACAGAAGTTATCGCACACATGGTTGAGTGGGAACTTCGTACTTCAGAAACGCTATTAGAAGCGGTACAAAAAACAGCAAAACAACTTGAAGGCGCATACGGCACGGTAGCGTTGGATCGCAAAGACCCATCTCGCATCGTAGTAGCACGTTCAGGCAGCCCGATCGTGATCGGTTTTGGTGTAGGTGAAAACTTCCTAGCGTCTGACCAACTTGCATTACTTAACGTTACGCGCCGTTTCATGTACTTAGAAGAAGGTGACGTAGCAGAAATTACTCGCCGTGAAGTCACTGTGTTTGATGCAACGGGTGAGCCAGTTGAGCGTGAAATAGTTGAATCTAATGCAGAGCATGATGCAGGTGATAAAGGTCAATACCGTCACTTCATGCAAAAAGAAATCTATGAGCAACCTAAAGCGTTGATCAACACAATGGAAGGTCGTATCACGGCAGACTCTGTTGTGACAGACGCGATCGGTGTGCACGCGGCAGACATTCTAAGCAAAGTAGAACACGTACAAATCGTGGCGTGTGGTACGTCTTACAACGCAGGTATGACGGCACGTTACTGGTTTGAAGACATTGCAGGCGTTAGCTGTGATGTAGAAATTGCGTCTGAATTCCGTTACCGCAAGTTTGTGACTCGTCCAAACAGCCTATTGATCACGTTGTCTCAGTCTGGTGAAACCGCTGATACGCTAGCAGCACTTCGCCTAGCAAAAGAGAAAGGTTACATGGCGGCGATGACCATCTGTAACGTAGCGGGTTCCTCTTTGGTTCGTGAATCAGATTTTGCATTCATGACTCGCGCTGGTGTTGAAATCGGTGTGGCTTCAACTAAAGCGTTCACGACTCAACTTTCTGCACTACTTATGTTGGTAACGGCACTGGGTAAAGAGCAAGGTCGCATCAGCAAAGAGAAAGAAAAAGAGATTGTTGAAGCGCTACACGCACTTCCTAAGCAAATCAACGCGGCACTTTCTTTCGAGAAAGAAATTGAAGCACTAGCAACGGATTTTGCAGACAAGCACCACACATTGTTCCTAGGCCGTGGCGAGTTCTACCCAATCGCGATGGAAGCGTCTCTAAAACTGAAAGAGATCTCGTACATCCACGCAGAAGCGTACGCGGCGGGTGAACTGAAACACGGTCCTCTGGCTCTAATTGATGCTGACATGCCAGTTGTTGTGGTTGCACCAAGCAACGACCTACTTGAAAAGCTAAAATCAAACGTTGAAGAAGTGCGTGCGCGTGGCGGCCTTCTATACGTATTCGCAGATGCAGACGCAGGCTTCGAAGGCGATGAAACAATGAAGATCATAACGATGCCTCACGTTAGTGAAATCACGGCGGCGATCTACTACACCATCCCAATGCAGTTACTGTCTTACTACGTAGCACTGATCAAAGGTACGGACGTAGACCAACCACGTAACCTGGCGAAAGCGGTAACGGTTGAGTAATTACGCTTAACAGCAAAAATCCAAGCGGCACATGCGAGAGTATGTGCCGCTTTTTTATTTAAGCCCACTTTAAGGGGGTGAGTTATTGACCCAACTGGTGAGCGGTTAGAATTGCAGAGTAGACATTTTCTGCCGTCACTGGGAATGGCATATTGTGGATGGTTTCTCCCTCGGCCGTTGAGGCTTCGGCGACCTCGCGCAACTTAGCGTGGTTAAGCTCTTTAACGCCCATATCAAATAAGTTGGTTGGTAGACCTACAGAGCGGCAGAATGCAAGAACCGTATTAATCTCTTCCATCGCTGCGTTTTCTAGTACCAGCTGAACTAGTGTGCCGAACGCGACTTTCTCACCATGATAGAGATGATGACACTCTTCAAGCTTAGTTAGGCCGTTATGAATAGCGTGAGCACCCGCTAGACCACTGCTTTCAAAACCGATACCGCTTAGGTATGTATTGGCTTCAATAATGTTTTCTACCGCTTTGGTGCTCACACCATTTTCTACCGCAGCTTTTGCTTTTACACCATCTTCAAGCAAGGTTTCATAGCAAAGTTTCGCAAGCGCTTGTGCTGAACGCGTCGCTAACCCACCAGCCATTGTTGCCTTACCAGAAGTCATGTTGGCACGAGCTTCAAAGTAGGTGGAAAGCGCGTCGCCCATCCCCGATACAAGTAAGCGAACAGGGGCTTTGGCGATGACTGACGTATCCATGATGACCATGTCTGGGTTTTTAGGGATCATCAAATATTCTGCAAATTCACCTTCAGGTGTGTATATCACCGCAAGCGCTGAGGTTGGCGCATCAGTCGAGGCAATCGTAGGAACCACCACGACAGGAATTTTGGTGTAAAACGCAACAGCCTTTGCTGTATCTAACGTTTTACCACCACCAATACCGACAATGACATCGTGTTTTTGAGTGGCACAAATGTCCGTGATGCGTTCAATCTCAACGCGCGAACATTCGCCACCAAAAATGTTCATAGTGAGTGGAAGCTTTTCGTCAGCAAAACTTTGTTTGACGTCATCACCAACCAGGTTAGTCACGAACTCATCGGCAATTACTAACGGACGTTCACCCAATGTTTTCACATAGTGAGCGATAGATGTAAGTACTTGTTCACCTTGGACGTATTTGCTTGGGCTGATAATAATTTTGTCCATAATTCAAACCTTTAACCTTTTTTGTGTGTGTTTTGGAGTGCAATGAATATCCATTGTAGGGATAAGGTTTATATTAGGTTTGGTGTGGTAAGTGGTGAAGGATATCTCTGGTTTTGTTCCATGCTTTTATGACCTCTGTGTCAAACCGACTGTCAGAAGTAATAAGCATCAGCATGCTTTATGGCGACGATCACTATTCAGGAAAATTTGTCGTTTTTCGTTTCATATTGAAACAATAATGCCGAAGTTTTTGTTTCAATATGAAACAGATTGATTTTTGTTGAGCACGCTTTTTCTCTGTTTAAGATGAATTCATACCCTACATAAAAATATAAATGGAATGAGATAGAACGATGAAAAAGTTAATTAACCAAGTCGATGATGTTGTATTGCAGCAAATGGAAGGCCTGGCATTGTCCCGCCCTGAGCTAAAAGCCAACTACGAGCCTCGTTACATGTGGCACGAGGAAACACCGGGGCAAGTGGCACTGGTTTCTGGTGGTGGCTGTGGTCATGAACCTTTGCACGCTGGTTTTATTGGTAAAGGCATGCTGACAGGCGCCTGCCCAGGAGAGGTATTTACTTCACCTACGCCTGATCAAATGTACGAATGTGGTAACCAAGTGAATACCGGTGAGGGGGTGCTGTTTATCATTAAAAACTACACCGGAGACGTGTTGAACTTTGAAACGGCTGTGGAGCTGCTTCATACCGATGGTATCAAAGTTGGGTCGGTGTTGGTGGATGACGATGTTGCAGTCAAAGACAGCCTATACACCGCTGGTCGCCGTGGCGTTGCTGGAACGGTATTGGTTGAAAAGTTAGTTGGGGCTGCCGCGAACAAAGGTTATTCGCTGGAGCAATGTGAAGCACTGGCTCGTCGCGTGAATAATCACTGTCGTTCATTTGGTGTGGCACTTAATGCTTGTGTTGTACCAGCGGCGGGTAAACCATCTTTTGTTCTGGAAGATGATGAAGTTGAGTTTGGTGTTGGTATCCATGGTGAACCAGGTATCAAGCGAGTGAAATACACCGACGCCGATACGTTAGTGGATGAGATGTTTGCTGAAGTTGCTGAAAACACGCCTTATCAGCGCACATTGCGTATTTGGAATCGTGACGAAGGTGAATGGGATGAAGTGGAATCCAGCATTGAGCCTTTCGCCGCTGAACACGACTACATCGTGATGGTGAATGGTATGGGTGGTACGCCAACTTCAGAGCTTTACGGAGTGTACCGCCGTCTGGCTCATAACTGTGAGCAAGCAGGGTTCCGTATCGTGCGTAATATGGTTGGTAACTTCTGTACGTCACTCGATATGGAAGGCGTTTCGATTACGTTGCTGAAGGCAGACAAAGAGATGTTGGAGCTGTTTGATGCTCCTGTCGATACGGCCGCGATCAAGTGGTAACAGGGGAGAGCAAACATGCAAATTGAAAAACAACATATCGTTCACTGGCTAGAGTTATGTGCAAAAACGTATCAAGAGAATCAAGATTTTCTGACCGACCTTGATCGTGATATTGGTGACGCCGACCACGGTCTCAATATGAACCGTGGCTTTAAAAAAGTTGCTGAAAAACTGCCGCAATTTGCGGACCAAAATATCGGCAGCATTCTCAAGAATACGGGCATGACCTTGCTTTCTAGTGTCGGTGGGGCAAGTGGCCCGCTGTATGGCACGCTGTTTATTCGCACGGCTGCCGCTGTCGGAACCCGAGAGCAACTAACGTTTGAAGAGTTGGTCGATGCACTAAAAAGCGGTGTGGATGGCGTGGTGTCTCGTGGTAAAGCAGAGCTGGGTGATAAAACCATGTGTGATGTTTGGTTACCCGTTTTAGTTAGCGTGAAGGCGTCGTTAGAAAATGGCATGAGCGCCGATCACTTACTTAATGAAATGGTTGAGCTAGCAGAAACGAACGCGGTTGCCACGATTGAAATGTTGGCGAAAAAAGGGCGAGCAAGCTATTTAGGTGAACGCAGTATTGGTCACCAAGATCCCGGTGCAACCTCTTCTTTGTTAATGATTAAAGCACTACAGCAGGCAATAGCAGGTAATTAAGATGGTGGGAATTGTAGTTGTATCTCATAGTCGTCGACTTGCCGAAGGGGTGGCAGAACTTGCCACCCAAATGACGCAAGGCAAAGCCAAGCTTGCGATTGCTGCTGGGATTGATGATTCAGAGAACCCGATCGGAACCGATGCCATTGCCGTGATGGAAGCGATTGAGCAGGTACAAGATCAACAAGGGGTTGTTGTGTTGATGGATCTTGGCAGCGCGTTGCTTAGCACGGAAATGGCTCTGGATCTGATTGATGATCATGTGAGGGAAAATGTCACCCTTATCTCGGCACCTATTGTTGAAGGAACCATGGCGGCGTCGGTGGCTGCCGCCGCCGGACTGCCTTTATCGACGGTAGTCGAAGAGGCACAGAATGCGTTAAGCGTAAAACAAGAGCACCTTGGTGATCAGCCACTAACATCCGCTGAGATAGCGCCAGTATCAGAAAACTTTGAGCAAGAACGGACATTTGATTGGGTAGTGCAAAATCCGCATGGATTACATGCTCGTCCCGCTGCGGCCATTGTTGGTGCACTCGCGCCTTTCGACTGCCAATTATGGTTGAAAAAAGGCGAGCGCCGTGTGAACGCGAAAAGCTTGAACAGCATTGCGAAACTTGGCGTTCGTAGTCAAGAGACGATCACCTTATGCGCACTTGGACCTCAATCCAGTGAAGCAATCAAGGCATTTGAAGCCTTAGCTTATGAGCACTTCGGAGAAAAAGAGGCGGTTGAGCAAGGCATTATCGAACCTGAAGAAAGTTCAGATACTCTGCTCGATGGCATGGCCTCAAATCAGATTGAAGGTGCTGTTGTTGGTATTCGAGTCAATGACGGTATCGCTACTGCTCCTGCTGTCCTTTTTACTCATGAAATGCCAGCAGTGCCTGAACGTGATTTCCAAAGTGAACAAGATGAAATTGAACGGGTTAAGCGTGCGATAGGCGTGGTTGTTCAACATTTGCAGGAGCAAGCGAAGCAGCCGAAAGGGGAAATATTTGCTGCTCATAGCATGATGCTCAGTGACCCAGAATTATGGGCATCGGTCGAGTCGCGAATTCAAACGGGCATGATAGCCGAGCAAGCTTGGGTAGAATCACTGCAAACGTTGGCCGAAGAGTTTCGCCAGGCAGAAAGTCAGTACATGCGGGAACGCGAAGCAGATGTACATGATATCGCACGCCAAGTTATGGTCGAAATGACAGGCGTAACGCCTAATGCCATCGACATTCAGGAACCGAGTATTTTGTTGGCCCGCGACCTGATGCCTTCTGATGTGGCCGGGCTTGATAAATCGAAAGTGCTTGGTATCTGTTTGAGTGAGGGAGGGAAAACCTCTCACAGTGCGATTCTTGCTCGTGCGATGGGGATTCCTGCCATCGTTAAAGCTCAGGGCTGCCTTGATGCTGTGCGTGCTGGTCAAGTGGTGACTATTGATGGCTTCCGAGGGCATTTATGGTTCTCTCCTTCAGATGCCGTACAGCAGGAATTAGAAGCTCAGCAAATTGAGTGGCAAAGCATCCGACAACGTGCATTAGCGAGTGCTCAGCAAGCCGCAGTCACCTGTGATGGTGTCCATATTCCAGTATTCGCCAATATTGGTGGACCGAAAGATATTGATGATGCACTAACATCAGGAGCTGAGGGCGTTGGTCTATTTCGGACTGAGTTTCTATTTCAAAACAGTGATGAGTTGCCAACTGAGGAAGCGCAATACCAAGTGTATCGTGATATTGCCGCCGCACTTGGTGATAAGCCACTTACGATTCGTAGTCTAGATGTTGGCGGTGATAAGCCTTTAGCCGCTTATCCTATGCCAGCGGAAGATAATCCATTTTTAGGTTTGAGAGGGGTGCGGTTGTGCCTTCAACATGAGTCATTGTTTACCGCTCAACTTCGAGCCATTCTGAGAGCCTTTCACGAGCAACCGAATATTCAATTGATGATACCGATGGTGGCTCAGGTTGAAGAAGTGAGAAAAGTAAAAGCGCTGTTGGCGCATCAAGCAAACCAACTCGGCTTGGATGCGACTCATTTGCCCGTTGGTATTATGATTGAGGTGCCAGCCGCGGTATTAAATGCTGATGCGTTAGCCCAAGAAGTCGACTTTTTCTCTATTGGCACCAATGATTTGACTCAATATGTTATGGCCGCCGATCGAGGTAACGCTGCTGTTGCTGAATTGGTGAACTACTTTGAACCATCGGTACTAAAAGCCATTGAGCTCACGTGTGCAGCAGGCGATCGCGCGGGCATACCGGTTAGTATGTGTGGTGAGATGGCTGGCGATCCAAATGCCACAGAAACATTGCTCCGCGTGGGGTTGCGAAAATTCAGCGCCAGTTCGAGCATGCTACCGGGACTAAAAGCGCAGATTCGTCAGTTGTCTGTCGATGTTTAATCGATACCTTATCGTTAGTACACCTGTACCGGCGTGCTTACGCCGGTTTTACTTTTGTTATAGGAACGCCAATTCACGACTTAATACAGCTTCATTTGCTCCTGCAGCCCAAACTTATTAATTTTTCTCCATAAGGTCGTGCGGCCAATTTGCAATGCTTTCGCCATATCATGCATTTTGCCATCACACTGATTCCAAGCCTGAACAATCGCTCTTCTCTCGGCTTCTTCTAACGTGATTACTGGCGTATTTTCTGCGGTATGGCGAGAATTCAGTTTAATGTCTTCAGGAATATCGTTCAGCTTGATTAAGTTGGAACTGCGGTTAAGCAAAATTCGCTCAGTTCGATTTCTTAATTCGGAGTTATTGCCTGACCAACGAAAATTCATCAACGCTTCCAGTGCGACTGGCTCTATCGAGATCGTCACATTGTGGCGGCGTTCGTAATGGCTGATAAGCTGCTGGACGAGAAATTCAATGTCTTCTTTACGCTTTCGTAGTGGTGGAATATGCAGCTCGTTCGAGGAGATTTCATAATAAAGTTGCCGACCAAATGAGCGCTGAGTGACATACTCGCTGATCTCTGAAGCGGTGCTGGTAATAAGTTGAAAATCTACGGGGATCAATCGCAAACTGTCGCTGCGGCTGACGAGCCCAGTTTTTAACAACTTAAGTAGCACGGCTTGTAAATCGGGCGACAGATATTCCACCTTTTCTAAAAAGAGCGTACCGCCATGGGCGAGCTCAAACTTTGAAGGCATGCCTTGCCCTTCGTCGTACCCCAGGGTTTCTTTGACCAGTTGCTCTGTATTGATGGAGCGGCAGTTGAGCGTAATGAATGGTCCTTCTTTGTAGGCGCTTTCGTTATGAATCGCCATGGCGAGAGTGGCTTTTCCTACGCCTTCTTCACCTGTAATTAGAATCGGTGATTTTGACTTTATGGCCCGTTTTGCCACGGTAATGACATGCTTCATTTTTCGTGAAATGACGGGCAAAGTGCTGAACGTATAGCGCGCACTGCCACCTATTTGTTGTTGAGCAAGTTCGCGAATTTTATCGATAGGGTGCAAGAACAATAAGTGTGTGCCGTCGTTGAGTGGACGCAAGGTGATGATCGCTTCAACAAACTCGCCACGAACCTCTACCGTTGTGAGTTTACGGTTTATGCTCGCACCTGACTCAATACTAGTAAGGACATTCGGTGGGAAGCGCAAAACAGAAAAGACTTCTTTATCCAAGACCTGACTGGCTTCAATGTTTAACAAACGCTCGGACTGGTGATTTACCATGGTTATACGGCTTTCTTCATCCCAGGCCAGAAGGCCGTCATCCATGCACTCTAACGTTGCGTTATGCGCACAAGTGAGGCGGTTCATGTTTTCTTGTTCCGACTGAATGTGGATTTGCAAGCTGACTTCTTTCGCGCTCGACGCGATGATGACTAAGTCTTCTTTCTTATAGCTCTCTGCTTTTTTGAGAAGGCATGTTGTGCCGCGTAACTTGCCAAACTGGTCGAAAACAGGCGCCGCTACAGAGGCATAAGGATGTAAGTGGCGATTGAAATGTTCTGCTGCGAAAACTTCACACGGGATATGAGTACTAATACAGAGATTGACTGCATTTGTGCCTATCTTTCCTTCGGAGAGAAAACAGCCTTGTTTTATGCCGAGCGCTTGCATCTCTTGTCGCATTGAGTCATGTCCCACAACAGATAGAATGCAGCCGTTGCCATCGGTTACCATCAATAGCAGGTCTTCGTCCCCTAGCATGTCGTAAGTGTCTTCAAGTACGGTCGTGGCGCATTCGATGAGGTGCTCGTTGCGTTTCATCAGAGATGAGAAGGTAAATCCAGAGGCAATATGTGGCTTTGACCAGGTGTAAGGGCTGCATTGCTTTATGCAACGCTCCCACGACTCGAGGACGGGAGTGCGGGAAAATTCTGGAGATACCCAGTGGTGTTTCTGGAAAAACTCCCACTTAGTTTTAGTGTCTTCGATTGAAAGCATGCGATCCCGTTTCAATACTAGCGATAGATTGGTCTGATGTTACAGAGACATCGGCATATGGACTGTGATGGCTTTCACGCACGTTGTATAGAAGAATGTGCAAAAAGAGGGGCGAGTTGAGGAGGCTTCCTTGCCAGTTTTTCGATTAAAAAGGGCTGTCTTTGCCGAGCTCATTGCAAATCTCGACAATGGCAAGTGAGAGCCCTGACTTAATGATTTGTTGTTGACGTTGCAGCTGTAGCTGATAAAACTCAAGGTCGATGTCGTCATCTGGTTCGCTGACTTCCAGTTGCACCATGCCCATTTTCTTCACCAAGTGCAGTTTCTTAATTGGTTCTAGAATATTCGGGTCAGTGAATTCGTAATCTGAAGCGTCACTATTGAGTTGGTTTTTGAGTTTGATGATGTCTTCGATGTCGTGGTAAATGTCATCGGGGAGCACTCCCAAGCCAAACAATAACTTCAAACGAACAGATAGATCGCCCAGCGGTCCAGAGTCTTGTAGCAGCGGACCGACAACCGATTGAACAGCGAAGTTATCTTTACGAAAGATTCTTTGCATCAACCCGTCGATCGAATCGTTAAAAACGTCGACTGCTGCAATGAAAAAGCCTCGTACCGATGGGGCGCTGTTTAATCGCTCAATGATCTCGGTTTCGTTGATGTTATCTGCCATATACTGAATACATTTCTAATTATTAGCTATCCCAACTCTTCAAGCAGAGAAGGACATAGAAGGGGAGCCGAGCTCCCCTAGGTAAATCAAAGTTGGTTGTAAAGTGTTTCGATTTGAGCCACTTCAGCACTGTCTTCTGCAAGACCTGTGTATGTCGCTAGCGTCTTCTTCACACCCACTTCTTTTAATGAGTTTTGTAGCTCTACGGCTTGTGGGTCAGTGTCGTTAGTGTACTTCAACGCAGCGGCAATGCCTTTCAAAAGTGTTTGATTTTCAGTGCCATACTCAATTGTACCGAGTAAAGGCTTCACTAATCTATCGTTTGCACCCAATTTTCGAATTGGTTGACGACCTACGCGATCCACCTCATCCACTAAGTATGGGTTGGCAAAGCGTCCTAAAATCTTCTCGATGTAGGCGTTGTGCATGTCACGGTCGAAGCCGTAACGTTTGATCAGCACTTCACCACTCTCTTGCATCGCCTGTTTTACTTCAGCGTGAATGCTTGGGTCTTCAATTGCTTCACGAATGGTACGATGGCCTTTCAAGCAACCTAGGTAAGCGGTAATGCAATGGCCTGTATTGAGAGTGAATAGCTTGCGTTCTACGAATGCCATTAGGTTGTTGGTTCTTTCCATGCCAGCTATGTCAGGGATTTCGCCCTTGAATTGCTGCTCATCCACAATCCATTCACTAAAACTCTCTACCGTGACTTCTAGTGGGTCATCGTTCGCGGCTTCTGCTGGTGGTACGATGCGGTCCACTGCGGAGTCGACGAAGCCAACCAACTCGTCTGCTTTCGCGTGCAATGATTCATCCAAGTGTTTATACACTTCACCTTTTAGGTGTGTGGTGCCACGAACCATGTTTTCACACGCTATGATGTTCAATGGTTTATCGTTACCTGCTGCAAAGCGTTTAGCAATGCCGGTAGCGATGGTTTTTGCAATGATGTCCAGTACGTTAGGGCCAACCGCTGTTGTTACCAAGTCGGTTTTTACAATGCGGTCAATGACATCTTCACTGGCTGAGTTAACCGCGGTGACGTGAGTTACTGTGTCGATTTGGCACTCAGTACCGACCACTTTTACTTTGTATTCTTGCTTGTGACTCAGTTGGTCGACGAGTGGAGCGTCAACGTCTGCGAATGTCACCTCGACTTCTGCGTCTGCTAATAGTTTACCGATGAAGCCACGACCAATGTTACCTGCGCCAAAATGAACTGCGTTTTTCATAATTCTTACCTACCAATGTCTAAAATGTTGACTTACGAAACTAGGGGGAGGCCAACCGCATAGGGGGTGACAGCTGACCTCATTTGCCTCAGGAGCAAATTAAAGGGGTAATTAAGCCGCTTGTTGACCGCCAAGGATGTTTAGAATCTCTTCCACATCGTTGGTGCTGGTTAGCTTCTCAATTGCCTCCGGCTCATCGAGCGCGTTCGTAATGGTGGTAATCACCTGGATGTGCTCATCGTTCTTAGCGGCAATGCCGATAACCAGTTTCGCAACATCATCGTCGTCTTCAGTAAATTGGATACCCGATGGGTATTGGCAGATTACAATGCCGGTTTTCTTCACGCGGTCTTTCGCTTCTACCGTGCCGTGAGGCACTGCGATAGATTCGCCTAGGTAAGTTGGAACCAATGCTTCACGCTCAAACATCGCGTCTACGTATTCTGGTTCTGCGTAGCCAAGTTCGACCAACTTGTTGCCCGCGAAGCGAATCGCTTCTTCTTTGTTGGCAGCTTTCAAACCTAGGTGAATGTTTTCACGCTGGATTTGGAACACCGACGTTTGCTGTGGCTCGAAGTTGTCGTCGTTTGCTGCCACGAGCGACACTTTTACCATTTGGTCGTCATTGGCTGCGGATTGGTTTTGTGCTGCTAGTAGTTTGGTGACTAGCTGGTTGTACATCTCGCTGTCTAGGAAGTTAGTCAATGAAATGTGGTGTGCGTTTGGAGCATGCTTACGTGCACGATCCGTTAAGTCTTTATGAGTAATCACGATATCTGCACTCTCTGGTAAGCTGTTAATGGCAAGGTTGGTTACGTGGATGTTCAGACCTGCGTCTTGAACCTTTTTGCGTAGCATGCTCGCGCCCATTGCACTTGAGCCCATGCCCGCATCACAAGCGACAATGATGCTTTGTACTGTCGCTAGGTCTACGTCACCTTTGCTTTGGCTGTTTACCACCGCATCGTTTTTAGATGCAGATTTCATGTCTTTCATTTGTGATGTTGCTTTTTCTAGTGCTGCTTCATCACCGTCTTCTTCTGTGGACGTTTGTGTCTTCATTAGTAGTGCTGCTACCGCGAATGACACACCTGTTGCCGCTGCGATAGACGCTAGAACACCAACGATTGAGCCTTTCTGAGTCATCAACAAGATTGCAAAGATTGAACCTGGTGATGCTGGAGAAACAATACCTGCGTTAAAGATAGTTAGAACGAATACGCCAGTCATACCACCTGCGATAGCCGCAAGGATTAGGCGAGGGTTCATTAGGATGTATGGGAAGTAAATCTCGTGGATACCGCCGAAGAAGTGGATGATTGATGCACCACCTGCCGTTTGACGAGCCGTACCTTTACCAAACACCATGTAAGCTAGCAGGATACCTAGACCAGGACCTGGGTTTGCTTCGATTAGGAAGAAGATCGACTGACCTGTTTCAGACGCTTGTTGGATACCCAGTGGAGAGAAAATACCGTGGTTGATCGCATTGTTTAGGAACAGGATCTTCGCAGGTTCAACGAAGATTGAAGTCAGTGGTAGTAGGTGAGCAGAAACTAGGAAGTTAACGCCAGCCGCCAAGCCACCAGAAAGAATTTTTACGAATGGACCGATAAAGATGAAAGCAAGGATCGCACATAGCATGCCGATGATGCCCGCAGAGAAGTTGTTAACCAACATCTCGAAGCCACTTTTTACTTTACCATCGATGTAGTTATCGAATTTCTTGATAGCCCAGCCGCCCATTGGGCCGACCATCATTGCACCCATAAACATTGGGATGTCTGTGCCGACAATCACACCCATTGTTGTGATTGCACCGACTACCGCACCACGATCGCCACCAACTAATTTACCACCGGTGTAACCGATAAGTAGTGGCAGCAAGTAGGTAATCATTGGGCCAACCATAGAGGCTAACGTTTCGTTTGGTAGCCATCCAGTTGGGATAAATAGAGCAGTGATAAAGCCCCACGCGATAAACGCGCCGATGTTTGGCATTACCATGTTTGACAGAAAACGACCAAAATTTTGTATCTTGATCTTGGCATCTGGTGATATCATAACAATTCCCCGTTCGATGTTCTGATGAATCTTGTTGTAGTAAACGGTTCGCCAAAACCGTTTGTTTGATTGCTTAGTACCCAATCAATTTACCACACATTTTCCAATTGGAACTGACAACGGGTTTTTTGTGATCTACGCCCGTATTTCTTAGGCTGAGAAACGGTTTTTAAGTGATCAAGTTCAACTTATTAACTTGTAACTTAATAACAAAAAGCCACTTTCAAATCTGTCAATAAAAATCTTAGTGATCAATCCGATCTTCTGACAAATTTAAAATTAAAATACCTTGTGACTTTGATCACTTTTAATTTTTTTTGAAATTCGAATTAAATACTTGTGATGATCAATGTCACGTTTTGTGTTGAGTTGTGGTGAATTTAAAGTGTGACTTGGATCTGTTTTTGTTTTTTGTGAAAGTTTGTGACGGAATTGGTGAGATAAATGCTATCTAGATCTTTCGATAGATTGTATCTATAAGAGTCTTTTCGGCGCACTTCACGGAGCACGCCTAATTAGTTGATGAAAGGGTAAATAAAGAGAGTCGCCACACGGTTCTTCTTGTGATTCCCAACTCTCTACTTAATCACTGTTCTTAATCATCGTTGCTATTAGTATGATAGACGAGGTAGTCATGAGCTTGCTCGCGTCCCATATACCTTGCCAACGTCTTTTCTTGAACATCGCGCAAATCCACCATAATCAATCCATCTAGAGCGTTATTGAATGCAGGGTCGACGTTGAAGCATACCAGCTTGCCATTGAGGCTTAAGTACTGACGCAGCAAAACGGGCACTCCTTTCCCTTCATCGATTCTGGCAATGACACGTGACAATAGCTGTAAATCACCCAGAGCAGTGAGCATGCTGGTGTTCCAGTCACGGTGGTGCTCAGGAAGTGGGTTAGAAGGTGTGACGTACTCTGCGCAATTGTTGTCGTAGTGGTGCAGTGTCATTGATTGAGCCAGTAATTGACGTGCAGTATCGCTATAATCGTTGCTAATGCTTACCGGACCAAATAGGTGAGTGTAATCTGGGTTTTGATGAACGAACGTTGCGATGCCTTTCCACAGTAGCAGTAGCGCGCTCATGCTCTTTTGATATTGATGTGCAATCACAGAGCGCCCCATCTCAATGGATTTACCCATTTGGTCGATAAAGCGTTGGTCATAGTTAAACAACGTTCGTGAATACAGACCTGCTACGCCGCGCTTTTCAATCAGTTGATCAACCAGACCTAAACGATACGCGCCCACCAAGCATTGGTTCTCTCTGTCCCACACAAACAGATGCAGGTAATCATGATCGAAATGGTCAATGTCTATTGCTAGTCCAGTCCCTTCGCCAACTTGTCGGAAATTGAGCTCACGTAGGCGACCAATTTCATGCAGTAGGGAAGGGATACTCTGCGACTCCGTGCAGTAAACATCGAACTCACCACTTGTTAGCAGCTTGGACTCTTTTGGTAAGTTGTTCAGCTCTTCAAGCAATTCGCCTACGGGTAACCCTGCCGCTATTGGAGAGAGCATTTCTGATGAAGAAGAAGGCTTCACTGAATGGGTTTCACGATTGAGCAAGTAAGTGTTGAGCCGCAAATAGTTCACCACTTGATCATCGTTAAGTGTGTTGATCTCTTTGAATTTGATCACTTGGCCAAAAGATAAATCGATGGTTTGCGCATGTTTGTTTAGCAACTCTCGACCAAGCAGTAGGGTACGCAAAAGTGGATGGATTTTCCCTGCCATATAGAAGCGTTTCGAGTTCTGGCCACTGATGAATACTGGAACTGTCGTTGCTTTGTTTTTGCGAATTAGGCTACTTACGCTTCGACTCCACGCTTTGTCTTCCAAGCGTTGCTGTTTGGCATCGACTAACTGGGAAACCTCACCGGCAGGAAAGACAAGCAATAAGCCGCCACTTGCGAGGTGTTTATTAGCCGCTCTGAGGGCCTTCATATTTGATTTGACGGCGTCTTTGCCTTCAAACACATCGACACCAATGAAGAGCTGATCTAACTCTGGTACGGTTTTCAGGTATTGATTGGCTAGAATTTGGATATCGTCTCGTACCATCAACAAGAGTTCGGCCAAGATGACGCCTTCCACACAACCAAGCGGGTGGTTCGCCACAATGACGGTAGCACCTTGTTTAGGCACTGAGTCGAGTGAACCATGAGCAATGCGATAATCGATACCTAAAATATCCAACGTGAAGCGGAGAAAAGTTTTGGTATCGGCATTAACGGGGCGTTGAGCGTAGAACTTATCAAGCTGGTTTAAACCGGTTGCCCATTCAGCAACGTTTTCACCAATGCCAAACGGCGTTTTACGAGGGAGACGAAAAGGGGTTGAACTATCCATATTTACCTCAGCGTACAAGTTGCTGATTGGATAGTAGAAATTACAGATGACAGTTAAGAGGCAAAAGCATGAGCCTTTGGTGACAAACCAATGAAGCTTTATTGACTAAAGAAAACGGTATATCACTGTGCTATGAATCAAAACTCGCGTTATGTCTCCCTCTTAAAACAATAGATAGGCTATCTTATCTAGAACAAAGATTAAGCTAAGTTGATATTTATCAGGGGGAAATAATGGAACGAGTTTCCAATAAAGCAGCACTTTGGATTGGGCTAAGTTTGATACTTGGTCTTGGCATCCTTGGCTATTTTATGCAGCAGACGGCGGTGAAATACCGAGCCTATGAAAGAGTCGTGACAGTAAAAGGTTTGTCGGAGCGTGAGTATCCTGCTGATACGGTGATTTGGCCGATTCAATTTACTCTAGCGAGTAATGATATGGGAGCCATGTTTGATGAAATTGACCAGCAAACCCGTTTGATTTTGGACTTTCTAAGTGCCAAAGGGCTTCCTGAAACCAGCGTTTCCCTTTCTTCCCCAGCGGTCATTGACAGAAAAGCACAGCAATATGGGAGCGAGCAAGACATTGAGTATCGTTATTTGGCCTCGCGAACCGTTACGGTTTACAGCCAGAGTGTTGATGTTGTTCGAGCGGCAATCAATGAAATAGGTGAGCTAGGAAAACAAGGCGTTTTGCTTAACCAAGATCCTTATGCAAATCGTGTTGAGTACAGCTTTACTAAGCTGAATGATGTGAAGCCAGACATGATCGAAGAAGCGACTAAGAATGCGCGTGAAGTGGCTGAGAAATTTGCGAAAGACTCACAGAGTTCACTGGGTAAGATCAAACGTGCAACTCAAGGGCAGTTCTCGATTTATGACCGAGACAGCAACACGCCTTACATTAAGAAAGTACGAGTGGTATCGACGGTTCAATATTACTTATCTGATTAAAGTTGCGCTCATATAGTCAATAGTTGGTCGTTCCATCACCTTCTATTTGTAGAGGTATCTATGCTCTGTGATAGGGAAATCAGTCTTCGATGACGCTATATACAAGTACTTTTTTATAAAACTAAGTTCTTAACAGTGATGAGGTGAGTTTGATAATAATCAAGCTCACTTGTTTCTTATGAGCGTAAGTTAGTATGACTTATTGCTAGAAGGAATTAGTATCATGGCATACAAGCACTTTATTAGAGAACTACTGGGTTTAGCGATTGTTGTCTCTGTCGTCTTTGGCGTATTAGGCGTGATGTTAGAGCTCTTCGCACTGACGGCACTTTGGGAGCATCAGCAAACGATAGCCGATGTTTTCTTCCATGAATCTCTCTACTTCATCGTATTTTTAATCCCACCATACTTCCTCTGGAAGTTGATTAACCGTCCTGAATTGGTTTCTGCTGACCAAGCTTATTTGGCAATGAAGTTAGAGGCTGAAAGTCGACAATGAGTCGATTTAGTGAGTAATGAAAAGAAGAGGCTATGAGAAAACATTAGCCTCTTCTCTATCTGATTCGTGGGGTAAAATATTCGCTGCTTTATTGATTAAAAAGCTGCTTCGATTGTGCCTTTGAAAGTGCGATCGAGATAATCACGAATCGCTTGAGATTGATAAATAGAAACGAACTTTTTATACGCTTCATTATTTTTGTCTGCGTCACGAGTGGCGATGACCATGACTGCTAATGGGGCGTCTTTTGCTTCAAGATAGATACTTTGTTTCTTCGGATCTAAACCAGAAGACATTACGTAGTTCATTGTAATCGCAGCCGCGTCCACATCATCTAATGTTCTTGGTAGCTGAGCGGCATCTACCTCGACAAATTCAAATGATTTTGCGTTTTTTGTGATATCAGTTAGGGCGGCTTTATGGCCAACACCCTGTTTCAGCTCAATTAAACCTGCATCGGCGAGTAGCAACAGACCACGACCACCGTTGGTAGGGTCATTTGGAAGCGCTATACGTGCATTGTTTGGAAGCTCTTGCAGTGAGCGATACTTATTGGAATAAAGCCCCATACGCATAAGAATGGACTGACCAATTGATACTAATTGGGCGTTATGGCTACTGTTGAAGTTGTCTAAAAATGGCTGGTGCTGATAGCTGTTAATATCGATGCTACCGTCGCTAAGGGCGGCATTAGGTGTCACGTAGTCAGAAAACTCAATGACTTCGACATTCAAACCTTGCTTTGCTGCCTCCTTCGCTACCGCCTCGACTACTTGTGCATGTGGTCCAACTGTCGCGCCCACTTTAATGACAGAGTCATCTTTTTCTCCACAAGCGCTTAAGCCGACTACTGCCGTGAGAATCAAAGCTAGTTTCTTTAAGTGACCAATACTTTTCATTGTAGCTCCATTTTTTGTTTTAGACGTCTATACGTCCATCCTATCAGAAGTTGTCTGAGGGTCAATGGTTTAAATCACGAGCAGACATTTTGTTTCTATTGCTCGTATAGAGAGCCAGATAATAGTTAAAGAAGAGGGGAAGAGGAAAAGCTATTACGAGGTTAGTGACGAGTTACCGCAACTGTACCCAAAGATATAAGATACAAAAAAGGCGTAGTAGGTATTAACCTGCTACGACTTTCGAAATATGGTGGCCCCTCGCAGACTTGAACTGCGGACCAATCGATTATGAGTCGACTGCTCTAACCACTGAGCTAAGGGGCCTTAATAGGACAACGATTATAGGGGAAGCGTTGCAAGGTGTCTAGATACCAACTAGGGCAATTGCGCTTAGTTTTTATCCACTTAGAACAGTAGATAATAAAAAAGGTGACCTAAAGTCACCTTTTTTGATTTCTAAAAGCTTGTATGCGCTGCGATTATTCGTCTAGGAAGCTGCGCAGAGTCTCTGAGCGGCTTGGGTGACGAAGTTTACGTAGTGCTTTTGCTTCGATCTGACGGATACGCTCACGAGTAACGTCGAACTGCTTACCAACTTCTTCTAGAGTATGGTCAGTGTTCATGTCAATACCAAAACGCATACGAAGTACTTTCGCTTCACGTGGCGTTAGACCTGCAAGCACGTCTTTTGTTGCCACCTTAAGGCTAGTTGCAGTTGCAGAATCTAGCGGAAGTTCTAGCGTTGTATCTTCGATAAAATCACCTAGATGCGAATCTTCGTCGTCACCGATTGGTGTCTCCATTGAGATAGGCTCTTTAGCGATTTTTAGAACTTTACGAATCTTGTCTTCTGGCATTTGCATGCGCTCTGCCAGTTCTTCCGGTAGTGGCTCGCGACCCATCTCTTGCAACATTTGACGAGAAATACGGTTTAGCTTGTTGATCGTTTCGATCATGTGTACCGGGATACGAATCGTACGTGCTTGGTCCGCGATTGAACGAGTGATTGCCTGACGGATCCACCACGTTGCGTAAGTCGAGAACTTGTAACCACGACGATATTCGAACTTATCTACCGCTTTCATCAGACCGATGTTACCTTCCTGGATCAGATCCAAGAACTGTAGGCCACGGTTGGTGTATTTCTTCGCGATAGAAATTACAAGACGCAAGTTCGCTTCAACCATCTCTTTCTTCGCACGGCGAGCTTTTGCTTCACCGATAGACATACGACGGCTGATGTCTTTAATGTTCTGTACGTTTAGAGAAGTCTCTTCTTCAATCATTTTTAGCTTAGCGATTGAACGACGGATTTCTTCTTCGTTACGTTTGATCTTTTCAGCGTATGGCTTGTCTGAAGCAAGAACTTCATCCAGCCAAGCTTCACTTGATTCATTACCAGTGAACAGCGCGATGAATGATTTCTTCGGCATTTTGCCGTATTCAACCACAGACTTCATGATCAGACGCTCTTGTGTACGAACGCGATCCATAGCAGTACGCAGTTCATTCACTAGGTGATCAAACTGTTTAGGCGTTAGACGAAACTCGCGGAATACGTCTAGCATCATTTCATTAGCAACGGTTGCTTTCGGGCTGTTATAGCCGTACTCGTTGATTGCTAATTGAAGATTTTGATAGGTGCTGCGTAGTTGGTTGAATTTCTCTAGCGCTAATTCAGGATCGATACCTACATCTTCTTCAGAATCATCTGAATCGTCATCGCTATCTTCGTCGTCATCAACGTCTTCATCGTCTTCTTCTTCTAACTGAGATTCAGTCAGTTCAGAACCGATGTGTGTTGCCGTTGGTGCAGCGGTGTCGTCAGCATCTGGATCTACAAAACCTGAAATTAGGTCTGTAAGACGTAGTTCTTCAGCTTGAACTTTGTCAAATTGCTCAAGAATGTACGGAATTGTGCCTGGGTATTCAGCAACAGACGATTGAACTTGGTTAATACCTTCTTCAATACGTTTTGCGATGTCGATTTCGCCTTCGCGAGTTAGAAGTTCGACAGTACCCATCTCACGCATGTACATACGTACTGGGTCTGTTGTACGACCAATCTCACTCTCTACGCTAGAAAGTGCAGCGGCTGCAGCTTCGGCTGCATCTTCATCGGTAATATTTGTGTCATCGTTCAGTGCTAAATCATCAGCATCAGGAGCAGTTTCTACTACCTTAATGCCCATGTCGTTGATCATCTGAATGATGTCTTCTACCTGTTCTGAATCTACGATTTCAGCAGGTAGGTGGTCATTTACTTCGGCGTAGGTCAGATAGCCTTGTTCCTTGCCTTTAATAACAAGTGACTTTAGCTGTGACTGCGGATTGTGATCCATAGACGGTATCCAACTTCGTAATCTGGTGAAGGAATCAGTATGCGAAATGCAAACCACTTACTATAACAAATTAAATCGTTGCTGACTAATTAAACAGGGTTACGCTTTTAAATCTAGCATAAGTGCTAGCAGCTCCCTTTTCTCTTCGGCTGATAAACCGACACATCTTGCTTTGGCCTGCAGGTTTTCAATTTGTTTTTCTACGCACTGGGCAATAATTTTATCCAGTGAGTCTAAAAAGATTTCTTCTTGGTTGTCCTCATCGAGTGGAATGTCCCAACTCGCGAGACGAGACAGAAGGGTCTCATTTTGGCTGTTTCGCCAATGCTCTAATAATTGGCCTGTGTTGATATGGGGATGCGCTTGGCATTTATCAAGTACATCAACAAATAAACTTAGACCAGGAATGGGCAAATCTCTAACGCTAGTTAGATCTGGCACCATACTTACGTATTGTGGGTTTTGAATCAGTAACGCGATCACTTCTCGCATCGGCGTTCGCTTGATTTCTTTATGAGGTTGAGGCCTTTTATCCTCTTTACCTTGTTTTGAAATTAGCTGCTGTAGTTGGCGTTCATCAACCAAACCCAAACGGCGGCCAAGCAATTCTCTCAAGTATAGTCTTAAAGTGCCGCCAGGGACTTTATCAATGAGAGGAACCGCAAGAGTACTCAGTTTTGCCATGCCTTCTTTCGTGCTCATATCGACCTGCTGAGTCAATGAGCTGAACATGAATTCAGACAAGGGCATCGCATTAGACACTTGCTGCTCAAATGCTTGTTTTCCGTTTTGTCGGATATAAGAGTCGGGATCTTCTCCATCCGGCAAAAACATGAATTTTAACTGGCGACCATCCGTTAGGTAAGGCAATGCATTTTCCATGGCACGCCACGCGGCTTCACGGCCTGCGCGGTCACCGTCATAACAACACACGACGGTGCTTGTTTGCCTGAATAACACCTGCAAGTGATCGCCCGTTGTCGAGGTTCCTAATGAGGCAACGGAATAATCTACGCCATATTGAGCAAGCGCGACAACATCCATATAGCCTTCAACCACTAAAATTTGTGGTGGCTCACGATACGCTTGTAGTACTTCATAAAGGCCATACAACTCTTTACCTTTATGAAATATCGGGGTTTCGGGTGAGTTGAGATATTTTGGTGTCCCATCACCTAATACTCTACCACCAAAGCCTATTACTCGGCCGCGTCTGTCTCGAATAGGAAACATCACTCGACCACGGAATCGGTCGTAGCGGTTGCCTTTATCGTTTTCAATCAACATGCCGCCAGTGACGAGCATGTCTTGGTTTTCTTTATTCTGGCCAAAGTTCTTACGAACTAAATCCCATTCATCAGCCACATAGCCGATGCCAAACTTCTGGACGATTTCACCAGACAGGCCGCGATCTTTTAGATACTCAATCGCCACCTTACTTGCTGGCTGTTTGAGTTGGTTACGATAAAATTGAGCAATGCTGCCCATTAAGTCGTATAGGTTACGTTTTTCACTGCTGCTTGCTTGTGGGCCTGATTGAAACGAACCATTACCGCCGCTACGTTGTTCGCGAGGAACATCTAAACCCAAGTATGAAGCGAGTTCTTCAATGGCTTCGACGAATTCTAGTCGGTCGAACTCCATCAAAAAATCGATGGCATTTCCATGCGCGCCACAACCAAAACAATGGTAGAACTGCTTTTCTTGACTGACACTGAATGAGGGTGTCTTTTCGTTGTGGAAAGGGCAGCATGCGCCGTAGTTTTTGCCTTTTTTCTTAAGTTTCACACGTGCGTCGATGATATCGACAATATCAAGTCGAGCTAGAAGGTCATCGATAAAACTGCGAGGGATGTGTCCAGCCATAAAACCTAACAAAAAAAGAAGATGATGAGTGGAGTGAATGCCTTAAAAGAATGAGCGTATTGCCCATTGATTTCATTCCATCCATCCAGATACAAACAAGCCGTGCGCTCCAAAGGATAGCACGGCTTGCTGCAATTGGGTGGGGTACCTTAAGCCAATTTAGCGCGAACTAAACCGCTTACTTTACCCATATCTGCACGCCCTTGAATTTGCGGTTTCAGAACGCCCATTACTTTGCCCATGTCTTGCATGCCAGCTGCGCCAGATTCAGCAATCGCGTTCTCGATGAGAGCCGCTACTTCTTCGTCTGTCAGTGGTTGAGGCATAAAGTCCTCAAGAACGGTAATTTCTGCTTGTTCCGCATCAGCAAGATCTTGACGACCCGCTGCTTCAAACTGCGCTACAGAATCGCGACGTTGTTTAACCATCTTGGTCAATACTGCAAGAATGTCGTCATCGTTCAGAGTAATCTGTTCGTCAACTTCACGTTGCTTGATTGCTGATAGGGCTAAACGAATAGTACCAAGGCGCAATTTGTCCTTGGCTTTCATCGCTAATTTTTGCTCTTCTTTGAGTTGATCAATCAGAGCCATAACTAAATTCCTTTTGGAGCTCAGTTATTAGTACAGGCGAACGCGACGAGCGTTTTCGCGAGCTAGCTTCTTAGCGTGACGCTTTTGAGCTGCTGCTTTAGCGCGTTTGCGAACTGTAGTTGGTTTTTCGTAGTGCTCACGACGACGCACTTCAGAAAGGATACCTGCTTTTTCGCAAGAGCGCTTAAAACGACGTAGAGCAACGTCGAACGGTTCGTTTTCACGTACTTTAACTACTGGCATATGCCTTTCACCTCAGGGGTTATTCGTTAACGCTGGTATTCAACAGACCAAATCACAATTGTTAGGTCTCTTACCAGCTTGATCAAAAATGGTGCGGAATTTTAATCCGATCACAACTACTTTGTAAAGCCTTTTGTCGATTATTGTCTGTACAAAATTTGTTTGCAGCACCAAGGCGAGGTAATATGACGCCCAAATTTCCTCTATACAGAAAGCATACTGAGAAAACCATGCGCATTATTGGTATTGAAACCTCTTGTGACGAGACTGGCATCGCAATTTATGACGATGAAAACGGTCTCTTGTCACACAAGCTATACAGCCAAGTAAAACTGCACGCAGATTACGGCGGTGTGGTGCCTGAGTTGGCTTCACGTGACCACGTAAAGAAAACCATTCCTCTTATTAAAGAGGCACTAAAAGAAGCGAACTTAACTTCAAAAGACATCGATGGTGTCGCGTATACCGCGGGGCCTGGTCTTGTTGGGGCGCTATTAGTGGGTGCGACTATCGGTCGCAGTATTGCTTATGCTTGGGGAGTGCCAGCGGTACCTGTTCATCATATGGAAGGTCACCTATTGGCCCCAATGTTGGAAGATAACCCTCCACCGTTCCCGTTTGTGGCGGTATTAGTATCGGGCGGTCACTCTATGATGGTGGAAGTGAGAGGCATCGGTGAGTACAAAATTCTAGGTGAGTCGATTGATGATGCGGCGGGCGAAGCGTTTGATAAAACAGCGAAGCTAATGGGTTTGGATTACCCAGGCGGTCCACTATTATCTAAACTGGCGGAAAAAGGTACACCGGGCCGCTTTAAGTTCCCGCGCCCAATGACGAATGTGCCAGGTTTGGACATGAGTTTCTCTGGTCTAAAAACCTTTACGGCTAACACGATTGCTGCAAACGGTGATGACGAGCAAACCCGCGCGGACATCGCATTGGCATTTGAAGAGGCTGTGTGTGCTACGTTGGCTATTAAATGTAAGCGCGCGCTTGAGCAAACAGGCATGAAACGCATTGTTATTGCTGGTGGTGTGAGTGCTAACCGTCGTTTGCGAGCTGAGTTAGAGAAGTTAGCGAAGAAAGTTGGCGGCGAAGTTTACTACCCACGTACTGAGTTCTGTACAGATAACGGTGCGATGATCGCTTACGCAGGCATGCAGCGCTTGAAGAATGGCGAAGTGGCTGATATGTCAGTAGAGGCTCGTCCACGTTGGCCAATTGATCAACTAACACCTGTCGCTTAATCAAATTTATGCGGTAGGTTTGAAACCGGTTCTGTGTAATAAAGGTCTCTGCTCCTCAGAGGCCTTTATTTTTAATTATTCAATGAACCGCCTCGTTTTACATTCTGACTGATGCGATCAGTTCGCTATTGTTTCAGTGCTAGGATGACGTGGAAGAATAAGAAATGGATATAACAATGAATAAGTTTGAAATTGAAGGTCAGCAACTTGCTTATCTAGATAAAGGTGAGGGCCCAGTGCTTCTATTTGGTCATAGTTACCTTTGGGATAGCCAAATGTGGGCGCCGCAAGTTGAGGTTTTAAGCCAGTCATTCCGTTGTATTGTGCCAGATCTTTGGGCACATGGTGAATCGGACGCTGCACCTGCATCGACACAGTCATTGGCCGACTATGCACAACATATGTTGGCATTGATGGATCATTTAGATATCGAAGAATTCTCGATCGTGGGCTTATCTGTTGGCGGCATGTGGGGAGCTGAGCTAACGGCTCAAGCGCCGCAACGTGTTAAGTCACTGGTATTGATGGATACCTTCATTGGCTGGGAGCCAGAAGTTACGTATAAAAAGTATTTTGCAATGCTTGATACCATCAGCCAAGTCCAAGCAGTGCCTGCGCCAATTATTGAAGCCGTTGTGCCGCTGTTCTTTGCCAACAACGTCAATCAGGATAACCCTAAACTTGTCGCTTCATTCAAACGCAGTTTAGAAGAGCTGAACGGTGAGCGTGCGGTGGAAGTAGCTCGCATGGGGCGCATGGTGTTTGGTCGCCGTGATGTGATTGAAGATTCGGAAAAATTCGCTCTGCCGACGTTAATTGCGGTGGGCTGTGAAGATAAGCCTCGCCCGGTTTTCGAATCGTATTTAATGAAAGACTGTATCACGGGCAGTGAGTTGGTAGAAATTCCGCAAGCGGGACACATCAGTTGTTTAGAACAGCCGGAGTTCGTCAACCAAATGTTGTTGAACTTCCTGAATCGAGTTCATGCGTAACCAATGCATCCCTCTTTAAACGAAAAACTCGGCATTAAGCCGAGTTTTTTTGTGTCAGTTTCTTCTCGCCGATTTTTGGCTCGTCGCCAGACAAAAGCCGACGAATATTTTGATGATGCTTAAATACGATTAAGCAACACAGCATAGCAACAGGTAACGTGTATTGCGGTTTAAACATCCAAGTATAAAACGGAGTGACCAAAACCGTGACGAGAGCCGCTAAGGATGAATAGCGGAATAGCGCGGCTACTGACAGCCAAGTTAACATCACCAATCCTGTTAAGTCCAAACCAATCGGAGCGATAGCGCCAAGCGCGGTTGCGACACCTTTTCCGCCTTTAAAGTGGAAAAAGATGGGGTACATGTGGCCAAGACAGGCAGCAATGGCGATGACGCCAAGAATGATAGGGTCGATACCAAGAAAGTATCCGCCCCACACGGGGATAGTGCCTTTGAGCATATCGCACAACAAGACTGAAACAGCGGCTCCTCGTCCGCCAATACGCAATACGTTCGTTGCTCCAGGATTGTTAGATCCCACACTGCGTGGGTCTGGCAGTTTTAAGAGTCGACAGATCAAAACCGCACTGGAAACCGAACCTAATAAATAGGCGGCCATTGTCATTATCAGTGCCAGTGCGTCCATAGAAGTCCTTGATGGATTGGAATTTAATGCTCGGTTCCCGCGTAGTTGCTATCATACCCCGAATTTACATAATGCAGAAATCCTCACTGTGATAGAGCTTGCATTATGTGATTTCTTGTATATAAAGATGCTTTCGCAGTTTATACCTAAGTAACATTGTGATGACCAAAGTAAATGTTACTTAGGTATAGAATACTACGATCAAATTACCCCTCACGGGTATCCGACCTCTGTAATAGAAGGACATAAGATGGCTCTGGATAAAGTTTTTATTGAACAGTTAGAAGTAATCACCACAATTGGCGTGTACGACTGGGAGCAACAAATCAAACAAAAGTTGGTTCTAGATATTGAAATGGCACACGATAATAAACCTGCGGGCAAAAGTGATGATGTGCAAGATGCACTGGATTATTCGCAGGTGAGTGAGGCGGTACTTAACCACATTGAAAATGGTCGTTTCTTACTGGTCGAGCGCGTGGCTGAAGAAGTAGCAGAGCTTATCATGCTGCGTTTCTCAGTGCCTTGGGTGAAAATCCGCCTAGCGAAGCCTGGCGCCGTGCCGCAAGCACGTGCTGTTGGTGTGGTGATTGAGCGAGGCCGAGCATGATCACCACCTATATCGGTGTTGGGACGAACGTAGAAAGAGAGCAACATGTGCTTGCTGCGTATCAGGAGCTGCAACGGCTTGGAGAAAATCTCCTCGTATCACCGATATATGAATGCGAACCTATTGGTTTTAGCAGCAAGAATTTCTACAACTTTGTCGTTGCAATGCGTACCGAGTTGTCATTAGAAGAGTTGAGCCATCAACTACGCGAGATTGAATTTAAGTGGGGACGCGAAGAAAACGCGCAAAAGTATCAGGATCGAACACTGGATCTCGATATAGTGTTGTTCGGTGAGCGCGTCTCCAAGAAAAAACCTGAGCTACCTCGCAGTGATATCTACAAATATCCTTTTGTCACAAAGCCGCTGTATGATCTCGAACCGCAATTAGTGATCCCAGGCGATGGACGCACAGTCGCAGACATTTGGCATGCTATGCAGCCAGTCGATTCGCTCAAACCCGTTTCCTTTCATTTTTAATTTGAGTTGTTTACATGAGTTATTTTGAAGCCTTTATTTTGGCTCTGATTCAGGGGCTGACAGAGTTTTTGCCTATTTCAAGCTCTGCCCATTTGATCCTGCCTTCCGCTATTTTAGGATGGGAAGACCAAGGTCTAGCCTTTGATGTTGCTGTTCACGTCGGTACATTAATGGCTGTCGTGATCTATTTTCGTCATGAAGTAATCACTTTGTTTCAAGCGTTATTTGCTTCGATCTTTAAAGGAGATCGCAGTAAAGAAGCTAAATTGGCTTGGATGATCGTGATTGCGACGATTCCAGCTTGTGTGTTCGGCTTATTGATGAAAGACATCATTGAAGTGTATCTACGTAGCGCTTACGTCATCGCGACTACTACGATCGTATTTGGCCTGTTGCTATGGTGGGTAGACAAAAACGCTAAACTCGTTGCCGATGAATACCAAACGGGTTGGAAGAAAGCTGTATTTATCGGTATTGCTCAAGCCTTAGCGATGATTCCTGGAACTTCACGTTCAGGGGCGACCATCACAGCAGCGCTTTACCTTGGCTTTACTCGAGAAGCGGCTGCCCGATTTTCGTTTTTAATGTCGATCCCAATCATTACATTAGCTGGTAGCTACTTAGGCATGAAGTTAGTAACCAGTGGTGAACCTGTCCATGTTGGTTTCTTAATGACTGGCATTATCACATCGTTTATCAGTGCGTACATCTGTATCCACTTCTTCTTGAAGATGATTTCACGAATGGGCATGACACCGTTTGTGATTTACCGTCTCATTTTGGGCGTCGGTTTGTTCGCTTTTCTATTAAGTGCATAATTGATGTTAACGAAAAACGCACGCGAAATCCGCGGGCGTTTTTGTTTGTTCGTTACTTCTTAAGTGCTGCTTTCACTGCTTCAATACGTCGTTTTTCTTGCTCGTCACGAATCGCAGGGCCTTTAAAGCCCTCTTTGATAATGGCTTGAACGTCAACTGCCGCTGCTGCTTGGTAGGCTTGCCTAAAAATATCCGCCTGTGGATATGGTTGCGTTTCCAGTCCTTTACGACCAGCGTGATCCGCTTGGCAGCAAAGCAAGATATCTTGCAGACGTTCGGACTTACGCCACACATCAAGTTTATTGAGTATTTTAATTATGGTTTGTGGTTTAAGTTCAGCCGCGCGATGAATATTGGAGTGCTGTTCGCACACCATCAAGGCTAAATCACGAAACTCATTTGGTACCCGGACACGTTCGCACAGCTTTTTGATCAGTTTTAATCCTGTATGGCAATGCATTTTGTGGCTTGGCCATTCGCTCTCTGGCGTCACGCCCTTACCCAAGTCATGCACTTGGGCGGCAAACCTGACGGGGAGTGAGTTACTCAATTTTGCGGCTTGCTCTGCCACCATCAAAGTATGGATGCCAGTATCGATTTCTGGATGCCACTTCTCAGGTTGAGGTACGCCAAATAGTGCATCAATTTCAGGTAACACCACGGTTAATGCACCACAGTCTCGTAGAACCGATAAGAAAATATCAGGGCGAGGAGTAGAGAGAGATTTATGCCATTCTTGCCAAACACGCTCGGGAGTCAGTGTGCTCAGCTCTCCGGACTCTGCCATGTGACGCATTAACCGCATGGTTTCGTCGGCAACCGTAAAGTTTAGATCAGCAAGCTTCGCTGCGAAGCGAGCGACACGTAAAACGCGTAGAGGGTCTTCAATAAAGGCGTCTGATACATGGCGTAGCAGTTTATCGTTGAGATCTTGCTGGCCACCATATGGGTCATGGATCGTGCCATCACTCTCCATTGCCATCGCGTTAATGGTTAAATCACGACGTATCAAATCTTCTTCTAAGGTGACGTTTTGATCGAAGAAACATTCAAAACCAGTGTAACCAGAACCTGACTTTCTCTCTGTTCGTGCAAGGGCATATTCTTCTTTACTTTTGGGATGCAGAAATACAGGAAAGTCTTTACCAACGGCGGTGTATCCTTGGGACAGCATCATCTCGGGCGTCGCGCCTACGACCACCCAGTCGTTGTCATAACTATCAATTCCGAGCAATTTATCTCGAACTGCGCCACCTACTAAATAAACTTGCACGAATTACCTCTTAATTTATGGATATGCCGTTGGACATTGTAGCAAGCAATGGTACTTTTCTTTACTCCCGAGAGTAGATGCGGCTATGTTTATATTATATCTGACTATTCTCAGGTGGTTTTTTAGCTGGAGAGCCTAATGTATAAGGACTTTTTTGGGTTTGTCGAACAACCATTTTCGATTGTTCCAAACTCACGTTATTTGTATTTAAGCCAACGTCACAAAGAGGCAATCACACATCTCCAAGCCGGGCTAGGCGATGGCGGTGGTTTTGCTATGCTTACTGGCGAAGTAGGTACAGGCAAAACGACTGTCGCAAAAGCGATGCTGGCGAATTTGGGTGATAACACCAAAGCGGGTCTTATCCTCAATCCCACGTTTTCGAGTAGAGACTTGCTCGAAGCCATTTGTGATGAGTTCAAAATCACCTATCCGCCAGACGCAAACCTCAAACAGCTAAACCAGGTTATCCATCAATATTTGCTGCGTAATTATCGTTCAGGTTGGCAGACATTACTGGTCATTGATGAGGCTCAACACCTTGCTGCCGACGTTCTAGAGCAGTTGCGCTTGTTGACCAACTTGGAAACCGATACCAGAAAATTGCTCAAAGTGTTGTTGGTCGGGCAGCCTGAATTGCAGCGGTTATTACAAACAACACAACTACGCCAACTTGCCCAGCGTATTACCGGGCGTTATCACCTGTTGCCGTTGGATGAAAAAGAGACAGAAGATTACATCGCATTTCGACTACATACAGCAGGTGGCGACCAGCAACTGTTTAATCGTGCTTCTTGTAAACTTATAGCCAAATACAGTCACGGTATACCGCGGCTCATCAACCTTATCTGTGACAAATCCCTCAACATTAGTTATCACCAGGGTAATGTGGTGGTGGATAAGCAAACCGTTCAGCAGGCCTGTGAAGAGGTGATGCAGTTTCAGGCAGATATTTATCAGCAAGATAAAAAAGAGCGCCGGACTTTCCGTTGGCCTGCTTGGGGCTCTGTCACGGTAGGCCTTATTGCTGCATTAAGTACGGGGTGGGCGGTCGTGAATTATATGCCAGCTCAAGCGACGTCAGTGTTGACACAAGTGACGGAGCCAAGAGTAGAGCCAACACCAACCGTCGTCAGCCAACAGTTAACGGATGAGCAGCGTGCTTTATTGTTAACACAAAAACAGTCGAACCTCGCTGTAAATGATTTGTATCGTTTGTGGGGGTATCAAGCATCGGTTCGCGATAACCTTTGTTTGTCAGAACCGCAGTCGACTATGCGTTGTGAGCGTAAAATGGCGACTTGGCCGCTGTTGATGCAACAAAATCGCCCTGTGATCTTGGAGTTGAATTATCAAGGTGATGTTGGGTATGTCATTCTATATGCCGTCGGTAATGACCAAGCTGAAGTGCTCAATGGTAAGCAGCGTCTTCGTCTGCCAGTTTCGTGGCTAAAGCCGTTGTGGCAGGGCAATATTATCGAACTGTGGCATGCTCCGCTGAATGAAACATTACGTTTAGACATGGAAGGCCCTGCGATTGAAGTATTAGACCGATTATTAGCAGAAGCGGTGAGTGAGCCACTGCTTGAAACGTCTATTTTTGATGGTGCGATGAAAGAGCGAGTCGAATTATTTCAACGTTGGCAAGGAATTGGTGTCGATGGTATTGCAGGTAAGCGAACGCTAGACCGACTTCAGCAAAATGTTCAGCCAGATGCGCCTCAACTGGCGAGAATCGAGAAGGAGGACGCATAATGTCAGCTGTGAAACATATAGGTCTGTTCTTGCTGCCAATCACTGCTTCTGCTATCGGAGTCGCTTGGTACTTAGATCTCTTTGCACCGAGTGTTGAAGTAGATACAACGTCCCCGATAGAAAAGGTCGAAGTGGTATCACCTTTCAAAGTATTGGACTATCCAGAGAACACCCAGTTGGCCCAATTGCCAAGAGAGTGGCCAAGTGCAGAGCTATCGCGTGATTTTGGTACATTTACCACCCCCGATGAATACACGAGCCATACACCAAGCAGAGATGAAACACGCAACTCAGCATCAACCCAAACGACTTCTGCTGCTGAAGAGGACCTCGGGTTGTCTTTGGATGATCTGGATTTATCCTCATTATCTCCTGATTTAGCTAGGAAGGTCGAAAATGCCTTATCCCGAGATGATGACAATTCGTCATCACAAACGGCACGCGTGAACGATTTAGAGCGCAACGCTCACCAGTGGCAAGGGCGTCTACCTGCGCTTAATTTGCAAACCCATATGTACGCTAGTGATGAAAATCGCCGTTGGGTGAAAATTAACAATGTTGAGTATCATCAAGGGGATGTCGTTGATGATCAGGTCACTCTAAGAGAAATACAACCGCAAGCTGTGATTGTTGAGTTCCAAGGGGAGAAAATTCGTATACCAGCGTTGTATGAGTGGAAAGGGTAACTCTTGTAGAAACACATCAAGCCAGCGAAATCACATCGCTGGCTTTTTATTTTTCAGAGCATCTTTTGCATCTATTCTGGTGATGATTTTTAGATACTCAAACAAGCAAAATATAGCTTTTCTCAGTCGTTTAAATAGCACCAATATCATTCATCTATTGATAGCGCGATTCCAGTCAGCGTTGTGTAAAAAGACACCATCTTCACGAACTTCGGAGTAATGACTTGGTCCACGTTAGACCCCATCACATAATAGGAGTCTAAACAGAGACACATGCGTATTCTGATTTTTTCTTTAAGTATTGTTGCATCGACAAGCTATGCAGCAAAGCCAGACCCATTCCCAGTTACACCAGATAGTCGCGGGCAAGATTTCATGGTCAGTGCGACGAATCCTTACGTGAGCAGTACCGGTTACTCAATATTGAAAGAAGGCGGTAACGCTGTTGATGCTATGGTCGCGATGCAGATGGTGATGTCTGTCGTTGAGCCAGATATGACCGGAATTGGCGGCGGGACTTTCGCGCTGTTTTATCAACATGACGAGAAAAAATTTCTGGCCCTTGATGGTCGAGATGAAGCGCCTTCTAGCGCGAACCCTGAAATGTTTGTTGAGAATGGGGAAGTACTCAGTCGCAACGAAATATTAGGCCCTCGTTCTGTTGCGGTTCCGGGCACGTTGCGGTTGCTTTACACCACTCATGAACAATACGGCAAGTTGCCATGGGCAGAGCTGATTAAGCCGGCGATTACATTGGCGAGCAATGGGTACGCGATGAACAGCTACACCTACGACATCGTAGTAAGAGAGCAAAGCCGACTTGAGCAAGATCCGGAAGTGAAAGCCTTGTATTGGCAAGGGGACGATATTAAGCCGACGGGAACCTTGATGAAGAACCCTAAGATGGCTGAGACGCTGAGGAAGATCGCGCAACAAGGCGATCGTTACCTTTATGGTGGTGAGCTTGGTCAGCACATCGTAGAGACGGTTAATAGTCGTATTGACGACCAACACGAGAAGTTGTCTTTAGAAGATTTTAAGCATTACCAAGTGAAGCAGCGTGACATCATTGAGAGCGACTACCGTGGGAATAAAATCGTCTCTTTTGGTTACCCAGCTTCGGGCGGTGTGATGGTCGCTCAGAGTCTTGAACTGCTTGCACCCTATGACATTGCCCATATGGCGAAAACGGATGTGGAACCTTGGCGTCTCATGACTGAAGCGATGCGAATTGCAAAAGCCGATCGTATTGCGTATGCCGGAGATCCGGATTATGTGGAAGCGCCAGTTGAACAGTTGTTGTCTAAAGCCTATCTAGATCAGAGACGTGATTTAATCCCTGGTAATGGCACTTCAGAAGAGGATCCAAAAGCAGGGCAGATAACGCAAACTCAGTATGCGCAATATAAAGGCTTCGAGAGCAAAGATACAGGGCATATTTCTATCGTCGATAGAGATGGAAATGCAATTGCTATGACCAGCACGGTAGGAACGGGTATGGGCTCGGGTGTGATGGTCGATGGCGTTATCTTGAACGCGCAGATGGCTAACTTCTCACCTCAGCCAACGGTTAACGGCAAGCCTACGCAAAACTCAATTGAAGCGGGCAAGCGTCCACGTTCGGCTATTACGCCATTAATGGTGATGGACAGTGATGATAACTTGCGTTTGGTGGTTGGGTCACCAGGTAGTTCACAAATCCCGGGGTATGTACTCAAAACCGTGGTTGGGGTGCTGGATTGGAATTTATCAGCGCAAGAGGCTATTGACTTACCAAACATCCAGTATGGCACTAAGATAGACCGCACCAAGTCTTATGACCCGACTGGTTTGCTGGTGGAAAAGAAAACGTTCGCAGAAATGTTGGTGCCTGAGTTTATGGAGCTTGGCTACCCAGTGCACGTTATTCCAGTGGTAAGCGGTTTGAATGCAATTGAGCTAAAAGATGGCAAGCTTTATGGCGCAACGGATCGTCGTCGAGCCTCTAGTTCAATGGGGGAGTAATACTCACTTCTGTCAAACGAAGCAAACTAAAAAGCCAGTCGATATCGACTGGCTTTTGCGTTCTTTTTAAAGATAAAAGCGTGAGGTTTATGCCCAACCCGCAGGAGAGCGCTTTCTACGAGGCATGACATGCGGAAGAATCAAACCAAATAGTAAACCTAAACCTGCAACACCGCCGCCATAAGTGAAGTACTTAAGCAGCATGTCATCTTTTTGTGTATCCAGCTTTGCGCGTAGCTCGCGGTTTTCTGTTTCAACAGAAGTAAGCTGATCACTGATCTCAGAGTATTTGTTTTCTAGATCTGAAATTTGTTGGTTACGTGTTTCGAGAGAGGTAACAAGACCTGCTTTCTCTGCATCAGAAGTTTGACGAGCATTAGCAAGCTGCTCTTTTACTTCGGCTAGCTCTTTCTCAATGCGAGGAAGGCGAATTGCCATGCTCTCTTGGTTTGTCACAAACTTGCTTTGTACCCAACCAGTGCGACCACGGTCATCACGAACTTGCGTGTAGCCAGTATCTCGGTTGGTTTTAATCAGTTGTACTTTAGAACCGGCGTTAACACTACCAATAATACGGTAGGTGTTATTTGGACCTGAGTGCATAAAAGTGAAGAGGTCATCAGAAATATAACGGTCTGCTGCTAGGGCCGCTGGCGCTGCTAGCAAAGTAAACAAAACCGTGATGATTAGTTTTTTCACAGTAAATCCCTTAACGATTTTTCTTGGAGACAGCGTTGGCACCGAATGATTGGAGCCGGAAATAGACGAATAGTATGCAGTTTCAAACTTCGGTGCAACAAAGAAGGGAGGCAAAGCCTCCCTTTCTGTGCGTTTGAGTCAATAATGACAAAGCGCTTACATTCTATTGACGAGTGTCTTAAGCGAACATCGCTTGAAGTCCGTAGAAGAATACTACGGCCAATAACGCACCCGCTGGTAGTGTAACGATCCATGATGCCACGATGTTACGAACTACGCCTAGGTTCAGTGCTGCGATACCACGAGCAAAGCCAACACCGAGAACCGCACCAACCAATGTTTGAGTGGTTGAAATTGGCAGGCCTGTACCAGACGCTAGAACTACCGTACATGCTGTTGCTAGCTGTGCTGCAAAACCGCGGCTAGGCGTTAGCTCAGTGATGCCTGTACCAACGGTTGCCATTACTTTGTGACCTAGTGTTGCAAGACCGACCACGATACCAATACCACCAAGAGGTAGAATCCACCAAGCGATGGTGCTTTTCGTGCTGATTTCGCCCATGTGTTCAACAGTCGATACGACAGCAGACAGTGGACCAATGGCGTTTGCAACGTCGTTTGAACCGTGTGCAAATGCCATCGCACAAGCGGTGATAACCATCAGAACGCTGAAGATACCTTCCACGCCAGAAAAGCTGCGGTCTTCTTCGCGATTAGCGAATTTTTTCTGGATGTATACGTAGCCGCCAATCATCACAAGTGCTGAAACTGCTGCTGCCCACATCCAGGCTTCACCATTGGTCAGGTGAAGACCAACGTGTTTTAGACCTTTTTTGATGGTTACAAGTGCAATCACCATTGTTGTGATGAACATGTAAACAGGTACAAAACGTTTCGCGTTAAACAGAGGGTTCTCAGTATCAAAAATCAGGCGCTGTGCGCTGACAAAGATAACGTAAGCAAAGAAACCTGAAATCACTGGCGTAATAATCCAGCTACCAACAATGCCTTGAACGCTGCCCCAGTCAACCGCTTCAGTACCTACTGATACGCATGCAAAACCAATGATTGCACCGATGATTGAGTGAGTCGTTGATACTGGCCAGCCCATGTAAGAAGCAAGAAGCAGCCATGTACCTGCTGCTAAAAGCGCAGACATCATGCCGTAGACAAGAACATCTGGTTGACTAGCAAATAAAGAAGTTTCGATTACACCTTTACGGATAGTGTCGGTTACTTCACCGCCTGCAAGGTAAGCACCTGCAAATTCGAAGATCATCGCAATGATGATAGCTTGTTTTACAGTTAGCGCTTTTGAACCTACAGATGTACCCATCGCATTAGCAACGTCGTTCGCGCCAATACCAATCGCCATCATGAAACCAAAAATCGCTGCAACAATAATCAGGACAGTGCCGTAGTTCGCAAGGATATCCATCGTAATACCTAGTTGTTTTATAACAAGCGGAACAAAATTTTACGCGCGCCAAACCATAAGACGATGAAAATAGTCATCGTCCCTATGACACGTGTTAATTATGCTCTTCGTTATGTCGTTAACTTTATGTTTTAAGATCGAGATAGCATGACTTCCAAACGAGCACCTACGCGCTGCGCTTGGTCGGCAATACCACCTACCCATTCAAGAATCTTGTATAGGAACATGACATCGATAGGGTTCATGTCAGCTTCAATCACCATCAACTGTTGGCGAAGTTCAATCTGCATGGCATCGGTATCATCTTCGATAACGTCTAATTGATGAATCATTTCAGCGACGAGCGTCACTTCACGGCCTTTGAAGCCGGTTTCTAGCAATTCATCAAGTTCATTGATTACCTTTTGCGCCTGATCGGCAGCATCAAGACAACGTTGAACGTAAGCGAGGAAGTTTGGTTGGAGAGCCTCAGGGATGACAAGTTGACGACCATATACACGGCCAGCAATGTCTTTTGCCAGGTTTGCAAGTTTGTCCTGTTGAGTCAAAAGCTCAAGCATGTCAGTACGGTCGACTGGCATGAACAAACCGCGAGGCAGTTTTAGACGGATTTCACGTTTCAGCACATCCGCTTCTTTCTCTAGGTGAGAAATTTGTGCACGGATTTCTGCTGCTTTTTCCCAATCACCCTTTGAAGATACTTCAAAGAATTTCACCAAGTGTGAACAACATTCGTTGACACACACAACGTGGCGTTGCAAAGGCTTAATTGGGGACTTTGCAAATAACCCCATAATTGTATTTACTGGCATGGTCATTCAACCTAATAACTATAACCTTAAAAAAACATACACCATTTCTGAGTGCTTGGCGAAATGTTGAACGATGGCTATAAAGGCGCGCATGTTAACGCATTAAATCGCTCATTAAAACTGTTTTAGATCATCATTCCGGCGATATTTCTCTCTTGCCGTGTGAGAAATTACGCAATATCCTGTTTCTATCTGCTTTGAAAGGTATAGCTATGGAAACCGAAATAGAACTGAAGTTTTTTGTTTCTCCTGAATTTTCAGAAACTTTAAAAGAAAAAATTTCTGAGACAAAAGTACTTCAGCATAGTTGTCGTGACTTGGGTAACACCTATTTTGATACTGCCGATAAATGGCTTCGAAAGCACGACATTGGTTTAAGAATTCGCCGTTTTGATGATGTATTCGTCCAAACCGTAAAGACAGCAGGACGCGTCGTCGCAGGCTTACATCAAAGACCAGAATACAATGCTGAGCACACTAGCGACGAGCCTAATCTGTCGCTTCATCCTCTAGATATTTGGCCTCCAGGTAAAGATGCAGAAACGCTGCAATCCGAGCTTATGCCATTATTCTCGACCAACTTCACACGTGAACAATGGCTGATTGGCATGCCCGATGGCAGTCAGATTGAAGTTGCCTTTGACCAAGGCTTAGTTGTAGCCAAAGGTGAAGACGAAGAAGAGAAGCAAGAGCCGATTTGCGAAGTTGAACTGGAACTTAAGTCAGGCCAAACCGAAGCTTTATTCACGCTGGCACGCAGCTTTTGCGAGCAAGGCGGTATGCGCTTGGGTAACTTGAGCAAAGCGGCGAAAGGTTATCGACTTGCAAGTGGTTATGCGGGTGATGAAGTAAAATCATTGGCACTTGTGGACAGTAGTCCGACGGATACCGTTGAATTTTGCTTGATCAACTCTTTAGAGCACGCTTTGTCTCATTGGCATTATCACGAGCAAATTTATGCTGAGCGTGACAGCGTGGAAGCACTGCGTGAAATCAATAATGCCATTCGTTTCATTCGTCAAACATTGACTATTTTTGGCGGGATTGTCCCTCGTCGCGCGAGCGCGATTCTGCGCCAAGAGCTTAAATGGTTGGAAGAAGAACTGAGTTGGTTGGATGAGCATGCACACCTTGAAGAGCTTTTAGATGACAAAGGCAATGTGCTGCGCAAGTTGGATGCGCGTAAGTTCTTAGTATCTGAGTTGACTCAGCAGTTACAAGAGTTGCCAAGCCGTGAAGAAGTGCTAGGGTTGCTCAATTCCGCGCGTTACACAGGGTTACTGCTGGATCTAAGCCGCTGGATCTTGGCGCGCGGTTGGCAGCCATTTCTTGATGAAAAAGCACGTGAAAAAATGGCAAGTAACATCATGCCGTTTTCAGTTACTCAGCTCGATCGCACTTGGGCTGAGCTAATGGAAGCTTTCCCAGCAGAGCGCGATTTGACGGCGCAAGAGTACGTTGATCAGCGTTATCGCTTATTGCGTAATCTCTATACCGGCATTGGTTTCGCGAGTTTGTATAACTCGGATGAGCGTAACAGCTTCCGTTTACCATGGGCGGATCTGGTGCATGGTATCGATGATCTGCTAATGCTGAACCACTTGCTCCCGTTGGTTGATATGCTGGAAGACGCAGAAAAAGAGCAGTTAGAACGCTGGTTGCACCGTCAAGAGCGCTCAATTTTGCATGCAATGGATCAAACCCGAGCGATCAGTGTGGAAGTACAGCCTTATTGGCGTGAATGATCGTTCTGGTGGTAACGACAAAAAAATAGGACCGCATGGTCCTATTTTTTTGTCTCTGTTTTACGTTGTTGTAGCTCTTTTTCCATGAAATCGAGTCGTTCTAGTATTTGCGCTTGTTGGGTTAGGAGCTGCTCGAGCATACGTTCTTTATTGATTGAACTGTGCGTCTGTTGTTTCGTTGGGGCAGTAAGGATAGAGGTGATAAGACCCGAGATCATACCAAAGATACCCACCCCGCAAACAATGATGATGACAGCCAAAAACTTTCCTATGGAGGTCACTGGATAATGATCGCCGTAACCAACCGTTGAGATTGTTACAAATACCCACCACAAAGCATCGGCGCCAGTACGAATATTCGCTTCTGGGTTTTTCGCTTCGATAAACAGCATTGCACTAGAACCGAGTGTTATGAGGATAACCATCAATAGCAGTATAGAGGCGACCGTGGTTTCGCGGCGGTTTTCTTTGAGCTGATGCAAAATGAACTTTGACGAACGCAGTACTAATACCACTCGCATAATATGAAAAATACGAGCAAAGCGCAGGGGCTCTATCAATGGGATGCTCGCCACGAAATCTATCCAATGACGTTTAAGGAATAACCAGCGATCTGTGGACCGGATCAAATCAATGGTGAGCTGTAGTAGAAAAATACTACAGATTATGAAATCCAGACCGATAAGAACTTGACGGGTTTCGTGATCGATCGGGAAAAACAACAAGCCAGAGATCACAAATAGTGCCATAAAAGACAATATTAGTGACAACAGGCCCATCGGTCGTGTGCTGTCTTTGATATCATTGTTTTTCATACGAAGCTCAAAATAAATCGCGTAACCACGCAAAGCGCGAACATAACTATAAGTAATATAAAGATTATAGATAAAGACTATATAAGACTCGGTGGAGAACTGACAATGGAAAAGCTGGCATTTAAGCCATGGGAAAGGGTCATATCCGACATTCGACTGGTGCCTAAAATGGTCATGTTGATGGTCTTCAGTACTGTCCTGATCGTGGCAAAACAACTGTGGGACGCAAACACTTTTTACGACTCACTTTTAGCGGCGACACAAAACGCGCAAGTTGCCCAACAGCATTATGAAGCATATTTAACGCAAGTTGCTTGGCAAACCGCCTTATTGATTGTGGTTTTTGTCGTGCTCTTATTAGCGGCGGCTAGAGTGATGTTGCGTCAAACACAGTATCTGAGCGACGCGATCAAACTGATGGCGAGCAAGAACCTCTCTGTTCCATTTGGTATGGATTGTAAAGATGAATACGGAGACGTGGCACGTGAATTAGAAAAGACACGTCGACAATTGCACGATGTTATTCAAATGCAAATTAATGCGTCTGATGAATTATCAACGCTCACCGAAGTCATGACGCTGAGCATGTCGGAAACGAAGGAATCGGCGCAAGAAGAGTTTAACGAAATTGATCAACTTGCTACGGCGATGAGTGAAATGTCGTCGACGGTCCAAACGGTTGCGGAACATGCCCAGACGGCATCTTCTCTAACAGAGCAAGCTTCCGCACAAGCAATTTCTGGTCAGCAGTTCTTGCAAAGTACAATGGCGAAAATGAGTGAACTTTCGTCGGATATCGCTTCATCGGCACAAGCGGTTAACCAAGTTGAAGAACGTGTTGAAGCCATTGGTAGCGTTGTAGGGACGATTCAAGGCATTTCTGAACAAACCAACCTGCTTGCACTGAATGCGGCGATTGAAGCGGCGCGAGCTGGCGAGGCTGGGCGGGGTTTTGCTGTGGTTGCAGATGAAGTTCGTAACCTTGCCCAACGTACACAACAAGCGACGGTAGAAATTCAAGAGATGATCGCACAGCTGCAAACCAGTGCTGAATCTGCGGTAGAACTCATGGAAAAAAGCGTTGTAGAAGCGGCAGATGGAAACGAGCTGGTTTCTAATGCTGGATCTGAGCTCGATGGTATTGTTGGGCAAGTGACGCAAATCAATGACATGAACTTCCAGATCGCGACGGCGTCTGGTCAGCAAAGCAGTGTTGCAGAAGAGATGAGCCAAAACCTCACCAATGTACGTGAGTTGGTTGAAGCCTCAGTTGTTGTTGTTACCGAGCTGCTAGAAACCTCTGAAATGATGCAAAATAATGCAGGTGAGCTAGACAAGAAGATCAAATCTTTCCAAGTTTAATATTCGATCCCGAACTTTTGATAAAACGCCCACAAACCTTTTGTGGGCGTTTTTATTTGCTTTCAGTCTGGTATAAAGAATGAGTTACCGTGCTTTTCAAACAAGGAAGAAAAATGCAGCTGCCTTCGCCACTGATTTCTATCGCTGAATCTGCCGTACAAAACGCCCAAGACGCAGGTTATTTTCCCCTTTGGCCCGATGAGGTTGCGCAGCAATTTCGTTATGTGGCGGGCTTAAGCCAGTTTATAACTGAAGCCATTCATCGCGATGAAGTCCTAGCCCGTGAGTTGCCAAGTATGTTAGCGCAGCCAAGTCGTCAGGAGTCTTACCGCTCACGCCTTGCTGAACTGTTGGAACAATGTCCTGATGAGATGTCTGGTCATCGCGTATTGCGTCAGTTTCGCAATCGAGAAATGGTGTACATTGCGTGGAAGGATTTCACGCATGCATGGTCTCTAGAGACGTCTTTAAGCCACTTATCTGAGTTGGCAGAAGCGATGATTTTTGAAACCTATCAATGGCAATATCAAGTGTGTTGTCAGGAGTGGGGCACGCCAACAAGTGAGGACGGTGAAGTGCAGCCGATGTTAATTATCGGCATGGGGAAACTGGGTGGTGGCGAGCTAAACTTTTCTTCCGATATTGATCTAATTTTCACGTATCCAGAGAATGGCGAAACCCAAGGCGCACGCCGCAGCATTGCCAATGCCCAGTTCTTTACTCGTCTTGGTCAACGCATCATCAAAGCGCTCGACCAACAAACCTTCGATGGTTTTTGCTACCGCGTCGACATGCGACTTCGCCCATTTGGAGAAAGTGGCCCCTTGGTAATGAGCTATGCCGCACTTGAAGATTATTACCAAGAGCAGGGGCGAGATTGGGAACGTTACGCGATGATCAAAGCTCGGGTGATGGGATGTGAGATGTACCCGCAGTATCAAGAGCTACGCCAAATGCTGCGCCCTTTTGTTTTTCGTCGTTATATTGATTTCAGTGCGATTCAATCTTTGCGTCGAATGAAGTCGATGATCAGTAGCGAGGTTCGCCGCCGAGGGTTGAATAACAACATTAAGCTAGGTGCGGGTGGCATTCGAGAAATTGAATTTATCGCTCAAGTTTTTCAATTGATTCGAGGTGGTCGAGAACCTTCTTTACGTAATCGAGGGCTGTTGGAAACGCTGCAAGGCATTGAAGAACTGGCATTGCTTACTCCACAAGAAGTCAGCGATCTAGAAGCCGCATACAAGTACTTGCGTCAATTAGAAAACTTGTTGCAAGCAATGGCGGATAAGCAAACCCAGACGCTGCCTGATTGCGAAACCGAACGCTTAAAGCTCGCCACCGCGATGAAAATGAGCTGTTGGGAGCAATTGATTGAGCAAACCCAGCAGCATATGGCAAATGTTCACCAAGTTTTTGAATCACTAATTGGTGATGATGAAGAAGACGAGGGGACTACCGTTGCTCGTCATTTTCATGAGCTATGGGATATGGCCGACAAACAAGATGTTCTTGAGCATATCTTGCAGCAGGATATTCAGATTGAAGACTTTGCTTCATGCGCGAAAACCATCATCAACTTTAAAACCGATCTGGCCAAAAAAACGTTAGGCCCACGTGGACGCGAAGTGCTCAATCGTTTGATGCCGAAAGTGTTTGATGCGGTCTTTGCCCATCCTGATGCACAGTTTGGTTTATCTCGTGTACTTCACTTGCTACACAACATCTGCACTCGCACGACTTACTTGGAATTATTGGATGAGCATCCAGCGGCTCTGGTGCAGCTCGTACGTTTGTGTACCGCAAGCCCAATGATTTCAGAGCAGCTGTCTCGTTATCCTATCTTGCTTGATGAGTTGATCGACCCTGCGCAGCTGTACAATCCCATTCCATTAGACAGTTACCGTACAGAGCTACGTGATTATTTGGCGCGTATTCCTGAAGATGATATGGAACAGCAAATGGAAGCGTTGCGTCAGTTTAAGCAAATTTGTATTTTGCGTATTGCAGCGGCAGATATTGCTGGCGCATTGCCAGTGATGAAAGTGAGTGACCATTTAACTTATTTAGCGGAAGCTATCGTTGATGCGGTGATCAGTCAGGCTTGGTTGCAAGTGTCTGAAAAGTACGGCGAGCCAACGCATGTGAAAGATCGTGAAGGTAAAGGCTTTGCTGTAATTGGCTATGGTAAAGTCGGAGGGTGGGAGCTCGGCTATAACTCCGATTTGGATATTGTCTTCATGCATGACTGCCCCGTCAATGTCTACACTGACGGCAAGAAAGAGATTGATGGTCGTCAGTTCTACCTTCGTTTAGCACAGCGTATCATTCATATTTTCTCCACTCGCACCGCTTCCGGTATTTTATACGAGGTCGATACCCGATTGCGTCCGTCCGGTGCATCGGGTTTGTTGGTTAGCCCAACAGACGCGTTCGACGACTACCAACATCAAGACGCGTGGACATGGGAACATCAAGCACTTGTCCGCGCGCGCATGATTTATGGTGATGAACCACTGGCAATTGCATTTCACAATACGCGGCATGATGTGTTGTGCAAAGCACGCGATCAAGCTGAACTGAAAAAAGACGTTGTCGAAATGAGAGAAAAAATGCGCGGTCATCTTGGGGGGAAAAAGCCAGGCCGCTTTATGCTCAAGCAAGATGTAGGTGGGATTACCGATATCGAATTTCTCGCTCAGTACCTAGTGCTCAACTATAGTCACGATAAGCCGAAATTGACGCGTTGGTGTGATAATGTGCGCATCTTTGAAACGCTCATTGCGCAAGATGTTATGGACGAAGACCAAGCAATGCAGTTGATACGTGCTTACACGACAATGCGCAACGAAATACACCGCCGAAATCTACTCAATTTAGACGCTGATGTGGTGGAAGATAAGTTTGTTGCCGAAAGGGAGTGGGTAAAACAGGCTTGGAATCAGTGGTTCAGTTAAGACCATATATTTAGCCTCGATAAGGGCTGTGATAAACTCACTTCGATTTAATTTTTGGAGACCAACAATGAAACCAATTCTACCTGATTACAACAGCGCTGGTGTGCTCATCATCGGTGATGTCATGCTAGATCGTTACTGGTATGGCCCAACCGGGCGCATTTCTCCTGAAGCGCCGGTTCCTGTTGTAAAAGTAGAAAACAATGAAGAGCGTCCTGGTGGTGCTGCGAACGTTGCGATGAACATCGCATCACTAGGTGGCCATGCTCACATTGTTGGTCTAACTGGGGAAGATGAGCCTGCAAAAGTGCTGACGGAGACGCTGAGCTCACTCAATGTGAAGTGCGATTTCGTTGCACTGCCTGATTACCCAACGATTACGAAGCTTCGCGTAATGAGCCGTGGACAACAGCTTATTCGTCTCGACTTCGAAGACAAGTTTGAAAACACAGATTCTGCACCTGTGCTATCACGTATGGATGCCGCACTGCCAAACGTTAAAGCCGTGATTATGTCTGACTACGCAAAAGGTTCGTTAGAGCATGTTCAGGCATACATTCAAAAAGCGCGCGCAGCAAATATTCCGGTTTTCATTGACCCGAAAGGTGCGGATTTTGAACGCTACCGTGGCGCAACACTTCTTACGCCAAACATGAAAGAGTTCGAAGACGTTGTAGGTAAAGTGAAATCTGACCAAGAGCTAGTAGAGAAAGCACTGGCTTTGGTTGAAGAGTTTGAATTTGAAGCGCTTTTAGTGACACGCAGCGAAAACGGAATGACCTTGATTCGTCGTGGCCAGGAACCGTTCCACCTTCCAACTCAAGCGAAAGAAGTGTACGACGTGACAGGTGCAGGCGACACGGTTATCTCTGTATTGGCAGCGTCTGTTGCCGCAGGCAAATCATTTGAAGAAGCGTGTGCACTAGCAAACGCAGCGGCAGGTGTTGTGGTTGGAAAACTAGGCACGTCAACGCTTTCTGAGATTGAATTAGCAGAAGCGGTACATGGCAGCCAAGACACGGATTACGGTGTTATTTCAGAAAAAGCACTGATCGAAGCTGTGAAAAAAGCACGTGCTCGTGGCGAGAAAGTCGTTATGACAAATGGCTGCTTTGATATTCTACACGCTGGCCATGTGTCTTACTTAAACCATGCTGCTGAACTGGGCGATCGCCTAATCGTTGCGGTAAATACCGATGAGTCAGTAAAACGCCTTAAAGGCCCTGGTCGTCCGGTAAACCCAACCGATCGCCGCATGGCGGTGTTGGCAGGTTTGGGCGCTGTGGATTGGGTTGTACCATTTAGTGAAGATACGCCGCAGCGTTTGATCTCAGAAGTTCTACCAAGCTTGCTAGTAAAAGGCGGTGACTACAAACCAGAAGAGATTGCTGGTGGTAAAGAAGTCATTGCGGCGGGTGGTGAAGTTCGTGTATTGAACTTTGAAGATGGCTGCTCGACCAGTGAAATCATTAATGCAATCAAAGGCGGTAAGGGCTAAGGCTGCTGTTTGTTAGCATTGAAATGCTATTTGCTCATAAAGGTCGCTAAGTGCGGCCTTTTTGATACTTGTAGTTCAGAGGCACTTTTAAGCTCTGAACTACAAGTAATAAAAAACGCCAGCTGATAACTCAACTGGCGTTTTTTATTTATTAAGACCTGAAGTATTCAGTTCGCGGTTATTTTGCCGCTTTCAAACCTGCATCAACGTCCAAGATGTCTTGTTCGCTTAGCGTACCAACTGCTTGGCGTAGCTGAAGAACACTTAAAATGTAGTCGTAACGAGCGTTCGATAGGTTTTTGTTCGCATCGTATAGACGACGAGTCGCGTCCAGTACATCAACGATAGTACGAGTACCTACATCAAAGCCAGCTTCTGTTGCTTCTAGTGCAGAGCGTGCAGAAATAACCGCTTGCTCATACGCACGTAATGCGCCGATAGAGGCGTTAATGTTGTTGTTTTGTGCGCGAACATCTTTGACTACGCTACGGTACTGTGCTTCAAGATCTTCGCTTGCTGCCACGTACGCGTATTCAGCTTGTTTGGTTTGAGAGGTTACGTTACCACCTGTGTATAGCGGTACAGCAAGGTTCACACCAATATTGAAGTTGTCTGTCGTGTTGTCACGAGAGCTATGAGAAGTATCACCGTAGTTGTAACCACCGTCTAGAGAGAGCGTTGGTAGGTGGCCAGAGCTTGCTAGTGAAATATTGTCACGCGCAATGTCTTGAAGAATACGTGATGATAGCAAGGTCAGGTTTTTGGTTTTTGCTTCATCAATGAGCGATTCAGCTGGTACGGTCGATGGGCTAGCAGTGAAGCGGCCAGTGTCCAAAATGTTGAGATCTTTGTGCTCTTGGCCTGTAATTTCACGCAGTGACTCGTAGCTATTAGTTAGCGCGTTTTCTGCCAACACTTCGTCCGCTAGCACTTGGTCGTACTGAGCTTGTGCGTCATGCACGTCAGTGATTGCAGACAAACCTACTTCAAAACGCTGTTTAGTTTGCTCAAGTTGACGGCCAACCGCGGCTTTTTCTGCACGTACGAAAACAAGATTATCTTGTGCGCGTAGAACTTCAAAATACGCTTGTGACACGCGAAGAATCAGTGCCTGTTGCGTCGCTGCGTAAGTTGCGTCTGCTTGGCGAGCACTTTTCTCAGCAGTATCTAGAGAGATCCAAGATGCGCGGTTGTAAAGTGCTTGTGAAAAGCTAACGCCAGCGGTTAGCGCGTTGCCATCGTTTGATACGTCACTAATTAGATTTGAATCGTATTCAGTATCACCACGAGTTAAATTGTAACCCGCAGTAAGGTTGATCTGTGGTAATAGAGCACTACGGCTTGAGGTGATTGCTTCGAAAGCTTGGTCACGTTGTGCTGCTACACTGAGCAATTGTGGATCATTTTGTTTTGCCAAGTCGTAGATTTCAGCCAAAGAGTCTGCGAACGCAGACGTACTCATGCTACCTAGCGCTGCACTGATAAATAGTGGAAGCAATTTTTTCATTTTCTATTCCCGCGGTCCATAGATTGGTTAATTCTCAGTAGTTTAACTCAATTTGCACGATATTTACTCTAAAGTTTGCACTTTTTTACACGTAATTATCCGCTTGTGCAATAAATTTTTAGCGAAGACTTAAATTAATTTGTAACTATTATACAAAAAGTTGAGCCAAGTCCTTTGAGCAAGCGAATAACAATGAGTAAACTACAGGATTCACTCAGAGAGGTGTTGAATGCAACAGCGTGACAAACAACAAGATTTTACTTCGCGAGATGTAAAAGTCATCTCGAAAGAAACCTTATTTGAAGGTTTTTTCAAAATGGTGAAATACCGCTTTCAGCATAGGCTATTTGCTGGTGGTTGGAGTGGAGTTGTCGAACGAGAAATGTTCGAGCGTGGTCACGCAGCAGCGATGCTTCCTTATGATCCAAAGACGGACCAGGTCGTAATCATTGAACAGATTCGTATTGGCGCGTTGGAACATGAACACCCTTGGCAGCTAGAAATTGTCGCCGGTATGATTGACCGCGATGAATCAGCTGAAGCCGTAATTCGTCGAGAGGCTGTCGAAGAAGCGGGGATTCAGGTGGGGCGCGTTATACCTGTCACTTCTTATTATCCTTCGGCTGGTGGTTGCTCGGAAAAGCTAGACGTCTTTGTTGGTGAAGTGGATGCGTCTAAAGCGCACGGCATTCATGGTTTAGACTATGAGAATGAAGATATCCGAGTTCATGTCATGAGTCGTGAAACGGCGTATCAATGGGTGAAGGACGGGAAATTTGAAAATGGTGCGTCGATTATTGCGTTGCAATGGCTGCAATTACACCATCAAGAGTTAAAGTCAGAATGGGGACAATCCCAAACGGTGGAGAGTGAGTAATGGCACAATTGGCTGAAAAACAACAATATCATGTTGATTTAGCTGGTCTTATGAGAACCTATGAGACCAACTACGCTAAATTGAATGCCTTATTGCCTGCTTCTGCTGAAGTTGGGGATGTACGTTGCTACCAAGCGGCGAACATGGTTTACCAATTGACCGTGAATGAAATCACAAAATACACCACAGTTGTTGAGATATGTCAGAGTGATGAAACGCCAGTGTTTCCTTTACCGACGATGTCTGTCAGGCTTTATCATGATGCGAGAGTAGCCGAAGTATGCTCAAGCGGAGAGTTCTCTCGCATAAAAGCTAAGTATGATTATCCCAATGACCAACTGATGCAGAAAGATGAAAAGCATCAATTAAACACATTCCTCGGTGAATGGCTGACGTTTTGTTTACGAAGTGGTATCAGTAGAACACCACTTGCCTTCAATTGATCGTCACGTCACTAAAGGAAAATAACAAATAACGATATAGTGGACGAATCAGGTTTTCATTTTGCAATCATCTAGTGACAGCATCAAACTTTTACAAATTACGGATACTCATCTGTTTGCTGCCGATGAGGGAAGTTTGCTAAGCGTAAAAACAGTCGATAGCTTCAATGCTGTTGTTGCTGATGTTTTACGCCGCAACGTGGCGTTTGATTACATCTTGGCGACGGGGGATATTTCCCAAGACCATAGTGCAGAATCTTATCAGCGCTTTGCCAACGGCATTGAACCGCTAGAGAAAGACTGTTTTTGGCTACCTGGTAATCATGATTACAAGCCTAATATGGGCAGTGTTTTGCCTTCGCCACAAATCAAAGCCGCAGAGCATGTATTGCTTGGCGAGCATTGGCAGTTAATTCTTTTAGACTCGCAAGTGGTTGGCGTTCCTCATGGGCGCTTGAGTGATCAGCAATTAACGCTACTCGAAGAAAAGCTAGCCGAACACCCAGAAAGACACACACTTGTTTTGTTGCATCATCACCCGTTACTGGTGGGAAGCGCGTGGCTTGATCAACATACTTTAAAAGATGCCGAAGCGTTTTGGCAGGTTGTCGAGCGTTTTGATAACGTGAAAGGCATTCTCTGTGGCCATGTTCATCAAGATATGAATGTGCTTCACAAGGGTATTCGAGTGATGGCAACACCCTCAACTTGTGTTCAGTTTAAGCCTAACTCGGATGATTTTGCCCTTGATACCACTTCGCCTGGTTGGCGGGAGCTGCAACTACACGCTTGTGGCGATATTACGACCCAAGTAGGTCGGCTTCCTGATGGCCAGTTCCAACCAGACTTCTCTTCTAACGGCTACTAACGCGCCCGAGCTCTCTGTTCGGGCTCGCTTTTTTGTGCGAGATATCTATGAGTAAACCTTCACTTCTTCTCTATATCCATGGCTTTAATAGCTCTCCACTCTCCATGAAAGCGAATGTGATGAGAGCCTACTGCGAGCAACATAGGCCTGATATTAAGGTGATTGTTCCCCAGTTACCTTGTTATCCTCAGCAAGCGGCGAAAATGTTGTCGGATATTATCGAGCAATATAAAGACGACTATAAAATTGGTCTAGTGGGCAGCTCATTAGGCGGTTTTATGTCAACGTGGCTAAATGACAAGTTTGGGTTTAAAGCGGTAGTGGTCAACCCCGCAGTCAAGCCTTATGAGTTGCTAGTAGATTATTTGGGTAAGCAAACTAACCCATATACGCATGAAACCTATACACTTGAAGCTTGTCATATTGACGAGTTAAAAGCTCTTGATGTACAAAGCATCGCGTCGCCACATTCTTTTTGGTTATTGCAACAAACAGAAGATGAGGTTTTAGACTATCGACAAGCGGTAGATAAGTTTGCAGACGCTAAGCAAACAGTAGAACAAGGCGGTGATCACAGTTTTGTAGGCTTTGAGCGTTATCCTGCACAGATTATCGAATTTCTAGAACTGTAATTCGAAAGCGATTGGAAAAGGCTCATAGTTTTTATTGATATATCCAACCGTTTCTTGACATGGGCGGTATGCTTTCCGACTATGTTTTGCCAAAAGATCTTAAGGGTCGAGGACCCTGGCTACTTTGTTATGCATCATGTTTACAAACTCTTAGTGATGTGAACAGGGTGGCTTTTTCGTTTCCTGAGTATGGGTACGCCCATTGGTGATACTCAGGCAACAAGTAAACTTTGAGAATAATTCCGTATTATGACTGAACAATATAATGCTGGTGCCATTGAAGTACTGAATGGCTTAGAGCCAGTACGTCGCCGACCAGGGATGTATACGGATACAGCGCGCCCAAACCATTTGGGCCAAGAAGTTATCGACAACAGTGTCGATGAAGCGCTAGCCGGACATGCCTCAAAAGTACAAGTCATCCTACATGCTGACCAATCACTCGAAGTGATCGATGATGGTCGAGGCATGCCTGTTGATATCCACCCAGAAGAGAAAGTATCAGGCGTAGAGCTAATTCTATGTAAGCTACATGCGGGTGGTAAGTTCTCTAACAAAAACTACCAATTCTCTGGTGGTTTGCACGGGGTAGGTATATCTGTAGTAAACGCGTTGTCAAAACGCGTTGAAGTAACAGTTCGTCGTGATGGTCAAGTGTATGAAATTGCATTTGAACACGGCGAGAAAGTGTCTGATCTGACCGTAACTGGCACATGTGGTCGTCGCAATCGCGGTACCAGCGTGCATTTCTGGCCTGATGCGAAGTACTTCGATTCGGCTAACTTCTCTGTGACGCGCCTAGTCAACAACCTCCGCGCAAAAGCGGTTTTGTGCCCGGGCTTAGAAATCACATTAACCGACAAAGTTAATGGCAAAGACTATAAGTGGTACTACGAAGACGGTCTTAAAGACTATCTTGCGGAAGGTGTAAAAGGCTATCCAGTTATTCCTGAAGAACCATTTACTGGTGAGTTCTTGGCGGATACTGAAGCGGCAAACTGGGCGGTAATTTGGCAGCCAGAAGGCGGTGAGATGATCACCGAAAGCTACGTTAACCTGATCCCAACCGCTCAAGGTGGTACGCACGTTAATGGTTTACGCCAAGGCTTGTTGGAAGCGATGCGCGAATTCTGTGAGTTCCGTAATCTATTACCTCGTGGTGTGAAGCTAACGGGTGATGACGTTTTCGACCGCTGTTCTTACGTGCTGTCGGTTAAAATTCAAGATCCACAATTTGCAGGCCAGACCAAGGAACGTCTCTCTTCTCGTCAAACCGCGGCATTTGTCTCTGGCGTTGTAAAAGATGCGTTCAGTCTTTGGTTGAACGAAAAGCCTCAGCTCGCAGAGCAATTGGCAGAAGTCTGTATCGCTAACGCGCACCGTCGTATGAGAGCGGCGAAAAAAGTCGTACGTAAGAAAGTAGCGTCCGGCCCGGCACTGCCAGGTAAGTTGACCGACTGTTCTGCACAGGACTTAAGTCGCACGGAAATCTTCTTTGTGGAGGGTGACTCTGCGGGTGGCTCGGCAAAACAGGCACGTGACCGTGAATTCCAAGCTGTGATGCCACTGCGTGGTAAGATCTTGAACACGTGGGAAGTCTCTGCCGATCAAGTTCTTGCGTCTCAAGAAGTACACGATATCTCTGTTGCTTTGGGTATTGACCCAGATAGCGACAACCTCGAGAGTCTTCGTTACGGTAAGATCTGTATCCTTGCCGATGCGGACTCGGATGGTCTTCACATCGCAACGCTGCTTTGTGCTCTATTTACTCGTCACTTCCGCGCACTAGTGGAAGCGGGTCATATCTATGTGGCGATGCCGCCTCTGTATCGAATCGACTGCGGGAAAGAAGTGTTCTACGCCCTCGATGACGATGAAAAAGATGGCATTTTAGAGCGCTTGTCGAAGAAGAAAGCCAAAATCAACGTGCAACGATTCAAAGGTCTGGGTGAGATGAACCCACTTCAGTTGCGTGAAACCACCATGGATCCGAACACGCGTCGCTTAGTGCAGTTAACCATTGACGACTCTACGGCGACCATGGAAATGATGGACATGCTGCTAGGTAAAAAGCGTGCAGATGACCGTCGTTCTTGGCTACAAAACAACGGCGACTTGGCAGAGGTGTAACGGATGTCTACAGAAATTACCTACGATGGCGTCGAACAATTGCCAATGCGCAAGTTCACTGAAGACGCTTATCTGAACTACTCGATGTACGTAATCATGGACCGCGCCTTGCCATACATTGGTGATGGCTTAAAGCCGGTTCAACGACGCATCATTTATGCGATGTCAGAGCTTGGTCTCTCTGCATCAGCAAAATACAAAAAATCTGCACGTACCGTTGGTGACGTGCTAGGTAAATACCATCCGCACGGTGATTCAGCGTGTTACGAAGCGATGGTATTGATGGCTCAGCCATTCTCTTACCGCTATCCATTAGTGGATGGTCAAGGTAACTGGGGTGCGCCAGATGATCCGAAATCATTTGCGGCAATGCGTTATACCGAAGCAAAACTGTCTAAGTTTGCTGAAGTATTGCTTGGCGAACTTGGCCAGGGCACGGTTGAATGGCAACCTAACTTTGATGGCACAATGAAAGAGCCACAAATGTTGCCAGCACGTCTGCCTCACATCCTGCTTAACGGTGTAACCGGCATTGCCGTTGGTATGGCAACAGACATCCCACCGCACAACGTTCGTGAAATCGCAGATGCGACTATTCATTTGATCGACAACCCGAAAGCAGAACTGCCGGACGTGATGCAGTATGTCAAAGGTCCAGATTACCCAACAGAAGCAGAAATTATCTCGCCGCAAGCGGATATCGAGAAGATTTACCGCAACGGTCGTGGCAGCATCAAAATGCGCGCGGTTTGGCATAAAGAAGGTTCTGATATTGTTATCACTTCTTTGCCTCACCAAGTATCGGGTGCCAAACTGCTTGAGCAAATCGCTAACCAGATGCGTGCGAAGAAGCTGCCAATGGTTGACGATCTTCGTGACGAATCGGATCACGAGAACCCTACGCGTATTGTTGTCGTGCCTAAGTCAAACCGCGTCGATTGTGACTTGTTGATGAACCATTTGTTCGCATCAACGGATCTTGAGCGCAGTTACCGCGTTAACTTGAACATGATTGGTTTGGATAACCGTCCTCAAGTTAAAGGTCTGGTGCAAATTCTGTCTGAGTGGATCGAGTTTCGTCGTACGACTGTGCGTCGTCGTTTACAACACCGCCTAGACAAAGTCATGGCTCGTCTACACATCTTGGAAGGTTTGTTGGTTGCTTACCTCAACCTAGATGAAGTGATTGAGATCATCCGTACTGAAGACGATCCAAAAGCGGTGCTGATGGAACGCTTTGGTATTACCGATATCCAAGCGGATGCAATTTTAGATACCAAACTTCGTCATCTAGCAAAACTAGAAGAGATGAAGATCCGTGGTGAGCAAGACGAGCTAGAGAAAGAGCGTGAGAAGCTAGAACAGCTACTCGGTTCTGAGCGTCGTCTGAACACACTACTGAAAAAAGAAATCAAAGCAGATGCAGAGAAATACGGTGATGACCGTCGTTCTCCAATGGTTGAGCGTGCAGAAGCAAAAGCGCTGACTGAACGTGACCTCGTACCAAGTGAGCCAATCACGGTTGTGCTTTCTGAGAAAGGTTGGATTCGTCACGCGAAAGGCCATGACGTGGATGCCGAAGGCTTAAACTATAAGTCGGGTGATAAGTATTTAGCGCATGCTCGAGGTAAGAGTAATCAGCCTGCGGTATTCCTAGGTAGTGACGGTCGAAGTTACTCTCTGGAATCGCACTCACTGCCTTCTGCTCGTAGTCAAGGTGAGCCGATTACCGGTCGCTTGAATATTACGGCTGGTAGCAGTATTCGCCAAGTCATCATGAGTGAAGAAGATCAGCTGTGGCTGGTGGGTTCAGATGCAGGTTACGGCTTTGTATGTAAAGGTGCGGACTTGCTGTCTAAAAACCGCAGTGGTAAAGCGCTCGTCACTTTACCTGCCAACTCTGAGATCATGACGCCAAAAGAGATTGAAGATTTAGACTCTGATGAAATCTTAGCAATCACTAACCAAGGTCGCATGCTGCTGTTCCCAATCAAAGACTTGCCACAACTGGCGAAAGGTAAAGGGAATAAGATCATCAACATTCCTGCTGCTAAAGCAAAAGAGCGAGAAGAAGTACTATCTCACTTAATGTCTTTACCAAAAGGTGCATCGTTAACGCTGTACGCGGGTAAGCGAAAGTTGGGTCTTAAACCGTCTGATCTTGATAACTTCCGTGGCGAACGTGGTCGCCGAGGTGGGTTATTACCGAGAGGTTTGCAGCGAGTCACTCGCATTGAAGTTGAGCTAGATGATTCCGATACGACGGAAACACCGAGCGATAGCGAGTAACGCACAAATAAAAATCCCAGCCAATGGCTGGGATTTTTTATGCTTCTTGCTTGTCTTCGGCAATGGTGACTTTCAAGGTCATCTCTTTTCCTTTGCGAATGATACCGACGTCCACGGTGGTGCCAGGACGTAAATCGGTGACGATATCCATAACGCTCTGACGCCCTTGCACTTTATTGCCATCAATGCTGATAATGATGTCCTGCTTTTGGAAGCCTGCCGCATTGGCTGGACCATTTGGATCAATACCAAGTACGACAATACCACCTATGTGTTCATTTCCAAGTAGGCGAGCAGTGACCGCATTAATGTCTTGGCCGTCGATTCCAATATAACCACGAATCACGCGGCCATCAGCGATGATTTTCTGCATGATCTTACTCGCTAGCGGCGCAGGGATCGCAAAAGAAATACCGTAAGTTTCTAAGTCTGTCGCTTGCTGAAAAGAGGCGGTGTTAATGCCGACGAGCTCGCCTTGTGTGTTCACTAGGGCTCCACCAGAGTTACCTTCATTGATGGCGGCATCGGTTTGAATGAATGCTTGACGACCGTCGCTAATAGATGAACGACCTGTGGCAGAAATAATGCCGAACGTTGTGGTTTGTCCAAGGTTGTATGGGTTACCGATGGCTAGTACTACGTCGCCCACTTGTGGTTTGTAATTAGAGTTCAGAGGGATTACGGGCAAATTCGAACCTTCGACACGCAGCACGGCTATATCAGTACGTTTGTCTGTCCCTACGAGCTGAGCCGCTGCGGCTCTGCCGTCTTGTAATGCCACAACAATTTGATCAGCTTGAGCAACCACATGATAGTTAGTAATGATGTAGCCTTTCTCACTAACAATGACACCTGACCCCAGGCCTTGAGTCGAGAGTTTACTGCGATCATTCTCAACATACTTACGACTGTAGATGTTTACCACTGCAGGCGCTGCTCTTCGGACCGCTTGATTAAACGTCAACTCGACTGATGCGATATTAACAGGTTGAGGATCAAGCGCGGCAGGAATTACGTTGTTGCGCAAAGATGGAACCGCCAGTAATACCACTGCGGCAGTAGCCAAGCCTAAAAAGACAGAACGTAATAAAAAGCTGAGCATATCCTCTCCATGCGTGAGCGCCAAAATGGCATCGAAGATGAAGAATAGCATTACATTGAAAAATAACAAAAGGGCAGCACGTCATCGCGCTGCCCTTTTCATTAGTTATTGAGCGATAAGGAAAAGTGATCGAGCCTTATCACTCAGCATTATGCATCGAAAACCTTATTTTCTATCACTTTGAAAGTGGTTAACGAATGACAAGATAAATAGTACGTTCACCACGTTGAATATTAAGAGCCAGTACACCTTTGTGTTTCTCTACGATTGTACGAAGCTCGGCAAGGTTTTTCACTCGTTGACGGTTCACACCGATAATAATGTCACCTTGTTGTAATTGATATTGAGCAGCCGGAGAGTTATCTGCAACGCTCGATACTTTAACACCTTGGATTACATCACTTGGTGTTGTATTGCTTAATTCCGCACCTTTGAGTCCCTCATGTAATGTCTCCGCTTTAGCTTTCATATTCGTAGATTCGCCAAGCGTTACATCAAAGGTTTTATTCTTACCATCTCGAACCACACCTAATGTGATTTCTTTACCTGCGCCCAGTGTTGCCACTTTTGCGCGGAGCTCTGAGAAAGTATTAATCGCTTTGCCGTTCACCGATACAATTACGTCACCGGCTTTTAACCCTGCTTTATCGGCTGCGCTGTCCGGTACGACTTGACCAATAAAGGCCCCTTTACTCGACTCGTAACCCAATGCATCAGCTAGCTCAGAGGTTACTTCGCCACCTTGCACACCCAACATGCCGCGTTTGACTTCACCAAACTCTAGAATTTGATCAGTGAGGTTTTTCATCATGTTTGATGGAATCGCAAAGCCAATACCCACATTACCGCCGTTAGGGCCTAAAATCGCAGTATTAATACCGATCAGCTCACCATTAAGGTTGACCAATGCACCACCAGAGTTACCGCTGTTAATTGCGGCATCGGTTTGGATGAAGTTTTCGAAGTTTTCAACGTTTAAGCCACTACGACCAAGGGCTGAAACAATACCCGAAGTCACAGTTTGACCGAGTCCAAATGGGTTACCAATCGCAACCGTAAAGTCACCGACACGCAGTTTGTCGGAATCCGCGACTTTAATCTGCGTTAAGTTTTTCGCTTTCTCTAATTTAAGTAACGCAACATCGGCCATTTCATCACCGCCAACGAGCGTAGCGTCATACTCGCGCCCGTCAAAGAGGCGAACTCGAATCTCATCTGCCCCCTTGATCACATGGTAGTTAGTGACAATATGGCCTTTCTTCGCATCAATAATGACACCAGACCCTAAACCTCTGAACGGGCGCTCTCGCCTTTGTTCCATAGGAAAGTCTGGGCCAAAGAAAAATTGAAATTGCTCGGGAATGCGACTGGTTTGTACTTGTTTACCTTCTACAGCAATACTCACAACAGCTGGGGTCACCTTCTCAAGCATTGGTGCCAAGCTAGGTAACTGTTGGCCATCCACATTCAAAGGTAATGCGGCAGTGGCTTGAACTGGGGCAATAATCGACCCCAAACTCAGAGATAGAACGGTGAGCGCAAGCAGTGGTTTTTTCATCCAATAACTCCTCTTGAAACATGTCTGCCAAAAAGAAATATCCGAACGGTTAGTTCACTTTGTTAATAACTAATATAGGGTCTAGTTCGGACAATCAAAAGGGGAGGCAGTGCACATCCAAGTTAGAGCGAAGGTGAGGTGAAAAAGTTCAAAAAAGGGCCGATACAAATGTATCGGCCCTAGATAGAAGTAAGAGAGGATTATGATGCTTTTGCGGTTACCGCTTCGGGAGCATTAATGATTTCTTTCTCTTGATCCTTCAAAAGACCGGTGGCGCCATTAGCGTAGTCTTTTGGTTGTTCGTTAAACTCTGGTTGATCTTCTGCAATGGTTTCAGACGACATTGCCGTTTTCTTATCAAACGGGTTGTCTTGTTCTGGTAAGTTTGGCAAAAGCTCAGAAGAGGTCTTGGCCATATGTTGGTATAGCTTGGTGTAATCTTTACCTAGGGTGTCCAACATTTCTGCGGTTTGTGCAAAATGATCGACGAGCTCTTGACGTTGTTGCTCTAATTCAAACTTGGCCGCTTCAAGTTCTTTCTGCACAGACTTTTGTTTCTTGTATTCAGGGGTGGTTAGTCTACTAATGACTACGCCTACGATTGTACCGACCAGCAAACCCACAATGGCATAAATCCAAGGCATAACTGCTCCTTATAGTTGTTTTAACAAGTCTTTTACTACTTAGTTACACGCGGTGCTCGTCCATGTTACTATGGCTTGAACAGCCGATAAAGAAAAATAGCAGTATGTCTTCGGGGACTGATAACTACTTCTCTCTATTCTCAAAGTTGACCCCGAGGTAACCCTTTTCTCTATACCTCTATACGACTTAATACGATGACACCACTACAACAATATCAAAAAGACATAGCAGAACACGGATTTCAGCGTGATGAAGCTCAGTATCAAGCGGTCGTTGCATTAGACAAGCTTTACCATGCTATCGTTGAATTTCAGTCAGCGCCTGTGCCTCAGCTTTCCAAATGGCAAAAGCTAATGGGGAAAAAAATCGACAAGCCTGAACCACCAAAAGGCCTTTACTTTTGGGGTGGGGTAGGTCGCGGTAAAACCTACCTTATGGACGCATTTTTTGATGCTTTACCGACCCAAAGAAAAATGCGCGTCCACTTCCATCGATTTATGTATCGAGTACATGATGAGTTGAAGCTGTTAGGTGATGTCGAAAATCCTCTATCAAAAGTGGCGGATAAATTTAAAGAAGAAGCAGATGTGGTTTGTTTTGATGAATTTTTTGTTTCCGACATTACTGATGCGATGCTCCTTGCAACGCTACTTCAAGAAATGTTCAAGCGGCAGATGATCCTAGTCGCGACTTCAAACATTGAGCCGCAGAACTTATATCGTAACGGTTTGCAAAGAGCGCGCTTTTTGCCCGCGATCGATATGATTTTGGCACGTTGTGAAGTGTTGAATGTCGATAGTGGCGTTGATTATCGCTTAAGAACGTTAGAACAGGCTGAAATATACCATTACCCGCTTGATGAGCAGGCTAGCATAAACCTTAACAAATATTATCAGCAGCTGACTGGAGAGCGTCAGTTTGTTGCTCATCAAATCGAAGTTAACCACCGTCAACTAGCGGTGATTGAAGCAAGCGACGGGGTGCTGCATGCGTCGTTTGCTCAGTTGTGTCAAACTGCTCGCAGTCAAAATGACTACATTGAATTGTCTCGTATTTACCACACGGTATTACTGGCAGATGTTCAACAAATGAACCGAAAAATAGATGATGCGGCGAGACGCTTTATCGCGCTGGTCGATGAGTTTTACGAGCGCAATGTTAAGTTGATTATTTCTGCTGAAGTGCCAATGGCCGATTTATATACTGACGGGCAGTTAGAGTTCGAATTTAAGCGCTGTTTGTCTCGGCTTACTGAGATGCAAAGTCATGAGTATCTCGCGCGTGAACATTTGGCCTAGATCCAATGGGTTCTTAAAAAGTGAAGAAAAAATTAGTGATTTGGCGCAAAAAAAGGTGATTTTTTCTTCGCTCTTCTCTATAATCCTGCGACCCACCGTTACTGCAGACCTGATTATCGAAGTTATTTCGAAATTGAAGGTCGAGAGTACCAACGACTCGAAGGGGTGATGACTGGGCTCTTAGACAGTGTGGGAGCACTATTGGGTGTTCCTTTAAAGTTTAAAATTTAATTAACGGGTTATTGTTAGCATGAAAACTTTCGTTGCTAAACCAGAAACTGTAAAACGCGACTGGTACGTTGTAGACGCTGAAGGTAAAACTCTTGGCCGTCTAGCAAGTGAAATTGCATCTCGCCTACGTGGCAAACATAAAGCTGAATACACTCCTCACGTTGACACTGGTGATTACATCATCGTTATCAACGCTGAGAAAGTTGCTGTAACTGGTAACAAAGCTAAGAACAAAGTGTACTACCGTCACTCTGAATTCCCAGGTGGTCTAAAATCTATCACTTTTGAAAAGTTGATCGATCGTAAACCTGAGATGGCTCTTGAGCTTGCAGTTAAAGGCATGCTTCCACGTGGTCCTCTAGGCCGTGCTATGTACCGTAAGCTAAAAGTTTACGCGGGCGCTGAGCACAACCATGTTGCTCAACAACCACAAGTACTAGACATCTAATTGGGGATTTCGAAAATGGCAGAGAATCAATACTACGGCACTGGCCGTCGCAAAAGCTCAGCTGCACGTGTTTTCATTAAACCAGGCAGCGGTAACATTGTAGTAAACAAGCGTAACCTTGACGAATACTTCGGTCGTCCAACAGCACGTATGGTTGTACAACAACCTCTAGAGCTAGTTGAACTAACTGAAAAGCTAGACCTTTACGTAACAGTTAAAGGCGGCGGTATTTCTGGTCAAGCTGGTGCTATCCGTCACGGTATCACTCGCGCGCTTATGGAATACGATGAGTCTCTACGTCCTGCTCTACGCGCAGCTGGCTACGTTACTCGTGACGCTCGTTGCGTTGAACGTAAGAAAGTTGGTCTACGTAAAGCACGTCGTCGTCCACAGTTCTCTAAGCGTTAATTTCCTCTTATCGGGAATTATGCTTTCAGAGTTACTCTGGAAACTGTGTACCAAAAGCTCGGCTCTATGCCGGGCTTTTTTGTATTTAAAGCAACGAACAGCCTTCACTTATCATCACACTCCGAGCAGGCCTTCTTATTCGTCCTCTTCGTCGAAAGGTTGCCAGTGCCGTTTTATATCTGTGCCTTATTTAATCGCGACTCACCACGCTTTCTCTTGCGATGCAGCATAGATGTATTCATCAGCAAGAATGTCTTTGTATCTTATTCTTCCTGTAACATGTTTTAAAATGACTTACGCTCCTTTTTGAGCATTCTGCGTGCTACAAAATTGAAAATATAAACACAGTAAGCTGAACGCGTAATACGAAATATTTCTCTGTGTAATTAACTGAAAACTACCAAGATAAAAGGTTTTATCTGCTTTCAGCGGGGCTTCTATGTGGTGCTTTCTTGTTACAAATCACATCAATTTTTTATAATTCTGCCGCTTTTGTGACGACGCGAGCGATTTGCCTCACAAATGTTACAAAAAGGTAGCTTTATCTTGTCAAAAAGTAGGGTTTTCTTTATCATTTCCCTCCAATAAATAGAACTAAATTCATTATTTGTTAGCCATGCTCTTATAAGCGGAATAATAACGATCCAAAGGGAGCAAATGGGAGAATGTTTGGATGAGCAACGCGCCTTTAAATAACGGTCGCAGGCGTTTTCTAACCGCTACAACGGCAGTTGTTGGTGGGTTAGGGGCAGTCGCCGTCGCCGTGCCTTTTATCAAATCATGGAATCCGAGTGCTAAAGCCAAAGCGGCGGGCGCACCGGTGGAAGTGGATATAAGTAAAATTGAACCAGGTCAGCTGGTTCGTGTTGAGTGGCAGGGAAAACCTGTATGGATTGTTCGCCGCACTCAAAGCGTTCTGGATAACTTAAAATCGATCGGTGATAAGCTTCGCGATCCACAATCTGAAATGGAGCAGCAGCCTGAGTACGCTCAGAATGAGTTTCGTTCGATTAAGGAAGAGTTTTTCGTCGCAGTTGGTTTCTGTACCCACTTAGGTTGTTCACCAACCTATCTACCTGACTCTTTCTCAGAGCAGGTGCAGGGCGTAAGATCTGGCTTCTTCTGTCCTTGTCATGGTTCTAAGTTCGACATGGCTGGTCGAGTGTTCCAAGGAGTACCTGCTCCGTTGAACCTTGTCGTTCCTAAGCACATGTATTTGAGCGATACCAAGCTCATTGTGGGTGTTGATGAGGGAGATGCATAATGCAAGCAATGTTAGATTGGGTTGAAAAGCGTATTCCTGCAATGAATGCTTATAAAAAGCATTTGTCTGAATACCCAATGCCTAAGAACTTCAACTTTTGGTACCTTTTCGGTTCTCTGGCGATGCTGGTTCTTGTTAACCAAATCCTAACGGGTATTTGGCTAACGATGAACTATGTTCCTTCAGGTGACGGTGCATTTGCGTCTATCGAATACATTATGCGTGATGTAGAGTACGGTTGGCTTCTGCGTTACATGCATTCCACTGGCGCGTCAGCGTTTTTCGTTGTTGTGTATCTTCACATGTTCCGTGGTTTGATCTACGGTTCATACCAAAAACCTCGTGAACTATTGTGGATCTTCGGTATGTTGATCTTTCTTGTTCTCATGGCTGAAGCGTTCATGGGTTACCTACTTCCATGGGGTCAGATGTCATACTGGGGTGCACAGGTAATCATTTCCCTGTTTGGTGCTATTCCTGTTATCGGTGATGACCTAACGCTTTGGATTCGTGGTGACTACATCATCTCTGGTGCAACGCTAAACCGTTTCTTCGCACTACACGTTATTGCCCTGCCTATTGTTTTGCTTCTTCTTGTTGTTCTGCACGTATTGGCGCTGCACGAAGTAGGCTCAAACAACCCGGATGGTATCGAAACTAAGCTGCCAAAAGGCTCAATGGGCGACGATTACAAAACGCAATTCAAGTTCCACGATTACTATACGAAGAAATATGACATCATTGATTCGATTCCTTTCCATCCGTACGGCACGGTTAAGGACTTGGTCGGTGTCGCTGGTTTCTTGTTCTTCTTCTGTTACGTGCTGTTCTTTAACCCAGAAATGGGTGGGTACTTCCTTGAGCCGCCTAACTTTGAAGCTGCAAACCCACTGAAGACACCAGAGCATATTGCTCCGGTATGGTACTTCACGCCGTTCTACGCAATCTTACGTGCGGTTCCAGACAAACTATTAGGTGTTATCCTAATGGGCGCGTCAATTGCAGTGCTGTTTGTTCTACCTTGGTTGGATCGTTGTAAAGTTCGTTCATACCGTTACCGTAGCAAACTTCATCTATTGAATATTGTACAGTTCACTATCGCCTTTATCGCTCTGGGCATTTTAGGTGCGTTACCTGCGACACCAACGTACACACTACTATCTCAGATCTTTAGCTTGTGTTACTTCATGTTCTTTGTGTTGCTGTTCTTCTACAGCAAAAATGAAGCAACCAAACCATTACCAGAGAGGGTGACATTCAAATGAAGAAGTGGATTGTAATTCTATTTGCTATGTTGCCATCACTAGCGATGGCAGCTGGGGCCAATGTTCCGCTGGATAAAGCGAATGTTGACCTTACGGATAAAGCTTCGCTACAAAACGGCGCGAAGTTGTTCATGAACTACTGTTTTGCTTGTCACTCTACGCAATACCAGCGTTACGAGCGTGTAGCAACAGACTTGGAAATTCCAACAGACTTAATGAAAGAAAACCTGATTTTCAATCCTGAAGCGAAAATCGGTGATCTAATGGTCAATGCTATGCCACCGAAGCAAGCGGCAAACTGGTTTGGTGCTCCACCACCAGATCTTACGTTGGTTGCACGAGTTCGTGGTGCTGATTGGTTATACACTTACTTACGCTCTTTCTATGTTGATCCATCTCGTCCATTCGGCGTGAACAACATCGTCTTCCCGAGTGTTGGTATGCCGCATGTACTTGAAGAGCTACAGGGCATCCCGACGCCGATTTACGATACGAAAATCGTAGATGGCGAAGAAGTACAAGTTGTTGTTGGTACTGAAACCGATGGCACGGGTGAGCTGAGTGAAGGCGAATATGACAAAGCGGTTGGCGATCTCGTTAACTTCTTAGTTTATTCAGGTGACCCAGTGCAGCTTGAGCGTCATGCTTTAGGCTGGTGGGTAATGGGCTTCTTAGTGCTTCTAACCATCGTTGTTGTGATGCTCAAGAAAGAGTATTGGCGCGATGTGCATTAATTGTGCTAAAATACCGTGCTAATTCCCAATTTTAATTGATGTACAATGGAGGCTTAGCCTCCATTGTTTTTATTTGTAAGTGTACTGGAGGGCTCCATGGCTGTAGCTGCCAATAAACGTTCTGTGATGACTCTTTTCTCAAGTGCATCAGATTTGTATAGCCATCAGGTTCGCATTGTACTAGCTGAAAAAGGCGTAAGTGTTGAAGTTGAGCTTGTTGACGAAGCAAACCTTCCTGCTGAGCTTGTTGAGCTAAACCCATATAAATCAGTGCCAACTCTTGTTGACCGTGAGCTAGCTCTTTACGATTCAAAAATCATCATGGAGTACTTGGACGAGCGTTTCCCTCATCCACCTCTAATGCCGGTTTACCCTGTTGCTCGTGGCAACAGCCGCTTGATGATGTACCGTATCGAACGCAACTGGTATTCACTCGCTGAAAAAGTGATGAAAGGTAATGCGGAAGAATCAGAAAAAGCACGCACAAAGCTGCGTAATGATCTTCTGACGTTAGCGCCAATTTTTGCTGAATATGAGTACTTCATGAGCGAAGAATTCAGCTTGATCGATTGTTACCTAGCTCCACTATTGTGGCGTTTGCCTCAACTTGGTATCGATCTTGTTGGCCCTGGTTCAAAAGAAATCAAGGTATACATGAACCGCGTATTTGAACGTGATTCGTTCCTTGCTTCTTTGACTGAAGCTGAACGTGAAATGCGCCTAGTTCGCTAAGCGATTTAAAACACGTTATGGATATTGCAAAAATGACTGCTCGCCGCCCGTATATGCTTCGCGCATTTTACGACTGGTTAGTAGACAATGACTTGACTCCTCACTTGGTTGTGGATGCAACAATGCCAGGGGTGCGTGTCCCGGTTGAATTTATTCAAGATGGTCAAATTATTTTGAATATTGCGCCACGTGCAGTGGGTAATCTTGAGTTAGGTAATGATGCGATTACCTTCCATGCTCGCTTTAGCGGTCGTCCGCACTCAGTGATCGTGCCTGTGTATGCTGTTCAAGCTATTTATGCACGTGAGAATGGTGCTGGTACTATGTTTGAACCAGAAGAAGCGTACACTCACATCGAAGAAGAAGCGATGACCGAGGAAGAATCATCCCCATCGTTCACAACGGTTAGCGATGAGCCTTCTGAGTTAGTTTCTGATTCAGATGCCGAAGAGGACGATGCTCCTCGACCAAAAGGCAAACCAAGCTTAAGAGTGATTAAATAATAAAAAAGCAGCGTTACGCTGCTTTTTTCTTTTTAACTTGTTGAAGATGATTTCAAGCCAGACTTTGGAAATTACTCACTAATCGTAAAGACTTCGACGTTCTTTTCACTTTCTGTACTTGCCTCACTTTCTATTGTTTGTACACCGTCACTCGGTAAGTCTACTTCAACAGGCTCCATTTCGCCGTATTGGAACCCTTTAATGACTTGTTTTACGCCTGAGATATTACGCGCGATTTCTGTCGCTCGATCGCCTTGCTCTGGCGTGACATAACCAAACAGAAAAACGTCGCCATCTTCGGTGATCACTTTAACCTTAACACCATTAAGCTCAGAATCAGTAAGCAAAGCTGACTTTACTTTGGTTGTGATCCAGCTGTCATTGCTAATCTGGGTAACAGTGAGTGGCTCTTTTTGTTTGATTTGATTGTGTATGACTTTTACACCACTAACTTCTCGAGCCCTTCGCTCTAAAGCAAGGATAAGGTCTTGTGTCGGAGCTTGTCCCATAAGGACTACAGTCCCATTATATGAACTGGCAACGACACGAACTTCACCTTTAAACGGTGCTTTATTGCCGATCGCCGCAACTTCGAATTCGATGTTATTGTCCTGCCAGATTTGTTTTGTCGTGCGTGTGTCCGTGACAATATTCGCTGTGGTTGCTGCACCTGCGATAAACAAACCTGCGCAACCACTTAAACTCAATGCTGTTAATAAGATAACAAGGCTACGTATCATAATTCTGACTCTCAGTCTTGGTTACTCTTCGTGAGCAGGGAAAAGCACTTGGTCAATAAGATCACAAAGGCAATGGAGTGTTACCATATGTACTTCGTGAATACGTGCAGTGCGGTGTGATGGAATACGAATTTCGACGTCGTTCTCACCGAGCAGTCCTGCCATCTCTCCGCCATCTTTTCCTGTTAGCGCGATAATCGTCATGTCTCGAGTTACGGCTGCTTCCATCGCTTTGATAATATTTTTACTGTTACCGCTAGTCGACATGGCAAGCAAAATGTCGCCTGGTTGACCAAACGCTCGTACCTGTTTTGAGAAGATTTCCTGGTAGTGGTAATCGTTGGCCACTGCGGTTAGGGTGGTATTATCGGCGGTTAAGGCCATTGCTGGTAGGCTAGGGCGCTCAGTTTCAAAACGGTTTAAAAGACAAGAAACAAATTGTTGAGCGTTTGAAGCACTGCCGCCATTACCACAACATAAAATTTTATTGCCATTAAGCAGGCTCGACACCATCGCTTGAGCTGCATGAGTAATGGCATCAGGCAGCGCCTCTGCTGCTGCGATTTGAATTTGAATACTTTCTGTAAAGCTGTCTTTAATGCTGTCTAGCATCGCTTATCCTTCAGAGATTGCGTTTTCTATCCAGTTGATATCTCGCCCATTATCATGAATGGCGATGACATCAAATCGATAATCGATATTGTGTTTTAAGCGCTTTTGTTGGCTAAGCCAAACTTGTGCGGTTTTGACTAGCTTGCGCATTTTAGCGTGCGTCACCATTTCTGCTGCCGAGCCAAAGTGATTGTTCTTACGGTATTTGACTTCAACAAACACAATAGTTTCACCTTGTTGGAAGATTAAATCAATCTCACCGACCTTAGTCAGAAAATTTTGTTCAATAAAGTTTAAGCCCTGGCGTTGTAAATACTGCTTCGCCAGAGCTTCATATTGATTTCCGATTTGGCGCTTACTAAAGAGCCCCACGCTCAGCCCAGCTTAGCTCACGCTGTACAACACAATTATTGTCGATACTTAAAATACCGGTTTGGCCGCCAACTGAGTAGCCCGGAACGACCTTCATTTGTGGCAGCTCCCCAATCAATTTATACGCATCCATACCCAGTGCTTTCAAACGTTTTTCCATGTTAGATTGCTCTGACCACAGCTCGTTCATTTCAGCGGTCACGCTAGGGTCTGGGTCAATCAGTAATGGGATATCGCTGTAGATGATGCCTGTTAGATCTTCGTAAGTCGCGCCGCCACTGTTGCTACGCGAGCTAGAGAAAATTTGAGGAGCTTTGGCGTCTGGGTTAATCGCTACCTCAATAAATGGCTTGATCAAAGTCAGTTCCGTGCTTCTAGCAACAATATAAACCGCATCGACATCACGACGGCTACGTGGCTGTGTTTCAAGCTTGATACGCATTAGTGATTGCATCTGAGCAATACGTTGTTTGCTTTCTTGCAGACCAAATACTTCATTGATGTCTTTTTGAAGTTGGCGCTTGTCGCCAAAATAACTTGCTGCGACTTTATTAGAGCTGTACTTGCGCCATTCTTTGTTGAACGCTTCAGTTACGCGCTCACCAAAGCTGCCCTTTGGTGCCAGGATCAGAGGGAAGTTATAGCCTTCGCTGAACAAGTGTTTCGCTGCCTGTGCGGCTTCTTGTTCTGGTGATAATGCCAAGTAGCAAATATTGCTATCTGGTTGCACATCTTCGGGAATATTTAGCGCAAGGGCTGGAATCGTAGGACCATTTTCTGAGCCATCCATGGTTGTGTGCAATAGCTCAACGTTTTCTTTTTCTAGGGGACCAACAACAAAGTCGATGTTTTCATTGATCAAACGTTGTTTAATTTGGTCGGCGTTATACGCATTAGTGTCTATTACCGTGAGGGTAGCGCTTGGATCACGGTTACGATCATTCATCATCGCAAACACAAAACCATCACGAATTAATTGCGCTTGTGGCGAGAATTTACCAGTAAGCGGCAGTAACAAAGCGGTGTTGTTTGGTTTAACGATGTCTAGAGAGAGAATGTTTTGAATCTCTTCTGGTGTGTAGATAGCGGCTGGGTGCGATGGGTTCTCGTTTAACCAGCGTTCTAGGGTATTTTTTAGTTGAGATAAGTTGCCCGACAACGTTTTCGCATAAATAGCGAGTTGTAGCCAACCATCCAAAACATCTTCATTTGGCTCTGTTTCTAATGAGGTCAGTTCGTACTCGGAATAGCTGCCAAAGTTCATCCAAATACGGCTAGAAATCTCTCTCTGCTCCGCGGACGATGCATATTGGCCAAATGCAACCAGTTGGCGGTTTGCCTCAAACGCTTGGTTAAGACCTTGATAAGCGTCGGCACGCATCAAGTAATAGTCTTTCCATTGCTCATTTGGTAACTTCCACCAAGGTTTAAAATTCAACAATTGCAGCAACTGAGAGTAATTACCCTGTTTTTGCTGTATGGTCGCACGCGCTAGTTGCCACTCTGCTTGCTGAACTTCGGTTAACTGTTGACGAGCCAGGCGCTTGATCAACATTTCTGCTTGATCAAACTGGTTTGCTTGAATCGCGGCTTTGGTTGCCATGATCAACCAGTCATTTTGTAAACTGCCTTCCGTGCTATCAGCTTGGATCATATAGTTCTGAACAGACTGAGTAGGCTCAAGTGTTACATCAACGCCATCAGGCTGTCTTGGACCTGAAGAACAGGCGGCGAGCGTAATTGCTAGTGCAACAGGAGTAAGTATGCGTGGTACACTGAGTCTCTTATGGTTAATCATTGCCGTGAGTTCTCTATAATTTTGTACAAAATTGTCTCTATATTAATCGTTGAAGTGATGGTAAACAAATGACAGATAAAAATAAGTTGCCGAATGAGGGGCCAACTCTCTATATCGTACCGACTCCAATCGGAAATTTAGCGGATATCACCCAACGTGCTATCGAAATTCTGTCGACTGTGGACATCATTGCCGCTGAGGATACTCGACATACGGGCAAATTACTGTCTCACTTCAATATTCAAACCAAAACTTTTGCTCTACATGACCACAATGAGCAGCAAAAAGCACAAGTTTTGGTAGAAAAGCTGCTTTCCGGTCAGTCTATCGCCTTAGTTTCTGACGCTGGTACGCCACTTATCAGCGACCCAGGATACCATTTGGTGACAAAATGTCGTCAAGCGGGCGTTAGAGTTGTGCCTCTTCCAGGTGCCTGTGCGGTCATTACGGCGTTAAGTGCCTCTGGCTTGCCATCTGATCGCTTTAGCTTCGAAGGTTTTTTACCACCGAAAAGCAAAGGTCGTAAGGATAAATTCCTAGAGATTGCTTCGGTAGAGCGTACGTGTATTTTTTACGAGTCACCGCACCGTATTTTAGACTCTCTACAAGACATGTTAGACGTTCTTGGCCCAGATAGAGAAGTTGTGTTGGCAAGAGAGCTAACAAAAACCTTTGAAACCATTCAAGGCATGCCGTTAGGTGAGCTGATTGAATGGGTGAAAAGTGACGATAACCAACAGCGTGGTGAAATGGTATTGTTGGTACATGGCCATCGTGAAACAACAGACGACTCACTACCTGAAGATGCTTTACGCACGTTAGGCATTTTGACCAAAGAGCTGCCTTTGAAAAAAGCAGCTGCTTTGGTGGCAGAAATACATAACTTGAAGAAGAATGCGCTATATAAATGGGGCTTAGAAAACTTAGACTAAGTGCCGCTAGCGAGATAAATGGTCAATGAGGGCTGATGTTTAGGAATCGGCCTTTTTATTATCTATTTTTGGCGCGCTGACTAAAAAGTCATCACTTAGTGCATTCATTTCATCATATCTGTGATCTAACTAGACTCTGAAGTGAGAACTCTATACAATCCGCCCTCGGAGCTGACTGGGTAGTCGCTGCTTTGTTGATGTCCTTCGGGAGACTGACGTCGAAGTCCCTTTGGGAGACTGACGTTGACGTCCTTCGGGAGACTGACAAAGGGGAGGAAAGTCCGGGCTTCATAGAGCAAGGTGCCAGGTAACGCCTGGGGGGCGCAAGCCTACGACAAGTGCAGCAGAGAGAAGACCGCCGATGGCCCGTAAGGGTACAGGTAAGGGTGAAAGGGTGCGGTAAGAGCGCACCGGACGACTAGCAATAGTTCGTAGCAGGGTAAACTCCACCTGAAGCAAGACCAAATAGGCCTCCACATTGCGTTGCTCGCGTAAGGAGGCGGGTAGGTTGCTCGAGCCAGTGAGTGATTGCTGGCCTAGACGAATGGCTACCGCCGCGCAAGCGGAACAGAACCCGGCTTATGTGTCGGCTCCACCTATTCGAGACCCATCTCTACTTCGGTAGTGATGGGTTTTTTGCATTTAATTGACGCAAACTATGTCATTACCAATAAACTTGGCGTAAATCACGTCTAACTTTAGACTTGTGGTGGCGATGATGTAGGAAATCAGTACACTAAAGAATCGCTTCAAGATCATTCAACGAGAAAGCTATGACCGAAACCTTCCAACATATTTCCGTGTTATTAAATGAATCCATTGATGGCTTAGCTATCAAACCAGACGGCGTCTATATTGATGGAACATTTGGCCGTGGCGGTCACAGCCGGACAATTCTATCTAAACTCGGTGAAAATGGCCGACTGTACAGTATCGACCGTGACCCTCAAGCGATCGCTGAGGCAGGCAAAATCAATGACCCTCGCTTCACCATTATTCATGGTCCATTTTCTGGTATTGCTGAGTATGCTGAAGAGTATGGGCTAGTTGGAAAAGTGGATGGTGTTCTTCTGGATTTAGGCGTTTCTTCTCCTCAGTTAGACGACGCAGAGCGTGGCTTTAGCTTTATGAAAGATGGTCCGCTAGATATGCGTATGGACCCGACATCAGGTATTCCAGTATCTCAATGGTTGATGGAAGCAGACCTCGATGATATCACTTGGGTCATTCGCGAGTTCGGGGAAGATAAACATGCGCGCCGTATTGCAAAAGCGATTGTTGCCTACCGTGAAGATGAAGAAAATGAGCCAATGGTTCGCACTGGTCAGCTGGCAAAATTGATTTCAGATGCCGCACCGAAAAGTTTTAAAGAGAAAAAACACCCTGCGACTCGTGCTTTCCAGGCTTTTCGTATTTACATCAACAGTGAGTTAGAAGAAATTGATACGGCACTTAAAGGCGCGGCGAGCATTCTTGCTCCTGAAGGCCGTTTATCTGTGATTAGCTTCCACTCTCTGGAAGACCGTATGGTCAAACGTTTTATCCGTAAAGAGAGCAAAGGGCCTGAAGTGCCACACGGTATTCCAATGACGGAAGAGCAAATTCGTGCTCTTGGTAGTGCGAATATGAAAGCGGTGAGCAAAGCGATTAAACCAAGCAAACAAGAAATTGAAATGAACCCTCGTTCGCGCAGCTCTGTGTTAAGAATTGCAGAAAAGCTTTAATTATTATGACGAAATCCACTCCTAATCTTGCTAAGTTGATTGCAACGGATCTCCTCACTGTTGGTCGCTGGCCATTACTGTTGTTGCTATTGATCGTGGCATCGGCAATGGGAGTGGTATTTGCTACCCACCATGCGCGTCAAGCGATCACCGAGAAAGACCATACGTTGGTTGAACGAGAACGATTAGATAGCGAATGGCGTAACTTAATGTTGGAAGAAACTGCCCTCGCGGAACACAGTCGTGTTCAAGACCTTGCCAAAAAAGAACTTGAAATGAAACGACCTGATGGCGATAAAGAAGTGGTTGTCACGCTCAAATGATTAGAAAAAAATCCAACACGAAACAAGCCAATAAGCGTAAACCTGTAGCAAAAGAGAAAGCGGCTACGGGGGATAAGAAAACCGATAACAAAGCAGTGAAAGTGGCGGTCGAAGAATCTTTCTTGATTCGTTGGCGCTTCCATCTATTACTGTTTTTTGTTTTTTGTGCATTTGCCCTTTTGGTGGCACGCGTAGCCTACATCCAAATCATTGAGCCAGATAACCTGATTAAACAAGGTGACCTACGTTCGGTTCGTGTTAAATCCATTCCTTCTGCTCGCGGTATTATTTCGGATCGAAATGGTGAGCCGCTTGCTGTCAGTGTACCGGTTGAGGCGGTTTGGGCAGATCCTGCCACGATATTTAAAGAAAACGCGTTAAGCCAGACCAAAAGTTGGCATGCATTAGCGGATGTTCTTGGTATTGACCGACAAGGGTTAATAGACAAAATCAAGCGCAATGAAAAACGCCGCTTTATCTACTTGCAGCGCCAGGTCAGTCCGGCCATGGCGAACTATATTCGTGAGTTAAAGCTGCCAGGTGTTGGCCTTAAGTCGGAATCTCGTCGTTATTATCCTGCAGGTGAGGTTAGTGCTCACTTAGTCGGTGTGACAGGCATTGACGGGCATGGCCTAGAAGGTGTGGAGCGTAGCTACGATGAGTGGCTCACTGGCGCGGCGGGTAAGAAAACTATTCGTAAAGACCGTTATGGTCGTGTTGTGGAAAACATTGCTTGGCAAGACAAGCAAGAAGGTAAATCACTTCAGTTAACTATCGATCAGCGTCTACAGGCGATTGCGTATCGTGCGATTAAGCAAGCCGTTGCGGACCACCGCGCCACTTCAGGTTCTGTTGTCATGTTGGATGTAAAAACGGGCGCCGTATTGGCCATGGTTAATGCTCCTTCTTACAACCCTAACAATCGTAGCGATTGGCAAAGCTATCAAATGCGTAACCGAGTGATCACGGACTCAATGGAGCCCGGTTCGACCATTAAGCCTTTCGTTATTTTAGCCGCCTTAGAAAATGGGATAGCCGATAAAGATACCATCGTAGATACCGGTAATGGTGTCCTACGTTTAGGTGGTAGTCGAGTCAGAGATGTCTCTCGCGTAGGCAAAGCGAGCTTGACCACGATCCTTAAAAAGTCGAGTAATATCGGTGTGACGAAGCTAGCAATGCAAATGCCGGTAGAGGCGCTCCTAGGGTTGTACAGTTCAGTGGGTTTTGGTGAGCTTTCTGGCCTAAACCTAGTTGGGGAAGTGACGGGTATTTTTCCTACACGAACTCGTTGGTCGCCAATCGAGCGCGCCACGATTGCGTTTGGTTATGGTCTATCAATTACACCAATCCAGCTAGCCCATGCTTATGCGACGCTTGGAAACCTTGGCAAATACGAGCCTATTCATATTATCGAAAGCAATGATCATGACATGTCACGCCAAGTGGTGAGTGCGAAGTATGCGCGTCAAGTATTAGACATGTTGGAAACCGTAACTCAAAAAGGGGGCTCGGCTCGCAGAGCGGCAGTTCCTGGTTATCGAGTGGGAGCGAAAACAGGTACATCACGTAAAGCTTCTGCCGGTGGGTACAGCGATGAGTACATCACCTACACGGCTGGGCTTGCTCCGGTTAGCGATCCGCGAATTGCTTTAGTAGTGATCGTAAATGAGCCTCAAGGCGATGACTACTATGGTGGTTCGGTAGCGTCTCCTGTCTTCTCTGAAATCATGAAAGGCGCGCTACAAATACTCAATGTTGCACCTGACGAAAACAAATTCCAACAGTAAGCCCTGTGGTTTACTGAGCAAACAAAATTAAGAAAACCTGAGCCAAAGCTCGGAGAACAAATATGACTAAAGCCATCAGTATGGACGTGCTGCTTTCCCCTTGGGTGGATTGCCCTAGCTTATCGTCCGTTCTTGTTTCTGAATTGGAGCTCGACAGCCGAAGAGTTCAACCTGGAACCACGTTTGTAGCAGTGATTGGCCATGTTGTGGATGGGCGTAAATTCATTGCCTCTGCAATTGAGCAAGGTGCAAATGCAGCCCTGGCGCAAGCCTGCGATGTCAAAACACATGGTACGGTGGAAATCATTGATGATGTTCCCGTCATTTACATTGATAGGTTGGACCAACGTTTATCCGCAATTGCTGGAAAGATCTATGCTTACCCTGATATGGATTTGATTGGTGTCACCGGCACCAACGGCAAAACCACCATTACCCAGTTAATAGCGCAATGGCTAGAACTGCTTGACCATAAAGCGGCGGTAATGGGAACAACAGGAAATGGCTTCCTCAATAACTTGCAACAAGCTGCGAATACAACGGGGAATGCCGTTGAAATTCAGAAAACGCTCTCCTCTCTCGCAAATCAACAAGCCACATACACCGCGCTAGAAGTATCTTCTCATGGCCTGACGCAAGGTCGTGTCAAAGCATTATCATTTGCGGCGGGCGTGTTTACTAACTTAAGTCGTGACCACTTAGATTATCATGGCACGATGGAAGCGTATGCCAATGCAAAGCTTGGGTTGTTCACGCAACACCAATGTGAACGTGCCATTATCAATGTTGATGATGAAGTCGGTCATCAATGGGCGTCGCAGTTAAGTAATGCGATCGCTGTCTCGCTCAAGCCGTACACTGAATTTGAAAGCGCAATTTGGGCGACGGAAGTCAGTTACGCAGAGTCAGGGATTACTATTAAGTTCGATGGTAAATTTGGCTCAGGTGAATTGCACGCGCCATTGATTGGTGAGTTTAATGCAACCAACTTAATGCTCGCTTTTGCGACCTTATTAAGCTTAGGTAAAGAGAAACAAGCGTTACTCGAAACTGCAGGTCAACTGCAACCCGTACTCGGCCGAATGGAGTTATTCCAAACTGAGGATCGTGCCAAAGTCGTGGTCGATTATGCTCATACTCCTGATGCTTTAGAAAAAGCGCTGCAAGCTTTACGAGTTCATTGTGAAGGCCAGCTGTGGGCTATTTTTGGCTGCGGTGGCGATCGCGATGCAGGTAAGCGTCCAATGATGGCGGAAATTGCAGAGCGTCTGGGCGACAGAGTGGTGTTGACTGACGATAACCCACGCAGCGAAGATCCGGTTCAGATTGTGAAAGATATGTTAGCTGGGCTGTCAAAACCTGCTGAAGCGATTGTTCAGCATGACCGCTTCAAAGCGCTGTCTTATGCCATTGAAAATGCTTCGCCAAACGACATTATCTTGTTAGCTGGAAAGGGCCATGAAGATTATCAGATTCGTAATGGCGAAACGATTCATTACTCCGACCGCGAGTCCGCAATGCAACTTTTAGGATTGACCTCATGATCAAAGTAACGTTATCTCAAATTGCAGACATCACTCGTGGTGAGCGATTCGGCGACGAGCTACTTATCGACGCGGTTTCTACTGATACACGAACGATTGAGCGTGGGGCTTTATTCGTCGCGTTAGTTGGGGAGCGCTTTGATGCGCACAACTTTTGCCAACAAGCGGTAGATGCAGGTGCCGGTGCTTTACTCGTAGAAAAACGCTTAGATGTGAATGTGCCGCAAATTGTGGTGTCGGATACCAAACTTGCATTGGGTGAGTTTGCTTCTTGGGTGCATCAAGCATGCAAAACACCTACCGTTGCCATCACCGGAAGTTGCGGTAAAACGACCGTAAAAGAAATGGTTGCGAGTATCCTGCAATTGAAAGGCAAAGTGTTATTCACGGCGGGTAACTTCAATAATGATATTGGTGTTCCGTTGACATTATTGCGCTCACAGCAGGATGATGATTATGCCGTGATTGAGCTTGGTGCTAATCATATAGGTGAAATTGCTTACACGACTCAGTTAGTAAAACCAGATATCGCGTTAGTGAACAATGTAGCCGCCGCTCACCTTGAAGGCTTTGGTTCTATCGATGGCGTGAAACAAGCCAAAGGTGAAATCTACCAAGGCCTTTCAGCTGGTGGTATTGCGATTGTTAACCTAGACAGCAATGGTGAAGCCAAGTGGGATGAAGTGTTAGCAGATAAGAAAGTCATTACTTTTTCACAAAGTAATACTGATGCAGACTTCTTCGCTTCTAACATCGTATTGAACGCCGCAGGTGAAGCAAGCTTTGACTTACATATCGCAGCAAGCTCACAAGAAATTGAACTGTCTCTGGGTATTATAGGTCAACACAACGTTGCGAATGCGATCGCTGCTTCTATTATTGCGTTACAAATGGGCGCCACATTAGAAGAGGTTCGCGCTGGCCTTAAACATTTGAACAAAGTGAAAGGTCGCGTCGAGGTTGAAGCGCTGAGCGAAAAGATAAAATTGATTGACGACAGCTACAACGCGAGCGTGCCAGCCATGAAAGCGGCAGTTGATTTATTGGCCGCTTTCCCAGGTCAACGCTGGCTGATTTTAGGTAATATGGCGGAATTGGGCGAGGAAAGTCTTGCACTTCATCGTCAAGTCGGGGAACATGCTGCCCCACAAAAATTTGAACATGTTCTCACATATGGTGCAGACGCCAAGGTGATCAGTGATCTTTGCCAAGGCATTCATTTTGAGACGCACCAAGAGATGATTGAATACATCAAGCAGCATCTAGACCAAGCCGTTCCTGAAAACCATACGATATTGGTGAAAGGAGCGAATGGTGCACGTATGTTTGAAGTCGCTGCTGCTTTGAAGGAGTATTATTAATGATTATTTGGCTTGCCGAGCTGCTACAGCCATACCTGTCTTTTTTCCGATTGTTTGAATACTTGTCTTTTCGAGCAATCCTAAGCGTATTAACCGCTCTAGGTCTGTCATTATGGATGGGACCAATCATGATCAAGCGTTTGCAAATGCTGCAAATTGGTCAGGTAGTGCGTAACGAAGGTCCTGAATCTCACTTTAGTAAGCGTGGTACCCCAACAATGGGCGGTATCATGATCTTAGCGGCCATCTCAATCACGATTTTGCTATGGACAGACTTATCCAACCCTTACGTATGGGCGGTACTGACAGTCTTACTTGGCTACGGTGCGGTCGGATTTGTTGATGATTATCGTAAAGTGGTACGCAAAAATACCGATGGCTTGATCGCGCGTTGGAAGTACTTCTGGCAGTCGTTGATCGCGTTTGTCGTCGCTTTCGCATTGTATGCTTACGGTAAAGACACAGCAGCAACTCAGCTAGTGGTGCCATTCTTTAAAGACATCATGCCGCAGCTTGGTTTGATGTATATCATTCTGACTTACTTTGTCATTGTAGGTACAAGTAACGCGGTTAACCTGACTGATGGTCTAGACGGTTTGGCAATCATGCCAACGGTTCTTGTTGCAGCAGGCTTCGCGGTTATTGCATGGGCGACCGGTAACGTTAACTTCTCTGAATACCTTCATATTCCATACTTACCACATGCTTCTGAGTTGGTTGTCGTATGTACAGCAATCGTCGGTGCAGGCCTTGGTTTCTTGTGGTTTAACACGTATCCAGCACAAGTGTTCATGGGTGATGTCGGCTCACTAGCGCTTGGCGGCGCGTTAGGCACTATTGCTGTTCTCGTTCGTCAAGAGTTGGTGTTGGTGATCATGGGCGGTGTGTTTGTGATGGAAACGCTGTCGGTAATTCTACAGGTGGGTTCATACAAACTGCGTGGTCAGCGCATTTTTCGTATGGCACCAATTCACCACCACTACGAATTGAAAGGTTGGCCAGAACCTCGCGTAATCGTGCGCTTCTGGATTATTTCTATGGTTCTTGTTCTGATTGGTCTTGCGACATTGAAAGTGCGTTAATCGCGCTTTCCAAGAACAAGATTTACAGTGTGATCAAATATGGAACGTTGGCAAAACATATATAGTGTTGTCGTCGTAGGGCTCGGTATTACCGGGCTCTCTGTCGTTAAACACCTAAGAAAAAATCAGCCACAACTTGTGGTCAAAGTCATTGATACTCGTGTAAACCCTCCAGGTGCAGAGCGCTTGCCGGAAAGTGTTCAACTGCATAGTGGTGGTTGGAATACAGACTGGCTTTCTGACGCTGATCTTATCGTGACCAACCCTGGTATTGCGCTAGCGACACCAGAGATCCAAGCCGTATTAGCAAAAGGCACGACAGTAGTTGGTGATATTGAGTTATTCGCCTGGGCGGTGCAGAAACCGGTGATTGCGATTACGGGCTCAAACGGTAAGAGCACAGTCACCGATCTCACTGGCGTGATGGCCAAGGCCGCGGGTTTGGATGTTGGCGTTGGTGGCAATATCGGCGTTCCTGCCTTGGATTTACTAGAACATGACGCAGACCTATATGTGCTTGAACTCTCAAGCTTCCAGTTGGAAACAACGTCAAGCTTAAAGCTCAAAGCCGCTGCGTTTCTGAATCTTTCTGAAGATCATATGGACCGTTATCAAGGCATGTCTGACTATCGACAAGCCAAGTTGCGTATTTTTGATCATGCTGATCTCGCGGTAGTGAACCGTGATGATAAAGAAACCTTCCCAGATGCAGAGGTGCCATTGGTGACATTTGGCAGCGACAATCAGGACTTTGGTCTCGAGGTGGATGGCAATCGCACTTGGCTACTCGATCACGGTCAACGAGTCGTCGCAAGTGATGAGCTTAAGTTGGTTGGTAAACACAACTTATCCAATGCATTGGTCGTTTTAGCGCTCTTAAAGGCTGCGGGCGTTGATTATCACAACGCATTGAATGCACTTAAAAATTACACGGGACTGACACACCGATGCCAGGTGGTTGCGGATAATCAAGGCGTAAAATGGGTGAATGACTCTAAAGCAACTAACATTGCGAGCACTATGGCTGCGCTATCTGGTTTGGAGTCGACAGGTAAGCTCTACTTGCTCGTTGGTGGTGTTGGCAAAGGTGCTGACTTCTCGCCATTAAAACCGATCTTCGCAACGCTTAACTTGCAGCTGTGTTGCTTTGGCGTTGATGGCGATGAATTTATGCCACTACATGAATCTGCAATACGTTTCGACACCATGGAAGATGTGATTCAACAAGTATCTTCGCAGTTAAAACCAGGTGATATGGTGATGCTGTCTCCTGCATGTGCTAGCTTTGATCAATTCGACAACTTTATGGCAAGAGGTGATGCTTTCGCTGCTCTTGCTCAGAAATATGCATAATTAAAGGTTACACACTTCGTGGGTTTAGGTAACGTTAAACGCAGTATTGGCAATTGGCTCAAGCATCCAGCCCCAGAGGCGATGTTTGATCGTCAGTTAGTGTGGATTGCACTGGGTTTGATGTTGACTGGTTTGGTGATGGTAACCTCTGCATCATTTCCGATCAGCTCACGATTAACCGAACAGCCGTTTCACTTTATGTTTCGTCACGCGACGTTTCTTGTGCTGGCGCTAGGGACATCCGCTGTTATTTTGCAAGTGCCTTTGCAAGAGTGGTTTAAGAAAAGCCACTACTTACTTTGGGCTTCTTTTGCACTGTTGATCATCGTGCTCTTGGCGGGTAAGTCGGTTAATGGTGCGTCTCGTTGGATTCCCCTTGGGCTGTTTAACCTTCAGCCAGCAGAGGTCGCGAAGCTATCGCTGTTTATCTTCATGTCTGGTTACTTAGTTCGAAAGCAAGACGAAGTACGACAAACCTTCTTTGGTGGCTTTATGAAGCCAATCATGGTGTTTGCCTTCTTCGCAGTATTACTGCTTGGTCAGCCAGACTTGGGTACGGTCGTCGTGATGCTAGTAACACTGTTTGGCATGCTGTTTATCGCAGGCGCAAAACTGACTCAGTTTCTCGCGTTGATGGTGGCAGGTATCGGCGCTGTGGTAGGTTTGATTTTAGTCGAACCATACCGTATGCGACGAGTAACCTCCTTCCTTGACCCGTGGGAAGACCCATTTGGCAGTGGCTATCAGTTGACTCAGTCTTTGATGGCGTTTGGTCGTGGTGAATGGTTCGGTCAAGGTCTCGGTAATTCAATTCAAAAACTGGAATATCTACCGGAAGCGCATACCGACTTTGTGTTTGCCGTACTTGCTGAAGAGCTTGGTTTTGTTGGCGTTGTGTTGGTCTTAATGTTGATTTTTAGCTTAGTGTTAAAAGCGGTTTACATAGGCAAGCGTGCGTTTGAAGAAGGCGAAATGTTCGGCGGTTATCTGGCTTTCGGTATCGGTATTTGGTTTGCGTTCCAGACGTTGGTTAACGTTGGTGCTGCAGCCGGTATCGTACCAACCAAAGGTTTAACACTCCCGCTAATCAGTTATGGTGGTTCCAGTCTGATTATTATGTCCGTCGCAGTGTCCATATTGCTGCGTATCGATTACGAATGCCGCTTGAAACGCGAGCAACAACAATCAGAACAACAAACTAATGAAACAAAATAAACGTTTGATGGTGATGGCTGGTGGTACTGGTGGTCACGTATTCCCAGGGTTAGCTGTAGCAAAACAGCTGCAAGAGCAAGGCTGGGAGATCCGTTGGTTAGGCACGGCGGATCGAATGGAAGCGGATTTGGTGCCAAAACATGGCATTGAAATCGATTTTATCAAAGTGAAAGGGTTACGAGGTCAAGGCGTAAAGCGTCTGCTTGCAGCTCCATTTCAAATTATTAATGCCATCATGCAAGCTCGCGCGCACATGAAGCATTGGAAGCCCGATGCCGTGTTAGGTATGGGGGGGTATGTGAGTGGTCCCGGTGGTATTGCGGCTTGGTTGAGCGGTATTCCTGTTGTTCTGCACGAACAAAACGCGGTTGCGGGTTTGACAAACCAATGGCTATCAAAAATTGCTAAGAAAGTCTTTCAGGCCTTTCCTGGCGCGTTCCCTGCTGCTGAGGTAGTTGGTAACCCTGTGCGTGAAGACCTAACAAGATTAGAAGCACCTGCAGAGCGAATGCAAGATCGCCAAGGCCCAATTCGTATTTTGGTGATGGGCGGTAGCCAAGGTGCACGCATTCTTAACCAAACTGTGCCAGAAGTGATGGCAAAGCTGGGCGGTGATTACTGTATTCGTCATCAAGCTGGCAAAGGTTCCGCCGAAGAAGTGAACGCCGCATACCAAGCTAATGGTGTGGTAAATGCAGAAGTCACAGAGTTCATTGACGACGTAGCAGAGGCTTATGCATGGGCTGATCTTTTAGTTTGTCGTTCAGGGGCGTTAACCGTTTCTGAAGTATCAGCGGCAGGCGTAGGGGCTATCTTTGTTCCTTTTATGCATAAAGATCGCCAACAAGCACTGAATGCCGATCATCTAGTAGAATGCGGCGCAGCGAAAATGATTGAACAACCAGATTTAACCGTTGAGTCTTTGACTCAGCAGATCCAACAATTGGATCGCCAAGCTTTACTTACAATGGCTGAGCAAGCGCGTGGCGCTGCAAAATTGAATGCTGACCGAGTTGTCGCACAAGCCATTGTCGCTTTGACCGAAAAGCGTTAACCGAATTATTGAGAATAGAATTGATGACAATCCAACATACACAAGACTTAGCTCAGATTCGCGCAATGGTGCCAGAGATGCGCCGCGTGAAATCCATCCACTTCATCGGTATTGGTGGTGCGGGCATGAGCGGCATTGCAGAAGTGCTGTTGAACGAAGGCTACCAAATCACAGGTTCTGATCTATCAGAGAACGCTGTGACAGAGCGTTTGGTATCAAAAGGTGCGACGGTATTTATTGGTCATCAAGCCAGTAATGTAGAAAAAGCCAGTGTGGTTGTTGTGTCAACGGCGATCAACGAAGAAAACCCAGAAGTGATAGCGGCACGTGAATTACGCATCCCTATTGTACGCCGCGCAGAGATGTTGGCTGAATTGATGCGATTCCGTCACGGTATTGCCGTTGCGGGTACACACGGTAAAACCACGACGACCGCTCTTGTTACTCAAATCTATTCTGAAGCCGGTCTTGATCCAACGTTTGTGAATGGCGGTTTGGTGAAAAGCGCAGGTACAAATGCGCGTCTAGGCTCGAGTCGTATTCTAATTGCAGAGGCAGATGAAAGTGACGCGTCATTCCTGCACTTGCAACCAATGGTGAGCATTGTTACCAATATCGAAGCCGATCATATGGATACCTATGGTGGTGACTTTGAAACCTTAAAGCAAACCTTCATCGATTTCCTTCATAATCTACCGTTTTACGGCCAAGCAATTGTTTGCATTGACGATCCTGTGGTTCGAGAGTTAATCCCACGTATTAGTCGTCAAGTGATAACTTACGGTTTTTCTGAAGATGCCGACGTACGTATTGAAGATTATCGTCAAGAGGGGCAGCAAGGCAAATTTACGGTAGTACGTAAAGGGCGAGCTAACTTAGATATCACGCTGAATATTCCAGGTCGTCACAATGCATTGAATGCGTCTGCTGCGATTGCGGTTGCTACTGAAGATGACATTGAAGACGATGCGATCCTAAAGGCAATGGCTGGTACGCAAGGTACGGGAAGACGTTTTGATCACCTTGGCGAGTTTGATACTGGCAACGGCCATGCAATGCTTGTTGATGATTACGGCCATCATCCCACAGAAGTGGATGTAACCATTAATGCAGCACGCAGTGGTTGGCAAGACAAGCGTTTGGTGATGATTTTCCAACCGCACCGTTATAGCCGTACTCGTGATTTATACGATGATTTCGCGAATGTGCTTGAACAGGTAGATGTATTGATCATGCTGGATGTTTACGCAGCGGGTGAAAAGCCGATTGCAGGGGCTGATGGGCGCGCTTTATGTCGCACAATTCGCAGCCGAGGCAAGGTAGATCCGATTTTTGTTCCAGAAATCGAGCAATTACCTTCAGTTTTAGCTAACGTTATACAAGACGGCGACCTAATCTTAACGCAAGGTGCGGGTGATATTGGTAAAGTGGCGAAACAGCTGGCAGGTCTTAAATTGAATATAAACAAGATGCTTGGCTGACACATATTGTTGACGCGAAGGACAGATAAAGACTCAGATCTCGATTTTGCGTCAATATCATTGTGATTTATTGCTATCAGTGTTTGATAGTTTACAAGAGCTCAGTATAATCCCAAGGTTAAAGTCAAGACTTTTACCTCTGCGTAATTATATGGGTAAAAAGTACACGACAAAAGTCAGGAAACGAAGACGTTGTTGAATATTGCACTGAATGACGAGCGACCAAACACGGGTAACAACCGTGGTCGCCAAGAAAAAATCTTGGGTGCGTTATTTTTCGTTGTGGTTGTGACTTTAATTAGTTCTGTTTTGTACGCGGCGATCAGTTGGATGTGGGATGACCAAAGGTTACCTCTCTCCAAAATAGTACTTCAGGGGAAACTGGAGTATGTCCAAGCTGACGATGTGCAGGCTGCATTTAGTCGAATTGATCACATCGGTACATTTATGTCTCAGGATATTGATGTATTACAGCAAAGTGTCGAAGCTCTGCCATGGGTAGCGCATGCCGCAATCCGAAAGCAGTGGCCGGATACAGTAAAAGTTTTTTTGACGGAGCATCAACCAGAAGCCATTTGGAATGGCAACGAACTGTTAGATAAAAACGGGTTCGTTTTTGATGGAGATGTTGCTCTGTTGCAAGAAGAAAAAGTGAAGCTGTACGGACCCAAAGATAGCGGACCGGAAGTCTTACAGACTTACCGTGATTTGAGTCCTAAGTTTCAGCAATTGGGTTTAGCGATATCGTCTCTGGTATTAAACGAGCGACGAGCTTGGCAAATCATCCTTGATAACGGTATTCGATTAGAGCTCGGTAAAGAGTCTCTTCTTGAGCGTATAGAGCGCTTTTTTAAGCTCTATAACAAGCTTGGCAGTGACACGCAAAGAATCAGTTATATCGATCTTAGGTACGATACAGGAGCCGCAGTTGGTTGGTTTCCTGAACAAGAGTTAGAAGAGAGTACAGATGACTAAGGCCGCTGATGACAACATTATTGTTGGTCTTGATATAGGCACTGCAACCGTATCGGCTCTAGTGGGTGAGGTTTTACCAGACGGTCAAATTAATATTATTGGCGCAGGTAGTAGCCCCTCACGCGGCATGGATAAGGGTGGCGTGAATGATTTGGAGTCGGTTGTAAAATCAGTACAACGTGCAATTGATCAAGCTGAATTAATGGCAGAGTGCCAGATCAGCCGAGTCTTCATTTCGTTGTCTGGTAAGCATATCGCAAGCCGAATTGAAAAAGGTATGGGCACGATTTCTGATGAAGAGGTGTCTCAAGAAGACATGGATCGCGCTATCCATACCGCAAAATCGATTAAAATCGGTGATGAACAGCGAATTCTTCATGTGATCCCGCAAGAGTTCACCATTGATTACCAAGAAGGAATCAAAAATCCGCTTGGTTTATCTGGGGTAAGAATGGAAGTGAGTGTCCACCTTATCTCATGCCATAATGACATGGCACGCAACATTATTAAGGCGGTAGAACGCTGCGGCCTTAAAGTAGAACAACTCGTATTTTCTGGGCTTGCTGCTAGCAATGCAGTAATCACCGAGGATGAAAGAGAGCTTGGAGTTTGTGTGGTTGATATTGGCGCCGGCACGATGGATGTGGCCATCTGGACTGGCGGTGCGTTACGTCACACAGAAGTATTTTCGTACGCAGGAAATGCTGTAACCAGTGATATTGCTTTTGCTTTTGGTACGCCAGTGAGCGATGCTGAAGAAATAAAAGTCAAATATGGCTGTGCTTTGAGTGAACTGGTCAGTAAGGATGACACGGTTAATGTACCAAGCGTAGGTGGACGACCATCACGTAGCCTGCAACGTCAAACGTTGTCAGAAGTGATTGAGCCACGCTACTCTGAGCTTATGGGACTGGTTAACCAAACTATCGACTCTGTACAAGCAAAATTGCGCGAAGAGGGTATCAAGCACCATCTGGCTGCGGGAGTTGTACTCACCGGCGGTGCTGCGCAAATGGACGGAGTGGTAGAATGTGCGGAACGCGTATTCCGCAATCAAGTAAGGGTCGGCAAACCGCTCGAAGTCAGCGGATTAACTGACTATGTAAAAGAGCCGTACCATTCTACGGCAGTTGGATTACTTCATTACGCAAGAGACATGCAGTCTAGCGACGATAGCGATTATAATGAACCTAAACGCTCATCTGTAACTGGCTTTTTCGATAAATTGCGTAACTGGATACAAAAAGAGTTTTAACCTGAGTTGCAGGATAAACGGAGACAACACATGTTTGAACCGATGATGGAAATGTCTGACGATGCAGTAATCAAGGTCGTTGGGGTTGGTGGCGGCGGTGGTAACGCCGTTGAACACATGGTGCGTGAATCCATCGAAGGTGTGGAATTCATCAGCGTCAACACTGATGCGCAAGCACTTCGTAAGACAAGCGTTGGCAATGTTATTCAGATCGGTGGTGATATCACTAAAGGTCTGGGTGCAGGTGCTAATCCACAGGTTGGCCGTGACGCAGCTCTCGAAGACAGAGATCGAATTAAAGATTCCCTGACTGGCGCCGATATGGTGTTTATCGCAGCTGGTATGGGTGGCGGTACCGGTACTGGTGCAGCGCCTGTTATTGCTGAAGTGGCTAAAGAGCTTGGCATTCTAACAGTAGCGGTAGTAACTAAACCGTTTAGTTTTGAAGGTAAAAAGCGTTTGGCATTTGCTGAGCAAGGTATCGATGAGCTCTCTAAGCATGTTGACTCTTTGATCACGATTCCAAACGAAAAGCTACTTAAAGTACTTGGTCGTGGTGTAACACTACTAGAAGCTTTTGCAAGCGCTAACGATGTTCTTAAGAATGCCGTTCAAGGTATTGCTGAGCTAATTACTCGCCCTGGCATGATCAACGTCGACTTTGCGGACGTAAGAACAGTAATGTCTGAAATGGGTCACGCAATGATGGGTAGCGGCATCGCCAAAGGTGAAGACCGTGCTGAAGAAGCGGCTGAAATGGCAATTTCTAGCCCACTTCTGGAAGACATCGATCTAGCGGGCGCTCGTGGTGTTCTTGTCAATATTACTGCTGGTCTGGATATGCGTCTTGACGAGTTTGAGACGGTTGGTAATACAGTGAAGGCATTCGCTTCTGACAATGCGACTGTTGTTATCGGTACTTCTCTAGACCCTGATATGACTGACGAAATCCGCGTAACAGTTGTAGCGACAGGTATTGGTAATGAGAAAAAGCCAGATATCACGCTAGTTGCGGGTGGTAAAGCTAAAGTGGCACCGACGCCGCAAGCTCAACCACAGCAACAAGCAGCGGCAACGCAAGCTGAAGAAAAACCGGCACAGACTTTGCAGAATAATCAAGTGCAAGAGAAGCCACAGGTAACTCCTCAGCCGACAAACACTGCTCCTTCTTCTCCAGCTTCGTCGAGCCAAAGTTCTGCGGCTCCAAAGCAAGAAAAGGAAAGTGGTTATTTAGATATACCGGCATTTTTGCGTCGTCAGGCTGATTAATCTTTAACCCATAAATTTGACATGGCTCAAAATTATGGTAGCATTCACGGTCGACGTTACAGACGGCCGTGTTTTGTAGCAAATTTTTGAGAGGCAAGCAGATGATCAGACAACGTACTCTGAAAGAAATAGTGAAAACAACTGGTGTGGGTCTCCACTCTGGTCGTAAAGTCACACTTACTCTGCGCCCGGCTGCTGCAAATACAGGTATCATTTACCGTCGTACAGATGTAAATCCACCTGTAGATTTTCCAGCTGATCCAGCTTCGGTTCGTGACACCATGCTTTGTACTGCATTGGTAAACGATGAAGGTGTGCGTATTTCAACTGTTGAGCACTTGAATGCGGCACTTGCTGGTATGGGCATCGATAACATTGTTGTCGAAGTAGACGCACCTGAAATTCCGATCATGGATGGTAGTGCAAGCCCATTTGTATACTTGCTACAACAAGCAGGTATCGAAACGCAAAATGCGCCAAAACGCTTCATCCGTATCAAAAAGCCAGTTCGTTTTGAAGATGGTGATAAATGGGCAGAATTTGTACCATTTAACGGCTTCCGTATGGACTTCGAAATTGAGTTTAATCACCCAGCGATTGAATCAGACGAGCAACGTTTGCTGTTTGATTTCTCGTCAAAAGGCTTTGTTCGTGAGATTTCTCGAGCACGTACGTTTGGCTTTATGCGTGATATCGAATATCTACAATCTCAAAACCTAGTTTTGGGTGGTAGTTTTGACAATGCTATCGTTTTGGATGATTACCGTATTCTTAATGAAGAAGGTCTACGCTTTGAAAATGAGTTTGTGACTCACAAAGTGTTGGATGCGATTGGTGACCTTTACATGTGTGGCCACCCAATCATTGGTGAATTCCGTGCCTTTAAATCTGGCCACGGTTTAAATAACCAACTGTTACGTGCTGTTCTTGCAGATCAGGAAGCGTGGGAGTGGACTACATTCGAAGAAGAAGTCGGCTCACCAGTAGCATTCGCAGAACCAAATATGGTGCTTGCGTAAAGACTTGGCATTAGAATTAATAAAAAACCAGGCTTATGCCTGGTTTTTTGCTATTTGGCTTTAATCCTGGATTTATCAATAACATTCAAGCTTTCAGCATATTGAAATAACGTTCACTTACGATCTTCCTTTTCTGCCATATCGGCTAATCGTTTTAAACGCTCTTGAATTTTCGGTGGCGCCATGTCGGCAATCGTCATTAATGACTTTGCTGCAGATTCTGTTAGTGGTGGACGCTTAGGTCTGTCGTCTTGTTGAAAGCGGTTTCGATATAGTGAAGGATTGATCCTCACTTCAACGCTCATCAGCTTGGCAAAGCCTTGAGTACGAAGTTTATTTAGGATCATGAGGCGATCGTAATCGATCTTCATTTTGATCGCGGCACTAGAGACATCGATCAATAGATGGCCGTTACGAACATTCGCTACTCGGCAATGATCGGCCGTCCCCGTGGGTAAGACCTCTTGCAAAGCTTGGTTAAGCTGTAAGATTTCTCCAGCATGTTCTTGAATCTGCTTGAACTGTGACTCAGCAATAACATCTTCAGTCGAGGTTGGACGGTGATCACGCATAGGTAAAATCTAATTTTGTTGAGATATAGCTATTCTAGAGCAGCTTTCTATCAAGGTATAGTTTACATTAACGTCTTTAGCTTCAGTTTTACAATGTAGCAAGGTAAAAAGCAAAGTTTGCTCTGGATGGATTACACATATTGCGGTATGCAATATCGGCTAATCAGTCACCACTTTAAGTAAAAACTTCAGAGTGCTTCAAACAAATACGTCTATTTATGGTTGTATCGATTAAAAATCCTTACACTAAGCCACATTGTTTCAAAACTTAGCCTTGAAATATGGATGTTTGAACTCAATATCTTTGATAAATGATTTATCTCAGTATTCTTAGTTCCAAACTGGCAGAGACTGAAGGCATTATGAGTAGATCGGGAACGGTCTGAATAAAGAGAGATTCACGAAAAATGATAACTAAGCTACTGACAAAAGTGATTGGCAGTCGCAACGACCGAACACTGCGCCGCCTTAGAAAAATTGTAAAAGAAATTAATAACTATGAGCCAACATTCGAGGCTCTAAGTGATGAAGAGTTAAAAGCAAAGACGGTTGAATTCCGTGAGCGCCTAGAGAAGGGTGAAACTCTTGATAAACTACTTCCAGAAGCTTTTGCTACGGTTCGTGAAGCATCTAAGCGTGTCTACGGTATGCGCCACTTCGACGTCCAGCTTATCGGCGGTATGGTTCTAAATGCGGGTCAAATCGCGGAAATGCGTACGGGTGAAGGTAAAACGCTGACGGCAACGCTTCCTGCTTACCTAAATGCCCTAGCTGGTAAAGGCGTTCATATTGTAACAGTGAACGATTATCTAGCTAAACGTGATGCAGAGACAAACCGCCCTCTATTTGAATTTTTAGGTATGACTGTTGGCGTAAACGTGCCAAACATGCCTCCTCAAGAGAAAAAAGAAGCGTACCAAGCTGACATCTTGTACGGAACGAACAATGAATTTGGTTTTGACTACCTTCGTGACAATATGGCCTTCCGTAGCGAAGACCGTGTACAGCGTGATCGCTTCTTTGCAGTTGTCGATGAGGTGGACTCAATCCTAATTGATGAAGCTCGTACTCCTTTGATCATTTCTGGTCCTGCTGAAGATAGCTCTGAGCTATACACCCGAATCAACCTTTTGATCCCGCATCTTAAAAAGCAAGACAAAGAAGACTCTGAAGAATATCGTGGTGATGGTCACTACACTGTTGATGAGAAATCAAAGCAAGTATACCTCACAGAAACGGGCCAAGAGTACGTTGAAGAACTGTTGGTGAAAAATGGTCTTATGGAAGAGGGTGACACACTTTACTCTCCGACTAACATCAGCATGTTACATCACGTGAATGCCGCTTTGCGTGCTCATGTGTTGTTTGAGCGCAACGTTGATTACATCGTTACTGACGAAGGTGAAGTAGTAATTGTTGATGAACATACTGGTCGTACAATGCCAGGTCGTCGTTGGTCTGAAGGTCTTCACCAAGCAGTAGAAGCGAAAGAAGGCGTTAAGATTCAAAACGAAAACCAAACTTTGGCTTCGATTACCTTCCAGAACTACTTCCGCTTATACGAAAAACTGTCTGGTATGACAGGTACTGCGGATACTGAAGCGTTTGAGTTCCAATCTATTTATGGCTTGGAAACGGTGGTTATCCCAACCAACAAACCAATGATTCGTAACGATATGCCGGATGTGGTGTACCGTACCGAAGCTGAGAAGTTTGCTGCAATCATTGAAGATATCAAAGAGCGCGTTGCGAAAGGTCAGCCAACATTGGTTGGTACAGTATCGATTGAAAAATCAGAACTTCTTTCTAACGCATTGAAGAAAGCGAAGATCAAACACAACGTACTGAATGCGAAATTCCATGAAAAGGAAGCGGAAATTGTTGCTGAAGCGGGTATGCCTGGTGCGGTAACTATCGCGACCAACATGGCCGGTCGTGGTACGGACATTGTGCTTGGCGGTAGTTGGCAATCAAAAGTGGAAGCTTTGGAGAACCCAACTCAAGAACAAATCGATGCGATTAAAGCAGAGTGGAAAGTGGTACATGATCAAGTACTAGATGCTGGTGGTCTACACATCATTGGTACTGAGCGCCACGAATCTCGCCGTATTGATAACCAGCTACGTGGTCGTTCTGGTCGTCAAGGAGATGCGGGTTCATCTCGCTTCTACCTATCTATGGAAGACTCTTTGTTACGTATTTTCACTTCTGATCGTATGGCGAGCCTTATCCAAAGTGGTATGGAAGAAGGTGAAGCAATTGAATCGAAAATGCTTTCTCGCTCAATTGAAAAAGCACAGCGTAAAGTGGAAGGTCGTAACTTTGATATCCGTAAGCAGCTACTAGAATACGATGATGTGGCGAACGATCAGCGTAAGGTTGTCTACGAGCTGCGCGACGAATTGATGAACGTTGAAGACATCAGCGGTATGATCGAGCAAAACCGTGAAGATGTGCTAACAGCGGTTATTGATGAGTACATCCCGCCACAATCACTAGAAGATATGTGGGACGTTGAAGGTCTGCAAGAGCGCTTGAAAGCAGACTTCGATCTTGATGCGCCAGTGAAGCAATGGCTTGAAGAAGACGATAAGCTTTACGAAGAGGCGCTACGCGAGAAGATCATCAATCTAGCCGTTGAAGTGTATAAAGAGAAAGAGGAAGTGGTGGGTGCGCAAGTGCTTCGTAACTTCGAGAAATCGGTTATGCTTCAAACTCTGGATACGCTTTGGAAAGAGCACTTGGCAGCAATGGATCACTTGCGTCAGGGTATTCACTTACGCGGCTATGCGCAGAAGAACCCGAAACAGGAATACAAGCGTGAATCGTTTGAACTGTTTGAAGGTCTACTAGAAGCGCTGAAAACTGATGTGATTACTGTTCTATCTCGCGTTCGAGTCCAGCAACAAGAAGAAGTTGAACGTATGGAAGAGCAACGTCGTGCGCAAGCTGAAGAGGCCGCTCGTCGTGCTCAAGCGCAACACGCAGCAGCACAAAACCCTCTTTCTGAAGGTGAAGAATCTGAAGAAGGCTCAAGTCAGCCAATGGTACGTGATGAACGTAAAGTAGGTCGCAATGAGCCTTGCCCTTGTGGTAGTGGTAAGAAGTATAAACAGTGCCACGGCAAGATCGACTAACGTATTAGTCAGATAATTTTTTAAAGAGTCGCCTAGGCGGCTCTTTTTTTAAGCAAATTCTGTGGCTGTCGAATTTCATAAGTTTTGATAGCATCGGATAGTTTTAGAGATGCAAAGACCGTTGAAGTGTAACGGCTTGAGAGTTAGGAACCCCTATGAAAAGAATTCACATAGTCGCGGCTATTATTTTTAACCAAGACAAATCAAAAATTTTTATTACAAAGCGTCCAGACGACAAGCATAAAGGCGGGTTTTGGGAGTTTCCCGGCGGGAAAGTCGAGTCAGGAGAAAGTATTGAACATGCTCTAGCAAGAGAACTTGAAGAAGAAGTAGGAATTGAAGTTACTGAGCAAGCCCTTTTCGAGCATTTGGAATATGACTATCCAGACAAATCACTTAAGTTTGATTTTATTACGGTATCTAAGTTCAGTAATGAGCCTTACGGCCGAGAAGGTCAAGAAGGTCGCTGGGTTGAGATAAGAGAATTGGGTAACTATGCCTTTCCTGAAGCGAACGTGCCTATCTTGGAGCGTGTCGTAAAAGAGTTCGCTTAAGCCTGATGAACTTGCTTGTGGTAACCACGGTATGTTGTTAGTTTAAACAGATTAAGCGAAACGAGAGAACGAGAGCAAACCTCGTTATCCAGAGAAGGAGAGAAAGCGCAATGGTTCGTATTGCAATCGCAGGAGCAGCAGGCCGAATGGGCCGTAATTTGGTTAAAGCTTCACACCTTAACCCAGAGGCGACAGTGAGCGCGGGATCAGAACGACCTGAGTCCTCACTTGTCGGTGTCGATATCGGTGAACTTTGTGGTGAAGGCAAATTCGATGTGTTCTTAACGGATGATCTTGCTAAAGACGTCGATAATTTTGATGTAATCATCGATTTTACTGCCCCAGTAAGTACGTTGGCGAATCTTGAACTGTGTAAGAAGCATGGAAAGAGTATTGTGATTGGGACGACTGGTTTCAGTGATGCAGAGCGTGAACTGATTGACGAAGCCGCTAAGCAAGTGCCTGTTGTCATGGCTCCTAACTACTCTGTTGGTGTGAACCTAGTATTTAAGCTTCTTGAGAAAGCAGCCAAAGTGATGGGCGACTACTGCGATGTTGAGATTGTCGAAGCACATCATCGTCATAAAGTTGATGCTCCTTCTGGTACCGCTATCGGGATGGGCGAAGCCATTGCTGGTGCGATGGGCAACAAGCTGAATGATGTAGCTGTCTATGCGCGAGAAGGTATCACAGGTGAACGTACTAAAGATGAGATCGGCTTTGCTACAATTCGCGCTGGCGATATCGTCGGTGAGCACACAGCCATGTTTGCTGATATCGGGGAACGAGTGGAGATAACGCACAAAGCGACCGATCGTATGACGTTTGCTAATGGCGCCGTCAAGGCCGCTGTTTGGTTGAGTGCCAAACCAGCGGGCTTTTATACCATGACAGATGTTTTGGGATTGAATGAACTCTAAATACATAATTATTCGCCGGCGGTAGCCGGCTTTTTTATATCTATAGAATTATTTGTAAATGAAATGATTCTAACAGAAAGTATTTTGGTGCTTACTTTTGTTGTTGTTTTGGTTGTTTTGTGGGTGTTTTGGGTTTTGATGTCTAAAAACTAATGTCTTTTTTGTCGAGTGAACGTTTGCGTGAAAAACTCATACTTTTTTGTGATCTCTAAAAAGTTCAAATTTGTAAAATTCATTAAACCTCTATGCCTCTCTATGTAATAGCATGTAAAAGTTATCTTTTTGGGCCTTATTGATTCAAAATGACCTTACTCGCTAGAAATTAATCATTTATTTTTGATTGTAGGTTGACAGGTTTCGAGTCCAACTTTAGAATACCGCCAATTTGTCTGAAATACCTATTTATGTAGATTTTATAGGTAAAGGAAGGCATGTTTGCAGTTTGATTTATTTTTTTTGCATTTTTATTCTGGAGGTTGTCTTGGGTAAATTAGCACTGTTGGTCCTAGAAGATGGGACAGTGTTCCGCGGAGTGTCCATAGGGGCAGATGGTCTTTCCGTTGGTGAAGTCGTTTTTAATACCTCGATGACGGGGTATCAAGAAATCCTCACTGATCCTTCCTATTCTCAGCAAATCGTCACTCTCACTTATCCTCATATTGGCAATACCGGAACCACTTCCGAAGATGAAGAATCCTCTTCCATTCATGCACAAGGCCTTGTGATTCGCGATCTTCCTCTAATCGCTTCTAACTTCCGTAACGAACAATCCCTCTCTGATTATCTTAAGTCTCAAAATATCGTTGGCATCGCTGATATCGATACTCGTAAGCTCACTCGTATCCTGCGTGAAAAAGGTGCTCAAAACGGCTGTATTGTTGCGGGCAACAACCTAGACGAAGCTTTGGCACTAGCGAAAGCAAAAGAATTCCCAGGCTTAAAAGGAATGGACCTTGCGAAAGAAGTTACAACAAAAGAAGCGTATCAATGGAAGCAAGGTTCGTGGACGCTTGAAGGTGGACTTCCAGAGGCGAAAGATGACAGCGAGCTGCCATACCACGTTGTCGCTTACGACTTTGGCGCAAAACGCAACATCTTACGAATGTTGGTTGACCGCGGCTGCCGCTTAACGGTTGTACCTGCAGAAACGTCAGCGGAAGAAGTTCTGGCACTAAATCCAGATGGCGTATTCTTATCGAACGGCCCAGGTGACCCAGAACCATGTACTTACGCGATTGAAGCAACCAAAGTGTTCCTAGAAAAAGGCCTGCCAATTTTTGGTATTTGTCTAGGTCACCAAATTCTGGCGCTAGCATCAGGTGCGCAAACGGTGAAAATGAAGTTTGGTCACCACGGTGCAAACCACCCAGTAAAAGATTTAGAGCGTAACGTTGTGATGATCACTTCGCAAAACCACGGCTTTGCGGCAGATGAAGCAACATTACCGGAAAACTTACGTGCTACTCACGTATCGCTATTTGATGGCTCTTTGCAAGGTATCCACCGCACAGACAAGCCAGCATTTAGCTTCCAAGGTCACCCAGAAGCGAGCCCTGGTCCACATGACGCGGCACCGCTATTTGACCACTTTATCGAACTAATCAAAAAACACAGCGCTTAATTCGGAGTAGTAGATAATGCCAAAACGTACTGACATTCAAAGTATTCTAATTCTTGGTGCTGGTCCGATTGTTATCGGTCAGGCATGTGAGTTTGACTACTCTGGCGCACAAGCGTGTAAAGCTCTTCGTGAAGAAGGCTACCGAGTTATCCTGGTTAACTCTAACCCAGCAACCATCATGACTGACCCAGAGATGGCAGATGCGACTTACATCGAGCCGATTCAGTGGGAAGTTGTACGCAAGATCATCGAGAAAGAACGTCCTGATGCAGTTCTGCCAACTATGGGTGGTCAGACAGCACTTAACTGTGCGTTAGATTTAGAGAAGCACGGCGTTCTCGCAGAGTTTGGCGTAGAGATGATTGGTGCAACGGCTGATGCAATCGACAAAGCGGAAGACCGTTCTCGTTTTGATAAAGCGATGAAGTCTATCGGCCTTGAGTGTCCTCGCGCAGATACAGCGAAGAGCATGGAAGAAGCTTACAAAGTTTTAGATATGGTTGGCTTCCCTTGTATCATTCGTCCATCGTTCACCATGGGTGGCACTGGTGGTGGTATCGCGTACAACAAAGAAGAGTTCGAAGAAATCTGTCGTCGCGGTCTGGACTTATCTCCGACCAACGAACTTCTTATCGATGAGTCACTCATCGGTTGGAAAGAGTACGAAATGGAAGTCGTTCGTGACAAAGCGGACAACTGTATCATCGTATGTTCAATCGAGAACTTTGACCCAATGGGCATCCATACGGGTGACTCAATCACGGTTGCTCCAGCACAAACACTGACTGACAAAGAATACCAGCTTATGCGTAATGCATCGCTATCCGTTCTACGTGAGATTGGTGTTGAAACAGGTGGTTCAAACGTACAGTTTGGTATCAACCCGAAAGATGGTCGAATGGTCATCATCGAGATGAACCCGCGTGTATCTCGCTCTTCTGCGCTAGCATCAAAAGCAACAGGCTTCCCAATCGCGAAAATTGCCGCGAAACTGGCTGTTGGCTTTACGCTAGACGAACTACAAAACGACATCACAGGTGGTGCAACACCTGCGTCATTTGAACCAACTATCGACTACGTCGTAACTAAGATCCCTCGCTTTAACTTCGAGAAATTTGCTGGTGCAAACGATCGTCTGACAACTCAGATGAAATCGGTTGGTGAGGTAATGGCGATTGGTCGTAACCAACAAGAATCTCTTCACAAAGCACTGCGTGGCCTAGAAGTTGGCGCAACTGGTTTTGATGAGATGGTCGATCTGGAAGCGCCAGATGCACTGACTAAGATTCGTCACGAACTTAAAGAAGCAGGTGCAGAGCGTATCTGGTACATCGCCGATGCATTCCGAGCGGGTATGTCAGTCGACGGTGTGTTCAACTTGACTCAAATCGACCGCTGGTTCCTGGTTCAAATCGAAGAAATTGTAAAACTCGAAGAACAAGTCAAGGCGGGCGGCTACGCAGGTTTGACCAAAGAAGTGCTTCGTCAGATGAAACGCAAAGGCTTCTCTGATGCTCGCTTGTCTAAATTGCTTGGTGTCGCTGAAAGTGAAATTCGCCGTGCTCGTGAGCAGTTTGATATTCATCCGGTTTACAAACGTGTGGATACATGTGCAGCAGAGTTTTCTTCTGACACGGCTTACATGTACTCATCTTACGATGAAGAATGTGAAGCAAACCCAACAGACAAAGATAAGATCATGGTTCTTGGTGGCGGTCCAAACCGTATCGGCCAAGGTATCGAATTCGATTACTGTTGTGTTCATGCATCACTTGCGCTGCGTGAAGACGGTTACGAAACCATTATGGTTAACTGTAACCCAGAAACGGTATCTACTGACTACGATACGTCTGATCGTCTGTACTTCGAGCCAGTAACTCTGGAAGATGTACTGTCTATCGCTCGCGTTGAAAAACCAAAAGGTGTGATTGTTCAGTACGGTGGTCAAACGCCACTTAAACTGGCTCGTGCTCTAGAAGCGGCTGGTGTGCCAATCATTGGTACTAGCCCAGATGCTATCGACCGTGCGGAAGACCGCGAACGCTTCCAAGCCGCTGTTGACCGTTTAGGTCTACTTCAGCCAGAAAACGCGACAGTAACAACGATGGAGCAAGCGGTTGAGAAATCGAAAGAAATTGGCTTCCCATTAGTTGTTCGTCCATCTTATGTACTCGGTGGTCGTGCGATGGAAATCGTATACGACGAGCAAGACCTGCGTCGCTACTTCAACGAAGCAGTAAGCGTATCGAACGAGTCTCCAGTTCTGCTAGACCGTTTCTTGGATGATGCAACCGAAGTTGATATTGATGCTATCTGTGACGGTGAACGCGTCGTTATCGGCGGTATCATGGAGCACATCGAACAAGCGGGTGTTCACTCTGGTGACTCTGCATGTTCACTGCCTGCATACACGCTAAGTCAGGAAATTCAAGACAAGATGCGTGAGCAAGTTGAGAAGTTAGCATTCGAACTCGGTGTACGCGGTTTGATGAACACGCAGTTTGCTGTGAAAGATAACGACGTTTATCTAATTGAAGTGAACCCTCGTGCTGCTCGTACGGTACCATTCGTATCGAAAGCGACAGGCGCTCCTCTAGCGAAAATCGCTGCACGTGTAATGGCGGGTCAATCTCTAGAGTCACAAGGCTTTACTAAAGAGATTATCCCTCCTTACTACTCAGTGAAAGAAGTGGTTCTGCCGTTCAACAAATTCCCTGGGGTTGACCCTCTATTGGGCCCTGAAATGCGCTCAACAGGTGAAGTAATGGGTGTGGGTGCAACGTTCGCAGAAGCTTACGCGAAAGCAGAGCTAGGTTGTGGTGCGGTTTATCCTGAAGGTGGTCGTGCGCTACTGTCTGTACGTGAAGGTGATAAAGAGCGTGTTGTTGACCTAGCTTCTAAGTTAGTGAAACTGGGTTACCAGTTGGATGCGACACACGGTACTGCTGTAATTCTGGGCGAAGCGGGTATTAACCCACGTTTGGTAAACAAAGTACACGAAGGTCGTCCACACATTCTTGACCGCATCAAGAACAACGAATACACCTACATCGTAAACACGGCTGCTGGTCGTCAAGCGATTGAAGATTCGAAAGTTCTACGACGTGGTGCACTGGCAGAAAAAGTGAACTACACAACGACACTGAATGCAGCGTTCGCAACATGTATGTCTCATACTGCAGACGCAAAAGCGTCAGTAACTTCGGTTCAAGAGTTACACGCTAAAGTGAAAGCGAGTCTAGACGCGTAACAGATAAAAATCAGTAAGCTCATTAATCAGGGCTTACATGACAACCTCATTGCCCGCTCATTTGAGCGGGCTTTTTTATATCGAGGTTTTTCTAAAATGAAGAGCATTAAAGTGTGCTAGGAACGATTGGTATGCTTCGCTTTTGAAGATCATTAAGCTAATGATGGCAAGCAATGTACCCAAAGATGAAGAAATAGTACTACCACTTGCTGCAACAAAATTAATGCTGCAAGTGAGAATGATAAAAGAGATAGTAAGTAAGTTTATTTTTGCAGCAATACTTAATCCTTTGCTTATTGTCAGAATATTTGGAATGCATACAACAACAACCGTAATAGCTCCCAATGTAAGAAGGTAAGTATCTAGAGCAATGTGTTGAGTGAAAGAAAACCAGTCATTCCAAATGCTCAAGCTAATAGCCAGACCAATAGTCAATGCCAAGTATAAACATATACTTAGTGAGATGTTTGCTATGCTAATTGATTTAGTATTCAACTTTCAATTCCTCATAGATTCCAATTGCAAGATTTCTTAACTCTCCCGAATAACCGCTTCCTACTATGCTAATTGAGCCTCCAATTGCATCTAGAAGCTGATGAGAAATGGATGCGGATATTGTTGCTTGTGAATACCTCTTAGGAATTTCTCCTGACAACATTAGCTGTTTACGAGCTTTATTCGAAATGCTCGGAAGGTTTTTACGGATGATTTCTTTAGTTAATCTTGTTCTTTCTTGTCTGTTTAAGCCTTTTAGAATCTCGGGAACGCCTTTCTTAGTGGTTTGCTTAAGAGATTGAACCATTTTTATCGTTTGATATCCACTAGCGCCCGCTCCAGCTAAGGAGATGTAATCTAAAGCTTTAGTTGTATTTTGATACCACTCATTACTGTCTATATCCGATAATTTGTCTGGTGATTTAGATACCATACGGGTTCTTGCTACTCCAATAGCACATTGAGCTGTGGCAGCAACAGTAGCGGCGTGTGAGATATAGGACATAGTTACGCCCACAGGACCACTTACTGGTATTGTTAGCCCCGAACCAACTACCCCAATCCAGCCAATCGCTGCACCAATACAGCTAATGCTCGCTGATAGAAGCTCTTGATTGAATCTTGATTTTGACTCTTCCTGTTTTATTTTTTTTGCAAATTCTTGAGATGATTGTAATTTTATCGGTTCTCGTAGAATGATAAAGGTAGGATTGATATGGCATGTGGATTTAAAATCTCTTAAGCGTACAACGGTGAATTTGTTATCAATATAAATTACACCCGCACCGCTAGTCTCTGGTTTAGAGTCAATAACGCTGAATAGCTGATTAACATTCACTATCTGTTCGATTTTTAAGCGTAATTGCTGCTCTTTTATTGATGGTCGAGTTAGTAAGGCTTCCATTATTTTCGTTTTTTATCAGATTAAATATTTCCTATTAAGACAGCATTTTCTTTTTCTATCAGAATATTAAGAGGCTCTTGAGGTGAGGCTCTATATTTGGATGTAATTGATATTTTTAATGTATCATTCTCTAGATTTATTGACTGATGAAAATTAGGAATAGATTGGTGTCTTGACTTTCCATTGGTAGTTTTGTGAATAAGTGCTACCGTTTCTTCCTCTTTGATACCTCTTCAAAAAGGAAGTGTAGTGGAAATCACGGTTGAGATTTTGTTGGCCTTATTTTTGGTTGCGACTGCCGCAGGCTTTATTGATGCGATGGCTGGTGGGGGAGGGCTCATTACGCTCCCTGCGCTTTTGGCTGCGGGGTTGAGTCCGACTCAAGCTCTAGCAACCAATAAGTTACAAAGTTCGTTTGGCAGTTTCTCTGCTAGCTGGTATTTCGTGCGTAACGGTATTGTTAGCTTAAAGGAAATGCGTTTTGCGATACTCTGCACTTTTATAGGCGCTGCAATCGGTGCCGAGGCTGTGCAGTTTATTGATGCTAGCGTACTCACCAGTTTGATCCCTGTTCTTTTGATAGCCATTTCCCTCTATTTTTTACTCGCGCCAAGTACGCGAAAAATCGATGGAGAACCAAAGTTATCTGAAGCGATGTTTGCGCTATGCATTGGTGGCGGGATCGGTTTCTATGATGGCTTTTTTGGCCCTGGGACTGGATCTATTTTTACTGTTTGTTTTGTTGCACTAGGTCACTTTTCTTTGGTCGAAGCCACAGCTAGAACCAAAATCCTCAATTTCACGTCAAACATTGCGGCACTACTCTTTTTTATCTTCGCTGGGTTGCCCGTGTGGAAGCTTGGCTTAACCATGGCTGTTGGCGGTTTTCTTGGTGCTCAGTTAGGAGCGAAGGTCGTGGTAAGTAAAGGACAAAAATGGATTCGTCCTCTAGTTATAGTGATGTCGATGCTTATGGCAACGAAACTTCTTTGGCAACAACATCAGCAATGGATTCTGTCAGTGCTTTAACTCGTTCGCTACGATATGTGCTGTGACGTAAGCAGATATGTATTGGTCGAACTAACTGATCTAGCTCTTCAAAGTCATAGCAGAACTTAGATGTGATATTAAGTGTCGTTAGGATAGATTTAGGGATTAAAGCGGGAGCCATACCTCCCAAAGCCAGTTGTGCTGCCGCAGTATACGAATCCATTTCCATCAAAGGTTCGATTCCGTGTTTGGATAAAATAGCTTGTTGATATGTGTTGGCAGGGTTAGTTAGGTCATTGGTCAAAATAGCTTTAGGTAGTTGTGAAAGTGAATGTCGACTGACAATTGAGAAAGGTTCATCGGCGAGGTGAAGGCTCATTAATCCATGATGAGGTGGTAGATAGCCAGCGCAAAATCCCAATGTTGCTTTGCCTGATTTCACATTCTCAATAATGCGTGGCGTATGATTGGTCGATATTCGTATGTACTGATCATGGGCAAAGTGTTCTGCCATGATCATGCTGAGGTATCCCGCCACTAAGGTTTCAGAGCAGTCCATTTTGATTAAAGAAGTATCTTCTATTTGTTGTTGATCGTGGATTTTTCCTCTTAACTCATTGAACGTGGGTTCTATTGTGTTTATGAGGGCAAGGCCATCGGAGGTCAGCTTTATGTGCCGACCATTTGGCTCTATCAATTTTTTTCCTAACTTCTTCTCTAGATTTGAAATACGTTTACTCACGGCAGATTGACTAATATAGAGTTGACTGCCTGTGCGGCTCATGGTTTTTTCTTTACTGAGGACAAGTAACGTTTCAATACCTTCAAGCAACATAATGATTAATGAAAGTTAGGAATGGTTGAGATAATTTAGCGAATTGCCCAAGAATTGGCGAATCAAATGAGCATAAATGAGAGGAGCCGACACTTGGTCGACTCCATAATGAGTGATGTTGTTGGTGTTTAACGGTTAATGGCGAAAGTTGGCAGGGATAGATGCCAACGAATCGCACCGAGACGTATAATGAGCGTTGAGATTACACCAGCGAGTAAAGCCGTTGAGTGGTCATAACCCATGTTTACCGCCATCGTATGGAAGATGCCGCCAATAATACATGCCGTAGCATAGACTTCACTTCTTAATACCATAGGAACTTCGCGAGCCAGCACGTCTCGTATAATGCCACCGCCACAGCCAGTAATAACCCCCATTATCACCGCGACCATCCCAGATGCATTGTAGGCGAGTGCCTTTTCTACTCCTATTCCCACAAATACAGCGAGACCGATGGCATCACAAACGGGTAATACCCACCATGAGAGTCGCTTGGGTCTTCGAATAACAAGCATGGTTAGTAGACACGTAACAAATATCACCCATAAGTAAGTCGTATCTGTTATCCAAAATACGGGAGTGGCACCAAGCGCCATGTCTCGGATTGTTCCGCCACCTATAGCAGTCACACTGCCGAGCACGATAACGCCGAATGGATCCATTTTTAAACGGCCCGCCAGTAATACGCCAGAGATAGCGAAAACAGCGGTACCGAACAAATCGATCATATAAAGCAGCATGGAGTCCATGTTACTTAGTACCTTTAAATAGTGTGAGAAAAAATGGGCGGAAATTGTACGGTATTTGCCACGAAATCGTTAGCGTTTTTGACGAACGCTTTTAAAGTGCTCACACACTTCCTTGATCGCGTTCAATGTGCGTGGTGTCGGACGGTTAATCCAATCAGAGTTTAGGGACCAGATGTGTTTGTTTTTAAGAGCAAGAAGCTCATTACTCCACTCAGCCCACATACCATCGTTACTCATTGCGTGACGAGAAGTAAAAATAACCTCTGGCTGGCGAGTAATGACTTGCTCGATGCTAACTTGAGGATAAGGCGCGCTGGATGCGGCGAAAATGTTCTCACCACCGCAAAAAGTAAAGACTTCACTTGGCCAGTTCTTTCCAGCGACAGTGATGATAGGCTTTTCACTCAACTGATAAAAGTAACTAACTTTCTCGTTCGTGTTGTACTGTTCTTTTAGTGTACTCAGCTGCGTTCTAAAATCTTCAGCGGCCTTTTTTCCTACTTGTGGAGTTTCGCTGTATTGGCTGAGTTGCTCAATATTATTGGCGATATCTTCTAATGAACCTGTAGTGGAGTAATAGATAGGAATACCGAACTGTTTAATTTTCTCCAACTCTTTAGCGGGGTTTCCGGCTGGCCAAGCAATCACTAAGTCCGGCTGAAGAGCAATAAGGCGCTCTAATTTAATTCCTTGATAATTTGAGACTCTTTCTAGCTGCTTTGCCTGTTCTGGATAATCGCTCATTTCGCTGACAGCAACAAGCTGCTCTCCTAGCCCTGCTGCAAAGGCAATTTCGGTGGCATGTGGAGCTAAACTTATAATGCGTTGAGCGGGTTGAGCGAAGGTCGCTGTCGAAACAAATAGCGTTAATGCGAAGCATAATTTATTCATCATAATCCTTGATAAATTATTCCTAAAAGCAAACTTTGGATTGCGACCCAAGCCAGGACGCGCCAAACGAGCAGCGTATGTATTTGTGAAAGGTGAATAGCCGATGGCGCAATGCGCCCACCGATTTTTGCGCGCTCTGCACGCACACCTTGATAGATAGCAGGGCCGCATAAAGACAGTTGTAGTTTGTGTCCGATAGTACATAACACCCAACTAGGTCCTGGTAAGGGCCAAGACTTCGCTTGCTGTTGTATTCCAGAGAGCACATTACTTGTATTCTTTCCGGCAGCTAAAAGTATGGCAAAGAGACGAAGTGGAATAATATCCAGAGTAGCAACCAATTGAATCACAGGTTTACCAAAGGGCAAATATTGGCGTCGGCTAGGGGACCACACTCGCGCTAATTCTGTTGTGAGTCGATACATTAACGCACCAATACCACCTGTTAGTGCGTACCAAAATAGCACACCGATCACGTTGCGGCTGTATGCCATAATCAGGGTTTCTGAGCCAGCTTTACCTATGCCAACGATCGAGAGGCTACCAGTATCGCGATTAAGATATGGTCTCAGTAATGCTCGACACTGAGCTTTGTCTTCCGAAGACATACTAGTTACGAGCTGTTTCGTTAACGTTTCGCTGTTGCGCCAGTCTAGCGCAAGGATCAATAGAACCAGTTCATATAAAGGGATTTGCCAAACAAATGGCTTTACTGCAATCAGTAATATCAAACAAGGAAACAGCATCAAGCCTAGTGCAAGACTGCCTGAGATTACACTCTGTGAGTAATTGTGATTATTGTTCACTTTGTTGGCTAGCTGTTCTGCTAGCTTTCGCCATAAAGTGATGGGGTGCGCTGAATGGGGGATTGGCACTAGAAGGTGCAAGAGCAGTGCGCCCCACATTATAAGGAGCGCACCGTTGGCATAAAATGACTGAAAAACTTCTTCCATGAATGAGTCGTTTACTTAATGAGTTCCAGCATTTTGAATACCATTTCGGAAGAGCTTTTTGCTGCTAGAGGTAGGAACTCATCAAAGCTCATTGGTGATTCTTTATCAGCGACATCAGAGATTGCACGCACAACAACAAACGGTGTGTTGAATTGGTGACAAGTTTGAGCGATAGCAGATGCTTCCATTTCTACAGCGATAACAGACGGAAAGTGTTTACGAATAAACTCTTGACGCTCAGCAGTACAAACAAACGCATCGCCAGTACAAATTAGGCCGCGAACCGCATGAGTGTTTTCCATTTGTGCTAGGGCTTTTTCTGCTAAGTCCATTAGCTTGTCATCCGCTTTGAATGCAGCTGGTTGACCGGCCATTTGGCCAATTTCATAACCAAAAGCGGTTACGTCTGCATCGTGATGACGAACTTCTGTAGAGATAACTACATCGCCAAGGTTTAAGCTTGAATCGAAACCGCCAGCAGAGCCTGTGTTAATCACAACGTCTGGTTGGTATTCATCAAGAAGGATTGTCGTGCCCACTGCCGCTGCAACTTTACCGATGCCCGATTGTAGTACGACGACTTCGACATCGTTAATTTGACCAGAGAAAAACGTACAACCTGCTTTATTTACAGTTTTGCAGTTTGTAATTGCTTGCTTCAGGATGGTCACTTCTTGTTCCATCGCACCGATGATACCAACTTTCATAACACTCTCTTTAGGTAAATATTTTAGTTGGCCGAGAGTATAGCACTCCCCGTTGGCAGTTTTCTATTTGATGAGCTTAGCTTGAGTGAGCTTTTGTCGTAATTGATCGGCGCGCTTTCTGTTTACGCCAAAGTCAGAGTAGCCCACACGAGATTCCGAGCGCACAATCAGTTGGTCTCCTGCTATTTTTAGTTCGAGGTCATCCACGAAGCGCATGATTTTAGATGTGCACTCGATACGAAGGTAGTTGCTTTCTTTCACCGCGGTTTTCGCGCCTGGCAGTTCAAGCGCAACTTGCTCAATAGCGTCGATGTTCGCTGAATCCACTAAGATGAATGGCGTTAGGTTGTATTTTTCTCGCGTGTCTTGGGTGGAGACGCAGTTTGGTTTGTCACCACAAGGTGATTGAGAACGATCCGTCATGGTTTTGACTCCTTGGCTACAAGCGGTTAAGCCGAGCAAAGTAATGGAAAGGAGAGCGGCTTTTTTCATTGGTTTTATCCCTTATCATAGGAATTTAATTATATGTAATAAAAGAAAAAAGGATCCAATAGTAGGATCCTTTTTGAGACGTTAACAGTGATTAAACTTCGAGGTAATCGAGAATGCCTTCTGCCGCTTTTCGTCCTTCATCAATTGCGGTTACGACAAGATCAGAACCTCGTACCGCATCGCCACCCGCGAAGATCTTTTCGTTGCTGGTCTGGAACTGGAACTCTTGCTTCGCTGGGGCTTTGATACGACCCCATTGATCCAAATCGACATCAAACGGTGCTAACCAGTCCATTTTGTGCGGCTGGAAACCAAACGCCATGATAACAACGTCTGCTGGTAGAACGTGCTCGCTGCCTTCAACGGGCTCTGGACGTCGGCGACCCGCTTCATCAGGTTCACCAAGTGCGGTTTTCACCACTTTGACCCCCGAGACTTTGCCTGACGCATCCACTTCAACTCCCAAAGGCTGAAGGTTGAACATGAACTTCACGCCTTCTTCCTTTGCGTTTTTTACCTCGCGACGAGAGCCTGGCATGTTGGCCTCATCACGACGATAAGCACAAACTACGTTGGAGGCACCTTGGCGAATTGAGGTACGAACGCAGTCCATTGCGGTATCACCACCACCCAGTACGACGACTTTCTTTCCTGCCATATCGATAAAGGGTTGGTTACTCTCAAGACCCATGACTTTGTAGGTGTTCGAAACTAAAAATGGCAGCGCGTCATACACACCCGGCGCATCTTCATTATCTAGACCTGCACGCATGTATTTATAGGTGCCAACGCCCAAGAAAACAGCATCGTATTCATCAAGCAGCTCTTGCATTTGGACATCTTTGCCTACTTCCATGTTCATGCGGAACTCGACGCCCATTTCAGTGAACACACGGCGGCGGTTTTCCATCACGCCTTTTTCAAGCTTGAAGGAAGGAATACCGAAGGTCAGAAGGCCTCCAATTTCAGGGTAGCGGTCAAACACGACTGGCTTAACGCCATTGCGCACTAGGATATCCGCGGCAGCCAAGCCAGCTGGGCCTGCTCCAATGATTGCGACCTTTTTATCGGTCCACTCCACCTTGGACATATCTGGCTTCCAGCCCATTTCAAACGCTTTGTCGGTAATGTACTTTTCTATGTTACCGATGGTGACGGCACCAAAGTCATCATTAAGCGTGCATGAACCTTCACATAGGCGGTCTTGAGGACAAACGCGCCCACATACTTCCGGTAGGCTGTTGGTTTGATGCGATAGTTCAACCGCTTCAAGAATACGACCTTCATTGGCAAGTTTTAACCATTGAGGGATGTAGTTGTGGACTGGGCATTTCCATTCACAATATGGGTTGCCACAATCTAAGCAGCGATCCGCTTGTGCAGTCGCCTGTTGTTTAGTGAACGGTTCATAGATTTCAACGAACTCGATCTTACGAACTTTGATAGGCTTTTTCGCAGGATCTACACGCTGCACATCGATAAATTGATAAACGTTCTGGCTCATGATTCAAACATCCTCCATGATTACTGTGCTTGAACACGCAGCTCTGCGGCACTGCGGCTCTGGTGACCAAGTAGCGTGCGAAGATCTGCCGCTTGTGGTTTCACCAAATAGAACTTTGGAATCCATTCATCAAAGTTCGCCAAAATATTTTCAGCATGACTCGACCCTGTTTCTTCAAGGTGTTCCGCAATTAGGCCACGCAAATGTTCTTGGTGGATGTAAAGATCGGACAATGAGATGGCTTCGACAGACTCAGTATTAACTCGACCTTCAAAGCTTTGGTTCTCATCCAGAACATAGGCAAAGCCTCCAGTCATACCCGCGCCAAAGTTCACACCTGTCGCACCAAGAATGGCAACAATACCGCCAGTCATGTACTCACAAGCGTTATCGCCAGCACCTTCAATGACGGCTATCGTACCTGAGTTTCGTACGCCGAAACGCTCACCGGCTTTACCGGCTGCAAATAGTTTACCGCCGGTCGCGCCGTACAGACAGGTGTTACCAATGATGGTTGCTTCATTACACTTAAATGCAGTGCCAAGGTGAGGTTTGATAACCACTTTACCACCCGCCATACCTTTGCCCACGTAGTCGTTCGCATCGCCCGTGAGGTAAAGCTCTACACCACCTGCGTTCCAAACACCAAAGGACTGGCCTGCGGTGCCGTCAAGATAGATTTTGATAGGGGAAGCCGCCAACCCTTGGTTGCCATAGCGTTTTGCTATTTCGCCAGATAAGCGTGCACCAACAGAACGATCAGTGTTGATGACATTGTAGAAGAAACTTGCCGATTGACTGTTTTCGACCGCATGCATGGCATCATCAACGATCTTTTGGTTGAGCTCAGCTTTATCAAACGGTTTGTTTGGCTCTGTCCAAAATAGCGGATGGCCCTCAGGTGATACTGGAGCTTCTAGAATATTGGATAGATCCAGCTTGGTCTGTTTCGCTGTAAATCCCTCTACTGCCTCAAGTAAATCGGTACGACCAATCAAGTCCGTCAGCTTTTCAACGCCAAGTTCGGCGAGTAATCCGCGCACTTCGTCTGCCAGGCCGATGAAGTAATTCATCACCATTTCTGGTAGACCTTTGAAGTATTCTTTACGCAGTGTCTCGTCTTGAGTCGCAACCCCAGTTGCACAGTTGTTGAGGTGACAAATTCGTAGGAACTTACAACCCATAGCGACCATTGGCGCAGTACCAAAACCGAAGCTTTCTGCACCTAAAATTGCGGCTTTAACTACGTCTAAACCAGTCTTTAGACCACCGTCTACCTGTAGGCGGATCTTATGACGCAGACCATTAGCAACCAGAGCTTGTTGTGTCTCTGCCAACCCCAACTCCCAAGGGCTACCAGCGTATTTTACCGAAGTTAATGGGCTTGCTGCGGTACCACCGTCGTAACCCGAAATGGTAATAAGATCAGCGTAAGCCTTGGCTACACCCGTTGCGATGGTGCCGACACCTGGCTCGGAGACGAGTTTTACCGAAACCAGCGCATTCGGGTTGACTTGTTTAAGGTCGAAGATCAGCTGGGCCAAATCTTCAATCGAATAGATATCGTGATGCGGAGGAGGGGAGATCAGAGTCACGCCTTGTACCGAATAACGCAGTTTTGCGATTTCTGCGGTGACTTTGTGTCCTGGTAGCTGTCCACCTTCACCCGGTTTCGCACCTTGTGCCACCTTGATTTGCAGTACATCCGCATTAGTCAGGTAATGCGGCGTTACACCAAATCGGCCAGAAGCAATCTGTTTGATACGTGAGTTACGCTCAGTACCGAAACGGCGAGGATCTTCACCGCCTTCACCCGAGTTAGAGTAACCACCAAGACGGTTCATCGCCGTTGCAAGTGCTTCATGCGCTTCTGGGCTAAGTGCGCCAATGGACATTGCCGCTGAGTCAAAGCGTTTGAACAGTTCAGTGCGTGGTTCTATTTGCTCAAGTGGCAGCGGTGAGTCTGATTTTTTCAGCGACATTAAGTCACGCAGCATGGCAACAGGGCGTTGGTTTACCTGCTTAGCAAAGCTCTGATAGTCGTTACTTTCGCCAGATTTAACGGCCTGTTGCAGCGTGCCGACGACATCCGGGTTGTAAGCATGATATTCACCTCCATGGACGTACTTTAACAAGCCGCCATGATCAATCGATTTGCGTTTCGCCCATGCTTTACGAGATAAGTTTGTAAGATCTTGCTGGAAGTCGTCAAAATTCGCGCCTTCAATTCGAGTTGTGACGCCTTTAAAACACAGATCGACCACATCTTGGCTCAAGCCAACTGCTTCAAACAGTTGTGAGCAGCGGTAAGAGGCGATGGTTGAGATCCCCATTTTCGACATGATCTTGTACAGGCCTTTGTTGATGCCGTATTGGTAGTTTTGCATCACATCGCGGTAGTCTTTCTCTAGTGCTTTATCATCAATCAGTTTACCTAAAGCTTCATAAGCAAGGTATGGGTAAACCGCAGTAGCACCAAAGCCAAGCAAGACAGCAAATTGGTGTGGGTCACGAGCTGTTGCGGTCTCAACAACAATGTTGGCATCGCAACGTAAGTTCGCGTCAATCAGACGAGTTTGAACGGCGCCGACTGCCATTGCTGCCGGAATTGGTAACTTACCTTTGACCAAGGCTCTGTCCGAAAGAACCACTAAAACCGTGCCTTCACGAACGACTTGCTCTGCTTGCTCACACAGATCATTAATGGCTTGTTTAAGATCTTTTTGTTGTGGGTCGTAGTTGATATCGAGAATGGTATTACGGTAATGATCGTCACTCAGCTCTAGTAGTTGCTGCATGTCTGAATAGAGCAGTACTGGAGAATCAAAGGTTACACGATGCGCGTGGCCATCGGTTTCACAGAAGACGTTCATCTCCTGGCCGATGCTGGTCGCTAGCGACATGACGTGTTTCTCACGCAGCGGATCGATTGGTGGGTTGGTGACCTGCGCGAACTTCTGACGGAAGTAATCAGTCACCAAGCGCTCTTTCGAAGAAAGAACCGCCATCGGGGTGTCATCACCCATCGAACCGACGGCTTCTTGCCCCATATCACCGAGGACACGCAATACTTGATCGACTTCTTCATTGCTCATGGCAAACTGCTTTTGATAAGTCTTAAGCAAGTCTTCATCAAAGCTGCGCTCACCTACTTGATCTTCAGGCAGCTGAGAGAACGGTGTTAGTTTGCGAACGTTGTTCTCCATCCATTCGCGATAAGGGTGACGAGATTTCAGGTCATTATCGATCTCGCTAGACTGCCAAAGCTTACCTTTACGAGTGTCGATGACGAGCAATTCCCCCGGACCTACACGACCTTTTTTGGCAACTTCATCTGGGGCGTAATTCCAAATCCCTACCTCAGATGCCAGAGTGATCAGCTTGTCTTTGGTAATTACATAACGCGCAGGACGTAGACCGTTTCGGTCTAGGTTACAAGCAGCATAACGACCATCGGACAGTACGATACCTGCTGGGCCATCCCATGGTTCCATGTGTTTGGAGTTGAAATCGTAAAACGCACGCAAATCCGGATCCATATCCGGGTGGTTTTGCCATGCTGGCGGTACGAGCATACGCATGGCACGGAAGATATCCATGCCGCCAGCTAAAAAGAGATCTAGCATATTATCTAAGCTAGACGAGTCTGAGCCTGTCTCGTTCACAAACGGTGCTGCAGTTTGTAGGTCAGGCAGCAGTGGTGACGAGAACTTATAAGCACGAGCGCGTGCCCATTGTCGGTTACCTTCAATGGTATTGATCTCACCATTATGAGCAAGGTAGCGGAACGGTTGAGCTAATGGCCAACGCGGTTGAGTGTTGGTAGAAAAACGCTGGTGGAACAGACAGATAGCAGATTCCATACGTAGATCGGCAAGATCAAGATAAAAGCGCGGTAAGTCCGCAGGCATGCATAGGCCTTTGTACACCAAAACTTGAGTCGACAAGCTACAGATGTAGAAATCCGGATCTTCGGTGATTTGTTTCTCGATGCGACGGCGTGCGATGTAGAGGCGACGTTCAATGTCACGCTCGCGCCAACCTGCCGGTGCAGAGATAAAGACTTGCTGAATATTTGGAAGCGAGTTGGCCGCAATTGGACCGAGTACTTCTGAATTAGTTGGTACTTCACGCCAACCAGCCACAGTTAGCGTCTCTTGCGCCAGTTCTTTGTTGACGATGTCTTTAGCGAGTTGAGCTTTGACTGGATCTTGGTTGAAGAAAATCATCCCTACGGCGTATTGCTTGCCAAGGTTGAAACCATTTTCTTCGGCAATAAGACGTAAATAGGAATCGGGCTTTTGTAATAGAAGACCACAACCATCACCAGTTTTACCATCGGCGGCGATACCACCACGGTGAGTCATGCGGTCAAGTGCAGAAATTGCTGTACGTACCAGCTTGTGGCTTTGTTCGCCTTCCATATGCGCGATCAAGCCAAATCCACAGTTGTCTTTCTCAAGACTTGGATCATAAAGAGCCATTGCAATTCTCCCTTTGCTTATCCGTCATCCCGACAGATATATCAACACTGCTTACGTTGATATCGATGACTAACTATGCGTCATCTTTATAGCTTTATGTATAATTATTCAGTAAAAGTTGTGAAATATTTAACATTTTTTGAGTGTTTTATTTTCATCAACTTCACAAGCTATAGCTTATTGTAAAAAAGGTCAAGTTATTAGTGGATCATCACGTGAATATACGATTTACCATTTAATAAGCTAAAATAGTTTAATAATTTCAAATAGATAGAAAATTAATTGTTACAAAAAAGTAACATTTGATTCTGTGGGAGATAAAAAAGACCAGCATAAAATGCTGGTCAAAATAGAAAGATTGGAAGGAATTGTTTTCTTTCTTCACCGATAGCCATCGATATTGCTGATGGCTATTAGGCAATTGAAAGAGAGAAGCGTGACTGCTTCGTTAAGCAGAAAGCATCAGTGAATCTGCTTTTGCTTCTAGGTTTGTGCCACCCATTAGATAATCATCGATAGCACGGGCACATTCGCGGCCTTCATTGATACAACGAACCACCAAAGATTGGCCTGTTCGCATATCACCAGCAGCAAATACGCCTTCTTGGTTAGTAGCAAAATCTTGAGTTGCTACGTTACCACGATCATCTAGCGCGATATCCAGTTGAGCAAGTACGCCTGTTGGTTCAGGGTGTAGGAATCCCATCGCTAGAAATGCCATATCACATGGAATCACACGCTCGCTGCCTTCTACTTCTTTGAAGCTTGGACGCTCGCCTGGTTTCGCATCTTGCCAAACGATATCAGCTAAACGAAGACCGGTAACTTCACCTTTGTCATTGCCGATGAACTCTTTGGTTAGGATATTCCAGTGACGATCAACGCCTTCTTCATGAGACGTCGAAGTACGTAGGATCATCGGGTACTGTGGCCATGGCATATTGGCAGGACGTTTCTCTGGTGGAATCGGCATGATTTCAACCTGAGTGATGCTTGCTGCACCGTGGCGGTTTGATGTACCTACACAGTCAGAACCCGTATCACCACCACCGATAACGACAACGTGTTTACCCGCGGCGTGAAGTTCTTCACCCTTAAGATCCATGTCGTTGGCACGGCGGTTATTTTGACCTAGGAATTCCATCGCGAAGTGAACGCCTTTTAGTTCACGACCCGGAACGGGCAAATCACGTGGAACCGTTGAGCCACCGGTTAGTAGAACCACATCGAACTCTTGACGCAATTGTTGAGCATTTACATCAACACCGACGTGTTGGTTTACTTTAAACTCAATGCCAGCTTCTGCCATTAGATTGATCTTGCGATCAATGACTTCCATGCTCAGTTTAAAGTCTGGGATACCAAAACGTAGCAGACCGCCCACTTTCTCGTCTCGCTCGAATACCGTCACAGTATGACCAGCGCTGTTTAGCTGCTCTGCTGCCGCAAGGCCAGCAGGACCTGAACCAATGATCGCAACGGTTTTGCCAGTGCGAGAGCGTGGTGTTTTTGGTTTGGCGTACCCTTCACGATACGCCGTTTCTACGATGGTTTTCTCGATATTACAGATAGTGATTGGGTCTTGGTTGATGCCAAGTACACAAGCACTTTCACACGGAGCAGGGCAAACACGACCAGTGAACTCTGGGAAGTTATTGGTTGAGCTTAGAATGTTCCAAGCTTCTTCCCAGCTATCACGATAAACCGCATCGTTAAACTCTGGGATGATGTTACCGATAGGGCAGCCGTTATGACAAAACGGCACACCACAATCCATACAACGAGAAGCCTGAGTATTGATCTTGTCACCAAACTCCTCGTTCAGAACGAACTCTTTGTTGTTCTTGATGCGTTCAGCTGGGTCGATCTTCTGTGGTAGTTCACGACCATGCTCTAAAAATCCAGTAGGCTTACCCATTATACGGCCTCCACTTGAGTTTCGTTTCCTTGAGACTGTGCTTCAGCTTTACGCTTTTGAAGAACCGCTTTGTAGTCACGCGGCATTACCTTAACCATAGAGGCTAGGCTTGCTTCAAAGTTGTCTAGGAAAGACTGAGCGACTTCACTTCCTGTGAATTGAACATGCTTAGTTAGCATGTCGAGTAATAGATCTCTGTCTTCTTGCTCGATTGGATCTAGGTCTACTAACTCTGGGTTCAGTTTTGACTCAAAGTCACCTGATTTATCCCATACGTAAGCCACGCCACCACTCATACCTGCGGCAAAGTTACGACCTGTTGACCCAAGGATGATGGCTGCACCGCCAGTCATGTATTCACAACCGTGGTCACCGACGCCTTCTACTACTACTTTCGCGCCTGAGTTACGAACACAGAAACGTTCACCAGCCATACCACGAATGAAAGACTCACCCGAAGTTGCACCGTAGAAGCACACGTTACCAACCACGATGTTGTCTTCCGCGACAATGCTTGATTTCGCATCTGGATAAAGTACTAAAGTACCGCCGGATAAGCCTTTACCCCAGTAGTCGTTCGCGTCGCCTTCCACTTCGAACTTCACGCCCTTAGCTAGGAATGCGCCGAATGACTGACCTGCAGAACCTTTGAACTTCACGTTCATTGGCTGAGGTAGACCTGCATCTTTGTACACTTTCGAGATTTCGTTCGACAACATGGTACCTGCAGAGCGGTCCGTGTTGACGATAGGGAACTCGGCATTCACCGCTTCGCCTTTCTCTAGTGCAGGAATCGCTGCTTGAATCAGCTTACGGTCTAGCACTTCTTCTAGGTTGTGGTTCTGTTGAGCTTGGTTGAATACACCATCAGCTTCACGTGGTTGCTCAACGTGGAGAACAGGAGACAGATCTAGGTTCTTGTATTTCCAGTGAGAAATGTCTTGGCGGATCTTCAGTTTCTGACCTTGACCGACCATTTCATCGATAGTGCGGAAGCCAAGCTCAGCCATGATTTCACGTAGACCTTGTGCCATGTATTGGAAGAAGGTAACGACGTCTTCTACGCGGCCATCAAAGCGCTCGCGAAGCGTCTTGTTCTGAGTCGCGATACCAACAGGACAAGTGTTCTTATGACACTTACGCATCATGATACAACCTTCAACCACTAATGCTGCGGTTGCTACGCCCCATTCTTCTGCACCAAGTAGTGTTGCCACTGCAAGGTCGCGAGGTGTCTTCATCTGACCATCAGCTTGAACCACGATACGGTTACGTAGACCGTTCTTCAGTAGCGTTTGGTGCGTTTCTGCCAAGCCAAGTTCCCAAGGAAGACCGGTATGGCGGATTGAAGACATTGGTGATGCACCTGTACCGCCGTCGAAACCTGCGATTAGTACAACGTCCGCTTTCGCTTTCGCTACACCAGAAGCGATCGTACCTACGCCTGCTTCTGATACCAGCTTCACGTTTACACGGCCTGCGCGGTTCGCGTTCTTCAAGTCGTAGATAAGCTGAGCCAAATCTTCGATTGAGTAGATATCGTGGTGTGGTGGTGGCGAGATAAGGCCAACGCCCGGAGTCGAGTGACGCGTTGCACCGATCCAGTCATCTACTTTATCGCCTGGTAGCTGACCACCTTCACCTGGCTTCGCACCTTGAGCCATTTTGATTTGCAGCTCTTCAGCGTTAGTTAGGTAGTAAGAGGTTACGCCGAAACGACCTGAAGCCACCTGCTTGATTGCAGAGCGTTCCCAATCGCCGTTCTCTTTGCGCTCGAAACGCATTGGGTCTTCACCACCTTCACCAGAGTTCGATTTCGCGCCAAGACGGTTCATCGCAACAGCTAGTGTGGAGTGTGCTTCGTAAGAAATAGAACCGAATGACATAGCGCCCGTCGCGAAGCGTTTCACGATGCTTTCAATTGGTTCGACTTCGTCGATAGAGATAGAACCTGCTGGGTTCTTAATGAATTCTAGCTGGCTACGCAGAGTTACTGCGTTGTCACCTTGTTTATCTACGGCTGTCGCGTACTGCTTGAACTGATCGTAGTTCTTGTTGCGCGTAGACTCTTGCAGTAGAGAAATGGTTTCTGGGTTGAATAGGTGCTTCTCACCACGCTGTTTCCATTGGTAAACACCACCAACATCCAGCATTTGAATTGGGATTTCGCGTTGTGGGTAACCGATGCGGTGACGGATCAGCACTTCTTTGGCGATATCATCAAGGGTTAGACCTTGGATACGAGAAACTGTACCTGTGAAGTATTTGTCTACCACGGATTTATGGATGCCCAAGGCTTCGAAGATTTGCGCACCATGGTACGACTGTAGCGTTGAGATACCCATCTTCGAGAAGATCTTCAGAAGACCGCCATTGATCGCTTTACGGTAGTTGTTGAACAGATCACGAGGGTTCGCTTCTGGATCCAACTTCTTCGTACGTTGAATTTCAATGATGGTTTCAATCACTAGGTAAGGGTTAACCGCATTCGCACCGTAACCAAGTAGCGTTGCAAAGTGGTGCGTTTCACGCGCGTCACCAGTTTCAACCACGATGTCACACTTCGCACGTAGACCTTTACGGATCAAGTGGTGGTGCACTGCGCCAACTGCCAGCATTGCTGGGATCGCCGCGTGGTTTGAATTCACTGCGCGGTCAGTGAGTAGGATGATTGAATAACCATCGATAACCGCGTCTTCTGCGTATTGGCAGATACGTTTTAATGCACGCTCAAGTTTGCCTTGATCTTCACTAGCTTGGAATACGATATCCAACGTTTTCGCTTGTAGGTGCTCGTTATCGATCGCACGCAGTTTTTCAAGCTCAGAGTTGGCTAGAACAGGCGATTCCAATTCTACTTTCTGACAGTGAAGTGGTGTTTCAGTCAGAAGGTTTTGGTCTTTACCCAAGTAAGTGTTCAGCGACATAACCATACGCTCACGGATCGGGTCGATCGGTGGGTTAGTTACCTGTGCGAACAGCTGCTTGAAGTAGTTTGAAAGATGTTGAGACTGATGAGATAGAACCGCAAGAGGCCAGTCGGCACCCATTGCTGATAATGGCTCTTTCGCATCATTCGCCATTGGAACGATGATTTCGTTCACTTCTTCAGTGCTTACGCCAAACGCTTGTTGGCGGTGTAGAAGGTGTTCTGGCTTAGGTTGGCTGAACTGGTTGCTCGCATCTGGCAGCTTCTTCAAGCTCAGTAGGTTTTCTTCTACCCATTTCTCGTAAGGCTGTGCCGTTGCGATGGTGTCTTTCACTTCTTCATCGGAGATGATGCGACCTTGCTCTAGGTCTGCAACGAAGATACGACCCGGTTGTAGACGACCACGGAACTCTACGTTCTCTGGTTCAATATCCACAACACCAGATTCAGATGCCATCACTAGGAAGTTATCTTTGGTAACTGTGTAGCGAGAAGGGCGCAAACCGTTACGGTCTAGTGTCGCACCAACTTGAACACCATCAGTAAAACATACTGAAGCAGGACCATCCCATGGTTCCATGATGTTCGCGTGGTACTGATAGAACGCGCGACGTTTAGGATCCATGTTTTTGTTTTCTTGCCATGCTTCCGGGATCATCATCATCAATGCGTGTGGCAGGCTGCGACCAGAAAGAACTAGGAGCTCAAGTGCCATATCGAAGTTAGATGAATCCGAGCTGCCTTCCTGACAGATTGGAAGAAGCATGTCGATTTCAGCCTGAGTGAACAGGTCTGATTCTAGGATTGCTTCACGGGCTTTCATCCAGTTCAAGTTACCGCGAACTGTATTGATTTCGCCGTTGTGGGCAATGTAACGGAAAGGCTGTGCAAGACGCCATTTCGGGAAGGTGTTGGTAGAGAAACGAGAGTGTACCAGTGCCAGTGCAGTCACCATGGTCGGGTTTTGCAGATCGAGGAAGTACTGAGGTACTTGCTCAGTCGTTAACTGACCTTTGTACACTAATGTCTTGTAAGACATGGAGTTAATGTAGAAGTCGTCACCAATGTTCGAAACGCTTTCTAGGCAAACGCGTACGGTGTAATTACGAAGTACGTACAGTTTGCGTTCTAGCTCTTCAGGCGTGATGCCAGGGCCGCCGGAGATAAACACATGCTCAAATTGAGGCTCTGTGCTTAGAGGGTCGGCACCAATCATGGAGTTGTCGGTTGGTAATACGCGGTAGCCGATAACTTCAAGGTCTAGACGCTGTGCGTTGCGTTCTAGAATGTCACGGCATTGTTCGCGTTTGTATTCGTCTTTCGGGAAAAGAACGACACCAACACCATACTTTTCAAACGAAGGCAGTTTAATGCCTAGCTTAACGGCTTCTTCTAATAGGAATTCATGAGGTTTTTGTAACAAGATACCCGCACCGTCACCGCTGCATGGGTCACAACCTTGACCACCACGGTGTTCCATGCGAGCCAGCATATCCAATGCTTGAGTCACTACTTCATGAGATTTACGGTTTTTAAGGTGAGCAACAAAACCGATACCACAAGCGTCATGCTCCAGTTCCGGAGTGTACAGACCCTGTGGATTTTGCTCTCTATCTACCATAGATACATCCTTCCAGTTCAATGTCGACGCAAAAGTACCGGGCAGCAAATACTACCTAGACTATTGATTACGTCTTGTCCTTTATATTTATTATCGCCACCGATCTAGGTTGACCGGTCTTGATTCCTTTCCGTATCTCGCAGGAAAAGTTTTGCGAGAAAAACAATCCTTGGTGGTATCCCTTTATTTATTATCACTATCTAGTGATTTATATAGGTAGGAGTGGGATAACACCGACAAATCCCGCAGTGTGCTTTGTAATAAAAGTCACAAAAATAACGGGGTTGTGTAAGTATCCTACAATTTTGTCACTTCAGAATGCAATGAAAAAGTCGGCGTTGTGACCCAATTTTTCGTTTAATTATGCATTTTTAGTTTAACATTTACGCAACATGAACGTTTTTTGTCTTTAATTATGCAAGTTTATTGATTTTGACCTGCATGATGGGTGTTTGAATTGATTAATATTGTGTGTTTTTTCTTGCAGGGATGTAATTTATTTACACAGATCGTAGTGAGATTGATTACGATTTATTGTTGGTGAGAATTTATGCAGTTACATGAGTTGGTCAATACAATCGGCCAAGATCTTCAGCGTCGATACGGTGAAAAGGTTCATAAGTTAACATTGCACGGTGGATTTAGTTGCCCTAACCGCGATGGCACGATTGGGCGGGGAGGATGTACATTTTGCAATGTGGCTTCGTTTGCAGATGAAGAAGTCCAGATAAAAAGCATTCACGAACAGTTAAAAGATCGCGCAGGTGAAATTCACAGAGCGAAGAAGTATCTCGCTTATTTTCAGGCCTACACCAGTACCTATGCAGAAGTACAAGTTCTCAAAAACATGTATGAGGAAGCACTAAAGGCTGCAGACATGGTTGGTCTTTGTGTGGGGACGCGTCCTGATTGCGTCCCTGATGCGGTATTGGATTTACTGTCGGGCTATGTACAGCAAGGTTATGAAATTTGGCTAGAACTAGGTCTTCAAACCGCCAACAACGACACCCTCAAACGTATCAATCGTGGTCATGACTTTGAGTGTTATGCCGAAATCACTAAGCGTGCTCGAACACTCGGAATCAAGGTTTGTACTCACTTAATTGTGGGTTTACCCAAAGAAACCCGCGCCGAAAATATTGAAACGCTGCAAAAAGTGTTGGCCGTGGGAACGGATGGCATCAAGTTACATGGCTTGCATATTGTCGAAGGTAGCACCATGGCGAAAGCTTGGCGTGCTGGAAAGCTAGAAGCCCCTGAATTAGAAGAATATGTTGCGATCGCCAGTGAAATGATTCGTATGACACCACCAGATGTGATTTATCATCGCGTTTCATCAGCAGCCAGGAGGCCCACGTTATTATCGCCTCTGTGGTGTGAAAACCGTTGGCTAGCGATGACGGAAATTGGTCGAGATCTCAGTGCTCATGGTGCTCAAGGGAGTCTTACGGGGAATACCTTTATCTATACTAAACCGGAATTAATAGCAGATCGCTCAATAAATAACTGATATATTTTAACCAGTGTTCTTTGAAGGTTTAAACGATGGATCAGTTACTCAATTGGCTTTGGGGTGGTCAAGGCGGTTATGGCTATGTCGTCTTGTTGTTAATCGCAGGCGTGTGCGCGTTAGCACTGATCTATTTGCACTTTCAGACGTCACTTAAGCAACTAGTAACGGATTCTCCCTATCCAGTCATAGTGGTGGACACTAGCCATGCTCAGCTCTTGCTATCTAACCAGGCTGCGATGCAGTTATTAGGCATTCGCTCTTTGGGAACGGGGTATTTGTATCCTGCTTTATTCGATATTCATGAGCTTGAGCAGTTTCTCGATCGCTTCTCTAGTCGTCATTTTCGTCAGCAGGCTTTTGACTGGCGACTATCTGATAGTGAATCTATTAAAGTGGAGCTGTCAGGCAGAAAGAGTTTATTGCGCAATCATCGAGTTTGGATTCTTTATGCTCAGCCATATCAAGCCACTCACCAAGAGCAGCAACAAGAACTTGCACAATTAATCATCGCACGTTCGGCATTAGACTCACTTTCAGAGCTGATTTGTACCCAAGACCGCCAAGGCAATCTGTTAACGACCAATCGAGCATTTGATCAATTCTGGCAAGGGCGAAGGGAAGAAGCTTGCGCATCCAAGACCTTGGGTGAGATGACCAGAAAAAGCGAACGTAAATGGACAACGGATCCACAAGGTCGAAGTTGCTTACTGGAAGTCAATCAAAACTCTCTTGTTTCGCCGAGTGGTGAGCTTATCGGTACGCTGTCTATTAGTCATGACGTGACTGAATGGCACAAGATGCAACAGAATCTGCGAGATGAAATGGAGCGTCGCAAAGATACAGAGGTGGCGCTAGCGCAAAGAGATACTATCTTACAAACGATTCTGGATGCCAGTCCGGACTCTATTGGTATTTTCAATGAGAACATGGTCTATCAAGCGTGTAATCAGCCTTTTGTTAAGGCGTTAGGAATTTCAAAAATTTCTGATTTGATAGGTAAGCGCCTCCAAGACGTGATTCCTAAAGAGATGTACGCGCGCTTAGCAGACAGTGACTTAGAAGCATTACGCCAGTTAGAGCCAGTTCGATACATAGATAAAGTCGTGAGTAGTGATGGTAAAAGTACGTGGTTTGATGTGGTGAAATCGCCTTTTAAAGATAAAGCATCAGGAACGAATGGTGTGCTGATCATGGCGCGTGATATTTCTGAGCGTTATCTTGCAGAACAAAAGTTGGAAAAAGCCAACCTAGAGTTAGAAAAATTGAGCTTTATGGATAGCTTAACTCAAGTATCGAACCGACGCCGTTTCGATGAACAACTGCAGGTATTGTGGTACCACCATGCTAGAGAAAAGCTGCCGCTCACCATCATGTTATGTGACATCGACTTTTTCAAAGATTACAACGACTGTTACGGTCACCAACAAGGTGATGAAGCGTTAGTCAGTGTTGCTACCGTGTTTACACAAGTCATCAATCGTTCTTCGGATTGTGTTGCGCGTTATGGTGGCGAGGAGTTTGGTTTTATCTTGCCGAATACCACCACGGAAGGTGCGCGCAACGTAGCACAGCGTATTCATGAGAAAATTCTACAGCTTGATATGGAACACGACAGTTCAGAAGCATCTGAACGCCTTACCGTCAGTATCGGTCTAGTCTCTTACATTCCTCAGCATGGTGATGAACCCGAAATGGGCATCGCTATGGCTGACAGTGCGTTATATCAAGCTAAAGCTGATGGACGTAATCGCACTTGTATTCACCCCAGTTCTTGCTAACGCTTTGTGACCGCTTGCTCTAAGTTGATAGCTGATTGTTTAAATCACCGTATTAAACACGTTAAACTTACACAAGCCTGTGCGCTCGTTGGTTTATCTTTTTATCTCGTATCACAAGAGCAGATCGCACCGTGTGTTTTTCACTAATCAAACAGACCTAAATTGCGTTAGGTCGAGTGCATTTACCTGTTTTTCATCATCGAATGGCGCTATCTAGCCACCACCATGGAGTAGTTAATGAAACCCATGAAAAATCTCGCCCAGTATTATGTCGACTTGCTAGTCAAACTGGGGATTGTTCGCTTCTCTATTTTGCTAGCCCTTGCGCTGGTGGCATTAGCTGTTGTGGTGCAGGTAGGGATTACTTTAGCTCTCAAAGGGCGAGTAGATGATATCGACATTGTCCGTTCGGTGTTTTTTGGTCTATTGATCACCCCTTGGGCGGTTTACTTCCTCTCTGTGGTTGTCGATCAACTAGAAGAGTCTCGCCAGCGTTTAACTAAGCTGGTGTCCAAACTGAAGGACATGCGTTCGCGAGATCAAGAGCTGAATTACCAACTTCAACAAAACATTGAAAAGCTTAACCAAGAAATTGAAGAGCGTATTAAAGCGGAAGAAGCACGTGAAGAGGCGATGCAAGACCTCGAAAATGAGGTGTTCCAACGCGAACGTACTCAATTAGAGTTGGCAGAACGTACCGCATTACTGCGTTCATTTATTGATGCCTCACCAGACTTAATTTACTACCGCAATGCGGATGGTGTTTTCTCTGGCTGTAACCGCGCGATGGAAGAGCTAACGGGCAAGAAAGAGCACCAGTTAGTCGGATTAAGCCCTTGGGATGTGTATAGCAAAGAAATCGCCGAGCATATCGTTGATACTGACCAAAAGGTTTTTGCCGATAATCAAGCAATTACTTACGAGCAATGGCTCGAATACCCAGATGGTCGCAAGCATTACTTTGAGCTGCGTAAAGTGCCATTTTACAGCAAAGATGGCCGCCACCTTGGTCTCGTTGGGTTCGGTCGTGATATCACTGAACGTAAGCGCCATGAAGAGTCGTTAGAGAAAGCAAGCCGCGACAAAACTACCTTCATCTCAACCATCAGTCATGAGCTGCGAACGCCGCTGAATGGCATTGTAGGCTTAAGTCGTATGCTTCTAGATAGTCCGTTGACAGAAGAGCAGCGTAAACACATGCAGACCATCAATGTGAGTGCGATTACTCTAGGTAACATCTTCAACGATATTATCGATATGGATAAATTTGATCGCCGTAAGTTAGAACTATTACCTGCGCCACTTAACTTCGAAGACTTCGTCGCAGAGATTGAGAGTATCTCAGCTCTGATGGCGGAACAAAAAGGGTTACGCTTTGACTTAGAACGTTTAAGCGACTTGCCAAAAGCAATTGAAGTGGATGCAACCCGTCTACGTCAGGTGATTTGGAACTTGGTCAGCAACGCAATGAAGTTCACCAAGGAAGGTGGCGTTGTGATGACAGTGAGCGCGGATGTCGAAGACGATTTTGCGACCATTATTATGGAAGTGGAAGACACAGGTATTGGTATTCCAGACGAAGAGCTAGATAAGATCTTTGCGATGTACTACCAAGTGAAATCAGGCAAGGACAACCTGCATGCGGTCGGTACAGGTATTGGTTTGGCGGTATCTAAACAACTGATCAATATGATGGATGGTGACATTACGGTTACCAGTGAGGAAGGCTTTGGTAGCACTTTTACTGTATCGATCCACGTTCCGATTGTTGAACTAGCTGAGCCAGTCATTGATGCGAAACGCGACAATGTGCGCCTCAACATATTTATGGTCGAAGACATCGAGCTTAACGTAACTGTGGCTAAATCGTTACTTGAGAGCCTAGGGCACTCTGTCACCGTGGCAATGACGGGCCAAGAAGCGTTAGTGAACTTTGTGCCAGAAAAATACGACTTAGCGTTGTTGGATATCCAACTGCCTGATATGACGGGCTTTGATGTCGCCAATTATTACCGCGAGCATTATAACAATCTTCCTCCATTGGTCGCCTTAACTGCTAATGTAATGAAAGATCGTCGTGAATACTTAGATAACGGCATGGATGATGCGATCAGTAAGCCGCTGGCAGTGAATGCCATTCAGTCAGTGATTGATAAATTCTTCGCTCACCAGTTAGAACAACCTAAGGAAGTAGTGAGCGGTCCCGAAACAGTGGAAGAGCCAGTGCCTTCTCCTGTGATTGAGACACATTTGCTCGATATGGATATGTTAGAGTCTTACGTCGACATTGTTGGTGCAACACCTGTCTACGACAGCATAAAAATGTTTGAAGATATGATGCCAGACTATATCGATGTCTTAGATTCGAACATGACAGCGAAAGATCAAGATGGGATTGTTTCTGAAGCGCATAAAATCAAAGGTGCTGCAGGTTCAATTGGCCTGAAACGTATCCAAAGTGTGGCGCAAAAAGCGCAATCGCCTGATATGCCAGCATGGTGGGAAAACATTTCAGACTGGGTTGAAGAGATCAAAAATGAATACCAAAACGATATTCAAGTCCTCAAAAGTTGGTTGGAACAAAGGAAATAACATGAAAAGAATCGCACCATTGGCATTAGCCATGGCATTGATGGCAGGCTGTAGTTCCGTTCCAAATGTGAATTGGCAACAAAACAGTCAGATTACGATTAATGAGGTTAATGTTGAGCTCAAAAGTAATTTATGGGTTAACCTCATGCCGAATATTGGGGACGTGGAAGAGCAAAGTATTCAAGGTGCACTTTACCTCGAAGGAGATCAGTTACTTCCTGCAAATCTAACGGCAGAAGCTCTTATTATTAAACAGGGGCAAAAAGAGTGGTTGGTGGACAGTGCGTCTTTAGATACTCGAACGCACAGTGAAAGCCGATGGGAGGTGGCGTTCTCGTCTCACATTGATGTGAACACAGAAAAATCGGTTGATATCGCAGTGCTTCTAGACGATGCGGGTAAACAGCGTTGGTTAGTCGAAAAGTACGTGAAGATTAACAAGGTTTATTAACCGCAATGATGTTGCATTAGTCGTTAGACCTAAAACAAAAAGGGCTTGCTCAATGAGCAAGCCCTTCGGATATTAGCGGTTAAATCTAGTCTTCTAGATCGCCACAGAAGCGGTAACCTTCGCCGTGGATAGTGGCGATGATTTCTGGCGTACCTGAAACAGACTCAAAGTGCTTACGGATACGACGAATCGTTACGTCTACAGTACGGTCGTGTGGCTTAAGTTCACGACCAGTCATCTTCTTAAGAAGATCGGCACGAGTTTGAATCTTACCCGGGTTCTCACAGAAGTGCAGTAGTGCGCGGAACTCAGAGCGAGGTAGCTTGTAGCTATCACCAGCAGGGCTTACTAGAGAGCGGCTGTTGATGTCTAGTACCCAACCGTTGAATTCATACTTTTCTACCGAGCGCTTCTCTTCTTGCACCGCGTTAGAGCTCATTGAGCGACTAAGTAGGTTACGTGCACGAATAGTTAGCTCACGTGGATTGAATGGTTTAGTGATGTAGTCATCTGCACCAATCTCAAGACCTAGGATCTTGTCTACTTCATTGTCACGGCCTGTCAGGAACATTAAAGCAATGTTCGCTTGCTCGCGTAGTTCACGCGCTAGTAGAAGGCCATTCTTGCCTGGAAGATTAATGTCCATAATAACCAAGTTGACTGAGTTATCAGACAACACTTGGTGCATCTCTTCACCGTCACTGGCTTCAAAAACAGCGTATCCCTCTGCTTCAAAAATACTCTTAAGAGTGTTACGAGTTACTTGCTCATCTTCAACGATAAGAATCTGCGGGGTTTGCATTGGCGGTACCTAAATTTGTGACAAAATTGTGCTAATAGAATAAATTCTAGGCAAAAATATAACATACAGGTAATGTGATTTTGATAATAAATCAAGTTGATCAAAAAAACACTTCTTTCAGTTATCCGCCCTCCATGGAATTTTGCCAACTCACCAGTATCCAATGGCGACGTTTATTCTAAAGGGCTTGTTTACCTTTCATTTCCTGCTTTCAGTGGGGCCTGAAACGTAAACACCCTAAGATATTGAGCGGATTTTATATTGTTAACAGCATGCTAACAATGCTCAAATGTTAATTCCATTCAGTTTGTTGATTTATATCAATTGATGAAATGTAACTGTTATTAATCGTTTAAGACTTATGATAGAAAAAAGTAATACGAACATAGACGCATCGTTATGGAATGCTTATTCAGAATCTTTTTTCAGATTCGAAGCCGAGTGGCGTGTTTCAAACTATGCTGTGATAACCGCTTGGAACCCATACAGTAACTTGAGGTCCAAAGAAGAGAACAGCATAAACAATCACGCGTTAGAAAAACAGCTACAGCACGTTAATTACGCGCCTGTCACGGTAGGTGATAGCGCTTTTACATGGTATGAGGAAAGCTTTGCCGTCGAGTTGTCGCCAGAGGTAGCCGTTGAATTGGCGAATGACTTTCAACAAAACGCGATTTATTACGTCATTAATGACCAACTTTATCTTATTGCGTGCTCGCAGCCGAAAGTTTTTCATACGTTAGGCTCCATTAAACCTCGGCTCGTATAGAAGGTATAGAAAAGGATACTGCTCACTGAAGCATCGCTTGGGTGAGAAAATTCACGGAGGAAATATGAGAGACATTACACCCGATATTTGTGACCAATTTGAAGACCAAGTGAGCTTGCTTACTTTACCATTGCAGAACTTTGGTCAACGTAGCGCTTTTTACGGTGAAATCGTTACGGTGCGCTGCTATCACGATAACTCGAAAGTGCGTGAAGTACTGGGCGAAGATGGAACGGGTAAAGTATTGATTGTTGACGGGCATGGATCGTGTCAGAGAGCATTACTCGGCGATCAATTAGCGATACTCGGAATAGAAAATGGGTGGGAAGGCATCATTGTCTATGGTGCAATACGCGACGTAGCACAAATATCTCAAATGGACATTGGCGTTCAAGCTCTTGGAACTAACCCGTTTAAAACAGAGAAACGCGGGATAGGAGAGGTAAACGTAACCTTAACGATGCAAAACCAAATCGTTCAACCTAAGCACTACGTTTACGCGGACTGGAACGGTGTATTGATTTCTAAGCAAAAGCTGGACTTCTAAAAACGAAAGCCTAAACCAACCTCAAAGCCTTGTTGCCAATCTTGGTAATCAAGAGTCGCGTGAAGATCCAGTTTATCGGTAATTTTTACGCGACTTGATACTTCAGCCGCGAGGCTGCTGTCGTCTTGGCGAATACCTTCCGCTGTTTCGTTCTTGTAAGAGCGAACTGTACTTTTCAGCGTGACACGATCATTAAAGTGATAGCTGATCCCACTCAAAAAACCACTTTGATTTTGGGTAGGAGAGTTATTGACTCGCGCACCGACATAAACGTCTACCGAATCAAAAAGTTCGTAGGCGTAACCCGTATCGATATTCCAAACATCAAAACTGTCAGACTGATAACTGTCGCTGGAAATGAATAGTTTATGAGGAGAAGGGGATGTTTTACCTGGAAGCGGCGGAAGCTCGTTGGCTAGACAAACACCAGGCACAAAAAACAGCAACAGAAAAAGCCATCTTTTCATGTTCACCACTCCTTGTGTCAACTTTTTTATTAGTATGCGCCCAAAGCTTCTCACTATTAAAGCATAGAATATGAAAGCTAGCTCACCTATTTTCTAAATAATTCGATCCTATGAACATAAGTCACAGTTAAGTTGTTGTTATGTGTCACAACCCTCTCGAATTATTTGATCGTACGTTTTATGGCAAAGATTAGACTAGTTATTAGATAAAAAACCGAACTGGTGATGATAGTTAAGTCCTTTACAAAAACTAACTGTAGATTTCCAAATGATCAATAATGTGTAATTAACTATAAATATCAATGACATTGCTTAGCAGAAATCTCTGAAAGATGGAAAAACAAACAATTTTTTGTTGACTATGTATCAGAAACTCGGTAAACGTAGAGTTAAGCAAACACAATTAACGTTGAATATTTATTTATGCCATCTAACAGCCTAGTAGTAATGACCACGACCATTATTATTACCGACACGACACATGTTGGGGCAGGCTGCTGAGCGAAAGAAATTCACAAAAAAGGCCTGTATCCAACAAGATACAGGCCTTTTTTTATGCTTTTTTATCCAGAATTTAGACAAATTTAAGAAGATATACCGGAGGAAGGGATGCGAGTATTGAAGTTTGGCGGATCATCACTAGCTGATGCAGATCGCTTTTTGAGAGCGGCAGACATTATTGCCAATAACGCTCAACAAGAAGAAGTAGCGGTTGTTCTTTCCGCTCCTGGTAAAACAACAAACAAATTGGTTGCGGTCATTGAAGGCGCATTGCGCAATGGTGAAGCAGAACTACAAATCAAAGAGTTGGAGGAGTCGTTTAAAACGCTCTTCACTCAAATCCAAGCAGTACTACCCAATATCGATGGTTCAGCTTTCGATAACCAAGTGAAAACTTCTCTCTCTCAATTACGCCAGTTCGTTCATGGCATCAACCTTCTTGGCATGTGCCCAAATAACGTCAATGCACGCATCATCAGCAAAGGCGAACGCGTTTCAATTCAATTGATGAAGGCAGTGCTTGAAGCGAAAGGCCAACCTGCGCATCTTATCGACCCAGTCGAGTATCTATACGCAAAAGGCGATCACCTAGAGGCCATGGTCGATGTTGAAGTTTCGACTCAGAACTTCCGCCAGAATCCTCTTCCTCAAGGTCATGTGAACATCATGCCTGGTTTTACTGCCGGTAACGAGAAAGGTGAACTAGTTACACTAGGTCGTAATGGTTCAGACTACTCAGCGGCGGTTCTTGCGGCGTGTCTGCGCGCAGATTGTTGTGAGATCTGGACTGACGTAGACGGTGTATACAACTGCGACCCTCGTTTAGTGGAAGATGCTCGCTTACTTAAATCTCTTAGCTACCAAGAAGCAATGGAGCTTTCTTACTTCGGTGCTTCCGTTTTGCATCCGAAGACCATTGCTCCTATCGCGCAGTTCCACATCCCATGTCTGATCAAAAACAGCTTTAACCCACAAGGTGCAGGAACTCTGATTGGGCAAGACACTGGTGAAGACAATCTGGCGATCAAAGGTATCACGACGCTAAACGACCTAACCATGGTTAACGTCTCCGGCCCAGGTATGAAGGGTATGGTTGGCATGGCAAGCCGCGTATTTGGCGCAATGTCTTCCGCTGGTGTGTCTATTGTTCTTATTACTCAGTCTTCTTCTGAGTACAGCATTAGCTTCTGTATTGAGGCAGAAGATAAAGCAAAAGCGCAACAAGTACTGGCCGATGCGTTTGAGTTGGAACTGAAAGATAGCTTATTAGAGCCGGTCGAGTTTATTGATAATGTTTCAATCATAACGTTGGTTGGTGACGGCATGCGTACATCGCGCGGTGTTGCATCTCGCTTCTTCTCATCTCTTGCTGAAGTGAACGTAAACATTGTAGCCATCGCACAGGGCTCATCTGAGCGTGCAATCTCAGCCGTGATTCCTGAAGATAAAATCTCTGAAGCGATCAAAGCGTGTCACGAGAACCTATTCAACTCTAAGCACTTCTTAGACGTATTCGTGGTTGGTATTGGCGGCGTTGGTGGTGAGCTGGTGGATCAGATCGAGCGTCAACAGGCGAAGCTTGCGGAAAAAGGCATCGTTATCCGCGTGTGTGGCTTGGCAAACAGCAAAGGTCTTCTGCTTGATAGTGAAGGTCTGCCACTCGATCATTGGCGTGATCGTATGTCGGCTGCGACAGAAGAGTTCAGCCTAGCGCGTTTGATTTCTTTGGTTCAACGTAATCACATCATCAACCCAGTATTGGTTGACTGTACATCAAGTGAAGATATCGCGAATCAATACGCTGATTTCTTAGCTGCTGGTTTCCATGTCGTTACACCAAATAAAAAAGCAAACACAGCAAGCATGGCTTACTACCATCAGCTTCGCGATGTTGCGCGCAGCTCTCGTCGCAAGCTGATGTACGAAACAACTGTGGGGGCGGGTCTACCGGTAATCGAAAACCTGCAAAACCTAATCTCAGCGGGTGATGAGCTAGAGCGCTTCAGCGGTATTCTTTCTGGCTCTCTGTCATACATCTTCGGTAAGTTAGATGAAGGTATGAGCCTAAGTGAAGCAACTAATATCGCAAAAGAAAGTGGTTTTACTGAACCGGATCCTCGTGATGATCTTTCTGGTATGGATGTCGCGCGTAAGCTTCTGATCCTAGCTCGTGAAGCAGGCATGTCTCTAGAACTAGAAGACGTTGTGGTTGATCAAGCACTGCCACCAGGTTTTGATGATTCTGGTAGCGTTGATGAATTTATGGCGCGTTTACCTGAAGCAGACGCCTACTTTAAAGAATTATCTGCAAAGGCAGCGGAAGAGGGCAAAGTACTGCGCTACGTTGGTGAAATTAATGAGGGCAAGTGCACAGTAAGCATCGCAGCGGTGGATGAAAACGATCCAATGTATAAAATCAAGGACGGTGAAAACGCACTGGCATTTTACAGCCGTTACTATCAGCCAATCCCACTAGTGTTACGTGGCTATGGTGCAGGCACCGAAGTAACGGCTGCGGGTGTATTTTCTGACGTGATGCGTACTTTAGGTTGGAAACTAGGGGTATAACAATAATGAGTTCAAGTGATATGGATGTAGTGGTTTATGCCCCAGCATCAATTGGTAATGTAAGCGTTGGCTTTGATGTGCTGGGGGCGGCCGTGTCTCCAGTGGATGGCACACTATTGGGTGACCGTGTATTGGTGAAATCTGGGGCTGATCCGTTCAGCCTTAAAACGGCGGGTGATTTTGTTGAGAAATTGCCAACTGAACCAAAAGAGAACATCGTCTACGACTGTTGGCTCGTGTTTGCTCGTGAGTTAGACAAAAAAGGCGTTGAGCTAAAACCACTTGAGATGACGCTAGAAAAGAACATGCCAATTGGCTCTGGTTTAGGCTCAAGTGCATGTTCTATCGTCGCTGCATTAGATGCATTGAACCGATTCCATGGACAGCCACTTAACGAGACAGAATTATTGGCGCTGATGGGAGAGATGGAAGGCAAGATCTCTGGTGGTATTCACTACGACAACGTTGCGCCATGTTACCTTGGTGGTGTGCAACTGATGCTTGAAGAGTTGGGTATCATCAGTCAAGAAGTGCCTTGCTTTGATGATTGGTACTGGGTGATGGCGTATCCGGGTATCAAGGTATCAACGGCGGAAGCGCGTGAGATCCTACCATCTCAATACCGCCGACAAGATATCATTGCTCATGGTCGCCACCTTGCGGGCTTTATTCATGCGTGTCATTCTGGTCAGCCAGAACTTGCTGCAAAAATGATCAAAGACGTGATCGCAGAACCGTATCGTGAGAAACTGCTTCCAGGTTTTGCGAATGCACGTCAATACGCAGCGTCTGCGGGTGCATTGGCAACCGGTATTTCTGGCAGTGGTCCGACACTGTTCAGTATTTGCAAAGAGAAAGATGTCGCTGAGCGAGTTGCTCGCTGGTTAGAACAAAACTACGTACAAAACGAAGAAGGATTCGTCCACGTTTGTCGTCTAGATAAGCAGGGTTCGAAAGTAACAGGAAGTGAGCTATGAAGCTTTACAATATAAAAGAAAATGATGAACAAGTTTCCTTTGGCCAAGCCGTTCGCCAAGGGTTAGGCCGTAACCAAGGTCTATTTTTTCCATCGGAATTACCAAAATTTGAAGATATCGATGCGCTGCTTGCAGAAGACTTTGTCTCTCGTAGTACGAAAATCCTATCAGCGCTGATTGGTGATGAACTAGCGGAAGAGCAAGTTAACGCATTGGTTGATGCTGCATTCCAATTCCCTGCGCCAATTAATCAGGTCAAAGACGGTGTTTACGCTCTGGAACTGTTCCATGGTCCAACGCTTGCATTTAAAGACTTTGGTGGTCGCTTTATGGCGCAATCTCTTGCTGCGGTTTCGGACGGCGGCAAGATCACCATTCTGACTGCAACTTCTGGCGATACTGGCGCAGCCGTTGCGCATGCTTTCTACGGTATGGAAGACATCAACGTTGTGATTCTTTACCCGAAAGGCAAGATCAGTCCACTGCAAGAGAAGCTATTCTGTACGCTTGGCAAGAACATCCATACTGTCGCGATCGATGGCGATTTTGATGCGTGTCAGGCACTGGTTAAGCAAGCTTTTGATGATTCTGCACTGCGTGAAGAGATCGGTCTGAACTCTGCAAACTCAATCAACATCAGCCGTTTGATGGCGCAAATCTGTTACTACTTTGAAGCAGCTGCGCAAATGAGCAAGCAAGAGCGTGAAAACCTAGTGGTATCAGTACCAAGTGGTAACTTTGGTAACCTAACTGCTGGTCTACTGGCAAAAGCGCTGGGCTTGCCTATCAAACGCTTTATCGCTGCAACGAATGCCAATGACACTGTGCCACGCTACCTAGAAACAGGTAAGTGGGAGCCAAAACCAACAGTCGCAACAACATCGAACGCGATGGACGTGAGCCAACCAAACAACTGGCCTCGTATCGAAGAGCTATGCCGTGTGAAAGAGTGGGGCTTGGAGACGCTAGGTAAAGGTGCAGTATCTGATGAGCAAAGCGCACAGTCAGTAAAAGATCTATACGCCATGGGTTACCTGTGTGAACCGCACGGTGCTATTGCTTACCGAGTGCTTGAAGAACAGCTGCAAGACGGTGAAACCGGTCTGTTCCTATGTACTGCTCACCCTGCGAAGTTCAAAGAAGTGGTGGATGATATTCTAGAATCCGATATCGAGCTTCCTGCGCCACTAGCGAAGCACGCTGCGATGGAGCTGCTATCGGAAGATCTCGACGCAGACTTTGACGCATTGAAACAAGTACTGCGCCGCGTGCAGTAAGCTTCAAAGTATAGTAAGTATCAAAAACAGAAATAACGAGAGGTGAATGAGTAATCATTCACCTTTTTTATTGTCGGTAAGTTTTGACTCTCTTTATGATTGAGAAACGAACTTAACTAAATGAGATGGAAAGAGAAGCATGCATTTTTTGATTTTTCTTGGCTCAGTGAGAGACAGCACGCCACCACGACCAGCCCGTTTAGGAATGCGAGTCAGTAAAGCGTGTGAAAAACTCATCGCGAGTCAACATTCGCAACATACGGTCGAAATCATCGACCCTTTGAATTACGACTTTGGTGATGTGTTTAAGCCCGAGTTTGCTTATCACCGCTCTAAAGTTCCGCAGAACCTAAGTGAGCTGGCAGACAAAATCAAACATGCGGATGGGTATGTGATGGTTAGCCCGGAATATAACCATTCGATGAGTCCTGCTCTGGCGAACACGCTTAACCATTTCGGCAGTTCGCTGTTTTCTTACAAGCCGAGTGCTATCGTGACCTATTCTGCCGGACAATGGGGTGGTGTTAGAGCTGCCGTTTCTATGCGTACCTTCTTATCTGAACTTGGATGTCTACCTGTCTCTGCGATGATCCACATTCCGAAAGCGCAAGAAGTGTTTGATGAACAGGGCGTTGCTGAGGATGAGTCGGAGCAGACGCAGTGGGATAACTATATGAATCGCACTATGCATCAATTGATTTGGTGGGCTGAAGGGGCGTCACTGCAAAGAGATAGGCGTGATCCAACCTCTTTAGCGCAAGCGTTTCAGAAAGATCCTTCGCAAAGAAATGCACCTTAGAGGCGAGTTGCTTTCCATTATAGAAAGGGTTTAGAAGGATTCTGAAACAAAAAAAGCTTGGTCATTGCAGACCAAGCTTTTTAAATTCTAGCGAGCTAGTTTACTGAGAGATTATAGAGTCTCAGTAAAAGTACGAGCGATTACATCACGTTGTTGCTCTGGAGTTAGCGAGTTAAAACGTACTGCGTAACCAGAAACACGAATAGTTAGTTGTGGGTATTTCTCTGGGTGTGCAACTGCATCTTCTAGTGTTTCGCGTTTAAGCACGTTCACGTTTAGGTGTTGGCCGCCTTCGATACGAGGAGCAGTTTCGATTGCAACTTCACGGCTTTCGTATTCACCTAGGTCGCTGATTGCTATAACTTGGTCTGCTTCGTAGCCAGCAGTTGCAGCAACACAGCGAGCTTCATTTTTTTCGCTATCTAATAGCCAGATAGAGTTTAGTAGGTCGTCGTTTGCCGCTTTTGTAATTTGGATACCTTGGATCATCACTATCTCCTAGACCACTTACGTGGTGATTATTGGTGTTAATTTTCGAATTTTCGTTGAGCTGAGTATTATATAGCTAATATCCACTATTTTAATATTGATTTAAGTCAAAAAACAACCAAAAACATTATTTTTATTAAGGTGATTTTATTGAGTTAAATCAATAAAACCTTTGAAAACAAACTAATTACAATTTATTTGAGAATATAAAAAATATTTAATAACTGGTTTTGTTGTAAATTTACTACAAATTGAGATTAAAGTTTAAACTGGTTAACGCAACTATCTGTATTTAGGTAGCAATACTGAAAGTCTAAAGTGATTAAATGACAAACATGAAAAACAAGCTTGGGAATAAACTCATTGGTGCACATGTCTCTGCTGCTGGTGGGGTCGATCAAGCTCCGTTGAGAGCTCGTGAAATTGGCGCGAATGCCTTCGCACTATTTACAAAAAACCAACGCCAGTGGGTGGCGAAGCCTTTAGAAGCAAAAACCATCAGTGCGTTTAAAGCGAACTGTAAAATGCTGGGTTTCGGAGCAGAGCATATTCTTCCCCATGATTCTTATCTGATTAACTTGGGTGCGCCGGAAGAAGAAAAGCTGAATAAATCCCGCGCGGCATTTATTGATGAAATGGAGCGTTGTAATCAGTTAGGGTTGACTTTGCTTAACTTCCATCCGGGCAGTCACCTAAAGAAAGTCTCTGAACAGGAGTGTCTCGCGACGATCGCCGAGTCGATCAATCTTGCGCATAAAGCGGTGCCGAATGTGATCGCTGTTATCGAGAATACGGCAGGTCAAGGCACTAACTTAGGCTGGAAGTTTGAGCACCTTGCTGAAATCATCGAGCAAGTGGAAGATAAAGATCGTGTCGGCGTTTGTATTGATACCTGCCATACCTTTACGGCTGGTTATGACTTACGTACAAAAGAAGATTGCGAGCGCACCTTTGCAGAGTTCGACCGTATCGTAGGTATGCACTATTTAAGAGCAATGCATCTAAATGATTCAAAAGTAGAGTTTGCCAGCAAAGTAGATCGCCACCATTCTCTAGGTAAAGGAGAGATCGGGTGGGATTGCTTTGAGTACATCGCGAAAGACCCTCGTTTTGATGGTATCCCTCTGATTTTGGAAACAATTGATCCAGATATTTGGCAGCAAGAGATCAACACGTTGCGTCAATTCCATTTAGCGGCCATTGACAGTTAATGGCGTAACCACAAAGTTGGCACCTTTCTTTCTTAGTCATTGAACATCAATCTCTGAATTAGCAAAGAAGGATGCCAACATGTCTCGACCATTCTCTTTTACTCCTTATACTTACACTCGTCGTGTGCTTCGCTTACCGATGCCTAATCGTCACATTACCGGACAGGGGCATTTTCGAACGCCACAGAAGCATTAGTCTTTTATTACTTGTCTCAAGTTCGTGGTAAGTTTTTGTTTGTTTGAGTTTCGCTCGTTAGAATAGAAGCAAAATTTAGGACAGGAACTTTCCATGAATCAGTCACCCACTTGGCACGATGTGATCGGCGAAGAGAAAAAGCAGAGCTACTTTGTAGACACCTTGAATTTTGTTGAAGCCGAACGCGCCGCAGGCAAAGCTATTTTTCCTCCCGCAAAAGATGTCTTTAACGCGTTTCGTTTTACCGAGTTCAAAGACGTTAAGGTCGTGATTCTAGGACAAGACCCATACCACGGCCCAAATCAGGCGCATGGCCTGTGTTTCTCTGTACTTCCTGGCATTAAAACGCCACCGTCACTGGTTAATATGTATAAAGAGCTGGCGCAAGATATTGAAGGTTTCCAAATCCCTCAGCATGGTTTTTTGCAAAGCTGGGCTGAACAAGGCGTATTGTTACTCAATACGGTATTAACGGTGGAGCAAGGTAAAGCGCATTCACATTCAAAGACAGGTTGGGAAACGTTTACTGACCGAGTGATTGAAGCCATTAATCAGCATCAAGAAGGTGTAGTGTTCTTGCTGTGGGGGTCACACGCGCAGAAGAAAGGGCGCTTTATCGATCGCAACAAGCACCATGTGTTAGCTGCCCCACACCCATCGCCACTTTCTGCACATCGAGGCTTTTTCGGTTGTAAGCATTTCTCTCAAGCAAACCAGTTGCTTACATCACAAGAAAAAGCACCAATTAACTGGCATTTGCCATTAACTGTATAAATGAAGAGACAGCGATCATGGATGCTATGATCGCTGTTTTTTTGAGCACGCTCGAGGCTGATAGTAAATTTCTCATGTACACTTACTAAAAGTAGGTGTTAAGGAGAGACGCTATGATGATCGAAAGAATTCGACGCGAACATGGTTATATGGTTCGTCTGTTGGCGATACTGCGCCATAAGCTTAATGAGATAAAAAAAGAACGTGTAATCAACTATACGTTAGTAAGCGAGATTGTTGATTACCTCTCTAATCATTCGGAGAAAGTACACCACCCGAAAGAAGATATCCTCTATCACCACTTTCTTGAACACTATGGTAAGCAACAAACCATGGAAAATTTAGAGAAAGAACATCTAGAGTTAGCGAGTAAAACCAGAGAGTTTTCATCCGTGATAGAGATGATCCTTCAGGATGCTGTTGTGCCACAAGACATGTTCGTCGCTCACCTAGAAGATTTCATTGAATCGCAAAGGCGCCACTTGGAGCTAGAAGAGCGAAAAATTTTGCCTCTCATTGAAGAGTTATTTACCACAGAAGATTGGCAGCATGTCGAGAGCTTATGGAGCGTCAGTGAGGATGACCCTGTATTTGGTGACACGATTGCTGATCGTTATAAGCAGTTGGCCGAACGTGTTCGTCAAAGTGATACTGAGTATGTTTAAGACTGAATGATGAAACCTGAGCGAGCGAAAGTCGTCTCTCGGGTTTGTGAGATACACTTCTTATTTATTGGGAATCAAACGAAAATTTCGTGTGCATATTTCTCGGCAAAAAGTACGGAAGATTCTCATTGAGTAATAATGGTATTCATACTTAAACCTTGGTACATAAACTCACGGTGTTTACGGTCACTGTAAACAAAAAACAAAAGGCACCCGTAAGGTGCCTTTTGTTTGAATTAGAGTTTAATGTCTTCCAAGTTATAATCGGTACAGACATCAAGTTCGCGCAGCTCTTTAAGCAAATTGCGTCTGTCGTTCATCTCTTCTATTTCACGCCACTTTCGCTTTACTGGTTTGGCACGAGATTTGGTTGTTGAGGTAGTATCCAGATTAAAAATGTCATCTAGTTGAAAGCCTTCCATAAGCCACCTTTACCTTTCTTAAGCTAAACTGTTGTAACCAGTCCTTGTGGAGTTTTTTAAGTACCACAATAGCCGTGAGAATAACCATGATATATTTCGCATTTGTGTCGGTAGCATGACATTTTCGTGCAAAAATATTCTCAAAATCACACTTTTTATTGCAACTATGTGGATAAAAAATGCACAAACGATCTCAAGAAAACGATTAAATAGAGAGATTTTCTATGTTAATTCGATTTGATGAATGGGTGCACTGCGCAAAGGTTAAAGTTGCATAAAATCAGTTTGATGAAATAGTGTTCAATTAGATGGTAAGTCACTAGCGTAAATTTATGTAACACCTTGTGAATACTAGCTTGTTCTTGTTTATACGGTTTGCCATTCCATTTAATGAAGAATAATTATTTATGTTGGCGTTTGGTAATTGAAATGTTGCGCAGTTTGAGTGTTAAGTCTTCTATTTATGTTATTTTTTGGTGACTTTATAGTGAAAAATAACAATGTTATTCTTGTTGTTGCATATTGATTTTTGCGCTCCTAGGTTGCATTATCCGCCCGTCAAAAAATACGCTGGTACGTAAAATGGATGCATGAAGCGACGTTTACGATTCTAGATTGCCCATAAACATTACTTAAAAAGCTAAGCACACTTTGACACTTAGCAGGCAATTTGGTGGATGGCTAGGACGCATAGACTGGCGCAACTCACTTTGAGGTACACATGACAGACTTAATCAATTTGATGAACGATCTCCTCTGGGGCTCGATTCTGGTTTATCTTCTTGTTGGTGTTGGTATTTACTTCACCGTTCGATTAGGGTTCATTCAGTTCCGCCATTTCGGCCACATGTTCTCTGTTCTTAAGAACAGCCGTAAAGCAGACAAAGCTGGTATTTCTTCTTTCCAAGCGCTTTGTACTAGTCTTGCTGCACGTGTTGGTACAGGTAACATGGCGGGCGTTGCAGTGGCATTGACTGCGGGTGGTCCTGGTGCGATCTTCTGGATGTGGCTGATTGCAATGCTTGGTATGGCAACATCGTTTGCTGAGAGCACACTGGCGCAGCTATACAAAACCAAAGATGATGATGGCAACTACCGTGGTGGCCCTGCCTACTACATGGAAAAAGGCTTGGGCATGCGTTGGATGGGCGTGTTGTTCTCAGTTTTCCTAATCATCGCTTTTGGTTTGGTATTCAACGCCGTACAAGCTAACTCAATTGCCAATGCAATGAGCAACGCATTTGGTTGGAATAACCTGTATGTCGGTATTGCCGTTGTTCTACTGTCTGCAATTGTTATTTTCGGTGGCATCAAGCGTATCGCAAGAGTTGCTGAGATGATCGTTCCGATCATGGCACTACTTTATCTAGCCCTAGCGCTGTTCATCATGTTCTCTAACCTAGAGAAATTACCTGATGTATTGATGCTTATCTTTAAGAGTGCATTTGGTCTGCAAGAAGCAGCAGCAGGTGGTCTTGGCTACGCAATTGCACAGGCAATGATTAACGGTATCAAGCGAGGTCTATTCTCGAATGAAGCAGGTATGGGTTCTGCACCTAACGCGGCAGCTTCAGCAACACCTTACCCACCACACCCAGCGTCTCAAGGTTACGTACAGATGCTAGGCGTGTTCATGGATACGATCGTTATCTGTTCTGCAACAGTGGCTATCATCCTGATGTCTGGTGAGTATGTCGGTCAAGCAACAGAAGTGACGGGTATCGAGCTAACTCAGCGTGCATTGAGCTCACAAGTTGGCGATTGGGGCGGCATCTTTGTTGCTGTGGCAATCTTCTTCTTTGCGTTTACTTCAATCATTGCAAACTACTCGTATGCTGAAACGAACTTAATCTTCCTAGAGCACAATCATAAAGCGGGCTTAAGCATTTTCCGCGTTATTGTTCTTGGTATGGTGATGTTTGGTGCACTAGCTTCGTTACCAGTCGTATGGTCGCTTGCTGACGTCTCTATGGGTCTGATGGCGATAGTCAACTTAGTGGCGATCATCTTGCTATCTGGCATCGTGATTAAACTGGCAAAAGATTACAACCGCCAGCTTGGTGAAGGCAAAGTGCCAACATTTGATGCGAATGACTTCCCGGAGCTGAAATCTCAGCTTGAAGAAGGCATTTGGTACAACGATAAAAAAGACTAAGTGAGCTATCACTCATAGTTGAAAGCTATTAGTACGATGTAAAAAGCCATGCAGACAATGCATGGCTTTTTTTGTACCCTATTAAAAACAAAATTAGAGAAGGGAAAGTCATGCTTATCGTAGTTTCTCCAGCGAAGACTCTTGATTACGAGTCTCCGTTAGCGACAGAAAAATTTACTCAACCTGAGTTGGTCGAATACTCAAAAGAGCTTATCGATGTTTGCCGCAAACTGACTCCTGCTGATGTTGCCTCTTTAATGAAAGTGAGCGACAAGATTGCCGATTTAAATGTGGGCCGATTCCAAGAGTGGAGTGAAACGTTTACCACGGAAAACTCACGACAAGCCATTCTTGCATTTAAAGGTGACGTTTACACAGGGCTAGACGCCGAAAGTTTATCTGAAGCGGACTTCGAATATGCTCAAGATCATCTGCGTATGCTATCGGGTCTTTATGGTTTACTAAAACCACTTGATTTGATGCAGCCATACCGTCTTGAAATGGGTACCAAGCTTGCAAACGACAAGGGTACGAACTTGTACCAGTTTTGGGGCAATGTAATTACGGACAAGCTTAACGAAGCGATTTCTGCTCAAGGTGATAATGTCCTTATCAACCTTGCATCAAATGAATACTTTAAAGCGGTTAAGCCAAAGAATTTAGATGCGCAAGTGATCACGCCAGTATTCAAAGATTGTAAGAATGGTCAATACAAGGTCATCAGTTTTTACGCGAAGAAAGCGCGCGGTATGATGGCGCGTTACATCATTGAAAACCGTGTTGAGAGCGTTGCAGACCTGACTAAGTTTGATACGGCGGGTTACTACTTTGTGGAAGATGAATCGACGCCAACAGAGTTAGTATTTAAACGCGAAGAGCAAAAATAAAGCTGATTGAGACGTAGTCTACGTTAATCTCTATCAGCACAAACGAAAAAGGGTTGGCATTGCCAACCCTTTGTTATTTTCTAGCTTGAGCTACTTGGCCCCAACAAGATTACTTCTTCTTAGCGGTTTTCTTTTTCGCTACTTTTTTCTTGTCGTCTTTTTTCTTTTTCTTCTTAAACACAGGCTTTTTGTGTTTAGGACGCATCTCTTTCACGAAACGCTCTTTGATGTCTTCTTTCACGTAACGTGCAACGCGATCCATCATTGGTTGGTCGTGTGCTTCTACGATTGAGATAGCGTTACCTTTCTTACCTGCGCGAGCAGTACGGCCGATACGATGAAGGTAAACATCAGCCGTGCGTGGCATGTCGTAGTTGATAACGTGTGATACATCCGGAAGATCGATACCGCGCGCAGCAACGTCCGTCGCGAGCAGCACGTTCACAGTACCATCGCGGAAGCGAGAAATCGCATTGTTACGACGATCTTGCGGCATTTCACCTTGAATCCAAGAACATGGAATCTGTGCGCTTTCAAGCTGCGCTCGTAGCTCAGCCAAACGCTCACGAGTCTTTAAAAAGACGATAGTGCGTTCAGCCTGCTGAGTAATAATGTGTTTTAGTAATTCCAGTTTGTGTTCTGCATCATCAGCTCGGTGATACCACTGAGCAATTTTCTTACGCTCACGCAGAGGTGATTTTGCATCGATCTCTGCTGGGTCATTCAACAGATCAGCGGTAAAGCCTTCTACGCCTTTCCCTTCTAACGTTGCTGAGAACAGAAGGGTTTGCTTACGCCAGCGACATTCGTTAGATAGACGATCGACAGTAGGAGCAAAACCCATATCTAGCATACGGTCTGCTTCATCAAGGATTAACCATTCGATTGCACGACAATCAAAACGTTCTGCATCAATGTATTCTTTTAAACGGCCAGGTGTCGCAACCACAATGTCTTGCGTTGTTGCAAGGATGTCGGCGTGCTCTTGGTACTGAACACCACCAGTGATGGTGAAAATGTTGAGTTTGGTATTTTTTGCCAAAGCACGTGCTTGATCGGCAATTTGCATCGCCAGTTCGCGAGTAGGCGTTAGGATCAAAATACGCGCAGGCCCAGGCTTACGACGAGGGAAGTCTTGCAAGTATTGCAATGCTGGCAGGACGAAGGCGGCCGTTTTACCAGTTCCTGTTGGCGCTGACGCTAGAATGTCACGACCATCCAACGCTTGTGGAATCGCTTCTGCCTGAATTTTTGTTGGGCGTTCGTAACCCATCTCTTCAATGGCTTCAAGTAGGTTTTGGTCTAGATCAAGTTCAGCAAAGGTTCTGATCACAATGAGTTCTCCACAAGCAAAGCTTGGTTAATGGTTCGCCACAACAGCATAGAATACAAAAAGGTCGCACATTATAAAGTGATTGGTGATAAGGATCACATGTTATTTCACATCTTAAGATAAAACTCGCGAGTTAACTGGATGAAATCATCACTATAGCCGTCATTTGAACGAATAATTAAATGTGACGTTTGCGAATCGCAAGGTCGTTTTGACAGTTCAAATAACAGTCTGTGTACTGGTTTCTTTTCTGATGGTTGCACACGACAGATCCTCGATAGATACCAACCTTGGTTTAATGCTAGCTCAATGAACTGCTCGCCTTCGGTGATTGGCAACACAAAGCTAGCCCTCCCTTCGTCATCAAGCAAATGATAGCAACGCTGCAGCAATGCGTTATGGCCTAGCGTATCAGTGTGCCTCGCGGTTGCACGTTGACTGTGTTTCGATTGCTCGCCGCTGTTGAAGTAGGGCGGGTTACAAATGATGCGTTGGAATGGATGTGTCGGCGTAAAGTGCAGTATGTCGGTGTGATGCACACTTACACGATCTGACCAAGGAGACTGGGCCATATTTTTTTGCGCGGCAGCAACGGCTGTTAATTCGATATCGACCGCGGTTATTTGAGCTTCTGTAAAGCGTTGAGCACACATCAGGGCAAGCAGGCCAGTGCCAGTGCCAATATCGAGAATTTTAGCGTCGTTAGGGCTTTGAATCCAAGCACCAAGCATTACCCCATCTGTGCTGACTGGCATACCACTCTCGCCACCCTCAATACAAAATTGCTTAAAATTGAAGCCTTTAGTTTTCAGTTTTTTGTTCTTCATGATTGTTTTATATTTGCTCAATAATTAAGTGGATTGCTCTATTGTTTATTAATTGTATAGATTGTTGTTTTGTTGGTTATTAAATTGTATTGTTAATTGAACGAGATAAAGAACTGGTCTGTCATTTGGATCTGGTTATATCCACTGCTTTTAAGTTTGAAAACTAAATTAATATGGTGTTTTTTTCTTAAAGGTTGCCAAATGATGAGTCTTTCGTCATTATGCGGCGAAAATTTTATAGATTGAACCACGTGTACTTATTGACTTTAGGTATACAAAAAGTGGTCTAAGCATACACAACATTCATTAATTAAAAGACAAGGGTTATCTGTGAAGCAGACGTTAAAACTAACAGATATTATCGCAGTAGGCTTTATGCTATTTGCGTTCTTTTTAGGTGCGGGCAATATTATCTTTCCACCTCTAGCGGGTCAGTTAGCGGGTGAAAACTTAATGCCAGCTATGTTTGGTTTCTTGCTAACAGCGGTAGGTCTACCTCTTATTACTATCGTTGCTATTGCTGTTGCTGGTGGTTCTTGGGATCACTTGACGCAAGATCTTCCGAAAAAAGCGGCAGTTCTTATGGCTGCACTGATTTTCATCATCATTGGTCCTGCGTTTGCAGCGCCTCGTACTGGCCTAGTGGCTTACGAGATGGCGGTGAAACCTTTCTTCCTTGAGGCATCACAAACGCATCTGACAGCGTTCTCAGTGATCTTTTTTATCACAGCGATGATGTTCTCATGGTTCCAAGGCCGTTTGATCGATCTTATCGGTAAAGTACTGACACCAGCATTGTTTGTTGGTTTGATCATTCTTGCTGTCGCTGTCTTCCTTGATCCTCAGGGCGATATGATAGGCGCGCACGGTGAATACCTAACGCAGCCTCTGACCAAAGGCTTCTTAGAAGGCTACAACACAATGGATACGTTCGCGTCATTGATGTTTGGTATGCTGATGGTTGATGCACTGCGCGGTAAAGGCATTACTGAGCGCTCTGCAACTACTAAATATCTGATCTATGCAGGTTGTATTGCTGCTGCTGGTCTTGCGTTTGTTTACATCTCACTATTTTACTTAGGTGCGACGAGTGCAACGGTTGCTGCTGGTGCTGATAATGGTGGCCTAGTGCTTAGCCAATACGTTCAAGCGTTGTTTGGTCCATACGGTCAAATCGTTCTGTCTGTCATCGTATTGCTAGCGTGTCTGACAACCGCGATTGGCTTGATTTCTGCGTGTTCAGATTTCTTCAGCTCGAAAACACCACTGTCATACAAGCAATGGGTACTGATTAATGGTTCTGTTTGTGCATTGGTTGCAAACGTTGGTCTTGCGCAGCTGATTTCTCTGTCAGTGCCAGTATTGTTTGCGCTGTACCCTGTGGCGATTGCGTTGGTTGCACTAACATTTGTGCGCAGCAAACTGCCGAATCCACGCTTTGCTTACCGTGCAGTACTGCTTGTATCTCTGCTGTTTGCGTTGGTTGATGCGGCAAAAGTATCGGGTATTGATGTTTCTGCGTTTAACATGTTGCCACTATTCGAAGTCGGCATGGGTTGGGTGCTTCCAACATTTGCGGCTATCGTGTGCATGTTCTTCATCGCGAAACCTCGCCCAGAGCTAGCACAAGAAACCGCGTAATCACTTCGCGTTATCAAGATAATAAAAAGCCCGATGAATTACTTCATCGGGCTTTTTACTTTTTAATGATGACGTGTTTGCGCTATTAAAGCGTGTCGTGGAATTCCACAAGAACTTGTTCACACCATTTTTCGATGCGTTCATCACTCAGTTCGTACTGTGAGTCTTCATCTAACGCAAGTCCAACAAACTTGCTGCCATCTTCGATCAATGCTTTCGATGCTTCAAATTCGTAGCCTTCATTTGGCCAGTAACCGATAAAGGTTGCGCCTGTGGCTTGCAATTCATCGTGAAGTAAGCCCATCGCATCTAAATACCACTCTCCGTAACCTTCTTGGTCACCCAGACCAAACAGCGCTACAACTTTGCCTTTCAGTGGCGTGGTCGCGATGTCTTGCCAAATCGCGTTCCAATCTTCTTGAATTTCACCAAAATCCCAAGTTGAGATGCCAAGGAGTAATAAGTCGTAGTCCGCCATTAGTGATAACGGTGTCTCTTTCACATTGTGAATGTCGACAAGGTCTTCACCAATAAGGGTACGAATTTTCTCTGCTGCCATTTCGGTGTAGCAGGTCGTTGAGCCGTAAAAGAGTCCGATTTTCATTATATTCGTCGTTATTTGTGTTGCTGTTGTGGAAGATTCTAACCATAAATTGAGGAAGATTGCAGCGAATATCCTATGTGGGATGATTTTTTATGGTATTGGATTGACAGGTGCTTTAATCTAAATACTGTAAATATAAACAGATAAGGAAGCATTCATGACGGCACAACAGCCTGTCAATCAACAAGACTTTTCGCTTGTTGAGCAATTCTTAGATGCGATGTGGATGGAGCGTGGCCTATCAGAGAACACGTTGGCTTCCTACCGAAACGATTTAATGAAGCTGCTCGTGTGGATGGAGAAACATCGATACCGTCTTGATTTTATCAGTTTGTCTGGCTTGCAAGAATATCAAAGCCACCTTGTAGATTTAGATTACAAACAGACGTCTCGTGCGCGTATGTTGTCGGCGATTCGCCGTTTATTCCAATACCTGCATCGTGAGAAGGTGCGCGCTGATGACCCGAGTGCGCTCTTGGTTAGTCCTAAACTGCCACAACGTTTACCCAAAGATATTAGTGAAGAACAAGTGGACGCGTTGCTCGAAGCGCCAGACCCGAATGACCCTATAGAATTGCGCGATAAAGCGATGCTAGAGCTACTCTACGCAACAGGATTGCGTGTGACAGAGCTCGTCAGTTTGACCATGGAAAATGTTAGCTTGCGCCAAGGGGTGGTGCGCGTGACTGGTAAAGGTGGTAAAGAACGCCTGGTTCCTATGGGGGAAAATGCGGTCGATTGGATCGAGACGTTCATTCAACAAGGGCGTCCTGCGTTACTTGGTGATACATCATCTGATATTGTTTTTCCTAGTAAACGCGCAAGACAAATGACTCGTCAGACGTTTTGGCACCGTATTAAGTACTATGCTTTGATAGCAGGGATTGATACTGATCAGCTGTCGCCGCACGTACTGCGTCATGCCTTTGCCACGCATTTATTGAACTATGGCGCAGATCTCAGGGTCGTACAGATGCTTTTAGGACATAGTGACTTATCGACCACGCAAATTTATACTCACGTGGCGACTGAACGATTGAAGCAGATCCACAGTCAACACCACCCAAGAGCATAACAATGGTTAGATTCATCCATGTCCTCTTGGAAAAACGATTTTACATTAAGGTGAATTTCATGAGCGTATTACGCCGACTAACTCTGCTGACTTTACCATTTTTTGTTACCGCTTGTGGTGCAGAAGAAAGTCAGGCTCAAACGGAGACTCCTGCGCAACAAGTGGCGCCAGCTGCACAAAGCGGCTTTGATGAAGCAGCATTAAAAACTAAGTTCTCAAAGCTTGGTTTATCTATCGTTGATATTCAACCATCAGACGTCGCTGGCTTATTGGAAATTCAAACCAATGGCGGGATCCTGTTTGCTTCAAATGATGGTAGCCATTTTATCGCCGGTACGCTTTATGCCATTAATGATGATGGCAGTTACAAAGATGTCATAGCAGAGCGTCAAGCGCCGCTTAACGCCGAGAAAATTGCGCAGTTCTCCGATAGCATGATCGAATACAAAGCCGACGATGAAAAGTACGTTGTGACCGTATTCACCGATATCACATGTGGTTACTGTGTGCGTCTGCATAGCCAAATGCAAGGCTATAATGATCTAGGTATTACAGTGCGTTACATGGCTTACCCTCGCCAAGGTGCAACTGGCCCTGTGGCAGAACAAATGGCAACGATTTGGTGTGCTGAAGATCCGGCGTCGGCAATGCACAACGCGAAAGTGAATCGTACATTTGATAACCCTGCGAAAGACCTGAAACAGTGTAAAGAAACCATCCAGGCGCATTACAATCTAGGTCGCCAGTTGGGTATTTCTGGTACGCCAGCAATCTTCTTACCGAATGGCGAAATGGTTGGTGGCTACCTACCACCTGCAGAGCTATTGAAACGTTTAAAGCAACTATAATCCATTAGGAGCAGAGTCGGCAAAGTTGTCGGCTCTTTTAAGCATGATAGAAATTCAACGACGTCCTGAACCTGATCTTTCCCTTCTTCCTGATTCCATTCCTCCGATTCTTAAACGTATCTACATCAACCGTGGGATAACGGATCTTTCACAATTAGAAACGTCGGCCCGTGGGTTGCATTCATATCAAAAACTCGGGGGGATTGAGCAAGCTGTCGATCTTTTGTTTCAGGGGATAAAAGAACAAAAACGCATCATCGTTGTCGGTGATTTTGACGCTGATGGCGCGACAAGCTCAGCATTATCAGTACTCGCGCTGCGCATGCTTGGTAGTCACAATGTGGATTACCTAGTGCCAAATCGTTTTGAAGACGGTTATGGGTTAAGCCCAGAAGTCGTTGACCAAGCCTTAGAGCTTGGCGCTGAGATGATCATGACGGTGGATAACGGCGTCTCATCAATCGAAGGCGTGCGTTACGCAAAAGAAAATGGCATTACCGTGCTTGTTACCGATCACCACTTGCCAGGACAAGTGTTGCCTGATGTGGATGCAATGGTGAACCCAAACCTTGAGAGCTGTAGCTTTCCATCTAAAGCGCTTGCGGGTGTAGGGGTCGCGTTTTATCTCATGATGGCACTATGCGTTCATATGCGAAAACACAATTGGTTTGCAGAACAGGGGATGCAAGAGCCCAAGTTGATGGAACTGATTGACCTTGTTGCACTGGGTACCGTCGCCGACGTCGTTCCATTGGATGAAAACAACCGCATTCTTGTACACCAAGGCTTGCAACGTATTCGTGCGGGCAAAGCGCGTCCCGGCATCCAGGCATTAATTGAGGTCGCGAAGCGCGATGCGCGTCGTTTAGTTGCGTCCGATTTTGGCTTTGCTTTAGGTCCACGTATTAACGCTGCAGGTCGTCTTGATGACATGTCTTTCGGTGTTGAACTATTGATGTGTAACAACATCCACGCTGCTCGTCGCATGGCAAGTGAATTGGATGGCTTGAACCAAACTCGTAAAGAGATTGAAGAAGGCATGAAGCAAGAAGCGATGGCTTTCTGTGAGCGCCTTCAGTTTGGTGAAGGCAATGAGCTTCCTTATGGCCTAGCCTTGTTCCAACGTGATTGGCATCAAGGTGTGATTGGTATTTTGGCTTCGCGTATTAAAGAGAAGTTTCACCGTCCAGTCATTGCATTTGCTGATGGCGGAGAAGGGACGATTAAAGGCTCGTGTCGTTCTATTCCGGGGCTACACATGCGCGATGCGTTGGATTTCATCGACACGCAAAACCCGGGTTTGATCATCAAGTTTGGTGGACACGCCATGGCAGCAGGCTTAACGATTAAAGAGCAGGATTTTGAGCGTTTCAGTCGTTTGTTTGATGAAGTGGTAAAAAAGGAACTCGATGAAGCGGCGCTAAAAGGCGTGATCATGTCCGATGGCGAACTTAAGCCGGAAGAGTTCTCTATGCATGTTGCTGAACAGCTGCGATCGGGTGGCCCTTTTGGACAAGCTTTCCCAGAGCCAATCTTTGATGGTGAGTTTAAAGTACTGCATCAAAAGCTGGTGGGTGAGAAGCATCTTAAATTGATGTTAGAGCCGCTTTATAAAGGTCACCCTACCAATGTGATGATCGACGGTATTGCATTCAATGTTGATCTACGTCGATGGCCAGATGCATCGGTTAAAACAGTACATCTCGCGTATAAGCTGGATGTGAATGAATTTCGTGGTAATCAATCATTGCAATTGATGATCGACCATATCGAAGCTAAGTAATACCTAGATCAACCTTTCTTATAGAGTACGGTTGCCCCTAAGTGGGCGTAAAATTTTATGACCGTGCTCTCTCTCACCGCAATCTGATTTCTCATCCGAAATTTTCCTGTATCTCGGTCACATTTTTCAGTAGAATTTCTCGGTTAAATTCTATTCTAAAATGTTGAGTAAACATGTTTGAAATCAATCCAATTAAAAACCGTCTGCAGGACGTGTCTCAGCGCACAAATGTCCTGAGGGGGTATCTTTGACTATGACGCGAAGAAAGAGCGTCTAGAAGAAGTCAACGCAGAACTTGAACAACCAGATGTATGGAACGAACCTGAGCGTGCGCAAGCACTGGGTAAAGAGCGTGCATCACTAGAAGCGGTTGTTGAAACCATTGATCAACTAGAGCAAGGTGTGGAAGATGTAGAAGGTCTTCTTGAGCTGGCTGTAGAAGAAGAAGATCAAGAAACATTTGACGAAATTGAACCAGAACTTGCTGAGTTGGAAGAGAAGCTAGAAAAGCTTGAATTCCGTCGTATGTTCTCTGGCGACCACGATAGCTCTGATTGTTACATCGATTTGCAAGCTGGCTCTGGTGGTACAGAAGCACAAGACTGGACTAACATGCTGCTGCGTATGTACCTACGTTGGGCAGAAGCGAAGGGCTTCAAAGCTGAAGTGATTGAAGTCTCTGAAGGTGAAGTCGCGGGTCTTAAGTCGGCAACAGTTCGCATCTCTGGTGAATATGCGTACGGTTGGTTACGTACTGAAACGGGCGTTCATCGTCTTGTTCGTAAATCTCCGTTCGATTCAGGCGGTCGTCGCCATACGTCATTTGCTTCTGCGTTCATCTATCCAGAGATTGATGAAAACATCGACATCGACATTAATCCTTCCGACCTACGTATTGACGTTTACCGTGCGTCAGGCGCAGGTGGTCAGCACGTAAACACCACAGAATCTGCGGTACGTATTACGCACGTACCTACGAACACAGTGGTTCAGTGTCAGAATGACCGTTCTCAACATAAGAACAAAGATCAGGCAATGAAACAGCTTCGAGCGAAGCTATTTGAGCTTGAATTGCAAAAGCAAAATGCGGAAAAACAAGCTAATGAAGACGCTAAGTCTGACATTGGCTGGGGTAGCCAGATCCGTTCTTACGTATTGGATGACTCACGTATTAAGGACCTCCGTACGGGCATTGAAAACCGTAATACTCAAGCGGTTCTTGATGGCGATCTGGACAAATTTATTGAAGCTAGCCTGAAATCAGGTCTATAAAGCTTTTCACCGACAAAAACAGGATACATCGAAAATGACTGATGCTGTTCAAAACGAAACTGTACTAGAAGAAAATAAGCTGATTGCTGAACGCCGCGCTAAACTGGATGCAATCCGAAAGAGCTGCAAAGCGAACGGCCATCCAAACGACTTCCGTCGTGACGCACTAGCGGGCGACCTTCAGAAAGAGTTCGGTGAAAAGACGAAGGAAGAGCTAGAAGAGCTTAACCACGTAGTAGCAATCGCAGGCCGTATCATGGCTAAACGTGGTCCATTCTTGGTAATTCAAGAAACTTCTGGCCGTATCCAAGCTTATGCTGACAAAGCGGTTCAAAAAGTACTTAAAGAAAAATACCAAGGTCTAGATATCGGTGACATCATCGGTGTTAAAGGTGCACTTCATAAGTCTGGTAAAGGTGACCTATACGTGAACATGGAAGAGTACGAGTTGCTAACCAAAGCACTACGTCCACTTCCAGAGAAGTTCCACGGTCTAACTGACCAAGAGATGCGTTACCGCCAACGTTACGTTGACCTGATCGTTAACGAAGACTCTCGTCAAGCGTTTGTAGTACGTTCTAAAGTAATGTCTGCAATCCGCAACTTCATGATCTCTAAGCAGTTCATGGAAGTTGAAACGCCAATGATGCATGTTATCCCTGGCGGTGCGAGTGCGCGTCCATTTATCACGCACCACAACGCACTAGACATGCCAATGTACCTACGTATCGCGCCAGAGCTATACCTGAAGCGTCTAGTTGTTGGTGGTTTTGATCGCGTATTCGAAATCAACCGTAACTTCCGTAACGAAGGCCTTTCTCCACGCCACAACCCAGAATTCACAATGATGGAATTCTACATGGCGTACGCAGACTACAAAGATCTGATGGACCTAACTGAAGAACTACTAAGCTCAGTGGCGCAAGAAGTTCTAGGTTCAACGTCAATGCCTTACGGTGATGAAACGGTTGAGTTTGGTGGTACTTACACTCGTATGAGCATGTTCGAAGCAATCAAGCACTACAACCCAGACCACGCGCAAATCCAAGCGCTAACAGAAGAAGACCTACAAAACCGTGATCTAATGGTTTCTATCGCGAAATCTGTTCACGTTGAAGTAGAACCTTTCTGGACATGTGGTCAGCTTCTTGAAGAGATCTTTGGTGAAACAGCAGAACCTAAGCTAATGCAGCCTACGTTCATCACTGGTTACCCAGCAGATATTTCTCCGTTGGCTCGTCGTAGCGACGATAACCCGTTCTTTACAGACCGCTTTGAGTTCTTTATCGGTGGCCGTGAAGTAGCGAACGGTTTCTCAGAGCTTAACGATGCTGAAGACCAAGATGCACGCTTTAAAGCACAGGTTGAAGCGAAAGAGTCTGGTGACGACGAAGCAATGTTCTACGATGCAGACTACATCACTGCTCTAGAGCACGGCCTACCGCCAACAGCAGGCCAAGGTATCGGTATCGACCGTTTGGTTATGCTACTGACTAACACGCACACTATCCGTGACGTGATCTTATTCCCTGCAATGCGCCCGCAAGCGTAATTCGATAGGATGAGTAAAAAAACCACCTTCGGGTGGTTTTTTTTGCCTTTTAGTTAAGGTAATTCAAGTTGTTGCACTTGCCTTTTAATGGGATATGCAAATAAACATTCGCCAAATCTCAATCTATTGCATAGTCTTAATACTGAGACAGACGTGAGGGGGCGGAGTCTCGATAATGTTACCCGCTCGCAAAGATAAGTTTGTGGCACAAAATTTCTATTAACAATGAAAAAGGGTTAGAGAATGGCTGGGCAGTTTAAGATGGATTCCATCCCGGGATCGCTTGTGGTAGTTGGCGGTACTTATGAGCCTTGGTTATCGGTACTGGAGCAAGTGGGCTGGAAGTGTCACCAAGTAGGTGATTTACGCAAAGCTAATACGCTGTTAGAAGATATTGGTCCATGTATCGGTATTGTTGATCTCAGCCATGACGAGTTCAGCTTGAATGGCTTGGCGAACTTAGTCAGCTCTCACAAACACGTACGTTGGTTAGCGTTTATTCGTGAATCTCAGCTTGGCACTGACACCATATGCCAGTTCATTGTTAACTTTTGTATCGATTTTTTCACAGCGCCGATCCCAGATGCACAGTTATTAAGCACAATAGGTCACCAGCTTGGCATGCTTAAGTTGGAGAAAAAAGTTTGGCCTAGTTTTGGTAGCAGTTTAGATATGGGTTTGATCGGTGAATCTATCCCGATGAAACGTTTACGCGATCAAGTGAAGCGCATTGGTCCAACGGACGTCAGCATTCTGATTTCTGGGGAAAGTGGGACTGGTAAAGAGGCGGTTGCTAGGGCCATCCATAAAGTCTCTTCACGCTCTCATAAACCGTTTATGGCAATTAACTGTCGCGCACTCAATGAACAACGTTTCCAAGCTGAAGTATTTGGTATTAACGCCGATGAAGATATGGAAGCATGCCTGCTTGAACAAGCAGATGGTGGCACCGTGTTGTTTAACGACATTCTTACCATTTCAAAAGAGCAGCAAATGAATCTGCTGAGATTCTTGCAAGAAGGCACCATTGATACTAAAGATGGCGTAAAAGCGGTTAACGTGCGTATTCTTGCTGCTAACTCGTCGGATGTTGAAAAAGCTTTGATTGACGGTGACTTCAATGAAGAGCTTTACCATTACATCAACGTTCTGCGCATCAATGTCCCTAGCTTGAAAGAACGTGCGAGTGACATCGCATTGCTGGCTCGTTTCTACTTACAAGAGTTCTCAAAAGAGTACAACTCGCAAGCAAAAAGCTTTTCTGAGGATGCATTCAAGGCACTGACACGTTATTTCTGGCCTGGAAATGTGCGTGAGCTGATGAACCAAGTGAAGCGAGCGGTATTAATGTCCGACAGCGTAATGATTGAAGAGCATCACTTAGATTTACCTCAACGTAATGACTCAAAGCGCAGCTTGAAATCAATCCGAGAGAAGAGTGAACGTGATGCGTTGCTGGTTGTTTTGGAATCTCATTCTGGTCAAGTTTCAAATGCGGCGAAAGAGCTCGGAGTTTCGCGTGCAACCATGTATCGACTACTTAATAAACATAACTTGATTTCCGAACAAGCCATGTAGTTGGCCTTTCCCTGTGTTAAATAGGCGAATAAATACAATAAAAGAGAGTGGCCACAGAGCCGCTCTTTTTATTTTTGTTTGGTTTGATTTATAAAATCCGCAAATTTATATATTCCTCAGGTGAATATGTTATACGTAAAAGTATATGAAACTAAATTGCGGTGTATTGATTTGTTTTTAATCAAAAAGGCAAAAAATGTTTGATATATATCCATCAAAGCTTACAATTTAACCGTAACTCAATGAGTTATACCTTTCATAAACGGATTAATTTTTAGCTAGGAGGCGCAAGATGAAACATTACGTTGTTAACACCACTGCTTGCGCTGATCGTATGCCTATCGCTCCGATAACCCTTAAATCGGATGATACCAATACCACTGGCTCACAAGATAAAAATTAATCCGTAACCTATCATATTTATTACTAGGCTGCGGAAAAGTAGCGGCTTAGTATCAACAGAATATTTCTGTTCATTTTACGCACTATTTTTCCCAGTCGAATACATCGATAATCGGAGAAAATATTATGCGTCACTCTATTTACCTACAATTGGCCACTTTGCTATTGAAAGCAGACCTTAAACGCGAAGAAAAGCAATGGCAGCGCACCATACGCCGAACTGCTCATGATATTCCATGGACGAATGTTCATCTATTGAGAGATATTGGTTTAGATCGCGATGGTCGTTCTACACGTGCCAATGTTCCGGATGCAGTAAAAGTTGAACGTCGAGTTCGTCACCTTCGTCGAGTCTTAACGTCGCGAATAATGACGTAATCGTTAGCGTGTTGGGCTGACTGAGTTGCTAACGAGTCATTCAACACGCTTAACTTTTTATATGAAGTATGACTTCATTGGATAAACAGCTGATCTTGAAGACCAGCTGTTTTCGTTTGAAGGTGGTACTGTTAAGGGCAAGGATTCGAGTAAGTTGTACCTATTGCTTGAATTTCAGTAAGTAGTTCGTCGCTAAGTTGCAAATCAATACTGTCGATATTGGCTTTTAATTGGTCTAGGTTTGTTGCTCCGATAATGTTAGAAGCAACAAATGGACGCTGATTGACAAACGCGAGCGCCATTTGTGCAGGGTTTAGACCATGCTCTTGAGCTAAATTGACGTAAGCTTCGGTCGCTTTAACACCTTGCGGAGTGAAGTAGCGCGCAAAACGCTCCCACTTAGTGCATCGAGCGCCTTCAGGTTTTGCCCCGTTTAGGTATTTACCACTCAGGCAGCCAAATGCCAAAGGAGAGTAGGCAAGTAACTGAACGCCTTCGTAATGGCTGATTTCAGACAAGCCAACTTCGAAGCTGCGGTTCAATAAGTTATATGGGTTTTGAATGGAGACAATTCTTGGCAAATCGTGTTTTTCTGCCAAACGCAATAGCGACATCACACCCCACGGCGTCTCGTTGGATACGCCGATATAGCGCACTTTACCTGCATTCACTAATTCAGTAAGCGCTTCCAACGTTTCAATTAACGTGACTTCTTCTTGTTTGTCAGGGTATGGGTAGTTGAGTTGACCAAAGCAGTTGGTTTGACGCTGCGGCCAATGTAGTTGGTACAAATCGACATAATCGGTTTGTAGACGATTAAGGCTGTCATCAATTGCTGTATGGATGTGGCGACGATTAAGGCTCATGTTGTCTCTAATGTGAGGAACATTGCGAGGGCCTGCCACTTTTGTTGCCAGTACTACTTTCTCTCTTTTGCCGCTTTTTGCTAACCAATTACCGATGTATTGCTCGGTGAGCCCTTGTGTTTCCGAGTTTGGCGGTACAGGGTACATCTCTGCGGTATCGATGAAGTTCACCCCATGATCGAGGGCAAAGTCGAGCTGTTCAAAGGCGTCCTTTTCTGTGTTTTGCTCGCCAAACGTCATAGTGCCGAGGCAGATTTTACTGATCTCAAGTGATGAGTGCGGTAGTTTTGTGTATTGCATATCACGTCCTTGAAGAGTTACCGACTAAATAAGTGACTCCAATATAGGGGATTTTTAGCCGCAATCGCAAATGATTTACGTATAAAGGGAGAGCAAACTCGAAAGCTACAGTTAGCCTAACTACACTTAAATAATCGTGTGAAGGAGGTATGTTATGCAGAAGCATCAATTGGACATGTGGCTACATGGTCCACATAAAGATACTTATAAAACTCCCAAAGTATTTGTGATTGGGTGTTCTGATGTCTCTGACTATCTTTTAGCTGTGGAGTACAAGCATCAACTTGAGCCGATTAAAGACGGTGAAGACCCGATACATTTTGGCTCTCTAGACTTAGTAAAAGAAGAATTATTGAGGCTAGGGGTCGATAAAGCGTATTTAAGGCTGCGTAATGCGTATGACGAATGTGGCACTGAAGAGGCAGCCTCGTACTGCGATATTGAGTTATCGCTCGTGACGCACTAAATAGCTGATATAGTTTTATTCTGGTTGAGTGTTAATGTAGTGCTTGAGTAAGATCTGTTCAGTAAACTGTGTTCTAAGGTAAAAGCCTCGGGGCAGAGTTTTCATCGGCTTACCATTTGAGTTATATGCTTCGGTGAGCGCTTTTGCATTTGCGGCTTTAGGGCGAAGATGCAGCGCTTCTCCGTGTCTGGCGGAAATTTGATCAAATCTTCCCAAGACGATCATCTCCATTAACTCTTCCCAGTCATTTCGCAAAATCCGTTCTTCTTCTTCATCTGGTGACCAAATGAGTGGACTGCCCACACGTCTTTCAGCGAGTGGGATTTCTCGTTCTCCTTCTACGGGTACCCAAAGCACACGAGATAGCTTGTTTCGAACATGACTTGTTTCCCATGTAAGACCATGAACACCAGTGAGGGGGGCCACAGAAACAAAGGTTGTTTCTAAAGGTTTGCCAGAGTAACTGATCGGAATACTTTTCAACTCGATCCCTAGTTTTGCGAAATCTTGTTGAGGTTTACTGCCAGCTGGAGCGCCCAAGTGCCATTCGAGTAATTGACCCACCCAACCTTTATCACGTTTTAAGTTTTCAGGAACAATCATATTCGCCTCGGCGGCCAACTCAGCAAAACTGAGTCCTGCCATATCATGCGCTCGTTCCAATAGCTCTGCTTCTGTTTGTGGTTCTGGTTTCATAGTTACAAGGTGGTATTACAAAAATATAGTTTATCAAACTCCGACCAAATCTACTGTTTAAGATTTCACCGAGGCGGTGTAAGAACGATCAATTCATAACTTATCCACAGGTGGAGGAGGTATTGATAAGATCCTGACGAGGTCTGTATGAATAAACAGGGGTTAAAATGCATTTTTGGGGTTGATTTTGTTGTAATCATCTAAACGAATAGCAGGTAAGTGTGGATAAATAGCCTGTTGGTGGATCTTTGACCGATCTGAGTTTGGTGAAAAGATCATCAAGAAATTGAAGATCGAATTATCGTTATTTTTAAAAATAAATACTTTTTTATCAATGCTTTATGTTTGTTTTTTTGTTTATTCATTTGTTTTTCATTTGATGGGATTGAACTGAATTACTCATTTGAATTGAATTCTTCACAAAGTTATTCACAGAAAAGGTGAATAAATGTGGGCAATGTCTCACTCTTGTGTTGATAAGGTATGGTTTGATTAAAAGATATCCAAAAATGCTGAAAAGGTAATAAATCTTGCTCATATCACATCAGTAAGTTTGCTAGTAATGGGGATATGTGGAAAAATCACGGTAATAAAAAATTTATTCATAGAGGTTAGCCAGTGATAGATGGCGATGGTTACCGACTTAATGTTGGTATTGTGATATGTAATAACCATGGTCAGGTCTTCTGGGCTAAACGATACGGGCAACACTCATGGCAATTTCCACAAGGTGGGATTGACGAAGGTGAAACCCCTGAACAAGCCATGTTCAGGGAGTTATACGAAGAAGTCGGTTTAACGAAAAAAGACGTTAAGATCATTGCAACAAGTCGTCATTGGTTAAGATATAAGCTACCAAAGCGATTGGTGCGTTGGGACTCCAAGCCTGTTTGTATCGGCCAAAAACAGAAATGGTTTCTGCTGAGATTAGAATGCGATGAGTCTCGCATTAATATGCAACGCGGAAAATCCCCTGAATTTGATGGTTGGCGCTGGGTAAGTTACTGGTATCCAGTTAGGCAAGTTGTTTCTTTCAAGCGAGATGTTTATCGACGAGCGATGAAAGAATTTGCATCCTTAGCCATGCCTTTTCGAGAGAGAAAAGCGAAAGGGAAAAGAAAAAAGCAACGTAGAGGATAATCATGCTCAGTCAGCTAAGGGAAATAGTTGAGAAAGTCTCCAGGGTCGATGATGTGCATCTGGCACTCGATATATTGGTGAAAGAGACTTGTGCTGCCCTTAGTACTGAGTGCTGTACTATCTATCTTGCTAATGAAGAAATGCAGCGCCTTGAGTTAATGGCAACTCAAGGCCTTATTTTTGAAGGTGATAGTATTCATATCAACTTCAATGAAGGCTTGGTTGGGTTGGTAAAACGAAGCGCTGAACCCCTTAACCTTGCCGAAGCCTCAAAACACCCCGAGTTCAAATTCTTTCCTCAACTCGGCGAACAGATTTACCACTCTTTTTTAGCTACTCCAATCATTCATCGTAAACAAGTTTTAGGTGTGTTGGTGATCCAACAAAAAACGCCGCGCTTGTTTAGTGAAATGGAAGAATCGTTTCTTGTTACCTTATCCGCTCAGTTAGCGGTGCTCATTGCACATGCGCAGAATCTTGGGCATTGGCAGTTAGCATCTAAACCCACGGTATTAAAAGGTTTGCCTGCGTCTACTGGTGTCGCGATTGGAGAGTTTTGGTTCGACAATACCCAGCCGAGTTTATCGGATATTTTCCCTTCGTCCACGTTAGATAAGGAACGCGAGCACGAGACACTACTGGTGGCCATAGAGCGAGCGTTAAATGACTTTCGCCGCATGCGGAAAAAACTGGACAGTGAAATCAACAAAGATGCGCTGGCGATCTTCGATCTGTTTACTCACTTACTGAATGATCCGATGCTTCGCGGTGATTTGAAGAAGCAGATTGAAAAAGGAGACAGGGCAGACTGGGCGTTACGCCAAGTTGTAGAGTCATACTCGAATCGATTTGCAAGAATGTCGGATGTATACATGCGTGAAAGAGCGCAAGATATCCGAGAGTTAGGGCAAAGGCTGCTCTATTTTCTGCACAACAGTGAGCAAGAAAATTCTGCAATTGATCGTCCCATTATTTTGGTGGCGAACGAACTCACTGCCACCTTGCTCGCTTCTGTACCTAAAGAGTTTTTGTTAGCCGTCGTATCATTAGAGGGAGGCGCAAACTCTCACGCTGCCATTTTATCTCGAGCTCTTGGGGTCCCTGCAGTCATGGGCGCCAACATTAATCCGGATGTGGTGAATGGCAAACTCGGGATAGTCGACGGCTATACGGGTGAGATCTTCTTAGAGCCAAACCGCCAGTTGTTGCGAGAGTATCGCAGCTTAGTAAGCGAAGAGTCTGAACTGTTTGCCATGGTAAACAAGGACCTCGCACTCCCTGCGGTTACGCAAGATAATCACCATATCGAAATTATGCTGAATGCGGGACTCAGTGCAGACAGTAATATTGCCATCAACACAGGTGTTGATGGTGTTGGGTTGTACCGAACTGAGATTGCATTTTTACTTCAGCATCACTTTCCTTCGGAAGATGAACAGTATCATCAATACCAAGCAATACTTAACAGCTATCCGAATCAACGAGTAGTGATGCGTACTTTGGATATTGGTGGTGACAAACCTTTGCCGTATTTGCCCATCGAAGAAGATAATCCGTTTCTAGGCTGGCGTGGCATTCGTTTTACATTGGATCATCCAGACATTTTCTTGATCCAGCTGCGTGCAATGTTAAGAGCGAGTGCAGAAAGCGGAAACTTAAGTATCTTATTGCCAATGGTGTCAGGGGTAAAAGAGCTAGACGATGCCATTAGCTTGATTAATCAAGCTCACAGCGAAGCCGTTTTGCTTGATGATAGAATTCAATTCCCACAAATTGGGGTCATGATTGAAGTACCATCGATGGTGTATCTGTTGCCAACGATCGCTCACCGTGTTGATTTTGTTTCTGTCGGGACAAACGATTTAACTCAGTATTTATTAGCGGTAGATAGGAACAATTCGCGCGTAGCGGATGTCTATGAATCTATGCATCCTGCGGTACTGTTAGCGCTTAAGCAAATCCATGAGGTGTGTGATAAATATCAGGTGCCCGTGTGTATTTGTGGTGAGCTAGCGGGTGATCCATTTGGCGCTCTTCTCTTACTTGGGTTAGGGTATACCAGTTTGAGTATGAACACCTCCAATGTGGCTAAGGTGAAATATTTGATTCGTCATAGCCAACAAGAAGAATTAGAAAAATTAGCGGAGCAAGCAATGACAAAGTCCTATGGGGAGGACATTCATCAAATGATGCATGACTTCTTCATTCAACAGGGCTTTGCGGGCTTTATCCGTGCAGGTAAAAAGTAGGAAATCGTGACCGTCTCTTTATTTTTGTTATTGTTGGCGCTAGGCGCTTTTGTGGGTGTGATGGCGGGGTTACTCGGTATCGGTGGTGGTTTGATTGTTGTTCCTGCCTTGTTGTATTTGCTTCCTCTTGCTGGGATCTCTCCAGAAATGAGTATGCACATGGCCTTAGCCACTTCGTTAGCGAGTATTATTGTCACGTCTGGCTCATCGGCGATGAATCACCTTAAGCTCGGCAATGTCGATATGTTTGTCGTAAAATGGTTGATGCCTGGTGTGGTCATTGGTGGCTTTGTTGGTGCCAATATTGCTGAGTGGATCCCTACACACTATTTGCCGAAAGTGTTTGGTGTCATTGTTCTTTGCCTGTCAGTACAAATGTTTCGTTCCATTAAAGTTACGAGCAGTAAACCTATGCCGAGCAGCCCTGTGACTGTAGTTTACGGCACGGGAATTGGTGTCGTATCAAGCCTTGCTGGTATTGGTGGTGGCTCACTGTCGGTACCATTTTTAAATAAACATGGGATAGAGATGCGTAAAGCGGTGGGCTCATCCTCCGTTTGTGGTTGCGTGATTGCTATTTCTGGTATGATCGGCTTCATCTTACATGGCTATAAAGTGGAAGGCTTACCTTCATACAGTATTGGCTATGTTTATCTTCCCGCTTTATTAGCGATTGCTATGGCCTCGATGCTCACAACAAAAGTGGGTGCGAAGCTCGCAACTAACCTTCCAACAGCGGTATTAAAAAAGATATTCGCGGTGTTCTTAATGTTTGTTGCAGCGACCATGCTGCTCTAAGTTTGTACCCAAGTCATTCTCGCTGAACCAAGCATCTAGAGGTTACTTGGGTATATTTATTTTGTTGTGATAAGAAGAGAATGATTTATGTCTCAGGGATATATTGAATTTCCCAATATTGATCCGGTTTTAATCTCTATTGGTCCTGTTTCGGTTCGTTGGTACGGTTTGATGTACCTTGTTGGCTTTATGTTTGCTCTATGGTTAGCGAACCGACGTGCGGATAAGCCTGGAAGTGGTTGGACACGAGAGCAGGTTTCTGATTTGTTGTTCGCAGGCTTCCTTGGCGTGGTGATTGGTGGCCGTGTAGGCTACGTGCTTTTCTACAATTTTGAGCTCTTCCTGGCTGACCCTTTGTATCTATTTAAAGTGTGGACTGGTGGTATGTCTTTCCACGGGGGCTTACTGGGTGTGATTACTGCGATGTTCTGGTATGCACACAAAAACGGGCGAACTTTCTTCGGTGTTGCTGACTTTATCGCGCCGCTTGTGCCATTTGGTTTGGGTATGGGGCGTTTAGGTAACTTCATGAACAGCGAGTTGTGGGGCCGAGTAACGGATGTGCCTTGGGCGATCGTTTTCCCAAATGGCGGTCCACTGCCACGTCATCCATCACAGCTTTATGAAATGGCGCTTGAAGGCATCGTCCTTTTCTTCATTTTGAATTGGTTCATCAAGAAACCTCGTCCTCTAGGTTCTGTTTCAGGACTCTTTCTTGCGGGTTACGGAACCTTCCGTTTCCTAGTAGAATACGTGCGCGAACCAGACGCTCATTTGGGTTTATTCGGTGGCTTTATTTCCATGGGACAGATTTTATCTCTGCCAATGGTGGTTATCGGTGTCCTCATGATGGTTTGGGCATACAAACGTGGTCATTACAAAGACGAATTACCACAAAAGACGAAGTAAGGTATTGGTGTGAAACAGTATTTAGATTTGTGTCAACGCATCGTTGACCAAGGTGTTTGGGTTGAAAATGAGCGTACAGGCAAGCGCTGCCTGACCGTAATCAACGCGGATTTAACCTACGATGTTGCGAACAATCAATTTCCGTTGGTCACCACACGTAAAAGTTTTTGGAAAGCAGCTGTTGCAGAGCTACTAGGGTACATTCGTGGTTACGATAATGCGGAAGATTTTCGTAAGCTGGGCACGAAAACCTGGGATGCCAATGCCAACCTAAATGATGCCTGGTTGAATAACCCATACCGTAAAGGTGAAGACGACATGGGCCGTGTCTATGGGGTTCAAGGGCGCGCCTGGGCGAAACCTGATGGTGGTCATGTTGACCAGCTACGTAAGATAGTGGATGACTTAACGCGTGGCGTTGATGATCGCGGTGAAATCTTGAACTTCTACAACCCGGGTGAGTTCCACATGGGGTGCTTGCGTCCTTGTATGTACAGTCACCATTTTTCATTGCTGGATGATACGCTTTACCTGAATAGTACTCAGCGTTCGTGTGATGTACCGCTTGGCTTAAACTTCAATATGGTTCAAGTTTACGTGTTCTTGGCGATTATGGCGCAAATTACGGGCAAGAAACCTGGTCAGGCATTTCATAAGATTGTGAATGCTCACATTTATGAAGACCAGCTTGAACTGATGCGCGATGTTCAGTTGAAGCGTGGGCCATTAAAAGCGCCGACGTTCCATATCAACCCAGAGATTAAATCTCTAGAAGATTTGGAAACATGGGTCACACTGGATGACTTTTGGGTTGAAGGGTACGAGCATCACGATCCTATTCGTTACCCATTCTCAGTGTAACGAGTATCGTTCTTCAAGATATAGAAAAAGCTCCGAATGGAGCTTTTTTCTTTTTTGTACTTAGAAGGTATTATTTTAGTGCACTGACAATATAACGGTGAATTGGGTTGGTCTGCATCGGTGTGGACAGTGCCGGGCTAATAAACTTAGGTTGAGTGAATATTTCTTTACTCACTAATGAACGGATAAGCTCAAAGTACTTCAGCTCTGTTTTCCCGCACAACAATAGTGAAAAGTCATCGCCCAATTTATCATAGGCATTGAGCACCTCTCGGAATCCTCTAAGATACAAGTAATCCTTCGTTAAACCTCCACCTCGATAGACTCGGGCAGTCGTTGTAAATGCTTGAAGATCAGAAGCTTTATACTGTTCTTTTAATAGCATGAACGTATGGCGGAAATCGCGATCCTTGATCATCGACTCTACTGCCAGAACTCGTAAGGCTAAGGTTCTTAGGCGCTTGATACTGAAATGTCCTGACAGATACTCACATAATATAGCCAGCCCTTCTTGAGTGTTGGTATTGGCAGGACAACCTAAGCTCAGGACTTTTAGCGGTTGTTGACGACCGTTAAGCGTAGTCAGGAGATGTACTCCCATTTCATGATGTGCAAGAGCCTCCAGCTCATCAGTGGTGATGTACGCCGCGTGGTTAATTTTGACTCGAGATCCTGAAACTAGTGCGTTTGCTAACATCCCGTCCAACACCTGTATTTCACATTCATACCCATTGCGTTGAGCAAAATTTTGCATGAAACGTGCTATTGCACGGCTATCGTGCTGAGGTTCTTTTTCTTCTTCTGTAGGAAGGTGCAATATGAAATGGGCGTTGGCAATATCTTTGGCGCTCGGTTCCCCATAATAGCGTAAGGAGTTATAAAGAAACTCTTGCGTGCCTATGGTATTCACTTGATCCAGTTTATCTGCATAAGACTGAATTACATCTGCGTACAGCCTCTGCAATTGGGGGTCTTGAATGTTTTCTAGAGGTAGCTCATATAGACGTCGCTTTGCGCTGTGGGTATCTACGTTAGTAATTGAATATTGAAAATTAGGCTCTTGAGAATATTTGTTTTTAATGAAACGTTCTCTTTCTTGAGCATAATTAAGAGGATTCACGCTACTGAGGATATCAATATCAGCAACCAGTTGGGTTAGGTTTTCGTCTATTGCGAGTAGCTGATCAGAAATAGCGTCATTAAGCTGCGTCATGTTGTCGACTCCAAATGAGATAGCTCAGCATAAGCATGCTGATGTGGCTCAAATTATCACCGGACAATCGATTTGAACAGTTTAATTATCATAAAAAAGGCTCCACGATGTGGAGCCTAAACAATAAGCGATGGTATGTCGTTGTTGTTACGTTGTTAGGGCTAGAATTGCACCTGGTAGAATAACGAATACTGACATTAGGTAACCACCAACAACTGCTTTATTCTTAATAGCCATTTCAGAAATCATCTCAGCGCCTTTAACCGGAATCTCACGTAGGAATGGAATTCCAAAGATAAACAGCGTCGCCATGATGTTAAATACTAAGTGGACTAGAGCGATTTGTAGTGCGAATACTGCGAACTCTCCAGATACCGCTGTCGCTGCTAGTAGTGCCGTAATACAAGTACCAATGTTAGCACCCAGAGTGAAAGGGTAGATATCTCGTACTTTCAACACGCCAGTACCAACCAACGGAACCATTAAACTTGTCGTGGTTGAGGAAGATTGTACTAGAACGGTCACGATTGAGCCTGATACGATGCCGTGAATAGGACCACGACCGATGGCGTTTTTCAAAATTTCACGTGCGCGACCAACCATTAGGCTCTTCATCAATTTACCCATCACTGTGATTGCAACGAAGATAGTCGCAATACCCAAAGCAATAAGCATGACGCCGCCAACAGTATCACCGAAGGTAGAAAGTGGCTCTTTAATTGCGCCTACGACTGGCTTTGTAATTGGTTTAATAAAGTTGAAGCCTTTAATGCTCATATCACCAGTAGCAAGCAGTGGAGAAACAAGCCAGTGAGAAACTTTCTCTAAAATGCCGAACATCATTTCCAACGGAAGGAAAATAGCGACAGCAAGCAAGTTGAAGAAGTCATGAATGGTTGCACTTGCAAATGCACGTTTGAACTCTTCTTTACAGCGCACGTGGCCAAGAGACACAAGCGTATTGGTCACTGTGGTACCAATGTTAGCACCCATCACCATAGGGATAGCGGTTTCTACAGGTAAGCCACCTGCAACCAAGCCTACGATAATAGACGTTACAGTACTTGAAGACTGAATTAAGGCTGTTGCCACCAAGCCGATCATTAGACCTGCAACTGGGTGTGCGGCAAATTCAAATAGCACCTTAGCTTGATCGCCAGTTGCCCATTTAAAGCCACTACCAACCATAGATACTGCTAGAAGAAGCAGATATAACATGAATGCCAAGTTAGCCCAGCGTAACCAACGAGCTGTGCTCGAAATTGGTGCCACTGTTGAAGTAGCTTGGTTCATCATAATTTTCTCCGTTGACCTTTCAGTTCATTTTTCGGTCTGTAGTTGAATCTGCGGGCGATGTTAGAGAACAAATATTTCAGTAATATTACAGATTTCTTGCTGTGAGAGATTTTTATTGTTCTTTTTGATAATGGCGTAAAAGAGGAAGAAAATTAATTTTTAACTTGTTGATTTTAATGGTTAAATTTTGATTTAGTTTTGTTTGGTTTTTGCGTTTTTTTTGTAGAGAAAATGCGCCTCAGTTCAACTTTTATGACAGTGTTGACTTTATACTTTCGGTAAAACTTATGCTTTTGTAAGGTATTGTATGGTTTTGTCGAGTTTATTGTTTGTCTCTGTCACATTTGGTATAAAAAGTATCACTTTCTTTTCGGGACTCGATCATGTCACATCTAAACTACAACCATCTCTATTATTTCTGGATGGTGTGCAAACAGGGCTCTGTAACTAAGGCGGCTGACGCGCTCTTCCTGACACCGCAAACCGTGACAGGACAGATTAAAGCGCTTGAAGAGCGCATGAAAGGAAAGTTAACCAAGCGCAATGGTCGTACAGTTGAGCCCACTGAGTTAGGTCAGCTTGTGTTTAAGTACGCCGACCGGATGTTCGGTTTGAGCTATGAGATGTTAGATATCGTCAATTACAGCCAGCACTCGAACATTCTATTTGAAGTTGGTGTAGCCGATGCATTATCTAAACGCTTGGTCAGTAAAGTACTGATGACGACCGTCCCGGAAGATAACAGTATTCATTTACGCTGTTATGAATCGACCCACGAACTGCTACTTGAACGCCTTTCTCAGCACAAGCTAGATATGATCCTTTCGGATTGTCCCGTTGATTCTACTCAAAGTCCTGGCCTTTATAGCAAAAAGTTAGGTGAAAGTAGCATGAGCTTTTTTGCTTCTTCTGAAATTGAAAATGTGCGATTCCCTGAGATCTTGGAACAAAAAAAACTTCTGATTCCCGCGAGCCGAACGGCTATGGGGCGTAAAGTTATTCAATGGTTTGATCGTCAAGGTCTTCAACCCAATGTGCTGGGGGAGTTTGATGATGTTGCGTTGATGAAAGCTTTTGCTCGGTACCACGATGATGTGATTTTCTTGGCACCGACCGTATACATGTCGGAGATTGAAGACGACCGAAATTTACAGCTAATTGGCCATGTCGATGGGCTAAAAGAAGAGTACTACGTGATTTTTGCGGAACGAATGATCCAACACCCCGCGGTAAAAAATGTTTGTGATGCTGATTTCAGTCAAATGTTTGAGTAAACCCGTATCGTTGCGTAAATAAATAGATTACTATCAATAAAAATATAATTCTAAATAATATCTAAGTAAGCAAGATACTTGTTTTAGTGAGCAAAACTATTAATTATTGATGGCGCACCAATTAAAATCCTTGGTGGATAATATTGGTGTATCACTAACAACTAAATTAGAGGTTCTAATAATGAAGACTCTGGAAGTGTATCTTGATTTTCTTAGATATATAAATCAGTGCAACACAACAAGCTGGCCAGGGTTGGAATAAGTAAGTTGTAGCTAGAGGTCCAACACATGAATCTACAAGAAATGGAGCAGAACTCCGCAAAAGCCGTCGTGTTGCTCAAAGCGATGGCAAACGAGAGACGCCTACAAATCCTTTGTATGCTGCATAACCAAGAGCTGTCCGTGGGAGAGCTGTGTGCAAAGTTAGAGCTAAGCCAGTCGGCATTATCTCAGCATCTTGCTTGGCTTCGCCGTGATGAGTTAGTCACGACAAGGAAAGAAGCACAGACGGTGTACTACACATTAAAGAGTGATGAAGTGAAAGCGTTAATAAAAACACTGCATAGTCTTTATTGTGCTGAGAGTGCTCAACATTAATTAAATAGTCCTAATATACTGCTCATCTTAGAGTGTGAATCTAACTTGTTGGAATATTTGAGAGTGGCGCTAAAATTTTGATGATAGGGTACTACTCATCGACCAATTTGCTTTGTTCTCAAGTGTTTTATTAGTGCTTTCTAGTTTGAGCGTTATATGGGTAATGAATAAGCTGATGTCTTTAAATGGGACATTCAGAAAAAGAAAAGCTGGCATTGCCAGCTTTTTTTATTAAGAAAACTTTGTAGATATAAAAAAACCGACACAAGGTCGGTTTTTTCTTCACTGTAAAATCAGGACTCTATTAAAGAGCTTTGATTTGTGCAGCGAAACGAGACTTATGGCGAGCTGCTTTATTCTTGTGAATAAGGCCTTTAGTTGCCATGCGGTCTAGGATAGGTGTAACTACAGCGAATGCAGCAGTTGCAGCTTCTTTGTCGCCTGCTTCGATAGCAGCAACAGTTTTCTTCATGTAAGTACGCATCATTGAGCGACGGCTAGCATTGTGCTGACGACGTTTCTCAGCTTGGATAGCGCGCTTCTTAGCAGATTTACTATTTGCCAAGGGTCTAACTCCCAAAAACTTAGTTCTGTGACAATTTAAGGGCGAGGAATATCCCTCATTTGCGCTTAAATGTCAAATGATTTGTGCAAAAACCGATCTAAGCCAAAACAAATTTTGGTAAGAGAGGTTATCGCGGTTAAGATGGCGGGGATTCTAACAGCATTTTTATACCAATGCTAATAATTATCCGCGAAAGGCACACTTATTCCTTACAACCCGCGGATAGATTTTTGACGTCTATTTGCAGCACCTGTCAGAGAAACAGTATAGGGTTAGCTGTCTTATGGTGATATTCCGAGGTTACAGTGAGTAAACGACTACTCAAGTCTGGCATGATCGTCAGTGCTATGACATTTATTTCCCGCGTTCTTGGCCTAGTTCGTGATGTTGTAGTGGCAAATTTAATGGGGGCAGGAGCAAGCGCAGACGTCTTTTTCTTCGCCAATAAAATTCCTAATTTTTTACGACGTTTGTTTGCTGAAGGTGCTTTTTCCCAAGCGTTTGTACCTGTTTTAACGGAAAGCCATGCTCAAGGCGACATGGATAAAACTCGGGAGCTCATTGCTCGTGCGGCGGGTACATTAGGGGTGATAGTCTCAATTGTTACCATCTTAGGTGTTCTAGGTTCCGGAGTGGTGACTGCACTGTTTGGTTTTGGTTGGTTCCTAGACTGGATGCATGGTGGTCCCGCGGCTGAGAAGTTCGAACTTGCTAGCGTGATGCTCAAGATTACCTTTCCTTATTTATGGTTCATCACTTTTGTTGCCCTATCGGGAGCCATTCTCAATACACTAGGTAAGTTTGCGGTTTCTTCGTTTACTCCCGTCTTCCTCAACGTAATGATCATTTTGGCAGCATGGTTTATCTCGCCGCAGATGTCACAGCCAGAGATTGGTCTTGCCATCGGTGTTTTCCTTGGTGGTTTGGTTCAGTTCTTATTTCAAATCCCTTTCCTTATTAAAGCGGGGGTTATGGTTAAGCCGAAATGGGGCTGGCGCGCTCCGGGCGTGGTGAAGATCCGAACCTTAATGATTCCTGCTTTGTTCGGTGTGTCGGTAAGCCAAATCAACTTGTTGTTTGATACTTTTATTGCCAGCTTTCTGCAAACCGGTTCGATCAGTTGGTTGTACTATTCAGATCGCTTGTTGGAATTCCCGTTAGGTCTGTTTGGTATTGCTATTGCAACGGTGATTTTACCAGCATTATCACGCAAACATGTTGACGCACAAAATGAAGGATTCGCACAAACCATGGACTGGGGGGTGCGCATGGTGATCTTACTTGGCCTTCCTGCAATGCTTGGTTTGATGGTACTGGCAAAACCTATGTTGATGGTGTTATTCATGCGAGGTGAGTTTTCGCCACAAGACGTACATCAAGCATCATTGTCACTCTTTGCTTACGCTTCAGGCTTGTTGAACTTTATGCTGATTAAAGTGCTCGCTCCGGGTTATTACTCGCGTCAAGACACTAAAACGCCAGTGAAATACGGCATCATTGCGATGGTGACCAACATGGTATTTAATGCAATTTTTGCGTACTTCTATGGCTACGTTGGCTTGGCTATCGCGACGGCACTATCGGCATTTGTGAATATGGCACTGCTGTATCGTGGCCTGCACATCGCAGAGGTATACCAAATCACTAAGCGAACCGTCTTCTTTATTATACGTTTAGCTATTGCTGGCGCGGCGATGGTGGCGGCAATCTTATGGCAACTGGAAGATATGTCAGTATGGCTGGGCTGGAGCTTTGCTCACCGAAGCGCGGTGCTAGGGATGTTGATCGGTTTAGGAGCCGTGGTTTACCTAGTGGTTCTATTTTTAACTGGTGCGCGTTTAAAAGACCTAAAAGCTGGGACAGACTGAGGGTGATTAGTATATAATCCGTCAGTTTCACACAGTGTAAAGTAAAACAGAGGCAGAAAGCAGTATCCAATGGAACTGATTAGAGGCATTCACAATATCAACCCGCGACATCATGGTTGTGTGCTGACTATTGGCAATTTCGATGGTGTCCATAAAGGCCATCAACAAGTATTGCAGCAAGTGTCTGAGCAAGCGGACAGGCTATCCTTGCCTTCTGTTGTGATGACCTTTGAACCTCAGCCGATGGAGCTGTTTGCCAAAGACAAGGCACCTGCAAGGTTGACGCGATTACGCGATAAGTTCGTGCAATTGAGTAAGCTCGATATTGACCGCTTACTGTGTGTCAATTTCAATCGCCATTTTGCAAGTTTAACCGCGGAAGAGTTTATCCGTGACTTGTTGGTCGAGCGTTTGGGTGTTAAGTTTCTTGTCGTTGGTGATGATTTCTGCTTTGGCAAAGGCCGTACAGGTAACTTTGCAATGCTGCAGGAAGCAGGGGAAAAATACGGCTTTGATGTCGTAAGTACCCAGAGCTTTTGTTTACAACAATTACGTGTCAGCAGTACGGCTATCCGGCAAGCGCTGGCGCGTGACGATTTGCATTCCGCGCAACAGATGCTGGGAAGAAACTACAGCATCAGCGGTCGTGTTTCTCACGGAAGAAAGCTAGGTCGAACCATTGGGTTCCCTACTGCAAATATTCCTTTGAAACGCTGTGTTTCTCCGGTTTCCGGAGTCTATGTTGTTCAAGCGCTTGGCTTAGGAAATAAGCCAGTTGGTGGTGTTGCTAATATTGGTCAAAGACCAACCGTCAATGGTGTTCGCCAACAGTTAGAAGTGCACTTATTCGACTTTCATGCCAATTTATATGGCAAGCAACTAGAAGTGGAACTTTTGCATAAACTTCGAGATGAGCAAAAGTTTGAGTCGTTTGAAGCACTTAAACAACAAATCGAATTGGATGCTGAAGCAGCAAGGGTGTGGCTGCGTCAGCTTAAGCGTTGAGCGGTTTATTCCACCGTTCAACATAATGTCTAATTTTCGCCCAATATAACGGAATTAAGAATCGATGAGTGAGTATAAAGATACCCTGAACTTACCTGAAACAGGGTTTCCAATGCGCGGCAACCTGGCCAATCGTGAGCCAGAAATGCTTAAGCGTTGGTACAAAGAAGATCTTTACGGTGAAATCCGTAAAGCTAAGAAAGGCAAAAAGTCATTCGTATTGCACGATGGCCCTCCTTACGCAAATGGTGACATTCATATTGGTCACGCACTAAACAAGATTCTTAAAGACATTATTATTAAATCCAAAACACTTTCAGGTTTTGACGCACCTTACATCCCAGGCTGGGACTGCCACGGTCTACCAATCGAATTAATGGTAGAGAAGAAAGTAGGTAAGCCAGGCCAAAAAGTGACAGCAGCGGAATTCCGCGAGAAATGTCGTGAATACGCAGCAGGTCAGGTTGAAGGTCAGAAAGAGAGCTTCAAACGCCTTGGTATCATGGGTGAGTGGGACAAGCCATACCGCACTATGGATTTCGCAACTGAAGCGAACATTATTCGTGCTCTTGGTAAGATCGCAAGCAATGGTCACCTGCTAAAAGGTTTCAAACCTGTTCACTGGTGTACAGACTGTGGTTCTGCTCTTGCTGAAGCGGAAGTAGAATACAAAGATAAAGTATCGCCATCTATCGACGTTCGTTTTAAAGCGGCTGACGAAGCGGCACTGCTATCTAAATTTGAACTGACAGAAGGTCATGAAGGTCACGGTGACGTATCTATCGTTATCTGGACAACAACACCTTGGACACTGCCTGCAAACCGCGCAGTATGTCTACGTGATGATCTAGAGTACGTGCTTATCCAAACAGAAGGCGACAACGCTGAGCGTATCATCGTTGCTGCTGAGCTAGCGAAAGACGTAATGGACCGTGCGGGTATCGAGCACTTCCACAACCTTGGCTTTGCTAAAGGTGCGGACCTAGAGCTTTCTCAATTCCAACACCCATTCTACGATTTCACTGTACCGGCGATCCTTGGTGATCACGTTACGACTGATTCAGGTACTGGTGTTGTTCACACTGCTCCTGGTCACGGTCAAGAAGACTTCGCGGTTGGTAACAAGTACAACCTAGAAGTAGCAAACCCAGTTGGCTCAAACGGTGTTTACCTACCAGATACAGAGCTATTTGCTGGTCAGCACGTATTTAAAGCGAACGATGCAGTAGTAGAAGTACTAAAAGAAAAAGGTGCACTACTACACCACCACGCTTACGAGCACAGCTACCCACACTGTTGGCGTCATAAGACCCCAATCATTTTCCGTGCTACACCTCAATGGTTCGTTTCTATGGACCAAGCTGGCCTACGTGCTAAAGCATTAGAGTCAATCAAGAATGTAGAGTGGATGCCTGAGTGGGGTCAAAGCCGCATCGAAGGTATGATCGAAGGTCGCCCTGAGTGGTGTATCTCTCGTCAACGTACTTGGGGTGTGCCAATTGCTCTGTTTGTTCATAAAGAAACAGCAGAACTTCATCCAAACACGCTAGAGCTGATCGAGAAAGTCGCTAAGCTGGTTGAAGAGAAAGGCATCCAAGCATGGTGGGATGTAGATGCCGCTGAACTACTAGGTGCTGACGCTGACCAATACGAAAAAGTGCTAGATACGCTAGACGTATGGTTCGATTCAGGTGTCACTCACTTCTCTGTTGTTGATGCTCGTGAAGAGTACAACGGCAACAGTGCAGACCTATACCTAGAAGGTTCTGACCAACACCGCGGTTGGTTCCAATCTTCTTTAATTTCATCTATTGCGATGAAAGACGAAGCACCTTACAAACAAGTACTGACACACGGTTTCGTGGTTGACGGTCAGGGTCGTAAGATGTCTAAATCTATCGGTAACGTGGTTGCGCCAAAAGACGTAACCAACAAGCTAGGTGCTGACATTCTTCGTCTATGGGTTGCTTCTACAGACTACACTGGTGAAGTTGCGGTTTCTGATGAAATCCTAAAACGCAGCGCAGATGCGTACCGTCGTATCCGTAACACAGCGCGTTTCTTCCTAGCTAACTTGAGCGGCTTCAACCCTGAAACAGACATCGTTCCTGTTGAAGAGATGGTTGCGCTAGATCGCTGGGCGGTTGGTCGTGCACTAGCAGCACAAGAAGAGATTGTTAAAGCATACGAAGAGTACAACACACACGGTGTAACTCAGCGTCTAATGCAATTCTGTTCAATCGAAATGGGCTCTTTCTACTTAGACGTAATTAAAGACCGTCAGTACACAGCAAAACGTGGCGGCAACGCTCAACGTAGCTGTCAGACTGCACTTTACTACATCGTAGAAGCGCTAGTTCGTTGGATGGCGCCAATCATGTCGTTCACTGCAGATGAAATCTGGAACGAAATGCCAGGTCAACGCGACAAGTTCGTATTCACTGGTGAGTGGTTCGACGGTCTATTCGGTCTTGCTGAAGGTGAAGAGCTGAACAACGAATTCTGGTCTGAGATCCAAGCGGTTCGTGGTGCGGTAAACAAACTTCTAGAAGATGCGCGTAAAGAGAAAACCATTGGTGGTGCACTACAAGCTGAAGTGACTCTATTTGCTGATGACGCACTAGCGGCGAAGATCAACAAACTTGAAGATGAACTGCGCTTTGTTCTACTAACCTCTGCGGCGAAAGTTAAGCCTCTAGGTGAGAAGACGGATGCAGCACAAGCCACAGATATCGAAGGCTTATTTGTTGAAGTAGCAGCAGCTGAAGGCGAGAAGTGTGATCGTTGTTGGCACCACACGCCAGACGTAGGCACAATTGAAGGTCACGAGAAAATCTGTGGTCGTTGTGTGTCTAACGTAGACGGCGAAGGTGAAGTACGTAAATTCGCGTAATTGCCTAGAACGACTGAACTTTTTTTTAAATTAACAGCCCCAGTATTTACTGGGGCTGTTTGTAGGTAAAGTAATGAGTGAAAAAGCACTGACGTTAAAGCAATCTGGAGTTCGCTGGCTGTGGTTAGCAATTCTGGTATTTATTGCAGATATTGGCATCAAATTGGTGGTGATGGACAACATGGGCTACGGATGGGCAAACCGAATTGAGGTGTTGCCATTCTTCAACCTACTTTACGTTCATAACTACGGTGCCGCTTTCAGCTTCTTGAGCGATCAAGCTGGTTGGCAGCGCTGGTTATTTACAGGTATCGCGTTTGTTGTTACGGGTCTTTTGACCTACTGGATGAGTAAGCTTCCAGCAAAAGAAAAATGGAACAACATTGCTTATGCACTGATTATTGGTGGTGCAGTGGGCAACGTGTTTGACCGCGTCGTTCATGGCTTTGTTGTTGATTACCTAGACTTCTTCTGGGGTAACTACCACTGGCCAGCATTCAACCTTGCTGACATGGCGATCTGTATTGGTGCGGCAATGATTATTCTGGATGGCTTCCGTAAAAAAGACGCTGACAAGTAATCTTTTGCGGTATATCGAATAACCCTAAGCGTCGTCCGTTGATTCGAGCGACGCTTTTTATTATGTTGGAGCGCCAATCAGCATATCAATGTATAAAAAGACCAAGCTGACAGCGTAATAACCCAAGAACAAGGAAGCATTAACGTGACAACAATAACCAATGAATCGGTAGTAACCCTTCACTTTACGATTAAAATGAAAGACGGATCGGTTGCAGATAGTACTCATAACATGGGTAAACCAGCGAAATTTGTTATGGGTGATGGCAGCTTGAGTGAAAACTTTGAGCAGTGCTTGATAGGCCTCGAAACAGGCGCACAAAAAGCGATTGAGCTAAAGGCAGAAGACGCGTTTGGTATGCCAAACCCTGATCATATTCACTATATGGATCGCACTAAATTTGTAGGTGATGCAGAAGTGGAAGTTGGTACAATCATGGCCTTCAGTGGCCCTGATGGCATGGAAATCCCGGGCATTATTACAGAGATTGCAGGCGATTCAGTCACTGTGGACTTCAACCATCCTCTAGCGGGACAAGACGTGACTTTCGAAGTTGAAATTTTGTCAGTAGAATAGCGAACCAAATAAAAGATAACTTCCATGAGCAATGAAATGAAAATCCTGTTAGCTAACCCACGTGGTTTCTGTGCTGGTGTTGACCGCGCGATTAGCATCGTAGAGCGTGCGCTAGAGATGTATCAGCCACCGATTTATGTGCGTCATGAAGTGGTGCATAACCGTTTTGTGGTTGAAGGTCTAAAACAGCGTGGTGCTATCTTCGTTGAAGAGCTGCATGAAGTGCCAGACAACAACATTGTGATTTTTTCTGCTCATGGTGTATCGCAGGCGGTTCGTCAGGAAGCCAAGCTGCGTGATTTGACCGTATTTGACGCAACGTGTCCTTTAGTAACCAAAGTGCATATGGAAGTGGCGCGTGCGAGCCGTCGTAATATGGAAGTGGTTCTGATTGGTCACGCAGGTCACCCTGAAGTCGAAGGTACGATGGGGCAATACGCCAGTGAAACCGGTGGTATGTACTTGGTTGAAACTCCAGCCGATGTCGAGAAACTGAAGGCGATTGTGAAAGATCCATCCGATCTTCATTACGTAAGCCAAACGACGCTTTCTGTCGATGAAACTGCCGATGTTATCGAAGAGCTACGCCGCGTGTTCCCAGATATCCAAGGTCCACGTAAAGACGATATCTGTTACGCGACACAAAACCGCCAAGATGCCGTACGTGAATTAGCTGGTGACGTAGATGTGATGGTTGTGGTGGGTTCTAAAAACTCATCAAACTCTACACGTCTTAAAGAGCTAGCTGAAAAGCTAGGGACACCTGGCTACTTAACCGACTGTCCGGAAGATATCAAACCTGAGTGGTTCGAAGGCAAAACAAAGGTCGGCGTGACTGCGGGAGCATCTGCTCCGGAAGAGCTCGTTAATCAGATTCTAGAGCGAATCAAAGAACTCGTCGGTGCCGAAGCGGTTGATGAAGTACTTGGCCGTGAAGAGAATATGTTCTTTGAAGTACCTAAAGAACTGCAAATCAAGCAAGTGGATTAGTCTCCATTTATCGAATATTCAAAAGGCGACCTGTGGGTCGCCTTTTTTACATCTCTCTTAACTCATTTAGGTAATCACGAATTTGGTCTTTTCCTAAACCATCGATAATCATATCAGACATCTTCGTGATTCTTCGCTCAAGCGACTGAGCAACCTTTTCGCAATGTGCGTACATGTCTTCATCAGAACCATCGGTCGGAAAAGCATCAACTTGCCAGTTTACTCGAACACCACCTGCAAGCCACTGAGGAGCGGTTTCTTGATGTAAAGAATCACAGAGAATAATAACGATGTCGGGAAGAAACTGAGTTCGCTCCTCCCATGAATGCGTGTGGATATGCGGAATGGGGAGTTGGTGGTCATCTAAGTATTTTTGCACCAATGGGTGCACCTTGCCTGTGGGATGTGAGCCTCCACTGGTGACACTAAAATCTGCTGGCAGGATATTGGTTGCGATTGACTCCGCGAGGACGCTTCGTCCAGCGTTGTGCTTACATATGAATAATACTTTATACATCGTCGCCTCGTCTTTTCAGAGCGTCCTATTTATACGCTAGCGGAAACTCAGCGATGATGTGTGAAGTTTTTGTGTTAGTGGCTAATGCCGAGCATCTCTTTGAGCACCTTTAAGTAGCGGCGGCTTACTGGTATCTCAAAGCCTGTTTTGGTGATGATTTCCGCTAACCCATTTTCCAGTAACTTGATTTCGCTAATTGCTTTAATACTGACTAAGTATTGACGATGGCAGCGGACTAGAGGGGTTTTCTCTTCCAACGTTTTTAATGTCAGTTGGGTGCTCGCGGTTTGGCTGGTGGAGCGTACATGCACGCCGCTGATATCACTGTAAGCACATTCCACCGTGTCGGTGGCCATGATAACGATGCGGTTGTGTCCGATGCACGGTATCTGATCCAACGTGTCAGGTGTAATAGCAGACAGTTGTTGCGTTAGGGCGGATTGGCTAATGACTTTGTTTAGTCGTTTGACCGTTTTAGTTAACCGGCATGGGTCGACAGGTTTGAGCAAGTAATCAAAGGCATTGTCTTCAAATGCTTGAATCGCATACTGATCATAAGCCGTGACAAAAACCACATAAGGCATGGTTTCTGGATCAAGCATCCCTAGTAATTCAATCCCCGTGACTTGAGGCATTTGGATATCGAGAAACACCACATCAGGCTTGAGTTCATTGATTTTTTTTAGGCCAAGGATTGCGTTTGAGGCATCGCCCACGACCTCAACTTGGCCTGTTTCATCCAGTAACTCTGCTAGCTCTTCACGAGCAAACTGTTCATCATCAATGACGAGTGCGGTTAACATCCAACATTACCTTTATTGCTTCAGCGTGCTTTTATGATTTTGGGGGAATGATAAAGCTCATTTTAGTAAATTGATGTGGCTCGCACGTGATTTTTAGCGCTGCATCACGTCCAAATTGATTAGTGAGACGTTTGTCGACAATTTCTAAACCTAGCCCTGAGTGGTTTTCTTTTGGCGGTTCAAAACTGCCTGCGTTGTCTTCGACGATAATCAAGTGACCTTGTGGGTGTGCTTCGCTGTAGATATGAACTTTACCACCTTCAAGCATGTTTGAAATGCCATGCTTAATGGCATTCTCAACCAAAGGCTGGAGTGTAAAGCTTGGTAATTTGATGTCCAGCAATTCAGGTTGAATATCGATTTCAACCTCTAAGCGGTCCGTAAAACGCGCTTTTTCGATGCTCAAGTACGAGTTCACATGTGCAAGCTCTTCCTTTAACGTCACGGTATTAATGTTCTGCTTTAAATTGCTGCGGAAGAAGTGCGATAAATTTTGGATTAGCTCGCGCGCTTTGTCAGGGTCACGACGAGTAATCGCACTAATAGTATTGAGTGCATTAAACAAAAAGTGTGGATTCACCTGAGCGTGAAGCAATTTTATTTCTGCTTGGGCGAGTAAGGCTTGTTGTTGTTGGTAATCGCCATAAAGGATTTGGCTAGATAGAAGCTGGGCTATTCCTTCCGCCATCGACATGTTGGCCGTCGAGAACAATTTACGCTTCGGTTCATACAGCTTTATGGTACCAATGACCTCTTTCCCTGCACGCAGTGGGATGATCAGCGCAGATCCGAGCTTGCAATCTTTTGCAATGGAGCATTGGTATGGACGCTCCGCGCCATCAAGATAAATGATGTCGTTTTTCTCCATGGAGTCTAATGTGCTTTGCGATGAAATCGGCGTGTTTGGTTTATGGTGATCATCGCCAATACCCACAAACGCCAAGATTTTTTCTTGGTCAGTAATCGCGACAGCGCCCACTTTGGTTTCTTCGTAAATAATACGCGCGATTTTCTCTGCGTTTTCGGTGTTGAAGCCGTTGCTTAGAATTCCCACTGAGCGATCAGCAATGGTGAGCGCTCGACGCGAAAACGTCGCAGAAAACTTTTCAAAGATTGCTTTTCTGTCTTGCAGGATACTCATGAACAACGCCGCACCAAATGAATTCGCGATGATCATAGGCGCTGCAATAGCGGACACCAGTTCATAGGCTTGATCAAAAGGTTTCGCGACGGCGAGCAGCAAAATCATTTGCACCACTTCTGCAACAAACGTGACGCTGAATACGACGCTTGGATTAAACAGCAATGCGCCTTTATTTCGCTTGATAAGGTAAACGTGGAGTAAGCCACCAATTACGCCCTCGGCGGTGGTTGAAATTGCGCAGGCTAGGTCAGTAAAGCCACCAAGAGAGTATCGATGGATGCCACCAGTAAATCCGACGGCGAAACCTACAACAGGTCCACCAAACAGCCCGCCCATAACTGCGCCGATCGCACGAGTATTGGCAATAGCATCGTTGATGTGCAGACCGAAATAGGTGCCGAGAATACAAAAGCCAGAGAAGAGTACGTAACAAATTAGGCGGTGGCTTAAGCGCGAAGAAATACTCAGCAAAGGTAAGATGATTGGCGTTTTACTTAGCATGTAAGCCAAAACTAAGTACACACACATCTGTTGTAAAAGGGAGATGACCAGTTCCATAGTGAACCTAACCTAGAATCAATGTTGTTATTGTATACCTAAGTAACCTCAAGATGCTTGGCTCAGATAGATAAGAACAGCTAAGTAAATGATGCTGCGCTGTGCTTTCTGAACCTTAAAGTGACTTGGGTATAAAACAAAAAGAGCCTGCAATTGGCAGGCTCCTATCTTAGTCACTCAGATGTGACGAGTATTACGCTGTTTCTGATACGGCTTGTGGTTTCTCTTCGTCAGCCAGTTCAGTTTCACCTTTACCCTTAGAGGTTTTGATAACGTAACCTGTCACAGCTAGGGCAAACACAATACCTACGATAGTTGATAGTTGCATTGGCAGACCAAAACCTAGCGAGCTGTTGTTTAAGATGAACGTGACACATACCGTGGTCATGAAGATAGCTGGGATAGTGGTAATCCAGTGCAGCTTGTTGTGACGCAGAAGGTAAGCGGACGCAGTCCAAAGCATCATTACCGCTGTTGTTTGGTTTGCAAAACCGAAGTAGCGCCAGATAATGCCGAAGTCTACTTGAGTTAAGATACCGCCGATAACGAACAGTGGAAGTGCCATCAGTAGACGGTTACGTAGCGTTTTTTGTTCCATGTTGAAGTATTCAGCAAGGATCAAGCGGCTTGAACGGAACGCTGTATCGCCAGACGTAATTGGTAGGATAACCACCCCCAGGAACGCAAGGATACCACCGAACACACCTAGCAGACCAAATGATGCGCTGTATACCACGTTACCAGGGCCACCGTTTTTCACAGCTTCTGATAGAGCGTCTAGAGAGCCGAAGAAAGACAGAGCGATAGCACACCAAATTAGCGCGATAACACCTTCACCAATCATTGCACCGTAGAATACGAAGCGACCGTTTTTCTCATTTTCCATACAACGCGCCATCAGTGGAGACTGAGTTGCGTGGAAGCCAGAGATAGCGCCACATGCGATAGTGATGAACAATGCAGGCCATAACGGCATGTCATTTGGGTTGAGGTTAGAGAACATGTCCGAAACTTGGAAGTCACCCATTACTGTGTGTTCGCTAGAGAAAGCAACGGCTGTCATTAGGCCAACAGACATAAAGATAAGTAGGGCGCCAAACAGTGGGTAGAAACGACCAATGATTTTATCGACAGGAACAATCGTCGCAATGATGTAGTAAGCAAAGATAGCAATAACCATTGTAGTCATGCTTACGCTCAAGCTTGTTTGATCATTGATGAGGTTAGTAATCATGCCAGCAGGGGCTGAAACGAACACTACGCCAACTAGAAGCAATAGGACAATGGCAAAAATATTCATAAAGTGTTTTGCGCCATTACCTAGGTAGCGACCTGTAATGGTAGGTACAGATGCACCGCCGTTACGCACTGAAAGCATGCCTGAGAAGTAATCGTGTACTGCACCAGCAAAAATACAACCGACTACAATCCAAAGCATCGCCGCAGGACCGTATAGTGCCCCCATGATCGGGCCAAAAATTGGACCAACACCTGCGATGTTAAGTAGTTGAACTAGGTAAACTTTCTTTGTTGACATTGGAACGAAGTCAACACCGTCCGATTTGGTGTGAGCTGGCGTTTGGCGTTTTTCATTGATGCCGAAAATCTTCTCGACGAAAGCGCCGTAGATGAAGTATCCGCCGATTAGGGCTGCGACACAGGTTAGAAACCACATCATAGCAATTGTCCTTGGTCTTAGTTGGGTAGGGTAATTTTTTAATCTCAGGATGCATGTTATGCGTCGCTTGTGTTAAATGCATTCGGTTAGTAGATGAGTGGTCGAATAGAGCACTGAGTGGTCGATATGCTGCTTGAGCGGTTTTTAAAAATGGCGAAAGGTTGATGACAGTCTTGAGCGGCTGATTTGAGTCATCAGTGGTTAAATCTGCAAGCTCAGCGGCAAGCGCCAATAATTAGTGGTAAGCTTATTTTTGAAAACAATTACTTAAGGAAGAACCATGAAAAAGGTAACGGTAGGTCTGGCACTGGCTTTACTTGCAGGATGCACAGCAACGACAGCAGATCTTGCCAAGTCGGGAGATTGGCATCAGATCGGATATCAAGATGGCATAACCGGACACACATCGCGCACGATGAGCGAGCTTCGTGAGTTGGGTAGTGTTAAGCAAAGTGACTACGACCAAGGTTATTTAGAAGGTTTACGTGAGTACTGTAATCCTGCTTTTGCGTATCAAATGGGGTTATCTGGTCAGTATTACGAAGGGGTTTGTGAAGGTACTGAGCAAGCGCAAAAATTCCGCATGGAATGGCAACGTGGTTGGAATGAATACTCAAATTAATAGTCAATAAAGCCGTTGTTACACTGTCTGCATCACATAAATGTGGCAAAATCTTCCTTATTAAACTATGTTCATATTGCTTGATAGTGAGCACAGAAAAAAAGGAATCACATTATGTCAACGCAAATGGCTGGTGGCTGGAGTCCATTTCATGAACTCACAGCAGAGAATAAAGAAGTATTTGCTAAAGGTATCGAGGGGTTTGTCGGTGTCAAATACTCCCCTTTGGTTGTGGCTACTCAAGTCGTAGCCGGACAAAACTATGCGTTTTTCTGTAATGCAGAAGTTGTCTACCCTGGAGCACAACCATACCCAGCAATGGTTCATATGTTCAGTGACCTTGAAGGTAAAGTCGGTATTACTCACATTGAACGATTGAACTACTAAATTAAGCCATAAAAGGCGCCTGACTTTTAAATAAGTGAGGCGCTTTATTGATTAAGATTGATTAGTTTGCACGATCACGACTTTTCTTAAATATCCTTGCTTGGCGTTCAGTTGCTCAGTCGCGCTTTCTCTATCCAGCCCGGTTAAAATCATCAAAATCGCTAACTTGGCGTCGTAGTCCGTTTCTTTGAGCGCCGTTTTAGCCTCTTGGTTAGTACAATCTGTTGCTTGCATAACAATACGAGCCGCTCTTGCAACTAGCTTTGCATTCGTCGCTTTCACATCTACCATTAAGTTCTGATAACTTTTGCCTAGGCGAATCATGCTTGCGGTAGTGAGCATGTTCAGTACGAGTTTTTGTGCTGTCCCTGATTTTAAGCGAGTGGATCCCGTTAACGCTTCAGGTCCAACAACGGGGCTAATCGCAATATCAGCAATATCTGCAATCGGAGAGTCAGGGTTACAAGATAGTGCTACAGTGGTGGCACCAAGCTCGTTCGCATACTCTAAGCCACCAATCACGTAAGGTGTTCGTCCACTTGCCGCAATACCAACGACGACATCGCGTTGTGTTAGCGTATTCTCTTTAAGATCTTGCTCGCCTAATGTAGGGTCGTCCTCCGCCCCTTCTTTTGCACGGAACATTGCCTCTTTTCCACCGGCAATAATACCAACGACCATCTCTGGATCTGTGCCAAAAGTTGGTGGGCATTCTGAAGCGTCCAAAACGCCAAGTCGACCACTGGTACCCGCACCGATGTAAAACAACCGACCTCCGACCTTAAATGCTTCCGTGATCTTATCAACGGCTTCAGCGATCTCAGGCAACACTTTTTCAACGGCAAGAGGAACGAGTTTGTCCTGTTGGTTGATGCGTTGAACAATATCGAGAGAAGGCAGCAAGTCGATGTCCATGGTGTCTGGGTTTCGCCCTTCAGATACCAGATGGGATAAAGCTGCGATAAGTGCATCGTTCGTCATAATGAATTAAGCCTTTTTGTTTAGGATCTATTGCCCTTAATTTTTTGAATAGAGTACACCCAGTGAAGCGAGACGACTTGCCCCCGTAACTTCCGGTAAGTTGCTAGGGAGGTCGTGAATATGGCGCTGCGCAAGCCAAGCAAACGCCATTGCTTCCATGTAGTCGCCATCAACGCCTTTTTCTGCCGTTGTCGCAACGCTCCATTGTGGCAATAACTTAGCTAGTCGCTGCATCAAAAGTGGGTTTCTTGCTCCACCGCCACAGACCAATAGTTGAGGTGTGATGCCATGAGAAAACTTGTCGACTTCGTTGGCAATGGTAATTGCAGAATACTCGCAAAGTGTACGTTGTACGTCTTCGATTGGTAAATTGTGATGGGCCAGTTGTTGATGCAGCCAGTCAATATTGAACAGTTCTCGTCCGGTACTTTTAGGGGCTGGCATGGCGAGGTAAGCTTCTTTGAGTAATTGAGTCAACAAAGTAGCGTTTACCGTTCCTTTAAGTGCAAATTGTGCATCTTCGTCGAAGCTTTGCCCTTTATGCAGCGCACACCATGCGTCCATCAACATATTGCCCGGGCCTGTGTCATAGCCAATGACTGGTTGTTCTGGATGCAGTACAGAGATATTGGCAATGCCTCCAATGTTAAGCACCACAGTTGTGGAATCCTGCATCGCAAAAATGCTTTTATGGAAAGCAGGGACGAGTGGGGCACCTTGTCCACCTAGCGCCATGTCTTTACGACGAAAATCCGCTACCGTATCAATGCCTGTCTTGACCGCGATAATGTTGGCATCGCCCAATTGAGTGGTAAACGGCAAGTTTCCGGTAGGCTGATGGAACACTGTTTGACCGTGATTACCAATCGCACGAATTTGCTCTGCGACGTAACCAGACTTATTGAGCAGCTGTAACACGGCATCTGCAAATAGGTGGCCGAGCTGGTGGTCAAGTTCACCTATGGTTTTTAAATTTGTTGCTTGACCGGTACAAACAGATAACAGCATGTCTTTTAGCGCTGCGGGCATTGGGTAGTCGTCGTGCGCAATCAGGCGAACATGCTCATCGCTTATTTCAACTAGAGCGGTATCAACGCCATCCATACTCGTTCCAGACATCACACCAATGTACAGTTCGTTAAATTTCATAGCCGATCTCGTCAATTCTTCATTCACTTATTGTAAAGCAAATCTGAAGCGAATAACCTCATCGAATACGAGATATTCAGCCGATTTTGAGGAGAAAACATGGGACCGTTATGGGTTGACGTTGCGGGGTATGAACTGACCGCTGAAGACAAAGAAATCTTGGAGCATCCTACGGTTGGTGGCTTAATTCTATTTGCTCGCAACTATCATGATAGCGAACAGCTTCAAGCACTTACTCAATCCATCCGAAAGGCGGCTAAGCGCCCGTTTTTGATCGGTGTGGATCAAGAAGGCGGCCGAGTGCAGCGCTTTCGTGAAGGTTTCTCATTAATTCCTGCTGCTGATGAGTACGCTAAACATCAAAATGGTGAAGAGCTTGCTCGTATGGGCGGTTGGTTAATGGCAGCAGAGCTGATTGCCCATGATATTGATTTAAGCTTTGCCCCGGTACTTGACCAAGGCCATCAATGTAAAGCGATCGGTAACCGCGCATTCGGTGAAGATGCCGATACCATTCTTCGCTATAGCACTGCATATATGCAGGGAATGAAGAGTGTTGGCATGGCAACGACAGGCAAGCACTTCCCTGGACATGGTGGCGTGATTGCAGACTCACATCTAGAAACACCATACGATGAGCGCAGTGATATTTTTGAACAAGATATGGCGATCTTCAAAGCGCAAATTGATGCCGGTATTTTAGATGCCATGATGCCTGCTCACGTGATTTTCCCACATTATGATGCTCAACCAGCCAGCGGTTCTGAATACTGGTTAAAACAGGTCCTGCGTCAGCAATTGGGTTTTAAAGGTTTGGTTTTTTCGGATGACTTGACCATGGAAGGCGCTGCGATTATGGGCAGCTCAGCCGAGCGAGGTGCTCAAGCATTGAGAGCTGGTTGCGATATGTTGTTAATGTGTAATAAACGAGAAGCGCACGTTGAGGTATTAGACAACTTACCGGTTTCAACCGTGCCACTCGCGGATGGATTACTGAAAAAACAGTCATTTTCTCCAAGCGAACTTAAGCTATCTCAAGAGTGGAAAGCGGCGAGTGAAGCGATGAAACGCTTGACTAGCTAAACCTCTTGTAAAAGATTCAAAACAGAGATGAGAAGCCAAAGTTAATTATACTTTGGCTTTTTATTTGACTGTAAGATTAAGTTTACACTAAATGTTTTTTATTCTGTACGCTTGTTTTTCTTTTTTAGCCTGTTATCTTGTCGTTAAAGCTTAGTTGTCTCACCAAAGGTTTGGTTGGGTGTAAAAATAAATATACAGGTTAGAGTTATGCAGAAAAGTGAGTTGAGCAATATTAATATTATCGAAGAACAGGTTCTTATTACTCCGGAGGAACTAAAAACCAAGCTTCCTTTGAGTGAAAAAGCACGTCGCTTTATTCAAGAGTCTCGTCAAACTATCGCTAATATTATTCACAAGAAGGATCACCGCCTGCTTGTTGTATGCGGTCCATGTTCTATCCACGACGTAGAAGCGGCGAAGGATTACGCAAAGCGACTTAAAGCACTCTCTGAACAACTAAGTGACCAACTGTATATTGTTATGCGTGTTTACTTTGAGAAGCCGCGCACCACGGTCGGCTGGAAAGGCCTGATCAATGACCCACACCTAGACGGCAGTTTCGATATTGAACACGGTCTGCATGTTGGACGCGAACTTCTGGTGGAGTTGGCAGAGATGGAAATCCCGCTCGCGACTGAGGCTCTAGACCCAATTAGCCCACAATACTTGGCGGATACTTTTAGCTGGGCAGCCATCGGTGCTCGTACGACGGAGTCACAAACTCACCGTGAAATGGCAAGCGGCCTGTCTATGCCAATCGGTTTTAAGAATGGCACCGATGGCAGTTTGGCAACCGCAATTAACGCGATGCAAGCTGCGTCCTCTAGCCACCGTTTTATGGGAATTAACCGTGAGGGACAAGTCGCACTGTTGACCACCCAGGGCAATGCTAATGGACATGTGATCTTACGTGGCGGCAAGCAAACTAACTACGATTCGGTATCAGTCACTGAGTGTGAGCAAGAGATGGCGAAATCTGGTCTTGATGCTTCATTAATGGTGGATTGCAGTCACGCCAACTCACGTAAAGATTACCGTCGCCAGCCATTAGTCGCGGAGGATGTGATTCATCAAATCCGTGAAGGCAATAAATCTATTATCGGTCTTATGATTGAAAGCCATATCAATGAAGGAAATCAATCTTCTGACTTAGCTCTTGAAGAGATGAAATACGGTGTATCTATCACTGACGCATGTATCAATTGGGATTCAACTGAGGCACTATTACGTCATGCACATGAAGAGCTAGTGCCTTTCTTAGAAAATCGTCTAAAGGCTAATTAATACAGGATTTAAGGAACATCAATGGCAGTTGAACTTAACGCATTACGCGATCAGATTGATGCAGTCGACAAGCAAATGTTGGAGCTATTGGCTCAGCGTTTAGCGCTCGTAGAGAAAGTTGGGGAAGTAAAAAGCGAACATGGTTTGCCAATTTATGCTCCAGACCGCGAAGCGGCGATGTTAGCTTCTCGTCGCGCTGAAGCTGAAAAAATGGGAATTCCTCCACAGCTTATTGAAGATATTCTGCGTCGAACAATGCGTGAGTCTTATGCCAGCGAGAAAGATTCCGGTTTTAAGTGTTTGAACCCTGATTTACGCTCAGTTGTTATTATTGGTGGTAATGGTCAATTGGGTGGCCTGTTTGGGCGTATGTTCAAATTGTCGGGCTACCAGGTCAAAGTTCTCGGCAGTAAAGACTGGGATCATGCGGATGAGATTCTAGACAACGCGGGTTTAGTCGTGGTCACGGTGCCGATTCATCTAACGGAAGGGGTGATCGAAAAACTGGGGAACTTGCCGCAAGACTGCATTCTGTGTGACCTGACTTCTATCAAGTCGAAGCCTCTGCAAGCAATGTTGAATGTGCACCAAGGTCCTGTAGTTGGTTTACACCCAATGTTTGGCCCAGATGTTCCGAGCCTTGCCAAGCAGGTTATTGTGTACTGTGATGGTCGTGGTCACGAGCATTACCAATGGCTATTGCAACAGTTTGGAATTTGGGGCGCAAGCTTGTGCCAAATCGATGCACAAGAGCACGATCATGGCATGACGTTGATTCAGGCGTTGCGCCACTTCACTTCGTTTGCTTACGGTATGCACCTTAGCAAAGAGAACCCGAACATCGATCAGTTGTTGAAGTTAAGCTCGCCAATCTACCGCCTTGAATTGGCGATGGTGGGACGACTGTTTGGTCAGGATCCGAACTTGTACGGTGATATCATTTTCTCTTCTCAAGAGAATATCGATATGATCAAGCGATTCCATCAGCGTTTAGGTGATGCGGTAGCGATTCTGGATAGCAGAGACAAAGCGCGATTCATCGAAAGCTTTAAGCAGGTGAGTGATTGGTTTGGTACTTATTCTCAACAATTTATGAATGAGAGCCAAAACTTACTCAAACAGGCGAATGATAATATTCATCGCGGCTAATCACGGGTCATTTAGCTGTGCAGAGTCCGAAACAAAAAGAGCAGCGTAAGCTGCTCTTTTTCGTGTTGATGGACAAATCAGTTCGTCGCAGTATTACTCGTATCTTCACTTGATACTGTGTTGATACTGGTATCGCGATAGGGTGAATTGGTTAAATTGACTTGTAGGCGTACAACGTTATCAATCAATTGAACCAAAGGTCCCCATTTCACTTTTTTCTCTTTTTCAAAGACGTCATTGAAGTTTTCTGGTGTCCACTCCATTAAGTATTGAGGGTTGAGTGCTCGTCCGAGGAAGCGTACTTCATAGTGCAAGTGTGGCCCTGTGGAGTTGCCAGAGTTACCGCATTGAGCAATGATGTCGCCTTTACTAACAAACTGACCGCTTTTCACTTTGAAGCGTTGTAGATGAGCAAAGGAGCTCATAAAGCCAAATGAGTGACGAATGGTGACATAGTTACCATAACCACGATTGCTCGGGCGAACGGTTTCCACCACACCGTCAGCCGGTGCCAGGATCTCTTCTCCTCTTTTACAAGTCAGATCGATACCAGTATGAACATGCCTCTTACCTGAAATCGGATTAATACGACTGCCGTAAGAAGAAGAAATACGTTGGTATGTGACTGGACTGTCATTTGGTATCAAACGGAACATCGTCGCGCGAACAGCAGAATCGATAGCGGCTGCGTCAATTCGCTCCTCTAACCCCATGCTGTTCTCATCGATCATCAACTCTTCGTCTGCGAGACCTAAAACCGATTCAACGTCGAATACCCGTTTGCCCAATAGCTGAATTTGATTGTTTTTGTCCGTCAAAGATTGGGAAAGCGAATGATTGGTATCAAGCTGCTCTTCGTAAAGAGCCGTCACTTCGGCCTTTTCACTTTCCAGTTTGGCGATGATTTGTGTTAGTTCGTCTTTATTGTGCATCTGCTGCTGATTAAGGTACCACGCGCCACCAACGACGGCGGGTAATGCCAATACTGAAGCAAATACTGCTAGGACCGAACTGCGGCCCAAATAGAACTGCTGATCGCCGTCTTTCGTCGGGATCTGCATGATGATTTTTTTAGACATAGTTATTGTTACTTAAATAGGCGTTCATTTATTTTTCTCCTAAAAACCAGAGAGGTGCTCTAACTCTCGATTCAGAAGGTCGTTATTGCCTACATTCAATTCTATAAATCGTTTTAGTTGGCTAATGCTTTCGATGTCTATCTTAGCGATCTTCAACCTAACCTCACACTTAGAGACATTCACAATTTGCGCTTTTAACGTAATCACTTGTTCGGATTGATCAAATGAAAAAGTCACATGGACTGGAAGGGTTGGATCCAAAGCCTCAGTCTCTTCCACTTTCATGAGTAAACCATGCAAGGAAAGATCTTGAATCCTAGCTTCAATTGCCAAGTCACGTTGTTCTATCTTAGCTGGAGCTTGATGGAGAATACGTGAAAAGCGTCGTCTCTCTGTCATATGAATATTCTCGTCAGGTCGTCAAACAGAATTGAATAGTATATCAATACGAACAAAAAATGTTCGATTGTTGTTTGAAAAGTGTCGAAGTCGCTACAGAGTGACGTAAGTGCTATGTCATGTTCTTAACGAACGAGACGGGCTAATGAGCTCTTTTTATAACAAAGAAAACAAAGGCCGCTATGATAGCGGCCTTTGTACAAATTACAATCAAACTTTGTGGGTTGCGATTACTTCGCAATACGCTTGTATTTGATACGGTGTGGTTCTGCGGCTTCAGGACCCAATGTTTTCTTCAACCAATCCATGTACTCTGTGTAGTTACCTTCGTAGAAGTTAACTTGGCCTTCGTCACGGTAGTCAATGATGTGGGTAGCGATACGGTCAAGGAACCAACGGTCGTGCGAGATAACCATTGCACAACCAGGGAACTCTAGTAACGCTTCTTCTAGAGCACGCAGTGTTTCAACGTCAAGGTCATTGGTTGGTTCGTCGAGTAGCAACACGTTACCGCCCGCTTTAAGCAGCTTCGCAAGGTGGACACGGTTACGCTCACCACCCGATAGTTCACCAATAATCTTTTGTTGGTCACTGCCTTTAAAGTTAAAGCGTGAACAGTATGCACGAGCTGGGATTTCGAAGTTGTTGATCTTAATGATATCAGCACCTTCAGAGATCTCTTGGAATACGGTTTTAGAATCGTCCATGCTGTCACGGAACTGATCGACCGATGCCAGTTTTACTGTATCGCCCATCTCAATTGTGCCCGAGTCTGGTTGTTCAGTACCACTTAACATCTTGAATAGCGTCGATTTACCTGCGCCGTTAGCACCGATGATACCAACAATTGCACCTTTAGGGATGCTGAATGACAGGTCATCAATCAGAACTCGACCGTCAAATGACTTGGTCAGGTTCTTCACTTCAATAACCTTATCACCTAGACGCTCACCTGGTGGGATAAATAGTTCATTGGTTTCATTACGTTTTTGGTGATCAGAGCTTTGCAGTTCTTCAAAGCGAGCCATACGTGCTTTTGACTTCGCTTGACGACCTTTAGGGTTTTTACGTACCCACTCAAGCTCTTTCTCGATAGTCTTTTGGCGAGCACTCTCTTGGGAGGCTTCTTGTTGTAGACGAGCGTCTTTTTGCTCCAGCCATGAGGTGTAGTTGCCTTCCCATGGGATACCTTCACCACGGTCCAGTTCTAAGATCCAGCCCGCAGCGTTATCTAGGAAGTAACGGTCGTGGGTGATGGCCACTACGGTACCTGTGTAATCCACTAAGAAGCGCTCTAGCCAAGCAACTGATTCTGCATCTAGGTGGTTGGTAGGTTCATCAAGCAATAGCATGTCTGGCTTAGAAAGTAGCAAGCGACAAATAGCCACACGGCGGCGTTCACCACCTGATAGGTGCGCAATTTTTTGGTCCCATTCAGGTAAACGTAGTGCGTTTGCTGCACGCTCAAGCGCATTTTCTAGGTTATGACCATCTTTCGCTTGGATAAGGGCTTCTAGCTCGCCTTGCTCTTTTGCAAGTGCGTCGAAGTCTGCATCTGGTTCAGCGTAAGCTGCGTAGACTGCGTCCAAACGTTTCAGAGCGTCAGCAACGTCAGCAACCGCTTCTTCAACAACTTCACGAACGGTTTTTGATTCGTCTAATACTGGTTCCTGAGGTAGGTAACCTACGTTTAGACCAGGTTGTGGACGCGCTTCACCGTCGATATCCGTGTCGATACCTGCCATGATACGTAGCAGTGTGGATTTACCTGCACCGTTCAGACCTAAAACACCGATTTTCGCACCAGGGAAGAAGCTCAGAGAGATGTCTTTAAGAATTTGACGCTTAGGTGGCACAATTTTGCTCACCCGCGACATGGTATATACGTATTCAGCCATTGCCGATCGTTCCTAAATTAACTGTCATTCAAACCCATCATTTTATACCAACTGCTTTGTTTTTGTTACCGCATTGCAAGAATTTCCCTAACGAATGGATTTCTTATTTTGAGCTGACCGGAAACTTACACGGTTAGGGTATACACTTTTGTTATTCGTTAAGAATGACGAAGTGTTTTCTATGCGAGTTAGAAACGCTTTGTCTCCATCGTCTTAAAAGTTTGACGAGTACAATTTTTAATACACTAAGTTGCTTTACATGGACATCTGCATTCTGTGTAAATAGATGCATGTGTGAAAATTGCCTTAACATCACATGAACTCTAACAAAACTAGGCTTTAGGGCAGTATATGTCTGGGGAAAATGACACAAATGAGATTCAACGTATCTGAATTGGCTAAAAACGTATGCTGCGCCGCCGCGTTGTGTGCTATGAGTTTGAGTGCTAATGCCGCGCTGAGTTTGGAAAAGCAGCGCGAAGTATATGAGCAAGCTCAAGATTTATTAGATAAAAATGACATCGATGGATACCTTTCGATTCGTCCTAAAATTTCTGACTATCCACTAACGCCTTATGTGGATTACCGCACTTTTATTAGACAGTTACCGGAAAAGTCACCACAACAGGTAAACGAGTTTATTTCTGAGCACGAGTCTTTTCCATTTTCTCGTCGAGTTCGCGCTCCATACCTCAATCATCTTTATAAGCAAAAAGATTGGAAAACTATTACTGAGTTTCAAAAAGTCATTCCTAGTGGTGAGCGTTACCAATGTATTTTCTACGTCGCCCAGTTAAAGCAAGGCAAGAAAGTCGCGGCATTTAAAGGGGCTGAACATATGTGGTTACGTGGCATCAGCATTGCTGATGAGTGTGACCCATTATTTGCGGCATGGGACAAGGCGGGTGAGCGTACCGATGAACTGATTCTACAGCGTATGTTACTGGCGTTTGATGCTCGTAATGGCGGTTTGATGAGTTACTTGCTCAAACTGCCTAAATCAGCGCAGGCAAAGCAACAAGCCAAAGAAATGAAAGCGTTGTTTGATAATCCTTCAAGTGTTGCGGAATTCGCGAAGAAAAAACCTGCGAATGATTTTAATCGAGCGCAAAGTGAATATGCGTTAGAAAAGTTGGCTCGTATGAACACTAGCCAAGCACAAGGTGCGTACGATGCCGTCATTAAAGGACAGAAGTTTTCTCCAGAAAAAGCGCAAGAACTTGCCGACTATATTGCATTTCGATTGACTCGTACGGAGTCTGAGTCATTAGCTAAATGGCGCGATGATAAAACGAAAACCAGTCAGTACTTACCGTTGATTGAAACGCGCATCCGCTTAGCGATTCAAAATGCAGATTGGAAAGGCGTACAAGAGTGGATTGCTGTTCTAAATAAAGAAGAACAAGCCACGCTACGCTGGCAATATTGGCTTGGAAGAAGTGAAATAGCGTTAGGTGATGACATCGCGGGGAAACAGCGTTTAGCAACTCTGCTTGGGCAACGAAACTTCTACAGTGTGGCTGCCGCCAATGCAATCGGACAATCAATCAAATACCCAACGCATACGGTTAAGTTGGATAAGAAAGTTGTTCAACCCTATCAAGACTCGTTAGCTCGTATCGAAGAGTTGATCGCGACGGATAAAATCGCAGCAGCGAAGAGTGAATGGGCACACTTACTGCGCCGCGTAGGAAAAGATGAAAAGGCGATGTTGGCGGCTTATGCATCATTTAAACGTTGGCATCACCTAACGGTGACCGCGAGTATTCAAGCGCAGATGTGGGATAATATCGAACTTAGGTTCCCAATAGCACACCGCTGGTGGTTTAACTTTTATGCGAAAAAGCACAACATTGATCCCGTCACGATGATGTCTCTCGCTCGACAGGAAAGTGCGTTAGATGTTGAAGCCCGCTCTCCAGTTGGCGCTCGTGGTCTTATGCAGATCATGCCTGCGACGGCGAAGTACACGGCACGTAAATATAAGTTGAGTTATCAAGGTACGCAGGATCTCTACAATGTAGGAAAAAATATCGAAATTGGTAGCCATTATTTGCAAGGTTTATTAGAGGATTACGATAATAATCGTATTTTTGCTCTTGCTGCTTATAATGCAGGTCCTAACAGAGTAAAAACGTGGCGAGAGCGTACCCAAGGAAAAGTGGATGCTTATGCCTTTATTGAGGCAATTCCATTTAAAGAGACGCGCGGTTATGTACAAAACATCTTGATGTTTGAAACATACTATCGTGATCTTTTGGGTATCGATGGCGCGTTCTTGAATCAACATGAGATCAATACCAAGTATTGAGTGAGGTAACTTGATGTCGCACGAACCCGAGTACAAAGACTGGCAACAGATTATTGAGCTAATTCGAACAAGTATGGGCACCCAGCAAGATGACATGCTGTTAACTATGCTGATGTCACGTGATGAGAGAGAGTCATTAATATCACGCGTTAATATAATTAACGAACTTCTTAAAGGAGAATTATCTCAACGTCAGATCAGTCAGATGCTTGGTGTGGGCATTGCCACCATTACTCGTGGCTCTAACGAACTAAAGTCGAAATCTGATGAAGAAAAAGACAAGTTGAAAGTCTTGTTAGAACAAGTTGCGGTATCTAAGTAGACAGTATATCCAATTTGCTTTTAGGCCTTGGTGTTACAATTGACTAAGATAACGTATTACAAAGGGCGGAAATATCCGCCCTTTTGCGTATCTAGAGAATAGGCTGAGTGTTATAAATTTGAAGGAAAGTGCTCAGGGTTTGTGAATGGAATCAAAGCCAGAATCAAGGCTTGGTGATAGACCGAGCTTCGAGTTAGCTGGTTTTGGGTTAGTAGGCTAATAGCGCCACCTTTCTGTTTGATGTTATCAGTACCAAACACTTTGTCCATTACATCTCCCAACTCATTCGCATCCTTGAGTTTTTCCAAGACTTTTGGCGGCAACATTAAGCTTGCAGAACGAGATTCACCGCGGTGAGTCTCTGACTCAACCACCATCCAAGCAAACGTCACGTTTGCTTCAATTCCCGCTTCGAGACCGACATAGTAATCCGCGTTTGGCATCTCTACTTTTGCGTTTTTAACGCGGTTTAGCGCACCACGATGAGTTTCTTCATTCGTCATGGGCTGATCTGCGACCTCACTCGGTACACTGATGCCAACGAAGTTGAACTCTTGATGCGGAAATGCATTACGAAATGCACTTTGAACTGCATTAATTTTGGCTGGGTTTAGCGATGCGATTACGACTTTTTGGGTTGCCATGATCTTTTTACTCACTGGTGTCTATTAACTCAATTTTACTTGCGTAGGCTTTACGTTCTCACTCGGGTAACAGCCTAATACTTTCAAGTGCTTAGTGATTTTTGTTAGCTCTTCAAGTGCCTGTTGCATTTCTGTCGAAGCAAGATGTGATGTCAAGTCTACGTAGAACATCTCTTCCCACGGGTTCCCCATAATTGGGCGTGATTCCAGCTTGGTCATATTGATGCCGTAACGTTGCAGCACTAATAGTGTTTCAACCAATGAGCCTGCCTCTTGGGAGGTCGACATGATCAATGTGGTTTTTGCTGGAATCTGAGTAGAAACTTCAACCGGTTTACGAGCAACCACGATAAAGCGAGTATGGTTTTCGGTTTGGTTTGCGATGTTGCCTTGAATTGCTTGCAAGCCATATAGCTTACCGCTTGATGCATTACCAATTGCAGCCACATCATCACGATCCATCTCTTGGACTTGCTGCATTGCATCTGCTGTGCTCGCGCAGGATTCCAGCTTTACCCCTTTCATACGGCTTAAAAACTCACTGCACTGTTGGTGTGGCTGAGGGTGAGAATACAGCGTTTTAATATCTTCCAGACGAATGTCTTTTTTCGCAACCAAGCAGTGTTCGATTGGTTGAGTTAGCTCTCCAACGATGTAAAGCGTCGTGTGTTGTAGTAAGTCATACACTTCATTAATAGAGCCTGAGCTGGTGTTTTCGATTGGCAGAACGCCATAATCAGCATGGCCAGATTCAACCGTTTGAGTCACTTCTTTAAAGTGCTCGCAGTTGAGCTCGATAAGCTCCGTATTTTTACGACTGAAGTATTCGCGACTTGCCAAGTGCGAATAAGAGCCTTTGGCTCCTAAAAAAGCGACGCGAGCAAGTGGCTTACGGCTTTGCTGTGGGTTAACGAGATTTTGCAGATAACTTTGTTGAAGCAGAACTGAGTCTTCAATGATGGTATGGAAAAGTTTGGTGATGTACTGCGCGTCAAGTTCGTATTTATCTTGGCCATTAGAAATCAGCTTGACCAATAATTGCTGTTCACGGACGGCGTCGCGAACAGGCTTTGAGGTTTGTACTTTGCTTTTGGCTACTTCAATGCTGAGTTTACGGCGCTCAGACAATAAGCTGAGAAGTTGGTCATCCAACTCATTCAAGCGTAAACGAATTTCTTCGAGGGAAATAGGTTGGTCAGTCATCAATTCTTTCCTTATAAAAAAGCCTCCCGATTTGGGAGGCTTTCTGTTTGTTTTTGACTTTTCTTTCACAAACGAGTTCGCCCCTCCAACTATGGGAGGAAAAAGAAGTCAAAAATAAACAGTGAGGTTAAATGCATAAATAGTGCTTAATTTATGAGTGTTTAAACACAATAAGCAAGGCTGGGGAGAGCGTCAAGCAAAAAAATAGCGCCTTTCGGCGCTATTTCCTCAATCTGTTCAGTTTACTCTTCTTCTTCCACTAGCTCAGGCTTACTTGCACGTCGAGCTTCAGGTTTGTGGGTCAGCTTGTTCAATTGTCGTTCTAGTTTTTGCTCCACTTCGTTGATAGCTGCGTAAAGATCTTCGTGAGTTGCTGAGGCAATGAGCTGGCCTTTAGGAACTTTGATAACCGCTTCGAATTTCTTCTGTTTGTTTGGTTCCTCACTGAAAGTTGCTTGGCAACCAATTAGGTCTACTTGCCATTTCTCCAGTTTTTTAAATTTGCTCTCAATATGAGCTCGGATTGCAGAGGTGATTTCGATGTTTTTGCCAGTGATATTCATTGTCATAAGTGTTTTTCCTCTGTTGCATCCCTCATGGGTTGAGTTCAGATTACCGCTTTAAGCATAAAAAAATGTGATTCAGATCATTATTTTGCTCGGGTTTTTTATGATGAAAAATGAATGTGATCTCACTCAAGAACTTCTGAGATTTATCGTGAAATTGCTTGTTATCGGTTAGTAAATCCGTAGATTGAATAGAGTACTCAGCTGAAAACGGCCTCGTTTTTAGGGAAGTTTTACGGCCTAATATTTGAGGTGGTTAAAATTTAACTACACGTAAGGTGTGATGACGATCACTGAGTCTTTCCAATGAATCCATTTAAAAAGCCGCTTACTGTACAAGCGGCTTTTTACTGTCTGGCATTTGGCTGACTTTTCGTAGCGGTATCATGAAAATGGGGTCTTTTGGGGCTAGTGAAACCCTTTCTAGACTTTTGACTTGGTCCAAACTTTCTAGTTGTTTGTATATTATGTAGTAGCGATTAATGCTTGTGACGTACCCAACCGTTGAGCTTAAACTTTTCCGCATAACGACTTCCACGTTATTAAACCAAACATTAGGATCGTAACCTTGTTGGGCTGCACGCTTACGAATACGCTCTACATTGCCGGGGCCCGCATTGTAAGCCGCCAATGTAAAGTAGAGTTTATTTTGTGCAGTAATATCAGGATCACTGAAGTACTGCTTACGCAAAAAAGCTAAGTATTTCACTCCAGCATGAATGTTGTTTTCTAATTGTCGAACATTTTTGATATTGATATTCGGATCTTGAGCGGTGCTGGGTAGGACTTGCATTATGCCAACGGCACCTCGGCTTCCAACTAGGTCGTTATTAAATCCTGATTCCTTGTAAGCGATTGCAGCGATCAGTAAATAGTCGATATCGTATTTCTCACCATAGCGTGAAAATAGCGCTGCGAGTTTTTCTAGTTGAGCAATTTTCTTAGGGTTAAGAGCTCTGTTCAACCATCCCGTGTTATCGATGTATTTACCGTAAATAACGTTACCGAGTAGTGTCCCAGAGCGAGACTTCTGGATGAACTTATTCACGACGGCTTTTAATTTGGGACTATTTTCTCGCATTGCCCAAGCAATTTTGCCATTTTTGCGGATAGGGATTTTTTTGTGAACCCGAATATCATCCATCACTTTCAGCCAAAGCTTGGCTTTATGGCTATCGAGAACAATGGCTTTGACGTAACCATTGTTGAGCATTCCGACCAGCTCATAATCTTGAAGTGTTTCTTCAATAAAGTGCACGATAACAGGCGGTAAGCCTTTTTTGTTTAGTTTCTTATTTAGTGTCTGAATGCTTTCAAAGTAGCTAGAGCTGGCGCGCACCCAAATCTCTTTGCCGCTCAGTTGTTCGATTTTCGTCATCGTTGGTGTGCTTTTGTTTGTCACTACCCACTCTTGAATGTCAGTGAGAATGGGTGAACTGAACTCCACTTTCTGTTTGCGCGTGTCGGTAATAGTCAGGTTGGCGACAACTAAGTCACCTGAACCGTTTTCTAAGGCTGGCAGTAGCTGGTCGCGGGCAACAGGAATAATTTGTACGTTAAGCTTTGGTTTGAGTTTACGAAGGTCTTTTTCGAAATGCGCCAGCAATTCCGCGCCTATGCCTTTTGGTGTGCCGCCCTCAATGTAGTAAAAGCCTAAATCAGCAGAAACTAAGACGCGCAGTACATTCTTCTCCTTGATGACATCGAGGTCCCCAGTATAAGGAGGCTGTTTGAGCGGCGAGATTTGCAGTGCGCAAACGGAAGCAGACAATAGGAGCAGCATAACTGCGCAAAGCTTAGATATCGTCACGTTCACATCCTTTTTATAAAGGGGGGAGGAGAACTTTAAGCATATGTGGAGCTAGGAAGATCATCAAGAAAGGGCTGAATACACTATTGAGAGTAATAAAAAACCGCCACGGTAAAAACGGTGGCGGTTCAGTTTAAAGCAAGTTCAATTACTTCACAGGGTTGAGCTCTATAAGCTTTTCAGTTCTTGCTACGGCGTCTTCCAAACCAAGTTGCTTGTAGGCCTCTAGCTGGATAGTCAGTGACTTACGTGCAGCTTCTGTGTCTGGATACGCTTTTTGTAGCTCTTGGCTGCGATTAATAGCAGCGACCCAAGCTTCACGGCGAAGGTAGAAGTCAGCAGTCGCTAAATCATAGTTCGCTAGACGGTTTTTCAGCGCGACCATACGTTTTTGTGAATCTTCTGCATATGGGCTATTCGGGTAACGTTGAAGTAGTTTTTTGAAGTCATCAAACGCTTTTTTTACCGGTTCAGGATCGCGATCGCTTCGATCTACGCTGAATAAATCATGCATAAAGTTACGATCTTGCGCCATGTGGTTTAGACCTCGCATGTACAGCACCCAATCCATCTTTTCATGGGTTGGGTTTAAACGCATAAAGCGAGAAATGGTTGCCAAGCCCAAAGCAAGGTCGTCGTTTTTGTAGTACGCATAGATTAGGTCAAGCTGCACCTGTTCTGAGTAGGCACCGAATGGGTAACGTGAGTCTAATGCTTCCAGTTTCTCAATTGCAGAAAGCCAATTACCACTTTGAAGAGAAATCTGTGCGTCTGCATACAGTTCCGAAGGCGGCACATCAGGAACGATTTCTTCTTTGCTTGCACATCCAAACAGAAGGGATACCGCTAAAAGGCCTGTTAAAGTCTGACGTTTCATATCAGGAGTCTGTTCCTTGAATCTAAATATTTCTTAAGCTGCCGTTACTTTCTTTCCAGTAACAGATACAATGACGTAATAGTCTATTTTTTCACAGTCGTGAGCATTAGTCTCACAGTTTTTAAAAAAGTTCGATATGGCTCAGCAGATTGTATTAACAAATACCGTAAAAGATAGCCAGTTAGGTCAACGTTTAGACCAAGCTATCGCCGAATTATTCGCGGACTTCTCTCGCTCGCGCCTAAAAGAGTGGCTGCTTGATGGGAAAGTTCAAGTTGATGGTGAAGTTGTCACTAAACCTCGTACCAAAGTAATGGGTGGCGAGGAAATTACATTGCAAGCCGAGTTAGAAGATGAAGAACGCTGGGAAGCGCAAGATATCCCGCTAGATATCGTCTATGAAGATGAAGATATTATCGTTATCAACAAACCTCGTGACTTTGTGGTTCATCCGGGCGCTGGTACGCCTGATGGCACTGTGCTTAATGCGTTGTTGCATCATTACCCTGATATTGCAGAAGTACCTCGTGCAGGTATCGTGCACCGTTTGGATAAAGACACAACGGGTTTGATGGTGGTGGCGAAAACCGTTCCTGCACAAACTCGTCTGGTTCGCGCACTGCAAAAACGTAATATTACTCGTGAGTACGAAGCGATCGCTATTGGTCGTATGACTGCGGGCGGTAAAGTGGATCAACCGATTGGTCGTCACTCTACTAAGCGCACGCTTATGGCGGTAGCACCAATGGGCAAACCAGCAGTAACGCACTACCGTGTTGCTGAACGCTTCCGCGAACACACGCGTATTCGCTTGCGTCTAGAAACGGGTCGTACGCACCAGATTCGTGTGCACATGTCTTACCTTCAGCATCCGTTGCTCGGTGATATTGCATATGGTGGACGTGCTCGCATCCCGACAGGTGCGTCTGAAGAGCTAACGGCAATGATCCGGGGTTTCGATCGCCAAGCATTGCACGCAGTAATGCTGCGCTTTGAGCACCCAATTACGGGCGAAGTTCTTGAGTTTCATGCTCCAGTGCCTGATGACATGGTTGTGATGACTGAAGCGCTTCGTCAAGATACAGAAGAGCACGGCTTACCGGAAGAATTCTAATATGAAGACGATCATTCCGAATTGGCCAGCGCCTAAAAATGTCAAAGCTTTCGCCTCAACACGCATAGGCGGATTTTCGACAGGCCCTTACCAAGGGCTAAATTTAGGTACTCACGTTGGGGATGATTTGTCTTTAGTAGAGAAGAACCGAGCTTGGTTGGCGCAACAGGCAAGCATGCCAAATGCGCCAATCTGGTTAAACCAAACGCATTCAACCGTTGTGGCTCAAGCAAATGAACCAACAACACAGGTGCTTGATGCGGATGGTGTATTTACTTCTTCAAGCCATGTTGTTTGTTCAGCGATGACCGCCGATTGTTTACCTGTATTATTGACTAATACACAAGGTACGCAAGTAGCCGCTGTTCACGCAGGTTGGCGCGGCTTAGCAAATGGCATTGTCGAAAATGCGTTAGCGTTGTTTTCTGGTGAAGTGATAGCGTGGCTTGGCCCCGCCATTGGCCCTCAAGCCTTCGAAGTGGGTGAAGATGTTCTGCAAGCTTTTGTTGATTTTGATTCACAGGCGAATCAAGCATTTGCTCCACGCGATATCGACGGTAAATGGTTTGCTGACATGTCGGTGCTGGCAACGCAACGTCTAAACCGGGCTGGTGTGACACAAGTGTTTGATTCTGGACTTTGTACTTACCAAGATAAAGCCTCTTTTTACTCTTATCGCCGTGATGGTAAGACTGGTCGACAAGCAACCTTTATTTGGATCGAAGACTAGCTATAAGCACCAAAGTGCTAAGATGCATACTACTATTTTTGCAAAGCTATCTTTATTCATTCACTCCCTTGAAATTCCCCACCCGAGTATCCATCTTTCTAACTGTCAAAAGAATTTCCTTTAGTTGAGGTTAGGAAGGTAGATATGCGTCTTGATCGATTCACAAGTAAGTTTCAAATCGCTATCTCTGATGCTCAATCACTAGCGTTAGGGCGCGATCATCAATATATCGAGCCAGTTCACCTCATGGTGGCTTTGCTTGATCAAAATGGCAGTCCAATTCGTCCATTGCTTACTATGCTGGATGTGGACGTAACGCATTTACGCTCTAAATTGAGTGAAATGTTAGATCGATTACCAAAAGTCAGTGGCATCGGTGGGGATGTTCAGCTCTCTAGCTCGATGGGCACATTGTTTAACCTGTGTGACAAAGTGGCGCAAAAGCGTCAAGACTCCTATATCTCGTCTGAAGTCTTCCTGCTTGCCGCTTTAGAAGATCGCGGACCATTGGGGCAATTGCTCAAAGAGATCGGCTTAACAGAGCAAAAAGTCAGCCAGGCAATCGAAAAGATCAGAGGTGGTCAAAAGGTCAATGATCCGAATGCAGAAGAGCTTCGTCAAGCATTGGAAAAGTTCACCATAGACCTTACCGAACGTGCAGAGCAAGGTAAATTGGATCCGGTTATCGGCCGTGATGATGAAATCCGTCGTACTATCCAGGTATTGCAGCGTCGTACTAAAAACAACCCTGTGATTATCGGTGAACCAGGCGTAGGTAAGACAGCAATTGTTGAAGGCTTAGCGCAGCGCATAGTTAACAATGAAGTACCTGAAGGTCTGCGTGGTCGCCGTGTGCTATCACTGGATATGGGCGCACTGGTTGCTGGCGCGAAATACCGTGGGGAATTTGAAGAGCGTTTAAAATCAGTATTGAATGAACTTGCTAAAGAAGAAGGCAACGTCATCCTCTTCATTGATGAACTACACACTATGGTCGGTGCTGGTAAAGGTGAAGGCTCAATGGATGCGGGCAACATGCTAAAACCGGCATTAGCTCGTGGTGAGCTGCACTGTGTTGGCGCAACAACATTGGATGAATATCGTCAGTACATCGAAAAAGATGCAGCATTAGAACGTCGTTTCCAAAAAGTGCTGGTGGATGAGCCGACCGTTGAGGATACCGTGGCGATTTTACGTGGCTTGAAGGAGCGTTATGAGCTTCATCATCACGTCGAAATTACCGACCCAGCGATTGTTGCTGCGGCGAGTTTGTCACATCGCTATGTCTCCGACCGTCAGTTGCCGGATAAAGCGATTGACTTGATTGACGAAGCGGCTTCAAGCATTCGTTTACAAATTGACTCTAAGCCAGAGTCCTTGGATAAGCTTGAGCGTAAAATCATCCAACTCAAAATTGAGCAACAAGCACTAAGTAACGAGCACGATGAAGCGAGTGAAAAGCGTTTGAAAGCGCTTAATGAAGAACTCAATGAAAAAGAACGTGAGTACGCTGAACTAGAAGAGGTTTGGAATACAGAAAAAGCAGCTCTTTCTGGCACTCAACATATTAAGTCTGAGCTTGAACAAGCTCGTATGGACATGGAGTTTGCTCGCCGTGCTGGCGATCTAAACCGTATGTCGGAGCTTCAATATGGTCGTATTCCTGAACTTGAGAAGCAGTTAGATCTTGCAACCCAAGCTGAAATGCAGGAAATGACGCTATTGCGTAATAAAGTAACCGACAACGAGATTGCAGAAGTACTTTCTAAGCAAACCGGCATTCCGGTATCCAAGATGCTAGAAGCGGAAAAAGAGAAACTACTTCGTATGGAAGACGTGCTGCATAATCGTGTGGTAGGGCAAAGCGAAGCGGTCTCTGTTGTATCGAATGCCATTCGTCGTAGTCGAGCTGGGCTTTCTGATCCAAACCGACCAATTGGCTCCTTCTTATTCTTAGGTCCAACTGGTGTGGGTAAAACAGAGCTTTGTAAGACACTTGCGAGCTTTATGTTCGACAGTGAAGATGCGATGGTCCGTATCGATATGTCTGAGTTCATGGAGAAACACTCAGTGGCAAGGTTGGTGGGTGCGCCTCCAGGCTATGTCGGATATGAAGAGGGTGGTTACTTAACTGAAGCGGTTCGTCGCAAGCCGTATTCGGTAATTTTGTTAGACGAAGTAGAGAAAGCGCATCCGGATGTATTTAACATTCTGCTGCAAGTTCTCGATGATGGGCGTTTAACGGATGGTCAAGGTCGTACTGTTGACTTCCGTAATACGGTTGTGATCATGACATCTAACTTGGGTTCATCTCGTATCCAAGAGAATTTCGCAACATTAGACTATCAAGGTATCAAGAGTGAAGTGATGGATGTGGTTAGCAAACACTTCCGCCCAGAGTTCTTGAACCGTGTTGACGAAATCGTGGTGTTCCATCCACTTGGTCAAGAGCACATTAAGTCCATTGCTTCTATTCAATTGGAACGTTTGGCGAAACGACTAGAGGAGAAAGGCTATCAACTAGAAGTTTCCGACAAAGCACTCGATTTGATCGCTCAAGTTGGTTTCGATCCTGTGTATGGTGCGCGTCCTTTAAAACGTGCAATTCAGCAGAATGTCGAGAACCCGTTAGCCAAATCAATTCTTTCTGGTGAAATCGTTCCAGACAAGACAGTGCAGCTAATTGTTATTAATGACCAAATTTGTGCTCATCAATAATTGTATGGATACAGTAAAATTGAGATAAAAATCACACTAAAGGGGCCGTTTGGCCCCTTTTCTATAGTTTTTTAGAGTCTTTTGTCTGTTTTCTATACGAATAAACTAAAAAGGTGAGTTTTTTTAAAAAATGCACTTGTGTTCTTTAATGAACTCCCTATAATGCGCCTCCGTTGTCACGGGAAAGCAAGTGAAGCGGAACCTAAACAACTACGGTTAGTGAGTTAAAATTAACTCGCAGATAAATAACTTAAAAAAGTGTTTGACACGATAAGTTATCTAGCTAAAATAGCCGTCCACTTTGAAGAGAACTTCGAAGTGTGCTCTTTAAAAATATAGACCTATCAATCTGTGTGGGCACTCGTTGATGATAATCCAATTAGATACTTCGGTATCAAATTAGGTTTCAATGAAACGAAGTGACCATTGAATCTTCGGATTCAGCACAGTCAATTCAAACATTACTTTATGTAATGTTCAGTATTCATTGAGCCGAACAAAATCTTAAATTGAAGAGTTTGATCATGGCTCAGATTGAACGCTGGCGGC
>NZ_JAWOWK010000004.1:461946-577859 GCF_033340375.1 Vibrio sp. 1167 | reverse complement strand
TGGTGCCGACTACCGGAATCGAACTGGTGACCTACTGATTACAAGTCAGTTGCTCTACCTACTGAGCTAAGTCGGCACACTTTATTCTTTGTGCTTTTGTCCGTGTTATAACATTTCGTTAAGACACCAACAAATCAAATTGTGGTGCCCGGAGGCGGAATCGAACCACCGACACGAGGATTTTCAATCCTCTGCTCTACCGACTGAGCTATCCGGGCAACGGAGCGCTATTAAACGGATTTTCCCGCGTTGCGTCAACCACTTTTTTTAAATAATTTCAAAAAAGTGGTTGTTCGAACGCTTTTTATTCAACTGTCACTACAAAGTTTGCTTCGAGTTAAATTCCTTTTTGAAATTTGTAACTTTTTCTAGGTAGCGACGCGCTTCTGCGTTCGGGTGTTTCTTGGTTAACGCCCAATAAACTTGGTTGGGTTGCAATGAATTAAGATCTTGCATTGCGCGTTTGCGATCACTGCGATGAAATGTGTTTAAAACTCCTCCAGTACCGCCATTGTAAGCTGAAATCATGCTGTACTCGAGAGAGGTAGGGTGGCGGACTTCTCTTAAATAACGATTTTTTAAGATATAGAAATACGCAGTACCAGTATCTATGTTGTTTTCTGGATTAAACAAATATTCAGGGCTTGGTTGGCCCGAGCGCTTTTTCACGAGTTTGAACACATCTCGTCCCGCTGTTTTAGGTACAACTTGCATTAGGCCATATGCATTTGCCCAACTTACCGCGTATGGGTTGAAACTGCTCTCGGTTTTAATAATGGCGTATATCAAGTCTTCTGGAATGTCGTATTTCTTGGAAGCTCGACGCACGATATCGGCGTATTGGTAGCTGCGAGTTGAAAAGTGGTCTTCAACCATGGGAATTTCGACGTAATACGCTTTCTTGAAATCTACATTTTTGGTTTTTATTTTATTTGCGATGAGGTATTCCGCAAATCGGTTTGCCCGCCAAGACCATTGAATTGGCTTATTGTCTTGGTCGACAACTTGTTTATACAGGAATGGTTGCCCCTCTAACGTGATACCTTTAGAGGAGAATAAGTCGACGTGAGCGGGATCGTCTGGTGTTAATAAGGTGGTGACAATCGCGTCTTTTAGGTGTTTTTGGGGCTCGGTCGGTGATACGGTCTCTATCGTGATCACGCCTTTGCGAAAGTCGACCTCGGCGCGGCTAAGGTAGTTATCGATGTACTTAACGTAATTACTCTTGCCTGCGTACTTGATTTCTTTTTTTCCCCAGCGCTTTTGAATATTGCCTGAAAAGCTATTGATTAAGGCATCTAGCGCCGCAGTATCTTTTTCAAATTGTCCTGGTAGCTCAGCTAAGTTATTGGCAAAACGGTTTGTTGGCTCGTAGTTGACGTCATAAATCTTTTCGACGAATTCACGGCTACAGCCTGCCATTAAAAGTGCGGCAGCAATAAAGACAATTTTTTTCATAAGTATCAGAGTTATTGAAGGTAATAGAAAAATGACACCACAAATGGTTGTGATGTCATTGTTTAACTCAAGCGACTTTATTCGCTCGGCGGTGTGTAACCTTCGATATGAACGTCTTTTCCTTCAAAGAGGAAATTTACCATTTCTGTTTCGATCAGTTTGCGGTGTTCTGGATCCATCATGTTGAGTTTCTTCTCGTTGATCAACATGGTTTGTTTGTGTTGCCACTGAGCCCACGCTTCTTTCGAGATGTTGTCGAAAATGCGTTTACCTAGTTCACCAGGGTAAAGTTGAAAGTCTAGACCTTCGCCTTCTTTCTTTAGTCGAGCACAAAATACAGTGCGGCTCATAATGACTCCTTGTATTCAATTAACGAAGTTCGTGGGGTAGCGTTTCCAGCAATAGTTTTACTGGCGCGGCTAAACCGACTTCTTCAGGTTTAGATAAGTTATACCAAAGACCTTTGTTGCCTTCCATTATCACGTCCGGTTGCTTTGATAAATCAATCAAAATTGGCGTGATATCTAGGTGGTAATGGCTGAATGTATGACGAAAGGTAATCAGTGTTTGCTTCTGTTTGATATTGCTGGCTTGAATGCCGCGTTGATCCAGTAGCAATTCAATGTCGCTTTCTGCATCCACATGTTCGGTTTGTGGGAAGCAGAATAAGCCACCCCAAATGCCTGTTTGTGGTCTTTGCTCCAACCACACCTCATGACCATTTTCGGTGTTGTGGTGAAGCATCACGAAACGAGTTTGCTTGATTGGTTTATCTTTCTTCGGTTTTTTGCCCGGGTAGTCGAGCACATTACCTTGTTGCTTTGCCACACACAGATCAGCAACAGGGCAGAGGCTACATTTGGGTTTGCTGCGAGTGCAGACCATTGCGCCCATGTCCATCATTGCCTGGTTATACTTATCTACATCCGTTTGTGGGGTATGCGTTTCGGCAATTTCCCACAGCTGGTTTTCAACCTTTTTTTGTCCTGGCCATCCTGCAACTGCGAAACAGCGGGATAGGGTGCGCTTCACGTTACCATCAAGAATCGCGTGTGGTTGTTTATACACAGACGATAAAATGGCGGCAGCGGTAGAGCGACCAATCCCCGGTAGGGCGTTCATTTTCTCTATATCAAGAGGAAACTCACCATTGTATGTAGAGGCGACCTCTTGTGCTGCTTTGTGAAGGTTACGGGCTCGGGCGTAATACCCTAAGCCAGTCCAAAGGTGTAGGACTTCATCTTGCTCAGCATTGGCAAGATCGATCACGGTTGGAAAGCGCTCCAAGAAACGTTGGTAATACGGAATAACCGTAGTGACCTGAGTTTGCTGAAGCATAATTTCAGTAATCACGATTTAAGTGGTACTTCTATTTTTAATAATATAAATCATAATCTTACTGTTCTCTAATCCTGCAAGTGGTACTTCTATCTTAACATTAGATTTATTTATGCGATATGTGTTGATGTAAGGAGTTAACTGTTAATGAGACTTTGAAAAGATAAGATGTTGTAAGTGAACGGAGTTAGGGAGTGTTGTATCCAAAAGCAATTGAATCTATTATTTGGAGTGACCAAGCATACGCCCCTTGGTCTTTAAATATGAGGCATACTTTGTGTGTGGGTCCGCGCAGCACTGGTCACAGTCAGTTCGTAAGGAACAAAGGTGGCGTCAAGATGGCAGCGGCTTCTTCAACGTGCAGTTGTAAAATGCTCAATGGAGTCCTTTCGGGCTCCATTTCTATTATTGTGTGCCAGACAATATTAATTTAAGGGGAAGCACATGTCTGATTATCAAGAAACTGAACTTGATGAAGAGTTGATTGCTCCAGGTAAGGAAGAAGACGAGCCGGAACTGCTTGATGAGGTGATGTACCCATTTAATCCGACAGATATTGATATCGTCGTTGAACCAAAGTCGTTGGATGCTTTAATCAAGCGAATTAAGCACAATGAAATTGACATGAATACTGATTTTCAGCGACATGCGGAGTTGTGGGATAATCGTAAGATGAGTCGTTTAATCGAATCCATTTTGATTCGGTTCCCTCTACCGGCTTTCTACTTTGATGCTTCCGATGAAAACAATTGGTTAATTGTTGATGGTTTACAGCGTTTATCGACGATTCGTAAGTTTGTGTTAGATAAGAAACTCCGCCTTAACGGGCTAGAATTCTTAACTGAACTAAATGGTAAAACATTCGATAAGTTACATCGCCAATATCAGCGCCGTATTGAAGAGTGCCCTGTTACTGTATACATGATCAAACCGGGTACGCCGGATGATGTTAAGTATTCAGTATTTCGTCGAATCAATACGGGCGGCCTAACTCTGAATAATCAAGAGATCCGCAATGCACTCGCTAAGCCACGAGATCGCGAGTTATTGGAAGAATTGGCGAATTCAGAGTATTCCAAAGCCATGTTAGGTGATCTTTCTAAGCGTATGAAGGATCAGGAACTGGTATTGCGATTCTGGGCATTCTATCGTTTTGAATATCTTGATCCTAAAAACAAAAAGGAAATTGCTTCGTTTTTAGATAAAGCCATGGAAGACATCAAGAAAGGAGATGATGCCTATCGTGCAGATTTTAAAATTAGGTATTCAACTGCGATTAAGCGCTGTTACTCCCTTTTAGGGGAAAAAGGATTTGAAAAAAATCCTAAATCAAGAAGGCGGTCAAAAAATGCAACTTTATTTGAAGTCTGGATGGTTATATTGGCGAAAGTAACTGAAATCGACTTCAGTTACTTGGTTGGTAAGCAAGCTAAATTTCAAGAAAAAGCACAATATTTATTGGAAGATTCTGAATTTATTAATGCTATTAGTTATTCCACTCAGCGCAAAGAGCATGTTGAAATACGCTATGAAAAGGTCAATGCTTTGATTAAGGAGTTACTGAATGATTGAGTTCATTAATATTCAGAATTTTAAAACCTTACTGAATGCTAGCTTTCCACTAGGGAACCTGAATTTGTTCTCAGGTCTTAATGGCATGGGAAAATCGACTCTGATGCAAAGCTTGTTGCTTTTAAGACAGTCTTACGAACGCAATACCCTCAAAACCAAGGGCCTGCTGTTAAATGGTGATTACGTCAATATCGGTACGGGTAAAGACGCGCTTTCCAGTTTTAGTGAACAAGAAGAGATAGTTTTCATCGTTAAGTGGGGCGAGAAAGAGCAGCCAACACGGTTTGAGTTTGACTATCAACATGACTCAGATCTTTTACCACTACGCAAGTCGGGTATTGACGGTGATTCTGAATCCTTGAGTTTATTCAACTCTAATTTTCAGTACCTGTGTGCCGACAGATTAGGCCCACAAAGTCATCACCAGTTGTCTGAGTTTCATATTCGTGATTTAAAATCGCTTGGCCATCATGGTGAGTTTGCGGTTCACTTTATCGCCGTTAATGGCGCTAAATACTTGGAAATAGAAGCGTTACGCCATCCAAAGGCTGTTTCAGGGACTCTACTTGCCAATATTGAAGCATGGATGTCGGATATTACACCCGGGTTAAAAATCAAAGCAGTGGCGCAGCCTCAGTTTAATTCGGCGAGCCTGAGTTACTCTTTCAACCAAGGTAAAGAAACAACCGAAGAGTTTAAGCCTCAGAATGTGGGATTTGGCCTAAGTTATGTACTACCTGTCGTGACCAGTATTTTAAGTGCGGCAAAAGGTGATTTGCTGATTATTGAAAACCCAGAGTCACACTTACACCCGGCTGGGCAATCATTAATGGGTAAGCTATGTGCCATTGCTGCCAATAATGGCGTGCAATTAATCGTTGAATCTCATTCTGACCATTTCCTCAACGGTATTCGGGTTGCGGTGAAGCAGAAAGTAGTTGCGGCTGCAGATGTAAAAGTCTTTTTCTTGCAGCGAGATGTTCATAACTCTATTCATGCCTCAGAAGTCATGTACCCCAATATTGATGACGAGGGACGAATAGACTGCTGGCCGGAAGGATTCTTTGACCAATGGGATAAGGAGCTGGATCAGCTGTTATGAGCAATGGAATTGTGTTGAACCATCACTCTTTGCCGTTTGCCAGCAAAGAGGATGCAGATAATGGATTATTGGCTTTCTTTACCGTGCTTAAAGTTTGTCGAACTGCTGGTCTAAAAATCTTGCTGGTCGATGACGATCAAGATAAGTCACTGATGGGGTTGGAACTGGCTAACGGCTACTTTGTGCGCAATTGGTTTGCCTCTGCAAGCAAGGTTGCGGAGCTTGCGGATTGGTGCCGATTTCTTAAATCTCTTGAAACGAAACAGCCGCTCTTTGAAACCGTTGATATAGAAAGTGTTGATGATACGGTGGAAGTTGGTTTGCCGGAAGAGGGTTCAGGTAAGCAAGTGCTATTAGCCGCGTTTTATTTTGAGACTTTTCTTGCCAGTTTCACGGCTCTGGCTGCCTGGGCAAATAGCCATATTAAAGTATGGGTTTTCGAGCTGGATGCAACACCAGAACAAAGGGGTGAAACGCTTTTAAATCTGAGTGATTCTGTGAGCTTAGGTGTGCATGGTGATGAGCTCAAACAACGTCGTAATGCGTTGTTAAAGACCGCTAAGGATATCTGGTTGAAAAGAGCGGATTTGTTTCCTCATATCACTTTGTTGCCAAATCAAATTGGTACAAGTCTTCAAGGTTGGTCTGCTAGGCAAGATGTCTTGCTCAAGGCGCGTGATGCGCTAAATGTGCTGGAGTCGTTTAGTGATAAATGGCTTGCAGATGAGTATGTTGAATATCGCCATGAGTACTTAAGAGACTTGGGCCTGGCCGCTGAAGTTAGCGGTGAATCGGACAGTGTAAATAATGATCCCAAAAAGAAGAAAGAGCGCATGTTTTGGTTAGATGATGGGCGGCATGTCTATTGTGAGAACCATGTAAAACTACCTGATGGGTACCGCCTACATTTTTATGCTGACTCAGCAAATAAGCGGATATATGTGGCGTATTTAGGGCCACATTTAACTTTATGAATTTAATTAAAAAAATAAGCCAACTCTGTATGGCTCTGCCTTGCGTGTATGCTGACAGTCATGCACGTTGATATGATGAGTATTATCAACTACCAGTCTAAAAGCTTAGAAATCTCATATACATGGTACGGATAAGTTTGACAGATTTTTTCTAGTTCAATTAACCTATCTTTATGATTATTGTCCAATTCTGTTCTAATCTGGGGCTCGATAATGAAATCGTAGGGTACTACCTCAACCTAACAACACAATCTTAAAAATATGTGAACTATGCCCATGTTTTTCATCTGGTTCTAACGCTCTATTTTATCTTCGAAGTAGTTAAATCATTCTCCCTTCTTAAACGGATGCAGACACAATTCTGATGTTATTGACTGCAAGGTCTTCTGCTGATGTCTTAAATCGATCGTGGGAAATGCGACGTTATCCCTCCATTTTTCTTATTCTCATAACACACAACATTCATCGCGCAAGCCCCTTAAAAACAGCGTAATTTGTTGTTTTTAAGGGGCTTGCGCGTTTGTCGAATCATGTTTTCATCAAACTTCATTTTGAATGGAGAGTTGAAATTTGAAAGTAACCTACGAAAGCATGGCAACGAATATGGAAGTAGTGACAATCACACATCTTCCTGTTTTTTGGGATCACTCAGGAAGAATTATGCCGGCTGAAACGGCCTATTTAAGGGATAAAATTGAATCTGGCTTTTGGTCGTCTGTACACACTGTTCGATCAAATACGAATAGCATTGCGCAGTTTTCCTCATTTTTAGAAGATCAGGAGATTCCCCTCAAAGATGTTCAAATCAAACACCTTGTTCAGTGGCGAAACAGTTTAGCTACTAAATTTGGATATGAACGGGTATCCAATCGAACGCTCAACGTGCGTTTACGTGCCATTGTGGGATTTATTGAATGGGCACTATCCCATAATTATATCCAAGATAGTTTTTGGGGGGGGCGCGTTGAAAAATTAATTCGTACAGGCCAACTGAATTTTAATCAAAAACAGCAAGCTCAGCGAATTCGTAGTATTCGACTGTTACTAACAGAATCTACCTGTCGGGATCCGTTACCGACTATGGAAGATATTGAGCGTTTTTCCAAAAAATTGCCTAAATCATTTCGACCTATGATGGCGTTGATGTTAGGAACGGGAATGCGAATTAGTGAAGTGTTGTCTGCGCCAATGTCTGCATTCCCGTCGTATGCCTCAGTTCTAAAAGACCCAAACCGGATGTATAGCATCCGTCTCGATAGTCGAGTGATGTACATTAAAAACGATAAGACCCGAACGGTGTTTATCCCAGGGCGTTTGTTTTTGACGATTTATGATCAAGTCAGCCCATCGTTGTATGCAGGTAATCAATCACTATTTTTTACTAATGAAAATCATCAAGCTTGGACGCCATCGACCATACAAAAGTCATTTAAAAGAGCGTCGAATCTCGCTGGGTTACGGTACTCCATTACACCTCATACTCTGAGGCATGTATTTGCAACAGGGACACTTGAGCAATGGCAGGAGTCTGGCTTTTCTTCCGAAATGGCCTGCTTAATCTGGTTGCAGAAGCAACTGGGGCACAGTCATGTATCAACAACTGCAAACATATATATCAACATGACCAGCGAGCTGCATGCACATGACCACAACGTGCTTCAACAATATGAACAAGAGCTCAGCGCTATGATGACGGAGGTGACCGATGAGTAACCCATCTCAAAGCAATAACCTTTTGTACTTCAAAGCACCGCTAATGTGGACTTTTTCAGATCCAGTACATGGCAATTATCATTTTGATGTGAACGCGAGAATCACAGAATATCCGCATTTGAAGACCATTATTTTGCAATTAAATGAGGGTTTGTATGGCTTACATTGCAAAGGTTTTGCGTTGAAATCTCTTGGACAATACCGCCGAGCGATTGATATGTTTTTGCTTTACTTAAACACAGAAAATACCGTCGATGATATTGCCGATTGTGATTATGAATTCTTGCTCAGTTATTTAAAGTGGTTTCAATTGAGACCGCTTCAAGAGGGAGAAAGAAAAGGTAAACGTCGTAAGTCTATTGGTATTGCTCGATTGGTCCCTAAATTGTTGGTCAGTATTGCGGAGTTGCAACCCGACAGCGTACATGTTGATGTACTGCTTGGTCATTTACCTTCGGTTTCTGGTATTCCCAGTTCCCCCAGAGAACCTTACTCAAAGCGTGAGTTTCGTCAAATCCTCAAAGCATGTAAATCGATTGTTGAATTGGATAAAAAAGGGGAGTGGCAGGGGGCGGATTCTGTCGTCCTCGGCGCAGCTGCGGTGTTGATGTCGATTTACACGTTGGCGAATAAGTCGGACATTTTAAGGTTGCAAGTAGATTCCATGTACCCTCACCCTCATGATCCCGAGCGTCGCGTCTGTTTTGCTTTTTACAAACCACGGGCAAAACATCGAACCATCATTAAAGATTTCTCTAATATTGATGAACGTGAACTAGAAATGTTCGCAGAATCTCGTTTGTTTCATATGAGTGCAAAAGGTTTATTTGATTACCTTAAAGATCGGTCAGATAAATACCGTGATCAGGCTTCTGACAATATCCGAAATTCTATTTGGCTATATGCCATTCGCTCTCAAGGTAAGGAAGAACGTTTAACTTCACTGAAAGCGGGGTACTTGGAGAGTAGTCGTAATAAAAACCAAAATGCAGCTTACCCATTGGATGTAATCGCTACTCGATATGATTTGAGAGATGACCAAGGACAAGCGTTGAAAATTCGATTATCTCGATTGAGGCCGACGTGTGTCCAGATTTTACGCCGCTATGGTTCTGTAGCGAGTGTGTCTCGTATTTTGGGACACACACTAAATTTTGGTATGAGGTATTCGCCTACAACTGAACGGCATTATTTAAATGCGAGTCCAGAACAGAAAGCGCGGATAAGCCTATTGCTCAGTCGCCTTCATGACTATTCAGTATCGGGTGAGGTTGAAACATGGATTCAATATGAGCAGCAAAACGTGCTGACAGACGCTCAGAAAGATGAGTTGGATTTGTTGCAAAGTGATTCTCGTTTCAAAACGCATGTCGCGAGCTGTAATAACCCGAAAAACAAGGAACAATCGCTGTCTTCTGGACCTCATTGTCTAGATTTTATGCAATGTTTGCTTTGTCCACACATGGTGATTTTAGAAACTGATTTATGGCGATTATTCTCATTTCAACGGGCGTTACGCCATGATTTTGAATCAGGAAGAATTCCCTCAACTTCGTGGATGAAACGCTATGGGATATACTTAAAAATCTTAGAAGAGGATATTCCCCATGCATTTCGTCATCGTCCGTTAGTTGTAAAAAAAGCGAAAGAAAGAGCGGAACAAACACCGTATCCGTTATGGAGCCTGAATGATCAATCCTATCTGACTCAGATGCTGTTGATGGTGGAATAAAAAGCATGAATAGAAAAAAAGAATTAGTGGATGATTTAGCGGTAAGTCATGTTGAGGAAACTCGTTCAACTCAAACTATCACAGTACAAAAAATAAAATATGCAACGTTGCAAGAAAAATTAGGGTTATCGATTGGGTTATATGATGGCTATGACCTAGGGCGTTACGGTGCTGACACGTGGCTACTCCAACATTTTAGTGGAAATGCAAATATTCCACGATCTACAAAAAATCTTTCATTTACAAAGGAATGTGAAACTCGAAGTGTTAAGTGTTCAACTCGTCAACACGGCTATAGCGTAGATGAGGCTACCCGAGATTGTCTGTGGCTACGATTCTCTGATGGGATCTCGGCCAATACTCTGAAAGGAGAATTAAAAGCATGGAAAGTATTCACTCAGTGGTGGGTGAATACTTTCCGTAGAATGGCATTTGAAGATTGGCTTCAATCACCTTCAGGGCTAGATCAATATCTTCAGTGGATAAAGAAAGACTTTCGTCCGGGCCGTGAAAACTCGTATGTAAGCAAGGAAACTCAAATACTCAGGCTCTCGCCAATTTACCAGTTATATCATTATCGGCATTTGTTAAAAGTAGGATTTAGTTATCCTCCCTTTAGAGGGCTAAAAGGTGAAGCGGTCGTCGGTAAAATGAAGAAGCGTAACCAAATACAGGTGATTGAGGAGGATAAATGGAAAGCATTAATTCAGGCTGCATGGGCTCGTATTGATTTATCTGAATATCCGATCCAAACCTATGTTGACTATTGGACAACTAAACAATCTGAATTTGTTGCATTACCCACTAGAGATGGAAAAAATCCGTCAACATCCACGGTGACCAATAGAAAGAAAGCCTTCCTTTTGACTAAAGGATATGAGACTTATACTGAACTCGAATTGGACATTATTTTATTCGAAGGTGCTGCGATAATTCTGATTCTGGCACTGACCGGCATGCGGCAAAGCGAATTATCAGGTCTATCGATGGATTGTTTCCAAGAGAAGAAAACCGAGTTTCTTTCGACGAATTATGGTTCAAGCTTCCTTCGAGGAGAAACCTATAAGTATTCGTATTTGCCAGAAGGACAACATCATATATGGTTAGTCCCTCAAGAGATAAATGCAGTCATTGAACGAGTCAATCAGTTGAATCAGCATCGTCGAGAGAAAAACCAGCGACTTTTGTCAAGTGCTAACGATAATTCTGTTCCATTGGTCATCAGTGAAGCAATAAAAGCATCAAATGGTTTGTTCTTGTCTCCTGGTATCAATGCTAAGCACCACTATTCATTACAATTGGTAGGCACAACTATTAATCGAAGAATTACTCGTTTTATTGAGTATTCAGAGATCGAAACTGCAGAAAAAATTACCCCTCATCGATTTCGTCGCACGTTGGCTCGTTTTGTAGCGTTATCCCCTTTAGGAAGTGTGGAGGCGTTGCGCGAGCAATTCGGGCATCTTACTGCGGATATCACGCAGTACTACATGCAAGGAGGTGATGATGAGCTGTTAAATTGGATTGCTGAGGATCAGAGTGAGTTTCAAAAATCTGTCATGGATATGCAGGTGGAGAGTTCTCGTCCAAAGCATGGCGGCTTAGGGGAGTTGATGGCAAATGAACAATATGCAGCACGAGATTTTAAAACGGCGAAAAATCTAAAAACGCTTCAGAAGCAGATTGGTACTGGAATGGAGGTGCAGTTAAATGCGCATTCAGTTTCCATTCGGCCGATTGATAAAGGTGCTTGTTCAAATAATTGTCGCCTTAATCGAATCCAGTGTATTTCGTGTGAGAACTGCGTCATTACAACTGCGCAATTACCATTTTGGGAGGATCAACTCCAAATGATGGAAGCGTGTGAAAAAGAAGGGATCGTTCAAGGCCTTGATAAAGTTCGTGAGCTCGTTCATCAATTGAAAGAAGAAGTACTGTATGGCTAGTCACGACTTTGTCGAGAGAGTCAAAGAGGCTTTACATGCATTAGATGACATTCGCCCTGAGGATGTATTGTCAGGGCGACAAAAAATGATGTCGTTACGGTTGTTTTCTCAGACGTTCGACATTAGTCGAACGTCGCTAGGCAATCATCGTGATGTAGGCCAGATGGTTTCGAAAGCCATTGCTCGTTGGAATGATGTGCATGTATTAGTTCATACCACTTTGAAAGAGTCTAAACCTCAAAATAAGAAAGACAAACTTCAGAAGACAATTGATGAACAACTAATTGAAATTCAAAACCTGCGCCGAGCACAGATCGATGAATGGCAAGAAAAGCGTCAGTTTGAACAAGAGCTAAAAGAGGCGCTTTCAAAGTTAGAACAATTAAAAAATGTCGGGCGATTCCCGTCTATCGTTGAGGGGTTTACAGCTCACTACGCAAATTCAACGCCACTCTGGTTTCAATTTGAAGTATTACGACTGTATGGAGCAGAACATGAACCTGTGATGCGCAATGTCGAAGAACTAAAAAATCGTTATGGCCCGGTGTTACCTGGCGGAGTAGAAGCCTTTTACTCACTGCTCGTGCGACCCGAGCCCAACTTTCATGGGCGAACAATGATTGAATCATTGAAGGCTAGTTCTGAGGATGTTGAGCGTTTATTGAAAATGCGTAGTGCTTGAAGTGGAAGTCCAAGCAAGATCGGGTTTTATAATCTCTTGTTGAAATTGAACTATTCTATTGCTCGAAACACCATGTCGTTTATCAAATCACCCTAAATGATTTTTGCCCCAAGATGTGTTTAGAGCGCAAGAAGCCGTCATGAGATTTATTTGTGAAACAAGCTGTTTCCCAATTGTCCAACAGGTTGTTGGACAAACTCTAGTAACCAATTATGCAAGAGGGTCTTGCACAATTGCGAAACAGGTTGTTTCGTAAATCACCTCTGCTCCAACCCGCTTCTGATCTCGTCGCTTCGGCAATAGAACTAACTAATGCCCCGAAATGAGTTTCGCCAAGTTGTACTCAACGGGGCAACTTCACAAGTTTTCACCAGCTTTCGTAATCTGAAAGTGGCAACCGCTATCAGCCCTTACCATATTTAACTAAGTCATACGTGCAAAGAATTGCTCGGTAATTAGTATTATCTTTGTCGTCGATTTCTCTCAGATAAGCTTCTACTTCTTCTAACGCTAAGTCTCCATTGTACGTAGACCATGCAATTGCATAATATTGATTCGTTGCTGAAATACACTCATCAGCTTCAATCGCTGCGATTGAAGTATGCCCTACCTTCGCACAACTAGGACACCTATTCATAAGCCCTTCTATCTTCTCAACTTGTTGTGCTTTCAACCTCTCAGCACACTCCAAAGATGGACAAATCTCACTGAACGCGAAAATCGGGAAATATTGACTTACCTGAATGCGATGCTTGTCGATCAATTCTAGAAGCTGTGAGTTACTTTCTTCCACGATGTCAAAATAGTTCGACATCATCTCACTTGTGGTTTGGAAGCTATAGGTAATCGTCTTTACCGAACCAATAGCGATAATCTTATCGCTGTTGTTGATTGAGTCTAAGTCCTCAGTAATATTTACCTTGATGTCGCCACCCGCATAAATCTCTTTAACAATGTTCTGAACCTTACGTACATCCATCGCGGACACAGGCAGTGATAGGTTAGCGAGAGCATCATAAATTGCGGTGAAATTGTTAGTTTTAATTTTATTGATGCGAATGGTGGCAAAACCTTGCATGTCAATATCATGCTCTCCAGTTTCCACTGATTCTGAATCTGGGTCGTACTCTACTAGCAGAAAGTTGTTTCTGATTTTCTCCGCTTCTGGTGATTTTTTCTCAACATAAGTAAAAACTGTTTTGAGAATACTCTTTATATTCTCATCACCGATGTTATAGCCAAGAAATACTATTGGGTTGTGTATGAACATAGACAGGAGCTGAGCTCGTATCAGCTCGAACTTCTTGTCAAAATTCGCGTAGTCTTCTTGTGTAATGATGATTTTCGACGCATCAGTGACACATCCATGAATTTTGTATACTGAGCCATAAGGGTTACTCAGTAGAATATCATTACCAATCAAGGGCTTAAATTGAAAAATGTCCTCAATCAGAGTGTCATAATTAGTGGTCACGATAGAACTGATGTTCTTACGCGCCTTCTTGAAGCTCTTTAGCTCCTCAGACATTTCGCCTCGATAGACTAAGTTGGATAACAACTCTGCAATGTAGATTTTGAATCGGCTGGTGTTGACATTTAGTTTCATATTTTCGAAGTAAATATCATTTATCGCTTTGAACTTGCCATCCCTATCTTCTTTCAAGGTTTGATTGAAAGCAGACTCTACTTTTTCAGCAATCTCATCGTACGCAAACTTTCCATCGTAACAACACTCGCCTTTTACGTTATAAAAGAACTCATTATCCCCTGTCAGCTCAACAGAGATTTTTTCTAGGAGACCATCCCACATAAGAGTCACTGCTAATTCTCATGCTACTCATGTAGATTTGCCATAGCAACTCTTATGCATGCGATCATTTAAATGTGGAATAAATCCTTACTAAAAACTGAAAGTATGAATTTTACTTTTATATCAGCTATATAGAGGCTTGTGGCGCCAGTTTTTGACCTTTTTACTCCTATTTCGACCTCAGAATCTTATAGATTTATTCCACATTTACTTGTAACACCGTCCGTGTTGACCGGTTATCGTTATTGCAGAGTAGAAATGTGGAATGAAAATATGAATTTCTCATTTCAGTCCGTTTTCAGTGTGATTTTTCCTTGTTGCACGAGCAAACAAAATCTTTCGTAATCATTCTGGTAAACATAAATAGGGTATGGTGCCGATGATCCAGCCAAATAAGCTTCAAAAGCATTCTGCAAGGAGGGGGGAAGCTCTCGTAGGGTCTACAACGAACGGTGAATGGGACATTTGGCAGAGTAAATGGAGTGAGTGCAGGCAGTGGTTGCTTGTTTTGTGTGGTCATGATTTTAAGCTCTTGTGCTGCTTCAAGCGTATGGCTCCCAGAAGGGTAATATGCTTCATGGAGGAAAGCTTCAAACTTTTATTCCACATCTTTTTCAAAATATGAATAGCGCAGTTATACACCGAAGTGGAATAAAGTATGGACAGAAATTTTATATGACGAACTTAGCTGCTGAGCCTTATTCCCCACTGTATATTGATTTAGCCACCTGTAATGGCAAACTGAATTTGGCCAACTAAATGGAGATGTATTGTGCTCATACAAAGCTGCGAAGAAGGGCGTCTTTGCCATACCTAAATTATTTTAGGGTCAGCTAAATTAGTAAAGTTACTGGCAAGGTTTTGTCCAACGGCTTGCTGACGGGGTAGATCATCGTAACGCAGAACTGCCCCATTGTGATTTAGTATCATGACTTTAGGCTTAGTGTGACACACGCCGATTGACCAAATTTTAGTAATTCGGCAAAGTTAATAAATAATCAAGTGAAGCGAGCTTGCACGCAGCCACCGCCAGTCAGCTTCAAGTGATGAACAAATATTCCCAATGTTGACGGATTACGGCTAGTTCAGACACAAGGAAGCCAAATAGCTAATCATCATGCTAACCTCTTACGTAATTTGCTTCCCACAAAACAAGCCACGGTGTCAGTGCCTTTGCGTTATGATCATTTTTGTGCCTGAAATAAAATAATGAAACCTATAAAAGCCAAATATACTGAAATTGTCTTACTCCTAGCCAGATACATTCCTTGGGTATTTCCTAAGTGGCTTCGCTTTATGGCAAAGAGCTACTCTCGAAAAGAGCAAGAATCGATCCGGCATCTATATGAAAAAGAGGATCGAATTAAATCAGCCAGTCTTTTTGATGGAAGCTTCAAGTGGAAAGCTATAAGCGTAGTTGTAAAGGTTGAGCATGATGATTTGGACTCGATTCGCCGATGGCTAAAGTCCAATGCATCTCCTGGTGATTACAACCCTGAGAGAGATGATTCCGTCTTTGAAAACAAATATGACCATGGGGGCGGGTTCAGAAATTTGGGTTGGATTCATTTTCACAGAGAAACCAGGCTGACTTCGCTATTGAGAATGGAGGTAGAAACAGAGTTTTGTGATTCTTGTTACGTGTCTCTGTCCAAGTACTCATATGGAATTAATTACTTGTCCCTATATTTCTTTCTGAAGGAGTCAGCAACAGGAATGGTATCCAACGTTGACGTTAGCGAGGTAAGTAGATACGACGCCTTTGCTTCCGTAAATCCATTTTCACAGCAATTTAGAGTTATTCAACATCATAACAAACGAAACCTAGTTGAAGATCTTATAAATGAGAATATAAATAAGGTTTGCAGCGATGTGGTCAGTATGGCTAAAAAAGTACTTAGACTATGGCGAATAACTAAGGATGAATCAAAGTTAACGTTAATTGCAGATATCTATCGAGATACTAATGAGCCTTATTTTGTTGAAGTTGATGAATGCGAGGATGATCGCCATGTTCACGTTTGTCCGCGAAGTTTTAAATTTTTAGATGAAAAAATAAGTAGTGATAGTTCAGAGCACTTCATAACAAGTAACATTGTAGAGAAGAACGATCTAGATGCTGTGTTTATAAAGAGCAAAAACATAGAAGAGTTTGACCAGTTTGATAATTTTGCTCGGAATGGGTTGACTCTATACGACTCACACATATTTATCTCAATGTTTATTGATGTAGCGAGACAACACGTAGAGATTTCGGAGTACGCTAATTCAGCATTGTTGAAGAACTCTAACAAGGTTGAAACAAACTATGACATACTTTTTGAATCTACCAACAGGCTAGAATCATTAAGGGAAAATATTCTGGCGATTCAGAAAGAGATTCCTCATGGCTGTAGAGAGCCTTACTCGGATAGCGCAAAAAGAATTGCAAAGTATAGGCTTAAGCTCGCTGATAAATTAAAAGCATCTATAGATCGGAGGGTGTACGGGCTAAATAGTGAAATGCAGGTTCAAAATCTTCGTTTCAATAGGGCATATTCATTGCTTGTTGGGGTTTTGATTATAGTTCAGATTTTACTGGCGGTACTAACGATTGACTGGGGTAACTTAGACGAAAGATTTAATTCGAGCTTTCTTAAGCGTGAGGACTTTGTTCTGAAACAAAACTCAACGGAGACGGACGAACATAGCAAAGTACCACAGTCGACCACTAATGCGTCGGAGTTTGTCGTTAAGCCATAGAAAATTTAATCTGAAACTAACAAGCTACAGAAAAGTTACTAAATCGGAATTGTCCATCTTCGAGCCAGCTAGTTCTGTGCTGGCTCATTTATGCCCCTTTCCTAGTTAGAGCTTTTACTCATTCACATCTTATTAATCTGAATTTTCCCTACTCAGATTTATCCGATTGAGTTGAAAATTTAGCGTTCCCGTTGTTAGGTTATATTTTGCAGTCTAGCATCCTGTTTTATGCTATAACCTATTGATTATTAGTCAAATCAATGTAACTAAGAGCGCATTATGTAAGAGAAAAAGACGACAATTTGTCGGCTAATGAGCGTTATAACCTTAGAGGGCGAAATAGAGCTTAGAGCATTTGAAAAAGAAGATCATGACTTGCTTATCGGGTGGATTGACTCGGATAAATTGAATTATCAATGGGGTGGCCCAAACTTTGAGTTCCCATTGGATTCAGTGCAAATTTCTAAACATTGCTCTCAAGCGCAAGTGTTTCCCTTTATCTTCGTTGTTGCAGGTCAGAGTGCTGGTTATGTTGAACTATTCAAAGTTTCAGCTTCACACTTTAGAATTTGCCGCGTATTTGTTTCGGAAAGCTTTCGTGGAAAGGGCATTTCAAAGCTCATGCTTGGTCAGTTAGTCGAGCTAGCAAAAGAAAAATACAGCGCTAGCTTACTATCACTAGCCGTATTTGAACGAAACATAGTTGCGAGAAATTGCTATGAGTCTCTTGGTTTTACCGTGGCATCGCATGAAAATGGCTCTCGTTCTTTCGACGGTGAGGTTTGGGGTCTTTTACGCATGGAAAAACGGTTATAACAAAGCGTTTAAGGCAGATTCGCAACGCGTGGCATTTTTGGTTTGATTCAGCTTTTGTGTTTACGGCACAATGGTTTAGCTTAGGTGGTAACGTTGCTCACTACTTAACGCGGCGTTAGTACGGGTTTAGCATCAAAGGTCATCAGTTTTGGTGTTTATCTGTTTTGGCGTTCGTCTTTACACCTTTCAGTTTGTACCTTTCACGTTCTTTCCGGTGGCACTATATGCGGAGTGTTCGCTTTGATTTCACCGTTTACGGTTTCTAACTCTTAGCCTATTTCTTTGGCGCTTCTTCTCTTTCGTAGTTTTTACTAAGTCAGAATTGCCTTTCTTTGGTGTTGCCGTCGAAGTGCGAGGATCGAATCCTTTTCTAGTTTGAAGCAAGTAAAAGTAGGGGAGTTCAGTGCGTCTTTCTTCTAGCCAACTTTTGTCTCTTAATCGAGTTTTAGTTTTGTAGCTGCCCGTCTCACTTCGGTGTTCAAAGCCTTTCATATCATGCCATTTTTCAATATCTTGGAGTGCATAAATAGAAGTAGCGCATGTACTAACAAATTGCTTAAGAGTGATTCGTAACGCGTGGCATTTTTACTTTGCGGTGGCTTATGTGATTAAGGCGCTGTGCGGTAGCTTTTGTATTGCGTTACTCACACCTTAGCAAGGCGTTAGGCGCCATGCATGCCATACAAGGAAAGTATATGAATCTAAATCAAGTAACTTTGGCTGTTGATGATATCAATTTGGCCGTGGATTTTTATAAAGCACTAGGACTTATTCAAATTGTCAGCGATGAACACTATGCCCGCTTTTCTTTTCCCGATGGAGAGTCTACATTTTCAATCTACTTAGACACTGAGAAACGTGGGTTAGAATGTAGAGGTGTAGTTTACTTTGAACATGAAGAACTCGATCAATTGGTAGAAAACCTGAAAGGTAAAGGTATAGAGTTCGATCAGGAACCTATCGATCAACCGTTCCTATGGAAAGAAGCGGTACTAAGTGACCCATCAGGAAACAAAATTAAGTTGTATTGGGCGGGTGAAAATCGATTAAACCCACCGTGGAAAATTGAAGAAAGCGCCTAACAAAGCATTTAAGAGTGATTCGCAACGCTTGGCATTTTCGCTCCGCTCAAGTATAGCCAAGCGCTGCTCACACCTTAATGCGGCGTTAGGCGACATGAGATAAACGATAGAGTAGTAATAGCATCTTGGCGAGAATCTAGCTTCAGTTAACAGAAAAGGAGTGGGTTAATGAATAGGAAAGCATTTGATAATTGGAAAAAATCGCGAAAGAAAGGATGTTTAAATTGGCTTTTCAGAACAACTTTCGTCACAGCCATTTTGTACATGATTTTCAATGTTATTTTCCTTTATCCATCTTCTGATGCGGCAAGCATTACGATTTTCTTATCGGATAATGCTCTTAATTACTCCATTTACACGATCGGGATGTTTTTCGCATTTTGGGCTATTTGGCTATACAACGAATCTTCGTATGAGAAAGAAGTTAAACGTAGAAATGTCGCCTAACAAACTGTTCAAGAGGGATTCGCAACGCGTGGCATTTTCACTATGCGTTGGTTTTAGTGTTTAAGGTGGTCTGCGGCGGGTTCGGTATTGCGTTGCTCACCCCTTAACAGGGCGTTAGGTGCTTAGGAGGTAAAATGAAACTCAATAATCTTGATCGACAAATTAGTATGTTGTGTCCAACTTGTGGTTGTAAAGACTTCAATTTTGATGAACATGATGAAAACGGGCTTGTTACTTGTACTCAGTGTGAACGCCAGTTGACTCGTGCAGATCTTGTCGCAGAAAATTCTGAATTAATCGCAGAAACTCAAAACGAGATTGCTAAAGAAGCACAAAAGCAAATTGAAGCTGAAATGAAAAAAATGCTTAAAAATGCATTCAAAGGAAACAAGAATATAAAAATTAGATAGGGGCATTAGCTGTATGGACTTTGGTGACGGTATCGCACTTGTGGCTTTGGGGCTTTCTGGGTACGCAACATGGCGAACGATTCAATTTAACAAGAGACAAGACTCTCTAGTTGAAACTCAGAATAAGCTTAATAAATTGCTTTTAGCTAAGGAAACCGAAGAAGTGATCGATGATCGTAAAGCCGATTTAGGTGCATCGATCATTAAGTTGGGGAATCATAAGTATCGGTTGAAAATTTGGAACAAAGGAAATGCCGAAGCCAAAAATGTAACGGTAGAGTTCCCAGACGGCAACGAACTAGTTCCAGAATCTGAGTTGCAGAGCAAACTTCCTTATGAGTCGCTCGAAAAGCATGCATCCATTGAGTTATTGGCAGTCGTACATATGCAAACACCAAGTAAGCACAAGTTGAAACTTTGCTGGTCTGACGAACACAGAAATAAAAACGAAAAAATCGTATATCCAACACTCTAGAACGCACCTAACAAACTGTTCAAGAGGGATTCGCAACGCGTGGCATTTTTACTGTGCGTTGGTTTAAGTGATTAAGGTGGTATGCAGCGGCTTCGGTATTGCGTTGCTCACCCCTTAACAGGGCGTTATGCTTCAGAGAGGATATAAATGGAAAATTCATTGTTTGAAGTCGGTAAACTTGCTTCTAAACACCTTACAATTTTGGCTACTCTACAGGTTTTACTACTGTAGGCACTGTTTAATCTAAATGCTAAAGAAGTTATAGCTATTCCCAGAGTAGGGGTCTCTATGGAGCGTTTAGATACTCTTTCTATTCTGTTGTTGCTGGTATATTTGGCTCTATGGAAGTTCATGTCGTGTTTGTTTTACCAAATGAAGCTTGTTTTAAACTTCAGCAATATTTCATGTGAGAGTTCAGATCTAGGAGCGGTCTATCACTAGTGATTACGTTTATAGCATTTCCTTTTATTAGCACTGTTTACCTGAGCGGTTCTTGGGTGCTTGAAATGTTTGAGCACGGCATTGAAGTTTCGAATGTACTCTTTTTAGCTATTTCATTCTTTAGCGTTGCGATTGTTTCTTGGATTTTAGAGCATGTTCGCTGGTTCAAAAGCGAGATGCCGAAACAAGAACAATAAAAAGGCTTCCAGTAGGAAGCCTTTTTATTAATTATTTGAGCCAAACTTATGAACTTTACCTGTTGCTAGGTCAGTAATGATAGGTTCGTCGGTGAACATGCCTTTCTCCCAAAACCCTAGAAGCGCCTCCATGTCGTTTAGAGCGTAGTCTTGAATATTGCGAGAGTTCATCCAATAGAAAGTTGGTTGATACAAAAGAACTCCTTTATTCTCTGAGGTCATCTGAATGTCGTAAACGGGAAATACATCAGGTAGAACTGTTGTAACAACTATAAATGACTCAGAGGTTGGCAGTAATGGGTTTTGGGTTTTAATTGATGAATGTTCGTAAAGGTAAGGAACCGGATTTGTTATAGCAAAACATTCGAAATATTCAGATGCATAAACCCCTTGATCCTTGATCTCACTGAAAATGTCAGGGTTTTGGCAAAGTTGTACTTTTTCCATGTTGTCACCCATTGGAACCATTGCAGTTCTAGGGAACATTCTCGACCATTGCACTTCAACTCCAGAGCGAACCTTTTGAGTTTTGAATCCTCCTTTTTGATAAACTTTTCTGGCTACCTCAAGTTGCTTTGATTGGTAATCTTCAATGATATTTCCAATTTCATTAGCATCGTTGGTGTCATTGACAGCGATTACTGAGATTAGTGTGTTAGTTCGGTACTTATCATCAATACTTGATTTTGTTGCCTCGAGACCAATAAATCTAGTTGCTAACTGAAATGGGTTAATAGAGCCAGCTAAAGCTGCGCCTACAGCAACACCTTGAGTAGCTGCTAAAAATTTGTCGTGATTTTGATTAGTAAAGCTATCAATATTGTTAGCGTTCGCTATAGCTCGGCGAGAATGTAAATGCATAACTTGCATAGCTTCGCTATGGTTCGTTTCAGACAGATCATAACCAGTAAATGATTCTTTGTAGTCTTGAGCAGTCACTGCCGGTTCATTTGGTGTCACCGAGCAACCAGCCAACATTGCTAGTAGTGAAAATGCGATAGATTTTTTTAAAAATGTCATTGGATTTACTATCCTGTGAGAATTACGTGCAGGGAAAGGATAAATCACAATCATATCATGTGGTTAGCTTTTAGTCTGGTAGAATAATGTAGGATGCTACCGAAATAATATTTTCTATTTTCTTTTTGGAATATTCCTACAGTAGAAGTCGCATTCTATTGAATTATAATGACTTTTCAGTTGTTGGATGTATGATTATTCCAAGTAATAACATTAGGCTATTGAAGTAAATTAAGGTTCGATTTTATGACATGTAAATATTGTGGTTTACCAACATTACCAGGATGGGATAGTAAGCTGATGGACATTTGTAACGTATGTTCAGACAAAAAAGCTCAGCACTGGCAAGAGGAAACTCAAGGTAGTCAAAATCCAAAAGGTGCTGATGGAACGGAGTATTTTACTCATGTTTGTAAATCTTGTTTTTCTCCTGCATTTGAAAATAAAAGCGCCTTTTTTGGATGCGCCACGATAGCAACATACTGTAAAAAGTGCGATCGAAAGGCTCTGATACCTATTGATACTCCTAAAGGCAAAGAGATCATGAAAAGAAATGGGTATGTTGAAAGTTAAGCTGAAACGGTACTTTTACGATTAGGTGCATACTGATGGTGGGTATAGTTTCTATATATTGCTAGTTCAATCGGAGTTAGTCGAAATCTTAAAAACTTTAAATGAGCTTTCAAATTGGGGGGCCTTTTGACATTTGAACGATAGTATTCGCTTCTATAATGTGGCGTGATCTACCCCCTCAATATTGAGCATTCATTAACCTCATTCTTCCATATCTGTAGTTATTAACAAACTGCTAATTTAGTAAAGTCGACAGCAAACATTTGCCCAGAGCCTTCACAGTTGGCACTTCGTAGCACAGAAGTGCCCCTTTTTCTTGTTAGAGTAAAGGCTCTTTCACATTCTGTTAATTGAACCTTGCCTTATCAATATTAATGAAACGATAGACTATTACTCCATCAGTTTTGCTGTTGTTCATTCTCATTATACACAGAGCCGTCACACAGTTTGCTGATATACGTTGAGTTGCTTACTTAAGGCGAGCAGAATAGGAGGGAGAAGCAACTATATGTTGAAAATTATTGCTCTCATTGACGTTTATCCGTTCAGAATTACAGGACTATGTTTTTGAAAGCCCCTGCTATTTTTTTAGGTTTTGTTATATGAAAATCTCCTCTTTCGCTTTGAAAAACTACCGAAGACTAGTCGACGTCCACTTGGTGCTCGATGATAAAACAACCGTCCTTGTCGGAGCTAATAATAGTGGAAAAACGTCCTGTATAGGGGCGCTACACACCTTCCTGAAAAGCCCAGATAATCTAAAAGTTCGAGATATATCGAAGCGTAATTGGAAGGAAATCCAAAAGCTAGGCAAACAAATCGAACAAGAATTCCCTACCAGCGAGAAAATGCAGGAATTATCGGATGTTCTTACCAGTTTACTGCCGATTTTAGACATAGAGATCACTGCGGAAGTGAATGAGGCATACAAGGTTCGTGACATCCTACCAGATCTGGAATGGCGTGGTGGTGCGTTATTTGTTCGCATAACTTACGAAGCAACCGATATTTCCAAACTGTGTCGTGAGTTTGTTGATATGAGAGGCGTTGTATCCAAATATACAGGTCAGGTAAGTTTGTGGCCCAAAGACCTATGTGATTTCTTGGAGAAAGGTAGTAACCTCAGTAAATTCATTAAGCAAAAACATTACATTTTGAGTAAAGGAGTCGAGCCTACTTCGAAAGAGGTTTTGCAGCCCCTAAAATCTGGCGCTTTGAAAAAGTTAATCAGAGTCGATGTGGAATCTGAGCAACGCGGCTCAGGTGATGAAGATAACACGGAGCAAAAAGGACCATATTCGGAAAAGCAGCGGCTCAATAAGCTCCTTCGAGGATATTACGATCGTATCTTGAACCCCGAAGATTTTCCTGAGCCAGAAGATCTTGAAGTCTTGGGACATCAGCAAAACCTAGAAGAGGGGTTTACCAGTAGGTTGAACGATCAGTTCAATGCACCCTTCGAAGAACTAAAAAACATGGGATATCCCGGTATCGGCGGCAATCCGACGGTTGAAATTGCCGCGAAAATTAGCGGCACGGATGCTTTACAAAAATCCTCATCGGTCCGATATCGTTTTGATACAAATGAAGAAGAGTTTCTTCCCGAAAGCTACTTAGGCCTTGGCTACCAAAATCTTATATATCTAACCTTTAGGCTTCTAGAGTTTCGTGACAAATGGATGCGCGTAGGAAAGTCGGCTTCATCTGAGGATAAAGTCGAGGATCAGATAGAACCGATCCATTTAGTTTTACTCGAAGAGCCGGAAGTTAATCTTCACGCTCAAGTTCAGCGAGTATTTGTATCGAAAGCTTATGATACTTTGCGGAACCACCCCGATTTGCGCGACAAGGCAACCAAAAAAGATAAGTCTGAATACCAGACACAGCTCGTGATTAGTACCCACTCTAGTCATATTATCAACGATATTGATTTCAAAGATTTACGTTACTTCCGACGAAATGATGCAAATAAGTCCATCAAAATGGATCATACATCAATTGCAAACATGTCAGAACTTTTTGCGAAGGCAAAAGATGAGCTTTTATTTGTTAGAAAACACTTGAAGCTCACTCATTGTGACATCTTCTTTGCCGATGGCGTTATTTTTGTTGAAGGCCAAGCTGAGAGCCTTCTTGTGCCGGAGTTTATTTCCAAGAGCTTCCCGAAGTTGTCGAGTCGGTACATCTCTATGCTTGAGGTGAACGGAGCGCACACGCACAAGTACAGAAATCTAGTCGAGAAGCTTGGAGTAGCAACTCTAGTTCTGACAGATCTTGATTCTGTTAATAGTGAAGGGAAGTCTTGTTTCCCGCAACAGCAGTCAGTTCAAAAAACTAATAATGATACCTTGAAGAAATGGCATCCAAAGAAAGAAGCGCTAGATGACTTGGTCACCTTACCTCAAGCGGAACATGCTACAACAAGTGGAGATGCACCGCTTTATGTTGCCTATCAAAAACCAACACAGATTTCTGGAGAAAAGATTTTATCCCGAACTTTTGAAGATGCATTAATTTTGGCGAATTTCGCGGATGATTATTTCCAGAACATTAAAAAGCTCAAAGATGCGAAAACTGATTTTGAAAACGGCAAGGAACCATTGTCGAAGTCACTGTTTGACTATGTACAAGGCTTAAAGAAGGGTGACTTTGCCTTCAATTGCCTCTTTCATCTCGCGGAAAATGAGGCGAATAGCTTCAATCCCCCAGAATATATGAGCGATGGTCTTACGTGGTTGCAAGATCAACTGTCACCAAAAGCATAGGGGGAAATTATGTCAGAGCAATGTTACTTGGCTGGAACCAAACCTATCGGTCATGATAATAAAGTTGATGAAGGAATCCGTAAGTGTCTAAGTATTGGTTCGGGAAAAAGCTTCATCACCTTCGCGGGGGCGGGGTCAGGCAAAACCTACTCCCTTAAAAAGGCTCTAGAATTCCTGAAAGTTCAATATTCTGATGACTTTATTCTTAAGGGAAAGCAAATTGCTGTTGTGACCTTTACGAACAACGCAGCCGATGAAATAAAAGATCGGATTGAACAAAGCCCAATCTTTGCAGTTTCGACGATTCATAGTTTTTGCTGGTCCGCTATTGCTGGTTTCAATGAGGATATTCGCAAGTGGTACTTGGAAAAAATCCCCACTGATTTAGAAGATCTTGAAGAAAAAGAACGGAAAGGTCGACCAGGCAAGGCTTCTGATGCTCGAAAAAGAGATATCATCCGTTTGACGGAAAAATTGGAATGGTTAGCGGAGCCTCGCTCCTTCATTTACGATCCAAACGGTGTTAACTCTACTCAAAATGCGCTCTCGCACGCGGATGTCTTGAAAATTTTCTCCCACTTTTTGACCACTAAGCCGATGATGGCGGAAGTTATTATAAACAAGTTCCCTTTCATATTCATCGATGAAAGCCAGGATACTGATAAAGACGTAGTAGGTTCATTCTTTGAGCTGCAAGAAGCCAAATCAGATAAAGTGGTCATCGGCTTATTTGGAGATACGATGCAGCGCATCTTTGGTGGAGGAGAACCTGAGCTAGGTAAGACTAGACCAAGCGGTTGGACCACTTTCGACAAGAAAATGAACCATCGCTCAGCACGGCGCATCGTTGGTTTAGGTAATCAAATCCGTAGTGAAGATGATAAACGCAAACAGTTTGCTCGAAATGGAGCCGCAGAAGGTTACGTTCGGTATTTCTTATTGCAGAACGGTCTTTCAGATAAAGACGAAATCGAAGCGAAAATTCGTGAGACTATGGCGGAACTTACAGGTGACGCAGACTGGACAGATACTCAATCCAAAGAAACCGCTATTTTGCTATTAGAACATGCAATGGCTGGTCCTCGACTTGGCTTTAACGAGCTACGAGAAAAACTCACAAAATCAAAGAAAATTAAAGATAGAATTTATGAAGGGGAGAATACCGAGCTGAACTTTTTCTCTGGTATTGTTTTGCCTATGGCTGAGGCGAGTCGGAATGAAAGACGAGCTGAACTGATGTCTATCTTAAGAGAAAATAAGTCCCCTCTTTTGGAAGCCAGTGTGTTTGACGCTAATATGGATGATCCGCTCGCACTTGCCCGAGCAGCAGAACACGCGTTTAGAGATGTTGTTTCAAATGATAAGGTTAATTTTAGGGAAGTTCTAGAAGTACTTGCTGTACATAATCTTCTGAGAATTCCGGCGAAATTGCAGTCCTTTGTAGCAACTTCAGAAGAAAGTGAAGCAAAATCAGAGCCAGCTCAAACGGGCACCATACTGGAGGTTGAAGCTGGGGCTGAAGAGCGCGATGAAAGCGAGATTTCTGCGTGGGCTGAAGCCTTGGAGACCGATTTTTTTCAGATCCGGAACTATAAGGACTATATTGATGAAAATTCAGTTTTTCGAACCCATCAAGGAGTGAAAGGCAATGAGTTTGACCGTGTTATGGTTATCATGGATGATAATGAAGCTGGCGGTTTTTTATTTTCTTATGAACAATTTTTTGGAGCGAAAGAGCTTTCTCAAGCAAGCAAAAAAAAGCGGGATGAGGGTGAAGAAACTGGTTTGGACCGAACTAGAAGATTGTTTTATGTCACATCCACACGAGCGAAGAATAGTCTCGCCCATATAATTTATACATCCGATGTGACCAAGGTAAGGGCAAGCCTTATTGAAAAGAAATTTGCTCGAGATAGTGAAATTATTGAATTATAAAGAAGCAAGGCTTACGAGAAGTCTTGCGCTTTTCTTCTGGTGTTTTGACTTACATTTTCTAATCCTATCTAGGTGAGCTAGTGCCAAGACTCTAGCTTGCTTTTGTCCATCTTCGAGCCAGCTAGATCTGTGCTGGCTCATTTATGCCCCAAAATGCTCTAGATAATTCCATCAATAGCGAGAGGGGCTGCATTTGTTTCATTACATTCTTAACCTGAACTTGGAGCTGTCTAGTTTCTAGCTGGCGATTCACTAAAGATAAAATAGGACTGTGGCCAAGCGCTTACTAATAAAGCACAGCTCGCCTACCCCAATCTAGAGCGAATAACTTTTTTCAACAGCGCCACATACTAATGTTAAAGCGATAGGCGCTCTACGCGCCAATTTGCCCCCTTAAAACAGGCAAATTGAGAGGTTGTAATGTATTGATATGGCAGGATTTTATTTTGATGTCTTCACATATGTATAATGGTAGTCTTGCCCTCAGTTCAGCAAGGAGTACTCATGGAAACCTACAATCATACATATCGGCACCACAACTTTTCACATAAAGACTTAAGTGCTCTCACCTTCACTGCTTGCACATTTATTCGCAGCGACTTTCGATGTGCTAACTTGCGCGATACGACATTCGTCAACTGCAAGTTCATTGAACAGGGTGATATCGAAGGCTGCCACTTTGATGCCGCAGATCTTCGTGATGCAAGTTTCCAACAATGCCAACTTGCGATGGCAAACTTCAGTAACGCCAATTGCTACGGTATTGAGTTCCGTGCGTGTGATTTAAAAGGTGCCAACTTTTCCCGAACAAACTTTGCCAATCAAGTGAGTAATCGTATGTACTTTTGCTCAGCCTTTATTACTGGATGTAATCTTTCCTATGCCAATATGGAGCGGGTTTGTTTAGAAAGATGTGAGTTGTTTGAAAATCGCTGGATAGGAACTCATCTAGCAGGCGCATCACTGAAAGAGTCAGATTTAAGTCGAGGTGTTTTTTCCGAAGATGTCTGGGGGCAATTTAGCCTACAGGGTGCCAATTTATGCCACGCCGAACTCGACGGTTTAGATCCCCGCAAAATCGATACATCAGGTATCAAAATTGCAGCTTGGCAGCAAGAACAGCTTCTCGAAGCACTGGGTATTATTGTTTATCCTGACTAATTGCTTTGATGCGATTGCAAGCGCTTAAATCTATAAAGCGAATAATCTTCTCAGTCTTACAACAATAAAGATAGGAAATCCCATGTATAACTTTTTATCCTCTGGCGCATTTGTTGAAACCTTCACTATAGAGCCATATTTAAAAGGGGCACTTAATGGGCTTACATTTGCCGTTAAAGATAATATTGATATTGCTCAGTATAAAACCTCCTATGGGAGCCCATCTTGGCAAAATAAACATAAGGCTGCCATTTATAACGCATTGTGTGTTGATCAGCTATTAGGCTCAGGGGCGACCTGTTTAGGTAAGACGGTATCCGATGAATTTACTTATAGTTTAGATGGCGAAAATTTCTTTTTTGGAACACCTGTCAACCCCAAAGTGCCAGATAGAATACCAGGAGGCTCATCGAGTGGTTCGGCTTCTGCTGTTGCGTGCGGTTTAGTTGACTTTGCCATTGGAACCGATTCAGCAGGTTCAATCCGAGTGCCTGCAAGTTTGTGTGGCGTTTACGCCATGCGACCAACCATGCATCGAATATCGGAGGCAGGTGTCTTACCTTTCGTCCCTAGCACGAGTACGGTTGGGGCTTTTGCCAATGATATAAATGTATTGGGCGATGTTATGCAAACGCTATTAAAGAGTGAAAGCGTGGTATCACAAAAAATAGAGACTATTTACCTGCTTGAAGATGCCTTTAATACCTCTGATGCTGAGGTATCAACTCTGATAAAAGATAGTATCAACAATTTATTGGTTAATATTGATGCCAATGTTGTCTCTATTACACTAAGCGATATTCTTGGCGAGGAGGCAACCCTTGATATGCTTAATGTTAATGCATTAAGACCATTACAAACTTTTGAGTTCTTAAACACTGTCGGTAACTGGATTGAACATGAATCGCCTGAACTTAGCCCATTTTTTGCCATGAAATATGAAACGGTGCGCAAGTTTGATCGCAAATCGGTTAACGATTCTCTCCTGCTTTGTGAGCGATATTTTCTTGAAATGTCCTCGTTTCTTAAAAAGGGAGATTTGGTTTTATTTCCCACAGTACCCACAATTGCGCCATTAAAACATTCGCTTGAGGATATAGAAACAGCGCTAGATTTTTATGACCGAACCATGTCGATCACTTCATTTTCTGGTATTGGTCGTTTGCCTGAAATATCGATACCAATAGCAAATATAGATAACGCACCTGTTGGACTGTCAGTGGCAGCAGGCTTCTATCAAGATGAATTTTTAATATCCAGTGTAAAGCAGTTACTTTGTGAGGTGATGATGTCACCTAAAACTAAGTGACTAAATCCCCTATGAAATTGCAATGTGGCTAGGTTGCCCTAATTCATTGCTGTCTAGAACCTTCACAATTGGCACTTCGTAGCACAGAAGTGCCCCTTTATGCTTTAGATTAGAAGCTCATACACATCTTGTTAATGCGCGTTTTCCTTAGTAAAAGTTATCCGAAGAAAATATTTATTATGCGAAAATTGAGAGTAAGCGTGATTGACCAATCTAATCACTTTCTTACTGCTGACTTAATGATGGGGCTTCATATTTCAAGATTAATTCTGCGTTGTAGCGGTAGATTATGGAGTGTTCATATACGTAGCGTCATAGTATAGAGTTTCTTTAACTAAGCAATTTTTGAAGGGGATAGTGTTGGATACAATAATTGGTGAATAACACTTGTTAGCGGTTTACAGGCTTTTTCTTATGATAAAAAAGCCTGTACGGTACGCTAAGGTGTTAGAGCTAAACTGTGTAATAGACGTAGTAGTATAGGTGGCGTTGGTTATGTTTCTTTTACTACTCCGAGTTCACGAGCTTGGTCTATCGTTATCTGCTTGGATATTAGGTTATGCAGTGCGGCTTCTGAGATTTGTAGAACTTGTGCACTTTTAGTCGGAGGCGATACATGAACTTCAATCGAGTGGTCACTTTCGCTTATTCGTGACCATAGCTGTCGATCAACCACGTAAACATAAGAACCGGCAGATAAATCAGGGTTTGCTTTTACCATTAGGTTTAACCACCAACTGGCTCGTCTCAGTCCGGCTTCACCCTCAATGAGTTCTAGCGGCTTCATCGACTGGGATCGAATAGCCAACTGTGTAGCGATAGATACATCCAATGCTCCGGGATAGCTCTCGCTAAATGGGTTGGTAAACAACCCATCATAAGAGCAAGCCCAACTCGTTGGGCTTGCTAATGCGATAACACCAGAAGCGATGCAGGTTAGTACACGCTTCGTCATAAATACTCCTTACGGTGTTACGATGTTGAACCAGAAGTTGAAGTTATCCAACATCCCTACAAAGTCTTTCAGTACTTGAGGATTGCCATCGAGCTTAATCTGACCGTCTGCAATTGCTTTCTCTAAGGTGATGTTACCAAGCTGAACGTCATCTAACGTAGCCTTAGTCAATACTAATGACACGTCAGGTTTTTCAGCGATCTTCGTTGTATGGTTAAGCACGGAGTTCTCGACGTATAAAGAGTACTTTTCATCAAGATCAGTAAAGTTTAGATTCATGACAAATGCTTTACCTGCCGCTTTTTCTGGTAAGATACGCACGGCTAAGTAGTCGAACAACATCTCTGGAGGCATATTCTTTATAATGTCAGGAGAAGCAACATTAGTACCGCCAGCACTAGGCGTGCCATTTCTTAACTCATAAGCACCTTGTAAATAGACCGAGCGCCAAGGGCCTGACTCTGCTTGGTAGCCCATTTGCTCATAGGCATCCGCTAATAAGGCTTTGCCTTTTCCACTCTCAGGATTGGCGAAAACCACGTGCTTTAACACCTCGGCCACCCAACGATAATTGCCTTTGTCAAAGTCAGCTTGTGCTTTCTTGATGGCTTCTTGTTCGCCGCCCATGTATTCAACATATTTAACTGCAGCATCCGTTGGGGGTAGGTTGTTTAGGTCTGATGGATTACCGTTATACCAACCCATGTAGCGCTGATAAACCGCTCGGCTGTTATGACGTAAAGTGCCGTAGTAGCCTCTGGAGCTCCAGGTTTTACCAATCTCATCCGGAAACTCGATCATCTCTGAAATTTCGGATCCAATATAACCTTGGTTCATCAAGCGAACGGTTTGGTCGTGAGTGTATTTATACATATCACGTTGTTTTTTGAAGTATTTGAGGATGTCTTCTTGTCCCCACATTGGCCAATGGTGGCTTTGGAACTTCACCTGTACGTCATCGCCCCACATATCAATGGTTTCTTGTAGGTAACTGGACCATTTCAATGCGTCACGGACCTGAGCTCCTCGAAGGGTTAAGATATTATGCATTGTATTGGTGGTATTTTCCGCCATCCAAAGTGCTTTCTTATCAGGGAACCAAATATTCATTTCAGTTGGAGCTTCGGTACCTGGTGTATATTGGAAAACCATTTTAACACCGTCAATGGTACGTTCTTCCCCCGTTTTTTCGATGATATCGGTTGGCTTGATCATCGTCGCAACGCCGGTTGATGTTGTTTGACCCAAACCGCCGTTTACGCCGCCTTTTTCATTTCTTGGCAGAAGCGCACCATACATGTATACAGCTCGTCGTCCCATCGCGTTACCCGCGATCACGTTTTCAGACACAGCATGCTCGGTAAAGCCTTGAGAGGCGACGATAGGCACTTTGCCTGAAATCACGTCTTCTTCATCGACAATGCCACGTACGCCTCCGAAGTGGTCTATGTGACTGTGGCTATAGAAGACACCAGTAACGGGTCTTTCACCTAACTCTTTGTTAATAAAGTCCAGTGCTGCTTTTGCTGTTTCCTGAGAGATGAGCGGATCAAATACAATCCATCCTTTATCGCCTTTTATAAACGTAATGTTGGACAAGTCGTAACCTCGGACCTGATAGATACCATCAGTAACTTCAAATAGGCCATTGATCATGTTTAGCTGCGCATTACGCCATAAGCTTGGGTTAACGGTGTTCGGAGAAGGCTTATCTATGCTTATGTATTTTTTATAGGCTTCAAGATCCCAAACTACGTCACCATTATCATTTTTAATCGTGACAACGTCTTGTTTGGCAATAAAACCTTTTTGAGCATTTTCAAAGTCTTTCTTATCGTTGAACGGTAAATCTGCTTTAACTTGGTTATTGACACTGATAGTGGCTTTAGTTGCGTCTTTAGGGTCGGATGCGCTAGCACTTAGCACAACCAACATAGCTAATCCCAACGTTCCCATCTGCTTCATGATTTTCTCCTTATATGAAGTCTGCTTAGTAAGGGTAGGCGATGTATGATGAAGCGCAAATGTTATAAGTAAATTAATGACTTACCATTGGCGAGAGTAATCAGAAAGTATTAATGAATTATGGTTAATTTATTAATATATAAAATTTATTCGTATCAAGAGAGCGTTACAGACAAAAATTGATTAGTTGATTTTAATCTCACCCATGAAACAGTGCGGTTAAAGTTCTTTTCCTAAGTGTTGTCTAGCGAACCTTGAACAAGCCTATCAACCTCACAGGAGGTTGCACCGTCAAATGAAAGCTCTGTGTCTAAAATCATAAGCGTGGCCAAATCAAAGTAACCTAACTTTGAGCAAATGATTGACGAACTTTGCCAATAAGCCAAGCGCCATACAAACGTTTAAGGTTTCAAGATACTTTTTCTAATCCAAGTCTCGCACATTAGAGCCCCATACTCTAACGTGCTTTTGTCCAAAAGTTAGTTGGATTGGTTTTAGCCCCTGTGTGATCACCGAGCATCCATAATCTGCAATTCATAATTGAGTAGAGTGCCCTTTTTACACGGCTAAATCACATCCAAAACTCAATGGCACAACTAGTTTTTCACGAAGTGAATTTTTTCATGATTCATGAAATATTTAATTTCGTGAAAATTTGTTGGAGCCTCATGCTATGCGAGCACACATCAGTGAGTGGATTAAGCAACTTCCAGGTGACCTGAATGCCATTGTAGTTCAGTGGGACTATGGATCACAATCTGGTGTTTTTTCGCTTCAGTTAGATGGTATGGAGCACAACTTCAAGTGCCAGTTTAAACTTATCCATCGAAAAGAAAGTTTAGTGAGTTTTCAACAATCCGTTGGACTGAATACTGTTTTGATTTGTGGGGCGTTAAGCGATTTTTTGGTCGCACAGTGCAAGTCTCTTAGAGTTAATTTTATCGATCTTAAGGGGAAGGCTAGGATCGTAAGAAAAGGTTGCTATATCCTTATTCAGTCCCCTCCTGAAGTGCAGATTCAGTTACCCGTCAGTGCATCAATGACTCCTGGTGTGGTTCGATGTGTGTTTGCTTTGTATGCTGAATCATCCTTACTGCAAAGCTCGTATCAACATATTGCGGAAAAGTCTGAGGTTTCATTGGGTATGGTTGCGAAAACCATGACTTATTTAAAGAAAAACCAGTATCTATCGAACACTAAAAGCAATCGACGTTTATTAAGTCTTGAACAGTTGTTGTATGAGTGGTTACTTGGATATAAGCGATGTATTGTCGAAAAGTCACAGCGTCTACGGTTACCTGCACCGAAGCGATGGGAGGACATCCCAGTTACACCTGATGCGATATGGGGTGGAGAAGTCTCTGCCTGTCAGTTAACAGAGTTTCTTATTCCGCAAGAGCTCTTACTGTTTAGTGAAACTGCACCTAAAAACTACCCAATAGCCTCAGATAGTTTCATGACGTTCTTATGGAGCAAACCTTTCTGGGGAAAGATGTTGGTGTTATCGGAGCAAGCGAAAGCTCTTTTGGCCACAGGTGATTTGATAGCTTCTCATGATGGTCGGAATAGAGAAGTGGCAGCGCTTTTGAATGAGAAGTACTTAAACATTAAAACATTGCCACTGTGATTTCATTCTTATTCCTGTGATTGAACCGTGATATCGCCACGGCGAACCAGCATGCAAAAGCGTGAGTAATCTTGAGTGTACACATAAACGCGATGCGGAACGCTGGCACCCCTCATGAACTCGTCAAACGCCATGAGTGTCTGCGGTGGTAAAGATGATGGGTCGACCACTTTAAATGGCACGTTCGGTAACTCAAATTCTTTGAGGTTTGGTAATAAATGGTCAAAGTTATCTGTCATTGTTCTTTCTCTATCAACTCTTTTTTAGAAGCGGGCGTGACTCCTTTAGAAACATACAGGGCATTTGGCCGATTGGTAGATGTAAACGAGCCATATTTTCAAACTTTTAAACTTTTAAACTTTCAATACCAATTTTTTTAAAGTATGAGTTTTAAGTTTATTTATAAAAAATAAAAATCACCATAACATTTTGTTTATTATGGTTTTTTAGTGAAATCTAAAAAGTGTTCACCGGTGAACACTTTTTACTAATCCCCTGTCATTTTTTAATTCAACGTCACTGTATTTAAATGTTTTCCGTCATTGTTCTTTCTCTATCAACTCTTCTTTAGAAGCAGGTGTGGCTCCTTTGGAAACATACAGGGCATTTGATCGATTGGTAGATGTAAACGAGCCATATTTTCAAACTTTTAAACTTTCAATACCGATTTTTTGAAAAGTATGAGTTTTAAATTTATTTATAAAAAATAAAATCAACCGTAATGCATTGTTTGTTAATAACTTTTTGTCAAAAAACCAAAAGTCTCCCACTTGGGAGACTTTTTAAGATGAAATAAAATAAATTTATGATTAAGCTATTGAATTTAAATGTTAATTAGTGGTTTTTATAAAGGTGTGCCACGTGGCACACTTTTCATCATATTTCGTGATTTTCTTTTATTTCAAGGCCGCTTTTTTTAAATGTTTTTCAATGAATGTTCGGATTGGTTTTGGAAGACCTAAGTCACTCAAATTGTTAAATGGAATCCATTGCTGTTGAGCGTTTTCTACACCTAACTTATTGATGAACCATACTTTCCCATCAAGCTTATAATGTGAAAATGTATGTTTAAATGAGCCTTGCAGTTTGACGTGATCACCTAACTGCTCAGGTTCAATATAAATCTGGGGTAAACACCATAGTGCGCCCCAAATACCATCATCAGCCCGTTTTTCGAGTAGCAGCTTTCCATTGGATTCGATCCAGAGAAAATGCCCGGGTTTGGTCGGAATAATTTTCTTGGGTTTTGGTGTTGGTAGCTCACTGACGCGATTCGTTTGGTATGCGATGCATGTGGTGGTGAATGAGCACGCACCACAGTCAGGCGATTTAGGTTTACAGAGGGTCGCGCCCATATCCAGAAGGCCTTGGGCATACTGCCTGTTATTGATTATTGGCGTATAAGCTTCTGCAGTGCTCCAGAGCTGCTTATCTACAGCAGAGGTGCCCGGTACCCCTTCGATCCCAAAATAACGGCAAAATAGGCGTTTTACGTTGCCGTCTACGATAGGGCCGTATGTATTGAACGCAAATGATGCGATCGCCCCTGCGGTATATCGACCCACGCCTGGAATTTCTTGCAGGGTTGTCACGTCAGATGGAAACTCATCGGCCCATGTTTCATGAATATAAATGGCTGCTTTACGTAAATTTCGTGCCCGCGAGTAGTAGCCTAAACCTTGCCAATGGTTCATGACTTCATCTTCCGTTGCGTTCGCAAGTGCCTCAATGGTCGGAAAACTAGCCATCCAACGTTCAAAGTAAGGAATGACCGTGACTACTTGTGTCTGTTGCAGCATCACCTCTGAAACAAGAACACGATACGGTGATGGGTTTTGTTGCCACGGAAGATCATGTCGACCGTGTTGACGTTGCCAAGTCAGTAAGTGCTCTTGAAATTGCTTCGGTGTAAGCGATTTTGTTGCCATTAGTTTTAGTAATCCGATTGAGTTAACTTTTGCCGATAAAATCTGAAGTGAACCACATATATTAAAAGGAGTTTAATTGTCTTATAAAAACAAATAGTTATGTTAGAGTGCCACTAAGCGGTCGTGATTCGTTGAAACAACCAGACACTGTATGCGGTCTTATTTTGTTGCCACGGAAGATCTTTTCTTCCATATGCGTCATACCATTCTAAGATGGCACTGGCGAAAGGTGTCACGACTTGCTCTGTATTCTATTATTGGTTAGGTGCAAAATTGCACCACATAATGGACAAGAAGTACAACGGATAAACAGTAGGGATATAAAGAGGTGTGTCGTTGCTTTTGGGTTGCCATAGACCAAGAGCTCAACAAATACTTGCACCTAAGTAAATTCTTTGGATAATCCCCGCTTTGATTAATCAATGTGCAGGCAAAATCAATGAGTGAAGTAACCACTAACGAATACAACGAAGACGGAAAGCTGATCCGCAAAATCCGCAGCTTTGTACGCCGTGAAGGGCGTTTGACTAAAGGTCAAGAGAGCGCGATGAATGAATGCTGGCCTACGATGGGTATTGACTTCAAAGCTGAACTTCTCGATTGGAAAGAGGTGTTTGGCAACGATAACCCAGTAGTGCTTGAGATCGGTTTTGGTATGGGTGCTTCATTGGTTGAAATGGCAAAGAACGCGCCAGAGAAAAACTTCATCGGTATCGAAGTTCATAGCCCAGGCGTTGGTGCTTGTCTTGCCGATGCTCGCGAAGCGGGAATTACTAACCTGCGTGTAATGTGTCACGATGCGGTAGAAGTATTCGAACACATGATCCCAAATGGCAGCTTATCGACACTGCAATTGTTCTTCCCAGACCCTTGGCATAAGAAGCGTCACCACAAGCGTCGTATTGTTCAATTAGGTTTTGCGGAAATGGTGCGTGAGAAGCTTATCCCTAATGAAGGTATTTTCCACATGGCGACCGACTGGGAAAACTACGCAGAGCACATGATTGAAGTGATGAACCAAGCGCCAGGTTTCGAAAACATTGCTAAAGATGGTGATTTCGTTCCTCGTCCAGACGATCGCCCGCTAACGAAGTTTGAAGCTCGTGGTCACCGTCTTGGTCACGGTGTTTGGGATATCAAATATAAGCGTATTGCGTAACCAGAGGAGTTCATGGGATGTACCATTACGCGATATTAGCGAATCCGGGTCATAACCGAATTTACTTTGATAGCGCAATGACCATTGCCTGTTCTGAACTAAAAGCAATTTTAGTTTCACAAGGCGTGGATGTGACAGAAATTGGTAGTAAAGACGTTGGCTTACCTGCTGCGTTGGTGTTTTCTTGTCAGGAAGCGCTAACCGATGAGCAGGCGCGAAGAATCGCAGCCTCTTCGATTTACTATGCGCTATTTGAAGTGCGCGAAGATGGTTTACTTCGACCAGTTCAAGCGCCCGTATTTAACACTTTCCCGGAAAGCATGAGCCAGATTTTGCGCTACACCGGGAAAACAAATGAGCAGTTTACCCGTTTGATGGTGAATATCGGCATTAGTGCGTCCAATACGGGAAGTGAACAACTGACCTTAATGGATCCAATGTGTGGTAAAGGTACAACCTTATTTGAAGGCTTGATCCACGGTTTGAACGTGGTAGGGGTTGAGATCAACGCCAAGTGGGTGCAAGAGATCCAGACCTTTATTGTTAAGTTCATGAAGAATGGCCGCTTTAAGCACAAAGTGAGCAAAGAAAAGCGCACTGCGGGTGGCAAGAAAGTGGCGGATGGTTTCGTGGTTGAAGCTGCAGCAAATAAAGAAGATTACAACCAAGGCAATCTTCAGTTTATGAAGCTGTATTCGGCTGATACTCGTATCGCTGATCAAGTCGTGAAAAAGAACTCAGTTGATGTGATGGTGTCTGATCTGCCTTATGGCGTGCAACACGGCAGCAAAAATGCTAAGGACAGCAAACTGAACCGCAGTCCACTAGAGCTTTTAAACGAGGCTCTGCCTGCATGGAAAGTGGTATTGAAAAAGCAAGGTTCAGTGGTGTTGTCTTTCAATGAATTCACATTGAAATGGAAAGATGTCGCGGCATTATTTGAAGAGCAAGGTTGGAAGGTACTTTCAGAAGAGCCTTACATCGGTTATCTTCACCGTGTTGATCAATCTATCAACCGCAATATTATTGTGGCAGTAAAACCATAATCGACTTGAGTCGAACGAACCCTATGGAAAAGCCAACGACACGTTGGCTTTTTTTACCTCTGAGCTCAACGAGTTCTCTTGTAAATAGAAGGTAGAGAATGAAACCGACAGTGGAAATTTTGACAGATATTTTGGCGGAAGTACGCCCTTTAATCGGCCAAGGTAAAGTGGCTGATTACATTCCTGCTCTGGCAAAAGTACCCAGCAACAAGTTAGGTATTGCGGTATACACCAACGAAGGTGAGGTTATTAAGGCGGGTGATGCCGATGAACCTTTCTCTATCCAATCTATTTCAAAAGCATTGAGCTTGACGTTAGCGATGTGCTTGTACAAGCAAGAAGAAATTTGGTCTCGAGTGGGAAAAGAGCCTTCGGGGCAGGCATTTAATTCGCTAATCCAGCTAGAAATGGAGCAAGGTATTCCTCGTAATCCATTTATAAATGCTGGAGCGATAGTAGTGGCGGATTTGTTACAAACTCGCTTATCTGCGCCTCGTCAGCGCCTGTTGGAGTTTGTGCGTCAGCTTTCTGGTGATACCCATATTGTGTATGACAAAGTCGTTGCGGCATCCGAAATGATGCATGGTGACCGTAATGCGGCGATTGCATATCTCATGCGTTCGTTTGGCAACTTCGAAAATGAAGTGATTCCAGTACTACAAAACTACTTCCACGCTTGTGCGCTGAAGATGAGTTGCGTCGATTTGGCTAAAACGTTTAGCTATTTAGCAAACAAGGGCACATCGGTACAAACGGGTAAGCCTGTAGTTTCTCCTGTGCAAACCAAACAACTTAATGCACTGTTAGCAACGTGTGGCTTGTATGATGGCGCGGGCGAGTTTGCTTATCGCGTTGGAATGCCTGGTAAGTCTGGTGTTGGTGGTGGCATTATTGCGGTAGTACCTGGTGAAATGTCCATTTCAGTATGGTCTCCAGAGCTTGATCTTTCAGGTAACTCGCTTGCTGGTACTAAGGCGCTTGAGCTGCTCTCAGAGCGAATTGGCCGTTCAATTTTCTAATGTTGGAAATGTGTCAACCTTATTTAGGACGGTACATTTCTAAATAAAAGCCTCTCAATTGAGAGGCTTTTTTTGTTTTTGGGTTGCGTTACTCTTCGCTTTCTTCGGCCATAAAGGCTTCGAGCAAATCATTAAGGAAGAGCTTCCCTTTTTCAGTAATTTGCCAGTGGGTAGGCGTTTCACTCAGGTAGCCCATTTCTATCGCCCAGCTGATGGTTTCTTGAATCGTACTAAGCGGTAAGCCCGTGGTGTCCACGTAATCTTGCTTCGGACAGGCTTCGATTAAGCGGAATCGGTTCATAAAGAACTCGAATGGACGATCTTCATCCGCGACGACATGTTCTGTATGCAGATAAGGTTTGACCATATTTTGATAAGCCGCTAAATAGCCTCGCGGGTGTTTTACCTTTGTCGTTCGAATAATACGTCCGTCGGTAAAACTGAGTTTGCCATGAGAGCCACAACCGATACCAAGGTAATCACCAAAGCGCCAGTAGTTGAGGTTGTGCTGACACTGATAGCCCGGCTTGCTGTAACCGGAGATTTCATATTGCACATAACCCGCGGCTGCAAGTTTTTGGTGTCCGAGCTCGAAAATATCCCACAAGTCATCATCGTCAGGTAGCGTTGGTGGCTTGTAGTAAAACATGGTGTTTGGTTCGATGGTCAACTGATACCAAGACAAGTGCGGCGGTGCCAACTCAATCGCTTTGTCCAAATCTGCCAAGGCTTGTTCGATGCTTTGATCAGGTAAGCCGTGCATGAGATCGAGGTTAAAGCTGTTCAAACCGATTTGGTGCGCCAGCTTAGCAGCATTGACGGCTTCGTCTTGGCCGTGAATGCGCCCCAAACGCTCAAGCTTCTGCTGCTCAAAGCTTTGTACGCCGATAGAGATACGCGTTACACCAGCTTTGCGGTAGCCAACAAAACGCTCTGCTTCGATGGTGCCTGGATTCGCTTCCATGGTTATTTCGATTTCAGGCTTGAACGGGATACGCGCTTCAATGCCCTTAAGTAGACGCTCGATGCCTTCTGCCGAAATCAAACTCGGCGTACCACCACCAATGAAGATTGAATGCAGTGGACGTGGCGCTTCGTTAAGTCGGTATTTCTCAATGTCGGTATCCAAATCTTCTAAAAGGGCACTGATGTACTCTTCTTCTGGAATCTCGGTTTTGAGCGCGTGAGAGTTAAAGTCGCAATACGGGCACTTTTGCACACACCACGGGATGTGTACATACAAGCTGAGTGCTGGGGGCGTTAACATGGTCTAATTCGCTCGTGATTACTGAGACACTTGCTCAGACAGTTGAGCAAACAACGACTTGAGCGCTTTACCGCGGTGAGACAGTTGTTTCTTACGTGCAGGTTCAAGTTCGGCTGACGCACAGTTGTCTTCAGGAACAAAGAAGATTGGGTCGTAGCCAAAGCCATTTTCACCGTGTGCTTCAGTTAGAATTCGGCCTTCCCATTTACCGTGACAGACGATAGGCGTTGGGTCGTTCTCGTGACGCATGAGGACTAATACACAGTGGAAACGTGCTGTACGCTCTGCTTCTGGTACGCCTTCCATTGCCGCTAGCAATTTTTCTAGATTCTCTTGATCAGATGCGCTCTCGCCTGCGTAACGTGCAGAGTAAATGCCCGGAGCGCCTTTTAAGAAATCGACTTCTAAGCCAGAGTCATCTGCAATCGCAGGAAGCCCTGTTTCTTGTGCGGCATGGCGAGCTTTAATGATTGCGTTTTCAATGAAAGTTGTACCCGTTTCAGCTACTTCCGATACATTGAATTCACTTTGCGCTAATACTTCAAAGCCGAAGTCAGACAACAAATCTGCCATTTCACGAACTTTGCCTTGGTTACCAGTTGCTAGCACAATTTTTTTCATGGGAATCTCTTTTAATAGTGATAGAGGAGAACAAATCGTTCTCCTCTAGATATTCTTTAACTAATAAGTGGTTTTTAGCCTGCTTAGATCCAAAAGCTTTTGGAACATCACAACCCAATTACTCTTCAACATAAAACTTCTGGGTGAATTTAAGCTTACCTGAGCCTTTGTTTCCAGCTTTTACGTCAATATCGAAAGTAAAAATTTCTTCGTGGGTAATTGGTAGTTCGGCTAAATAGTATATCGCATTGCCTTCTTTGACTTCACGAAAGGTCAAGGTCTGAGTTTGGCCGATAAGGTTCTTCGCGCGTCCAGCAATTTTTGCTTCTAATGCTGGCTTACCCAATGAAGCTCTATCTAACACGCTAATATTAACCACAGCGAGGTATCCATTACGTTTGATATCGTAGCTACGTGCGACTTTGGGTGTTAGGAATGTTGAGTTAAACGCGACATAGTGTACTTCGATATCTTTCATATTTTTAAACTGATCGGCGAAGCTTGGTAACGACAACAGGCTAATCAGTAATGCGGTAATCCATTTGCTCATTGTTACTTCCTCAAAGCACTTGTTATAAAACAACCAAAGCTGCAATTTTACCTTGGTCAGGGGGTAAAAAATGCGTACTCAGTCGTTGGTATTAGTAAGTGTGGTACAAAATCGTAAATAAAAAGCCATCATAAGATGGCTTTAATTTCTGTCGGTATCTGGGTAGGCGATTCTATCCGAATTTGTTTGTGCCGTCCTAATTCACCTTTTTCTATGTGAACCAAGCCCTTAGCGATTTTAAACTGCTTGGCTAAGAACTTAGTTAGGTGTGCATTAGCTTTGCCATCGACAGGTGGAGCAGTAATGGCGATTTTTAGCTCTTCACCATGCAAGCCAACGATTTTATCGCGGCTAGCTTTAGGTTGAATATAGAGCTTCAGGATGATGTCCTCACCATCTTGCCAAACTGCAGCTGACATTATAGCTGGAACCAAATTGGACCAATGATATCGCCCATTAAGAAGTTCGCGAACTGCAAGCCGATAAATAACACCAGTACGCTTAAATCAAGACCACCAATAGCCGGAAGAATACGACGGATTGGAGCGCACATTGGCTCGGTCAGTTGATGGAATACGTACTCGATAGGGCTGCGGCCTTGGCTTACCCAGCTCAAAATTGCACGGATCAATAGTACCCAGAACAATAGGCCACCTGCGGCTTTGATTAATGATAATAAGCCCAAGAATAAGAAGTCAGCGCTGAAAGAGACGGAACCGTTCGAAGCTATTAGGATAAGCACGACAAACTTAAGCACACACAACACGTAGGCAAACAACACGGTTGCTAGGTCAATATTCCCCACGGAAGGGATAACGCGGCGCAATGGACCAATGACCGGCTGAGTCGCTTTTACTATAAATTGCGAGAATGGGTTGTAGAAGTCTGCGCGCGCAGCTTGCAACCAAATTCGCAAAATTACGACCATGATGTACAGGTCAAATAGGGTTGAGATGAGAAAACTCATTGAATTCATAAGGTACCCTTAACAAGTGATGGATGATACTAAACGGAGTTCATCCAAATAATTAAAACAGTTTTTCCATTTCTTCCGCGCGAGCCACAGCAGCTTGCATGGCTTTAGCGACAATATCTGAAAGTTGATGTTCGTTGAATGTACGCAGTGCTTCTGCCGTTGTCCCACCTTTCGAAGTTACGTTCTCACGCAGGGTCGATAGCTCAGTTTCTGGGTTGCTAACCACCATACTGGCCGCGCCCAGTGCAGCTTGCTGAACCAATAGTCGAGCGGTCTCTTTATCAAAGCCTTGCGCAATCGCTTCTGCTTGCATCGCTTCCATAAACAGGAAGAAGTATGCTGGAGCACTGCCCGCTGCGGCAATCACATTATTGATGCCAGACTCTTGCTCAACCCAACATACTTTACCGACCGCTTCCATTAACTCTGCGGCAAAAGCTTTGTCGTGCTCGGTTACATGAGTTGGTGCGAACAACCCACTCATACCCAATCCAAGTTGTGATGGCGTATTTGGCATAACACGAACCAAGTTCAATTTGGTGGCTAGCATATCATCCAATCGTGAACAGTTGATGCCTGCGGCAATAGAAATCACCAGTTTATTAGTGAAATCGATCGATTGCAGTGGTTTACAGACATCCGCCATCATTTGCGGTTTTACAGACAATACCACCACATCCGCCTCGGTCGCAGCTTGGATGTTATCGCTGGTGGTACGGATGCCAAAATCTTGTTCTAGCAGAAGGCGGCGAGCCTCTGAAGGAGCCGTCGCGGTAATGTTTTGCGCTGGGTATCCGTTAGCAACCAAGCCGGAAACAATGGCTCTCACCATGTTGCCAGCACCAATGAAGGCGATTTTTTTATGTTCCATTTGTCTGATTTCCATCATGATATTTAGAATTTGTTGTGCGCTCAGGTGTATAATGGCGCCGCTGTTACTTACTGCTCCTATTGGCGAGTAAGATGATTGCGCATTTACGCTCTAACGATTGACGACATAACTTATGTCGCGAGTGAGCGTTTTGTTGATTTAGCTGTAGTCTCGTGCGCCGAAAATAGCGGTTCCAATACGAACCATTGTACTACCAGCTTCGATTGCAGCGGTCATATCACCACTCATTCCCATTGATAATGTATCGATTTCTGGGAACTGTGCTTCGAGTGTTTGCTTCAACGTAGCCAACTTCTGAAATTCACGGAGTTGTGATTCGTAGTCAGACACGTTGGCAGGAATCGACATCAACCCTCTTAAAGTGAGGTTAGGTAGGCGAGAAATCAACTCCGCCAGCTCGAATACTTCCGCTTCAGTGACACCAGACTTAGATGCCTCACCACTGGTGTTAACCTGAATCAGAACTTGTAGCGGTTTAAGTTCGCTTGGCCGCTGATCATTCAGGCGTTGAGCTATCTTGGTTCGATCGATGGTGTGAACCCAATCGAAATGTTCAGCAACAAGTCGCGATTTATTGGATTGAATCGGGCCAATGAAGTGCCATTCGATTCGATTATCTGGATAATGCTCGGCAAAGTGCTGAACTTTACTGACGCCCTCTTGAACGTAGTTTTCACCAAAGGCGGTTTGTCCCGCTTGGTAGGCTTCGAGAATTGCCTCGACAGGTTTAGTTTTGCTTACCGCTAGAAGTTGCACTGACTCTGGAGTTCGACCACATTTTTGCTCGTCATATCGAATTTGAGAGGTGATATGTTCAATATTTTGTTGAATACTACTCATAGCTGTACTTTAGACTTAAGGATTTTAAATGGATATCACTGAGTTACTGAATTTTAGTGTAAAACATAATGCCTCGGATCTACATCTTTCTGCAGGTGTCCCACCAATGGTTCGTATTGATGGGGATGTGAGAAAACTAGGCATTCCAGCGTTTACACACCAAGAAGTGCATCGTTTGGTTTTCGAAATCATGAACGATGCCCAACGCAGTGAGTTCGAAGAAAAACTCGAAGTCGATTTCTCTTTTGAGTTGCATAACGTTGGCCGTTTCCGTGTCAACGCTTTCAACCAATCTCGCGGTTGTGCGGCAGTATTTCGTACCATTCCAAGTAGCATTCCAACTCTGGAAGAGCTAGAAGCGCCAGAGATCTTCAAAAAAATTGCGAACGCTGAAAAAGGCTTAGTTCTGGTCACTGGCCCAACAGGTTCAGGTAAATCGACGACCTTAGCAGCCATTGTTGACTACATTAACCGTAATCACAACAAGCACGTACTCACAATTGAAGATCCGATTGAATTTGTTCACAACAACAATAAATGTTTGATCAACCAGCGTGAAGTTCACCGTGACACCCATAGTTTCCAAAATGCTTTGCGTAGTGCATTGCGCGAAGACCCAGACGTTATTCTGGTTGGTGAGATGCGTGACAAAGAAACCATCAGCCTTGCCTTAACGGCGGCAGAAACGGGTCACTTAGTTTTCGGGACGTTGCACACCAGCTCGGCGGCAAAAACCATTGACCGTATTATCGATGTGTTTCCTGGTAGTGATAAAGATATGGTCCGCTCGATGCTATCTGAGTCCCTTCGTTCGGTTATCGCGCAAAAGCTTCTGAAGCGTAATGGTGGTGGCCGTATTGCATGCCATGAAATTATGATGGCAACGCCTGCGATTCGTAACTTGATCCGCGAAGACAAAGTCGCGCAGATGTATTCGATTATTCAAACAGGTGCGGCTCACGGCATGCAAACCATGGAGCAAAATGCTCGTCAGTTAATGGCGCAAGGCATGGTTGCTCGTGAAGAGGTCGATAGTAAGATCGGATTAGAAGTGCAGCAATTCTCGTAACGTTCATACAGATAATGGTGAATACGGAAGATGGATCTAGATAAATTTCTCGAAGGCATGTTGGCGCTGAAAGCGTCGGATCTTTACATCACGGTTGGAGCGCCAATTCTATTTCGTGTGGATGGCGAATTGCGTCCGCAAGGGGAAAAACTCACCGAGAGTGATGTGGCTGCATTACTCGACAGCGCTATGGAACCAGATCGGCGTCAGGAATTTCGTAAAAGTCGCGAGTCGAATTTTGCCATTGTGAGAGATTGTGGTCGCTTCCGTGTGAGTGCCTTTTTTCAACGCGAGTTACCAGGCGCAGTGATTCGTCGTATTGAAACTAATATTCCTACTTTTGAGCAGTTAAAGTTACCGTTAGTGTTGCAAGATTTGGCGATAGCTAAGCGTGGTTTGGTGCTGGTGGTCGGTGCTACTGGTTCGGGTAAATCGACCACTATGGCGGCGATGACAGGCTATCGAAACAGCAATAAAACCGGGCACATTTTGACGGTCGAAGATCCGATCGAGTTCGTGCATGAACACAAGCGCTGTATCGTGACTCAACGTGAAGTTGGGTTAGATACGGAAAGCTATGAAGTTGCGCTTAAAAACTCGCTGCGCCAAGCACCAGATATGATTTTGATTGGTGAGATCCGTAGCCGTGAAACAATGGAATACGCGATGACCTTCGCCGAAACGGGTCACCTGTGTATGGCAACGTTGCACGCCAACAATGCAAACCAAGCTTTAGAGCGCATTCTTCACTTGGTACCGAAAGATCAAAAAGAACAATTCTTGTTCGATTTGTCGATGAACCTAAAAGGCGTGGTTGGTCAGCAGCTGATCCGAGATAAAAATGGGCAGGGACGTCATGGTGTATTTGAGATCTTGCTAAATAGTCCACGTGTGTCGGATTTGATTCGTCGCGGAGATTTACATGAGTTGAAGTCAACCATGGCTCGCTCAAATGAGTTTGGTATGCTGACGTTCGATCAATCTCTCTATAAGTTAGTGATGCAAGGTAAGATCAGCGAAGAGGATGCACTACATAGTGCCGACTCGGCAAATGATCTGCGCTTGATGTTGAAAACGCAGCGTGGTGAAGCATTCTCTACGGGCAGTTTGGCGAACGTTAAGATCGATATGGATTAATCCAATCCAGAAACAAAAAAGGTTGGCAGGAGCCAACCTTTTTTCATTGTGCTTGAAGTGTTTACTCATCCCAAAGGGCTTCAAACCAGCTTTCTAGAATCACCACTGCTGACTGGCAGTCAACATTACCTTTCGATAGGGCTTTATAGCCGCCCATGCTGAACAACTCCGCACGAGCTTCTGCAGTAGATAAACGCTCATCATGCAGTTCAACAGGCAATCCGTATCGGCCTTGCAGACGCTTAGCAAATTTTCGTGCACGAGGGGTTATGGTCTCAAGGTCTTTACCATGCAGATCGGTCGGTAAACCGACCACTAGCAAATCTGGTTGCCACTCTTTGATTTGCTTTTCGATATCGTCCCAGTTTGGAATACCGTCATTGGCTTTAAAGGCTTTTAATGGGGAAGCTGTACCAGTAATTTCTTGGCCAATAGCGCTACCAATGCTTTTGGTTCCAAAGTCAAAAGCCATAATTGTGCGTGACATAAGGTGTCTCTATCTAATGTAACTGTATATTTGGACTAAGCATGTCCAGAGTCTGCTGAAAGGTGACTTGGGTCGATGCCCAGCTTTTCGATCGCTTTCTTCCAACGCTCGTTGATTGGTGTATTAAAGATAATTTCAGGCGTCGCTTCAATGGTGAGCCAAGAGTTTTCGACCAGCTCACTTTCTAATTGGCCTGCACTCCAACCGGAGTAGCCAAGTGCCACTAAGTAATCACTTGGTTCTGCTTCTGTTCCTAACACCGACAGAATATCACGCGAAGTGGTTACCGCGAGGTCATCGGTCATTTGGACGCTGGACTCGTAGTAATCTTTGGGTTTATGCAAAATAAAGCCACGATCTTCCGAGATTGGGCCGCCATTGTAAACTGGTCTATCTAGACTGGCTTCAAATAGGCGCGGGTGTACTGGCTGAACTTCCACCTGCTTGAGCATGTTGCCGACGGTGATATCAACAGGAGCATTGATCATCAGCCCCATAGCGCCGTCTTCGTTGTGCTCACAAACGTAGATCACGCTGTTTTGAAAGTACGGATCTTTCATCCCAGGCATGGCAACCAAAAAGTGATTTGTGAGATTCATACTCATACTGACCCTTAACTCTCGTAAATGCCCTTAAGCAAACATCATACAGTTTATCATCTAGGTATGTGCATGAGTTTGCTTAAGTTAATGTACTACGCTCTCTATTAACTGTAATACAGTTTGAGTTATTCGCCTTTTACTCGACGCTCAATCGCATCCATCAGCTTGCCTGTGATTGAGATATCAAAAGCTGCTTCAATTTCGCGAATACAGGTTGGGCTGGTGACGTTGATTTCTGTTAGCTTGTCGCCAATTACGTCAAGGCCAACAAAGATAAGGCCTTTTTCTTTCAGTGTCGGGGCAACGGTTTGCGCAATTTTGAGGTCGGTTTCGCTTAGCGGACGAGCTTCACCAGTACCACCAGCGGCTAGGTTGCCGCGCGTTTCGCCTTTAGCAGGAATGCGTGCTAGACAGTAAGGCATAGGTTCGCCATCTACCACTAGGATACGTTTGTCACCGTTGCTGATGTCTGGCACGAAGGTTTGTGCCATTGCGTAGTTTTGACCGTGGTTAGTCAATGTCTCGATGATTACAGAGACGTTTGGATCGTTTTCTTTTACACGGAAGATGGACGCGCCACCCATACCATCAAGCGGTTTCAGGATGACATCACCATGTTTTTCACGAAATTCTTTAATTTTCTCTGCTTTTCGCGTCACGATCGTTGTAGGTGTCAGCTCTGGGAACCATGCTGTAAACAGCTTTTCGTTACAATCACGTAAGCTTTGAGGCTTGTTAACGATCAGTGCACCTTGTTCTTCTGCACGCTCAAGGATGTAAGTCGCGTAGATGTATTCAGTATCAAACGGAGGATCTTTACGCATTAGCACCGCGTCTAGCTCAGACAGTTCGATAGTTTGCTCTGATTTGAACTCGTACCAACCGTTTGGATCTTCTTTTAGTTCTACCACTTTAGTATCTGCAATGGCAACGCCTTGATCGAGATGCAGATCATTCATTTCCATGTAGTGGATTTCATAGCCGCGTCGTTGCGCTTCAAGCATCATGGCAAAGCTAGAGTCTTTTTTGATGTTAATGGACGAGATTGGGTCCATTACGATACCGAGTTTGATCATTATTTTTCTCCGTTTAACCAAGATCGCCGAAACGAACTTGTAAGGCTGTAATTGCTGTCAGAGCCGCTGTTTCGGTACGCAGAACGCGAGGGCCGAGTAGCGTTTCTTCAAATTGGTATTCTCGAGTCATCTCGATTTCTTCAGACGATAAACCGCCTTCAGGACCGATCAGTAGGCGCACTTTTTCAACCGGGGTTGGCAAAGTGTTGATTGAGTATTTAGCACGAGGGTGAAGGTTAAGCTTTAAACCATCGTACTCTTCTTTACACCACTCTTCCAAGCTCATAATTGGACGAATTTCGGGCACGACATTACGCCCACATTGCTCACAGGCACTGATGGCGATTTTCTGCCATTGCGCGAGTTTTTTCTCAAAACGCTTTTGGTCAAGCTTGACGCCACAACGTTCAGAAATCAGAGGAGTGATGGTATTGACGCCAAGTTCAACAGACTTTTGGATGGTGAACTCCATCTTATCGCCACGTGAAATGACTTGACCAAGGTGCAGATCTAGAGGGGATTCAATATTGTTTTCTAAGCGCTCGGTGATGTTAACCAAAACTGATTTCTTGCTGACGTCACTGATAACCGCTGGGAACTCTGCGCCACTGCCGTCAAAAAGGAAAACGTCTTGGCCTTCTTTCATGCGCAAAACACGACCGATATGGCCTGCTGCGTCGTCACTTAAAGCAAGTGAGCCAAGTTGATGAATGGTTTCTGGATGATAAATTCGAGGGGTACGCATGAGATTTCCAGCAAGAGAATAAACTTAAACCCTAACATGGATGCTTTGCACCGAAAAAACAAGGGGCAAGAAGCGTTTCAATATCAGTAATTGAAACGCTTCGAGGTCGGAGGTTACAGTGCGCGGCAGGCTTCTTGAACAAATGGGTTGTGATTGCCCTGTACTTTTGCAATGCGCTCGTCACGCTCACATTCCCATTTATCGACAGGATAGGTTTTGTTCCAAGCACTCATTAATTGCGTTTGCTGCTTCGACAGTTTGAAACCGTACTCTTTGCTCATGTATAGATAGGTGCGAGCAATTGAGCCACGCGCACGGTCTGGTGGCATGACTTTACGCTGCTTAAAGTTCACTTGCATCTCACAGCGACCATAACTTACGCCATCCATACCGTTCCATTGGCTGAAGTTGTAGTTCGAACGGTCACCGTTTACTTCACCAATAGCAGGAGTTAGGTTGTGCAAGTCGGCTTCCATCAAACGAAAAGTTTTGTCTTTTTTCTTACAGTTTTTACGTCCGCCATCTTGCCAGCATTGACGCTGGTGGCCAAATTGCCACGCAGGAACAACGTGCTCCCATTCGATTCGTGCAGCCCGTTTTTCTTGTTTACGGACTTGGTAACCGCAAGAGGCTAAATCGGGTGAGCCTTTCTTGCCTTGCCATTGAATGTTACAGCCACAGTAGAAGCTTGTTGGGTGGTCTTGATAAATTTTGACCGCCTCACGTTTGGCTGCAGAGAATGAGCTCGGTGGCGCGGCAATCGCAGTGCTAGAAAGCGCGATAAGCAACAGAGAGAATAAGTATTTCATGATAAAAGTCTTTATAAAGTATGACTTTATTCATGATAACACGCATAAAATAGCTTTAGTGATGAGTAAGTTAACAATAAGTGGCGAAGGGAAGGTTTTGATCAACTCGATCTTTATTTTGGGAACGCAAGTAACACTATGAGGTAAGGGCTACGATAACTGAATACCGGTGAAGTTAAGTGGTTGGCGGCATTTTTGACAAGAGTACGTCGCCTCTTTGCGCAGCACTTTATTATGACGGCGAATCGATAGAGGGTAGGTCATACAACCACAACGATACTCAAAGGTTTTACCTTGAACGGATTTTACTTCAAAGCTGTGAGTGGTTTTGGCTGGTACGTTAAATACGGCTTCCATGACGCCTTTCCATTCTTTACCGTGAGGCCTAACTCGCCCGTAAACCTGATAAGTAATCAGGTGTGCTACTTCATGAGGAATGACTTCATCTAAGAATGCTTGGGTGTTTTCGCGAAATAAAACAGGGTTTAGGCGTACTTGATTTAATTGAAGGTAGGCTTTTCCTGCCGCTTTCCCACGGACGTCGAAGGTGATTGTTGGAATCGGGAAAGAACGTTTGAAAGCTTGTTCCGCCATCGCGATACAGCCCGCCATCACTTGCTTGGCTTTATAGCTGAGTTCTATATCCACAATTCACCTCGATAAATCAAATAAAAAAGCCCCCGCATTTGCGAGGGCCAGATCATAGCATCAGTTAATTATGGTGTGTGTTTTTTCTTGATGGTGGCATGGTAAGCGTGCCATGTACCGTAGCCTAGAATTGGCATGGTAAACAACATTCCGATCCCGTAGGTCGCAAAGCCGATAAGAATACCGCCACAGATGATCGCTGCCCAAACAATCATTGCTGGAATGTTGGATTTCACTGCATTAAAGCTGGTAAATACAGCGGTCATCATGTCTACGCGACGCTCCATCATGAGCGGAATAGAAAAGGCTGAAATGCTAAACACCACACAAGCCAAAACAAAGCCAACTAAAGAGCCGATGACAAGGAAGGGTAGGAACTCACTTAAAGGTGCCCCTTGAACAGAAGGGTAGAGTGCATGAAGTAGAGCGGCAATGCGCATCCAAAATATCATACACACTGCGAGTAACACGGCGAACGCCCATTGAGATGTTGAGTTACGACCGATCGCTTTCATTGAATGGAACAAGCTTGCTTTGTGTCCGCGCTCTCTCTCCCAACTGGCATCATACAAGCCCAGCGCGAGAAACGGACCGATTAACATGTAAACAATCAAACTGGGCATGACGACTAAGTGTGTGCCTTGCCACTGTACGAGCAAAACAATGCCTATCGCAGCAGCCATAAAACAGATGCCATAGAAAGCACTAATAAGCGGCATTCGCACGAAATCATGCAGACCTAATGCGAGCCAATGAAAAGGTGCAGAAAGATTGACCGTATTGCACGGTATGGTTCTGGCGTATTCGTTGTCTGGCACTTCCTTTCGTTTGTTGTGGAAGTCCGATGGATTAACAGTTCGAGGCATAACTCCTCCTTGATTTATTCCCACATTATCCGCTTATACCAACTGACAGCGGTTTTTGTTCAGTCAAACTTGAAGCGACTTTTTCAAGTTTACATCTGAGCATTGGCTTAGTTTGGTATCGGCCATAAAGATGCCTGACTCATGTCTTTACTTAAGTGTTGCTTCCACAGTCGCCAGCATCCGACGTCTCTATTTAAATTGGAGTTAACAATATTTTAACTATTGGCGGAGATGGGATAATTTACAAATAATTGCTTAAAATTTATTCGGTATAAAAATGAGGGAGAAACAGGACTGCTTTGTGGGGCAGGGCGGTATGAGCCGAAATGGCTGGATAAAAGTTGCTGAAAATAAAAAGCCCCCGCCATAGGCGAGGGCTTGATTGATTCTTGCTTGGCTTGATTATTTGATGCCAGCGAAATCGCGTAGAAGTGCAGCTTTGTCTGTCGCTTCCCACGGGAATTCTTCACGACCGAAGTGACCGTAAGCCGCTGTCTTCTTGTAGATAGGTTGAAGAAGGTTAAGCATTTCTTGTAGACCGTATGGACGTAGGTCGAAGAATTGACGAACCGCTTCAATGATGATGTCGTGAGATACTTTCTCAGTACCGAACGTTTCCACCATGATAGACGTTGGATCAGCAACACCGATTGCGTAAGAAAGTTGGATCTCACAACGGTCAGCCATGCCTGCCGCTACGATGTTTTTCGCTACGTAGCGTGCTGCGTATGCTGCACTACGGTCAACTTTTGATGGATCTTTACCAGAAAACGCACCGCCACCGTGACGAGCTGCGCCGCCGTAGGTATCTACGATGATCTTACGACCAGTTAGGCCACAGTCACCCATAGGACCACCGATTACGAAGCGACCGGTTGGGTTAATGAAGAAGTTTGTTTCTTTGTTGATCCACTCAGAAGGTAGCACTGGCTTAATGATCTCTTCCATTACCGCTTCACGCAGGTCTGAAGTTGAGATTGAGTCACAGTGTTGAGTTGAAAGAACAACCGCGTCGATACCAACGATGTTACCTTGATCGTATTGGAATGTTACCTGAGATTTTGCATCAGGACGCAACCAAGGTAGTGTGCCGTTTTTACGAACTTCTGCTTGCTTTTGAACAAGACGGTGAGAGTAAGTAATTGGCGCTGGCATTAGTACTTCAGTTTCGTTACAAGCGTAACCAAACATGATGCCTTGGTCGCCTGCACCTTGTTCTTTAGGGTCAGCTTTATCAACACCTTGGTTGATATCTGGCGACTGTTTACCGATTGTGTTTAGTACCGCACAAGAATCTGCGTCAAAGCCCATATCTGAATGTACGTAGCCGATTTCACGAACGGTTTCACGAGTTAACTCTTCGATGTCTACCCATGCTGAAGTCGTGATTTCACCACCCACCATTACCATACCGGTTTTAACGTAAGTCTCACATGCAACACGAGCCTTTGGATCTTGCTCTAGAATCGCGTCAAGAACCGCATCAGAAATCTGGTCTGCAATTTTATCTGGATGACCTTCTGATACTGACTCAGAAGTAAACAGGTGCTTAGCCATGTTAGCTCCACTATATCTGGTTTAAAACTGGGGAATGATAAACTCTCCAGCGCAAATTAATACTAATTTTTGTAGGTGTATCTACATCTAGACGTCTATTCTAAATTTGATTGCTCGAATTACAAGCTCTTTTTTGGTTTTTGTTATAACCAAACGTTTGCCTGATTTATTGATAATTTTAAGAACCTCGAACGATTTGGCGCGAAAGGTGCAATATTTGTGAGGTTTTGGACTGGAAAACGTTTGCACACCCAACAGGGCTTTGAGAGAATTATGACCTACTTTTCGTTTCGCTTAATGTACTCAGGAGCAGACATGTCGTCTCGTAAACATCTTGCCAATGCAATTCGTGCTCTAAGCATGGATGGTGTTCAACAAGCTAACTCAGGCCACCCAGGCGCACCAATGGGTATGGCTGATATCGCTGAAGTTCTTTGGCGCTCTCACCTAAACCATAACCCTTCAAACCCAGAGTGGGCCGACCGCGATCGCTTTGTGCTGTCAAACGGTCATGGGTCAATGCTTATTTACTCTCTACTGCACTTAAGCGGTTACGAGCTATCTATTGACGATCTGAAAAACTTCCGTCAATTGCACTCAAAAACCCCAGGTCACCCAGAGTACGGCTACGCGCCTGGTATCGAGACAACAACGGGTCCTCTAGGTCAAGGCATCACTAACGCTGTTGGTATGGCGATCGCAGAGAAAGCACTAGCGGCACAGTTCAACAAAGAAGGTCACGATATCGTTGACCACTTTACGTATGTGTTCATGGGTGACGGCTGTCTAATGGAAGGCATCTCGCATGAAGCATGCTCTCTTGCAGGTACTCTTGGTCTAGGCAAGCTGATTGCATTCTGGGATGACAACGGCATTTCTATCGACGGTCACGTTGAAGGCTGGTTCTCTGACGATACACCTAAGCGTTTTGAAGCGTACGGCTGGCATGTAATCCCAGCAGTCGATGGTCACGACTCAGACGCGATCAACGCAGCAATTGAAGCAGCAAAAGCGGACCCACGTCCTACGCTTATCTGTACCAAAACAATTATCGGTTTCGGTTCTCCTAACAAGTCTGGTTCGCACGACTGTCACGGTGCACCACTAGGTCACGATGAGATCCAAGCGGCTCGTGAATACCTAGGTTGGGAGTACGGCCCATTTGAGATCCCGGCAGATGTTTACGCTGAGTGGGATGCAAAAGAAGCGGGCGCCGCGAAAGAAGCAGCTTGGAATGAAAAATTCGAGGCATACGCTGCAGCTTACCCTGCTGAAGCGGCAGAGCTTAAACGACGTCTAAACGGCGAACTTCCTGCACAGTGGGAAGAAAAAGCGAACCAAATCATTGCCGATCTTCAAGCAAACCCAGCGAACATTGCATCACGTAAAGCATCGCAAAATGCACTAGAAGCGTTTGGTCAAATGCTTCCTGAGTTTATGGGTGGTTCTGCTGACCTAGCGCCTTCTAACCTGACCATGTGGTCTGGTTCTAAGTCTCTAGAAACGGAGGACTTCTCTGGCAACTACATCCACTACGGTGTACGCGAATTCGGTATGACTGCTATCATCAACGGTATCGCATTGCACGGTGGTTTCGTTCCTTACGGCGCAACATTCCTAATGTTCATGGAATACGCTCGTAACGCAATGCGTATGGCTGCGCTGATGAAAATTCAGAACATCCAAGTTTACACGCATGATTCGATCGGTCTTGGCGAAGATGGCCCAACTCACCAACCTGTTGAGCAAATGGCGTCTCTACGTGTAACTCCAAACATGAGCACATGGCGCCCATGTGACCAAGTTGAGTCTGCAGTTGCATGGAAACTAGCGATTGAACGTAAAGATGCACCAACTGCACTTATCTTCTCTCGTCAAAACCTAGCGCAACAAGAGCGTACTGCTGAACAAGTCGCAGACATCGCGAAAGGTGCTTACATCCTGAAAGATAGCGAAGGTAAGCCTGAGCTAATCCTTATCGCAACAGGTTCTGAGGTTGAGCTTGCAGTGAAAGCCGCTGAGCAACTAACTTCAGAAGGCAAGAAAGTACGCGTTGTTTCAATGCCATCAACAGACGCATTCGACAAACAAGACGCTGCTTACCGTGAATCTGTACTGCCATCAGACGTAACGGCACGTATCGCTATTGAAGCGGGCATTGCGGATTTCTGGTACAAGTACGTAGGCTTCGACGGTCGCATCATCGGTATGACAACATTCGGTGAATCTGCACCTGCTGGTCAGCTATTCGAGATGTTTGGCTTCACGACTGAAAACGTAGTGAACACAGCAAAAGAATTGCTAGCGTAATTGCAGGACCGTCTAAACAGTCGAACGTAAACGACGATTGTTAAACGCTAAAGTTAGAAAGGCCATCATTATGATGGCCTTTTTATTTTTGTCAGGTTTTCCAACCTTGTGGAATGCTTTGGTGAATGCAGTCTAAAAGTACGGATAAGCGCAGTGGTGGTCGTCCTGCTGGTGTATAGCAGTTAATGGAAATAGGCTCAGAAAGCCAACCTTCTAAGCAAGGTGTGATTCGCCCTGGGTGATGTTTCTCATAGCCGCATGCTGTCCAAGTCGGCAGCAGTCCAATACCATGACCATTCGCGATACTGTCTATTTGCATTGCTATGTTGTCGCTGTATAAGCGACTAACAAAGGGCTCTAAAAAGAACTCACCGTGTTGAGGGTGTGCTAGCATCAATCCATTTTCTTGCACTGAACCAAAATCGATCCATGGATGTGCTTCAAGTTCTTTGGGGTGCGGTATAGGCCCATGTTGTTTTAGATAATTTGGAGAGGCAAAAGGCGTATAGCGAAATACCCCCAGCACTTCTTTTCGCCAGTCTAGCTCTTTACGTTCACCGAGCCAGATGAACAAATCTGGGTCATGATGCGCCTCAGAAAAGTCACTGGTAAGTTGAACTCTAACATCGGGATTATCAGCAAGAAAACGATTGAGTACGCCGCCGAGCCAGCTTCTAACTAAGGCAGTGTGACAAACAATATGCAGTGGCCCTGAAACTTGGTTCGTTAAACCTTGAAGTGCATCATAACTCTCTTCACTTAACTCAAGAATCTGGCGGCTGTAGTGGGCAAAGATTTCTCCAGCTCTTGTCAGAACTAATCGATTACCTTGTCTGGCGGTTAGAGCCTGACCGAAGTCTTCTTCTAATTGTGCCAAGCGACGACTTAGCGTTGATTTTGGCTGATTAAGGGCTTTAGCAGCGGCTGTCAAACTTTTATGCTGATTGAGCGCATCAAAGGCTCTAATTGATGCTAAGTCGTGCATATTTCTTTTACTCCTTACTGCGTTATGTACGAGTTCCATAAATGGAAAGAACCGTTCCATAACTCTCACTATGCATCTCATTCTATTTGTGAATAATTCACTTTCGAAAATAATAATCATTATCAATTATGGAGATGTAGATGTCTACTCTTAGACTGCCAGTTATTACCGCAACTGGTATTTTAGCCTTCGTCAGTGTCCCTCATGTTTTTGCCAATGATGCAGTTTCTAAAATGGAAACAGTGGTTGTAACTGCATCAAGTTATGAGCAATCTCAAGCGGACGCGCCTGCAAGTATTAGTGTGATTTCACGTGAGGAGTTGGACTCTCGTTATTACCGCGATGTGACTGATGCACTAAAAAGTGTGCCAGGTGTCGTCGTGACAGGTGGTGGTGATACCACCGACATTAGTATCCGTGGTATGGGTTCTAAATACACTTTGATACTGGTCGACGGTAAACGTCAAAGCACGCGTGAAACTCGTCCAAATAGTGACGGTCCTGGTATCGAACAAGGTTGGTTACCTCCTCTTCAAGCGATTGAGCGAATCGAAGTTATTCGTGGCCCAATGTCGACGCTTTACGGTTCTGATGCGATTGGTGGTGTGATTAACGTCATCACACGAAAAGATGCGCTAGAGTGGACGGGTAATGTTCAACTGGGCACGGTAATACAAGAGAATAGCCGCTCAGGTGGAGAGCAGAGCGCGAATTTTTTCGTTAATGGTCCGTTGGCTGAAAATTTATCTCTCCAAGTATATGGTCAGTACACAACCAGAGAAGAAGATGACATCGAATACGGTTATGAAGATAAAGATATGCAGAGTATCTCTTCAAAGCTGACTTACCAGATTAATGAGCGCCACTCGGTGCAATTAGAAGGTGGCACCTCGGCACAAAGTCGTCGTGGTAATGTGGGCCTTTCAGTGCCGACCACTGGGTGTCGTGGAGGGTGTGAAGATTCACTGAATGAATATCGTCGTAATTACGTAACGGTAAGCCACAACGGTGATTGGGATTCGATTGGCATTTCAGATACTTACTTACAGCGAGAAGAGAGCGAGAACAAATCTCGTGAGATGACGATCACCAACACCACGTTCAAATCGAGCTTGGTGACTGGTATTGGAAACCATACGTTGACGACGGGTGTGGACGCTACTCATGCAGAGCTTGAGGATTTCACCTCCAATAAAGCGTCGTCGAAGACTGAAACATCGAATACGCAGTGGGCTGTTTTCATTGAAGATGAATGGAGAATCGCTGATCCGTTTAGCGTTACGCTTGGTGGTCGTCTAGATCATGACGAAAACTATGGCGCGCACTTTAGTCCACGTGTTTACGGTGTATGGCGAGTTGATCCGTCTTGGACGGTGAAAGGCGGTGTGGCAACAGGTTTCCGTTCTCCACAATTACGTGAAATTACTCCTGGCTGGGCGCAAGTCAGTGGTGGCGGTAATATCTACGGTAACCCAGATCTTGACCCTGAAACGTCGCTAAACAAAGAAATCAGCGTCTTGTATCAAGGTGATTCTGGCTTAGATGTCTCTTTGACAGCGTTCCATAACGAATTCAAAGACAAGATCACACGTGTTGTTTGTCCAGACACTATCTGTACTGATGGTCCAAACCAATGGGGCGCAGATCCAACGTACCGTATTAACGTGGATGAAGCCGTCACACAAGGTATTGAAGCGACCTTAGCATCGCCGTTAACGGAAACCATTTACCTTAGCTCGAGCTACACATTTACCGACTCAGAGCAAAAAACAGGTGAATACAAAGGCATGCCGCTGCAGCAGTTACCAAAGCATCTGTTTAATGTGGATGTGACTTGGCAAACGACAACAGATCTAGAGAGCTGGGCGAAAGTCACGTACCGAGGTAAAGAAATGGATCCGGTTACTGGCCCATCAAGAAACAGTATTGTAGAACCAGCTTATACCTTTGTGGACGCCGGTGTGACATACCAGTTAACCGACAATACTCGTATTAAAGGCGCTATCTATAACTTGCTGGACGAGGAAATCAGTTACGAAGAATACGGATATATTGAAGATGGTCGTCGCTACTGGTTAGGTTTAGACGTCGCATTTTAATTATCTATCGTTGTAATAAGGTCGAGCATAGTCTCGACCTTTTTTAATCCTGCTTTACTTTGATTCAACAGGTGCGTTTGTCAGCCTGATCAGGTAGTATCTGTGACACGAAATTTTTGGTAGGGCGAAGGATAAATGCTAAAGGTTGCGATCAATGGATTTGGACGTATAGGTCGTAATGTTCTGCGAGCGGTGTATGAAAGCGGAAAACACCAGCAGATCAAGGTTGTGGCGGTAAACGAACTAGCACAGCCAGAGGCGATGGCACACCTACTGCAATATGACACCAGTCATGGTCGCTTTGGTAAAAAAATTTCCCATGACCAAGAACATTTGCATGTTCATCATGACAGCGGTGAATATGATTCCATTCGCATTCTCCACCTCTCCGAAATCGAATTACTTCCTTGGCGTGATTTAGAAGTTGATATCGTCTTGGATTGCACTGGCGTATTTGGTTCGCAAGCCGATGGGCAAGCGCATATAGAAGCTGGCGCTAAGAAAGTACTGTTTTCGCACCCGGGCGCAAACGACCTAGATAATACGATTATCTATGGCGTGAACCACGAAACTCTGAAAGACGAGCACCGTGTTGTCTCCAATGGCTCTTGCACCACCAACTGTATCGTTCCCATCATTAAAGTATTAGACGAAGCCTTCGGCATAGAGTCTGGCACCATTACCACAATTCATTCGTCCATGAACGATCAACAAGTAATTGATGCGTATCATAACGACTTACGCCGTACCCGCGCTGCAAGCCAATCTATTATTCCGGTGGACACTAAGTTGCATAAGGGGATTGAAAGAATCTTCCCGAAATTTTCCAACAAATTCGAAGCAATTTCTGTTCGTGTTCCAACGGTTAACGTCACTGCAATGGATTTAAGTGTCACAATTAGTACAAATGTGAAAGTTAATGACGTAAATCAAACCATTGTTAACGCATCTCAGTGTACATTACGTAACATTGTTGACTATACTGAATCGCCACTCGTTTCCATCGACTTTAACCACGACCCCCATAGTGCGATTGTGGATGGAAGCCAGACTAGAGTGAGTAACGGGCAACTCGTAAAAATGCTCGTTTGGTGCGACAACGAATGGGGCTTTGCTAACCGGATGCTGGATACTGCCTTAGCAATGCAAGCTTCTTCGCAAGTGGAACAGTAATGACGAAGAAGTGATGGAGAATTTTTATTTCAAGCCTTGAAATAAATCCATAATATCTCCATATCTATAACCAGTTTGAAGAATTAACAGGCTTGGCAGGGTTGCCGAGTTTTCAAAAACTTTAATTATTAAATATTTGAGAGGACACATCATGTCTGTAATCAAGATGACTGACCTGGATCTTGCAGGTAAACGTGTATTTATCCGTGCTGACCTAAACGTGCCAGTAAAAGACGGTAAAGTAACTTCGGATGCACGTATCATCGCATCTCTTCCAACTATTAAGCACTGCCTAGAAGCAGGCGCTAAAGTAATGGTTACGTCTCACCTAGGTCGCCCAACTGAAGGTGAATACGCTGAAGAGTTCTCTCTACAACCAGTTGTTAACTACCTAAACGACGCACTAGATTGCGAAGTGAAGCTAGCAAAAGACTACCTAGATGGCCTAGAGCTAAATGCGGGTGAACTTGTTGTTCTTGAAAACGTTCGCTTCAACAAAGGCGAAAAGAAAAACGACGAAGAGCTATCTAAGAAATATGCAGCACTATGTGACGTATTCGTAATGGACGCATTCGGTACGGCTCACCGTGCTCAAGCATCTACTCACGGCGTTGGCATGCACGCAGACGTAGCATGTGCTGGTCCTCTACTAGCAAACGAACTAGAAGCGCTAGGCAAAGCAATGGACAAGCCAGCTCGTCCAATGGTTGCTATCGTAGGTGGTTCAAAAGTTTCTACTAAGCTAACGGTTCTTGAGTCTCTATCTAAAATCGCTGACCAACTCGTTGTTGGTGGTGGTATTGCTAACACATTCATCGCAGCTGCTGGCCACAACGTTGGTAAGTCTCTATACGAAGCAGACCTAGTTGAAACAGCTAAGAAGCTAATGGACGAGTGTGCAATTCCAGTAGCAACTGACGTTGCATGTGCGAAAGCATTTGACGAGAACGCAGAAGCTGAAATCAAGCACGTTTCTGAAGTACAAGACGACGACATGATCTTCGACCTTGGTCCAGATTCAACTGCTGAACTAGCTGAAATCCTTAAAAACGCTAAGACTATCCTATGGAACGGTCCAGTAGGCGTATTCGAATTCAAGAACTTCGAAGCAGGTACTAAAGGTATCTCTGAAGCTATCGCAGCTTCTGAAGGCTTCTCTGTTGCTGGTGGTGGTGACACGCTAGCGGCTATCGACAAGTTCGGTATCAAAGCGGATGTATCTTACATCTCTACTGGCGGCGGCGCTTTCCTTGAGTTCGTAGAAGGTAAAGTTCTTCCAGCAGTAGAAATGCTAGAAGCACGCGCTAAGTAATTAAAGCAAAGCGGGGGAGTGATTCTCCCGCTTTCTTGTTTGCTGCAACGTGTGAGGAACTCTGCTAGAATAGCCTCAGTTGTGAGCAAACGTTTGCAAGATTTTCAACTTAACAAGTTTTGTTTAAAAACGACAGATAAATAGGATTACATCCATGTCTAAGATCTTCGACTTCGTAAAACCAGGTGTTATCTCTGGCGATGACGTTCAGAAAGTATTTGAAGTTGCAAAAGAAAACAGCTTTGCACTTCCAGCAGTAAACTGTGTGGGTACTGACTCTGTAAACGCAGTACTTGAAGCAGCTGCAAAAGTTAAAGCTCCAGTTATCGTTCAGTTCTCTAACGGTGGCGCTGCTTTCTTTGCTGGTAAAGGTCTAAAACTTGAAGGTCAAGAAGCTCAAATCCTAGGTGCTGTTGCTGGTGCGAAATACGTTCACGCTGTAGCTGAAGCTTACGGTGTTCCAGTAATCCTACACACTGACCACGCAGCTAAGAAACTACTTCCTTGGATCGACGGTCTACTAGACGCTGGTGAAGAGTACTTCGCGCAAACTGGTAAGCCACTATTCTCTTCTCACATGATCGACCTTTCTGAAGAGTCTCTAGAAGAGAACATCGAAATTTCTGCTAAGTACCTAGAGCGCATGGCTAAAATGAACATGACTCTAGAAATCGAACTAGGTTGTACTGGTGGTGAAGAAGACGGTGTTGACAACTCTGATATGGATGCGTCTGAACTATACACTTCTCCAGAAGACGTTGCATACGCATACGAGAAACTAAGCGCAATCAGCCACCGTTTCACTATCGCAGCATCTTTCGGTAACGTACACGGCGTATACAAGCCAGGTAACGTTGTACTAACTCCAACTATCCTACGTGATTCTCAAGCGCACGTTTCTGAGAAATTCGGTCTTCCAGCGAACTCTCTAAACTTCGTATTCCACGGCGGTTCAGGTTCTTCTCTAGAAGAAATCCGTGAATCTATCGGCTACGGTGTGATCAAAATGAACATCGATACTGATACACAGTGGGCTACTTGGGATGGTATCCGTAAGTTCGAAGCTGAAAACCACGATTACCTACAAGGTCAGATCGGTAACCCAACTGGTGAAGATGCACCAAACAAGAAGTACTACGATCCACGCGTATGGCTACGTGCAGGCCAAGCTTCAATGGTTACTCGTCTAGAGCAAGCATTTGCTGACCTTAACGCAGTTGACGTACTATAATCGTTACTGATTAAGTTACTTAAAAACCCGCTCTTTGAGCGGGTTTTTTTATATCTATCATTTTCTTCCCTTCTGCTTTCTCCCGATATTTTTATGCGTTAGGTTGTATTTGCTAGTGAGATATCTCACCTTTAACGTTTTTTTTAAAGAAAACATGGGAATATCAGTCTTAAGAGTGGCGAAATCAGAGTGCATTGCGTAACCTGTAACAAGTCAGTGTCAGAAAGCTCTGATAAAGTCTTGTTTTGCATATCTTTGCGAAACTCTGACTTTGAAAAAAGTCAGAGTTGGGATATTGTGCCAAAAATCTGACACTGTTCAGTGGAGCAATAGGGATGTTGTTTTAGAAAAGAGCCTTTAAAAAACAAGGTTCATAAATTAACGGCAATTGGATTTATATCTCTTTATTTTGAGGATAAGAATTATGGCAGGTGAATCGGTGGGTATCGATACCACTTTAACGGATGGTCTAACTCAGGCTGAAACTTGGCTGACAAACAATTCAGATCTACTGGTTCAGTACGGTGTGAACATTATCTCTGCGGTGCTTATTCTGTTTATCGGTAATCTTATCGTTAAGGCAGTCGCTGGTAGTGTTTCTAAAGTACTAGAAAAGAAAAACATGGATAAGGCCGTCGTTGAATTTATTCACGGTCTTGTTCGTTACTTGCTATTTGTAATCGTGCTAATCGCGGCTCTTGGTCGATTAGGAGTTCAAACCGCTTCTGTTGTTGCTGTGATTGGTGCGGCAGGTCTTGCTGTTGGTCTTGCACTACAAGGTTCACTATCAAACTTTGCAGCAGGCGTACTTATTGTTGCGTTCCGTCCATTCAAATCAGGCGACTACGTAGAAATCGGTGGTGTAGCGGGTAGTGTTGAAGCAATTCAAATCTTCCAAACAGTTCTAAAAACACCAGACAACAAAATGGTTGTTGTGCCTAACTCTTCAGTTATCGGCGGTGCCATTACTAACTACTCTCGCCATGCGACACGACGTGTCGACCTAGTGATTGGTGTTTCATACAAAGCAGACCTTAAACTAACGAAGAAAGTGATTCGTGAGACGCTAGAGAAAGATCCACGTATCTTGAAAGACCCAGATATCACAATTGGTGTACTTACGTTAGCAGACTCTTCAGTTAACTTTGTGGTTCGTCCATGGGTGAAAACTGCAGATTACTGGGGCGTATACTTTGATGCAATGCAAGGTATTAAAGAAGCATTGGATGAAAATGGTATCGAGATTCCATTCCCACAAATGGATGTTCACCTGAACAAAGTCGACGCTTAATCAAAAGCAGTCGATATTCGAAAGCGAGGCCAATAGGCCTCGCTTTTTTATATTTCGTAAAGGGTGTGATGACCAGCAAGTAAGAGGCGTTTTAGATGTTTACCTGCAAATCCAAATGTGAACTCAGGTAAGCCAGGCGTATAGAGCAACTCTTGATGTTGATAGAGATTGGTATCAACAATGATAGTGATGTATTCCGGTAAGCCTATTGGGCAAACCGCGCCGGGTACGCAACCTAACACTTCGACCATTTCATCGTCATTACAAATAGAGGGACGTTTACCTGTAATCGCTTTAATCTGCTTGGCATCGAGGCGCGAGTCCTTATCTGTCAGATAAACCGCGTAACCTTGTCCTTTGAGTGTTAAAAAGAGGCTTTTGGTATGCGTACCCGTCCAACCAAGCTCTCTCGCAATGCGTATATCTGTCTCAAAGTCTAAGATGGCTTCGTGCTGCCATTCCCGAAAAGGAATAGAGAGCGCGTTGAATCGCTCTCTATTGTTGTTATAAATACGTTTTAGTGACTCCATGTCTTTGCTGCCTTACTACCTGGTGATTACTAATACTTATCAATAAGCTCACTCGCTAAGATATACGCTATTGTGAACATCATCATTGCGATTGCAATGTCGATAGTTTTTTTCACTTTTGGTTGAGAGAGTGTTGGACCTAGTTTGGCTGCTCCTATCGATAAAGTGTAGAACCAAACAAAGGAAGCCATAATCGTACCTAGTGCAAAAGCAATGCGATCATGGCCTTCAAATTGTCCACCGATCGAACCTAGAATAACGACTGTATCTAAATATAAGTGCGGATTAAGCACAGTGACAGCTAACGCACCTAGAATAACTGTTCGACGACCTCGAGCTACGATCTCCCCTTTTGATTCCGATTCACTCTCTGGCTTAAAAGCACTTTTTAGCGAGAGCAGTCCATAGAAGCTCAAGAAAGCAATACCACCAAGTGTCACCGACGTCAGTAAGATTTCATTTTGAGACAGAATTGCACCACCACCAAAGATACCTAGAGAGATGAAAATCATATCTAGCACGCTACAAATAGTGGCGGTTGTTAGATGGTGGTTACGCTTTATGCCTTGATTCAAAACATACGCATTTTGCGCGCCGATCGGAATGATCATTGATGCTCCTAAACCAAAACCTTGCAATAGAACCCACAAGTTCACACTTCACCTCACTTCAAAATAACAAATACATTTACAGAGAGGGGAAAGATAAAGCGTTTATCTAAATAAGTATAATTAATGATTTTAATCTTACATTAGATAGACTAATTTAACGGGAGGCGTTTGATCAGGAGTGAGAGGAAAGGTATGCGAGGGTTAGATTACAAATGGATTGAGGCATTAGACGCTATAGTTTATCAGGGTAGCTTTGAGCGTGCTGCCGAGCATTTATTTGTTTCTCAATCCGCCATTTCTCAACGTATCAAGCAGTTAGAGAAGTTTCTCGCGCAGCCTGTTTTAATTCGAAGCCAGCCACCTAAGCCAACGCTAATTGGTAAAAAATTGTTGGGTCTTTATCGGCGAGTACGCTTGCTAGAGCATGAAATTCTCCCCGAATTAAAAAATGATACCAGTACGCGACCTGTGCAACTCTCTTTAGCGACTAATGCAGATAGCCTTGCAACATGGCTACTGCCAGCGCTGCAAAATGTTATGAAGCAGCGTCAAGTTGAACTAAAACTGACTATCTATGGTGAATACCGCTCTATTGAAAAACTCAAAAGTGGCGAAGTGACAGGAGCGATCAGCTTGGAGTCCCAGCCAATCCCCGGATGCAGAGCAGACTATTTAGGTCGCATCGATTATGTTTGTGTCGCGAGCCCAGAGTTCTATCAGCGTTATTTTTCTAAAGGCGTAAATAATCAGACATTGGCAAAAGCACCGGCCGTTTCATATGACCAATATGATGATCTACATAAAACATTTCTTACCGAGCATTTTAACGTCAATCCTGACAGCGTTATTCATCACAACATCAGTAGTTCTGAAGCGTTTCTAAAAGTGGCGTTAGCTGGTGTTGCTTATTGCTTGATCCCCCGCTTGCAAATTACCGACGAATTAGACAGAGGTGTGTTGGTTGATGTGACTCCAGGTTTTTTAATGTCCCATCGGATTTATTGGCACCACTGGCAGTTAGAAACTGGGGTATTACAAGAAATCTCACACGCGATAGTGGGGTATGCGCAGCAGCATCTACCTCAATAAGTTTGTCAGAGCTGCATATCGTTAACTTAAGTGTGTTTTGTTTAAAAATTACGCCAATGTTACATAGTCAAAGTTGTGTTAGAAGTCACTATGGGTGCTTGGATAATCGGCGGAAGTTTCTATTATGAAACCACACGCTTTCTCAGCCATGATAGTGATGTTGGAATCTGAGATTAAGTACTTAATTTTGTATGGATGGATTTATTGAATGAAATTGTATTCATTTTTGCTGGCTTCAGCACTCAGCCTTACCAGTGCTTCAGTTTTGGCGAATACGCCAGAGTTTGCTCATGTTACGACAACGGGGTATGGCGAAGTGACGGCCACACCTGATATGGCTACGTTTTCTGTAAAAGTAGTCGATACGACAATGACGGCCGAACAAGCGAAATTGTCCGTAGATAAAACCGTTGAAGAGTTTCTAAAAAGCTTATCGGATGCCGGCTTGTCAAAAGACAATATTACTAGCTCGAATTTATACCTTGCTCCTCAGTACCATTACCCTAAATCAGGAAAAGCAGAACTTGTTGGGTATCGAGCATCTCGCAGTATTGATGTCACGGTGACGGATCTGAAAAACCTTAACCAATACCTAGATATGGCGTTAGAAGCGGGAATTAATCAGGTTGATAATATTCAACTTAAGGTAAGCAACCAAGCCGAGTATCAGCAAAAGGCACGAATGGCTGCGATTAAGGACGCAAGAGAAAAAGCAGGGTCATTAGCGACTGGTTTTGAGAAAAAGTTGGGCGATGTATGGCAGATCAATTACAGACAGATGCACGTTCAGCCTGTGTTAATGCGTTCAATGGCGATGGATAGTAAAGAAGGAGCGAATAGCTACCAAGATTCAACCATGATCATTCGCGATCAAGTCGATGTCATTTATAAGCTAAAGTAAGGCTTAGCAAACAGTAAAAAGCAAAAGGCAGGGAGTTACAACCCCTGCCTTTGTCATTTCTATTTCACAGTTTAATGCAGGATACGAGCACGGATTGTGCCTTCAATGTTTTTGAGCTTTGTTAGAGCTTCTTCTGAGCGTTCAGTTTCAACGTCGATCACTACGTAGCCTATTTCAGCGGCTGTTTGTAGGTACTGCGCGGCAATGTTAATGCCTTCTTCAGCAAAGATGGTGTTGATCTGAGTTAGGATACCAGGACGGTTCTTGTGGATATGAAGCAGACGAGAGCACTCACCACTGTGTTCTGGTAATGACACTTCAGGGAAGTTTACGCTTGAAAGTGTCGATCCGTTATCAGAGTACTTAGCCAGTTTACCCGCCACTTCTAAGCCGATATTTTCTTGTGCTTCTTGTGTTGAACCACCAACGTGTGGAGTGAGGATGACGTTATCGAATTTTTGTAAAGGAGACTCGAACGGGTCAGCATTCGTTTTTGGTTCAGTTGGGAATACATCAATTGCAGCGCCAGCAAGGTGACCAGCTTCTAAGCTATGGCAAAGTGCAGGAATATCCACAACGGTGCCACGTGCCGCGTTGATAAAGATGGAACCTGGTTTCATTCGAGCAAATTCAGCTTCACCCATCATGTTTTTCGTTTCCGGTGTTTCGGGAACGTGCAAAGAAATTACATCACATTTGTTCAATAGTTCACTCATGGTATGTACTTGCGTCGCATTACCAAGGGACAGTTTGTTCTCAATATCGTAGTAGTAAACGCGCATACCTAAGTTTTCGGCAATAATACCAAGCTGCGTACCAATGTGACCGTATCCGATAATGCCAAGGCACTTACCACGAGCTTCGTAAGAGTTGTCTGCACTTTTCTTCCAAATACCGCGATGTGCAAGTGCATTCTTTTCAGGAATACCACGCACTAGTAAAAGGATTTGCCCAAGTACAAGCTCTGCCACGCTTCGAGTGTTAGAGAATGGTGCATTAAAGACAGGAATACCGCGTTTTGCTGCTGCGTCTAGGTTTACTTGGTTAGTGCCAATACAAAAACAGCCAATTGCAACCAGCTTGTTCGCAGCATTGATTACCTCTTCGGATAGGTTCGTACGGGAGCGGATACCAATGAAGTGCACGTCTTTTACTGCTTCAATTAGTTCTTCTTCCGGAAGGGAACCTTTATGGTATTCAATGTTGGTATAACCAGCTGCTTGAAGAACTTCAACTGAAGAAGGGTGGAGTCCCTCTAACAAGAGGATCTTAATCTTTTCTTTTTCCAGTGAAACTTTGGCCATTTTTTCTCGTCCTTAAAATGGAAAGGTGGGCTAATGTGGCGCACATTGGACAAAACTATTAAAAAGGGGATAATTAACAGTTTTGTAGGAAGACAAACGTTTCCCTGTGCGTCTTCTGTTCAATAAAGTAACAAAAAAAAATTGCTTTGGGTAAGAAAATTACGGAATAAGAGATAATTTTCTTATAGAAAGGAATAAAAAACGGTGCCTTTCAGCACCGTATGTAATGAAATAACAGAAAAGTGAACCAGATAGGTTCATTTTGGGCTGTTATTTATTCTTCAATTTTTGCACCTTCTGGTGTGCCAGTGATCACTACGTCTGCACCACGATGAGCGAAAAGACCCACAGTCACCACACCAGCGATGCCGTTTATTTTGTCTTCCATTTCTTTCGGGTTGGTAATTTGCATATTGTGCACATCCAGAATCACGTTGCCGTTGTCAGTCACAACGCCTTCACGGTAAGCTGGGTCACCACCTAGTTTTACCAATTCACGAGCCACGTAAGAGCGTGCCATTGGGATTACTTCAACAGGCAATGGGAACTGGCCAAGTACGTCAACTGCTTTAGTGCCGTCAACGATACATACGAACTTATCAGAGATTGCTGCGACAATTTTCTCACGAGTCAGAGCCGCGCCGCCGCCTTTGATCATTTCACGTGCTGGGTTGATCTCATCTGCGCCATCAACATACACATCCAGCTTCATTACATCGTTACACTCGTATACTTCAATACCAAGCTCTTTAAGGCGCTCAGTTGAAGCGACAGAGCTAGACACTGCACCTTTAATATCATCTTTGATAGTGCCTAGTGCATCGATGAAGTGATTCACGGTAGAGCCAGTACCAACACCGACAATGCTGCCTTTCTCAACATATTTTAGTGCTGTCCAACCAGCCGCTTTTTTCATTTCATCTTGAGTCATGCCAATCTCCTGAATAGATGTTCGTTAACGTTTGCGGGCGTGATTATAGCGGCTTACTTGTCACTTTCCCATTGCCATATTTGGCTTGGGGTCACGATCTTAGGTAATGGAATATCCCAGCTTTCAATTGGTAAGCGTTCTACATGTTGGCAGTCATGAGCGATACCAACAGGTTTAGCTCCCTCTCCAGTTATAAACCAACGTGATAGAGTACGATCGTAGTACCCTCCGCCCATGCCTAAGCGGTGTCCGATACTGTCGAACCCAACTAAAGGCGTGCAGATTAAATCAAGCTGGCGAACGGGTTTGAGGTGTCTGATATCGAGCTTGGGCTCTAAGATGCCGTACTTGTTGTAGACGAGCTGTTCATCACTTATATACTGAAGAAACAGTAACTGACCTTTAGAAAAGGGATGGATGACGGGCAGATAAACCGATTTTCCCTGTTGCCATAACCATTCAATGAGCGGTTTAGTATCAAGCTCACCGTCTGCAGAAAGGTAGATGGCAATATGTTGCGCCTGATCGATTTCAGGAAGTTGGGAAAATTGAGTAATAAGGTCGATTCCCGCTTGGTATTGCGTATCACTGCATAGAGCGTTGCGCTTTTCACGAATCAGTTTGCGGAAGTCTTGTCGAGAGAGGTCTGACATAGAGAGAATACCCCAGGGTGCCGTTGAGGATTGTGGCCCTTGAACCAGCTGGTTCAAGGCGGATCAGCAATGACAACCGTAGGCTTCTCGGTGCATGCCGAGCTTGCTCAATAGTTACCAAATACTAACCCTTAGGTATTGCTTATCGGCTCAGGGACTTAAATCCTGCTGACGCACACCCCAGGGTAAATTTTGTATTTACTGCTGTCCTTGCGTAACTTTGCTTAGTGCGTTCTCTAAAGACGCGGTGAGCTTTTCCATTCGCTCAGTAATTTCTTGCTGTTGACTATTGGATTCGTATGACTTGGTGTGCAACTCATAGCAAATATTCAATGCAGCAAAGGTCAGCAGTTGGATTTCATTGGTTACCTTAGTACGTTCGCTCATTTCTTTCAATCGGCGATCCAGATCTTTTGCCGCTGCAACAAGAGACTCTTCTTGTCCTGTCGGACAATTCACTCGTGTAAGTTTGCCTAATATTTCAACGTCGATCGCTTGATTGCTCATGATGAATAAACTCTATATTCGCGCTATCTAAGGTGTTGCTTCATACAACTACCGAGGAGCAAACTATAGGAAAACCGCTATTAAGATTCAAGCATTTCCCATCACAGAAAGAGAAATGATGACGAGATCACACAGGAATTGGGCAAATTGAACAAATGCTGTCCAAAATTGAATTTGATAGCCGTTTCAGACCACTAACCTTGATGGTAGGATATACCAATACATTATTACGCAAGAATGAGCCAAGTTATGAGTGAAATCACCCTTCCTGAATACCAATCTATTGCTGCTGAACTGCAATCGGCAAGCCTGGCTGTGACACCGGCGGAGTTACATGGCTTATTTGTTGGCATGTTAAGTGGTGGATTGGCGATCAATGATCAAACTTGGCAGCCGATTCTTTTTGACTACACCAATGATGGGATGGGGTGGCCCTCGACAGCACTCACTTTTGCTCAGAGCATATTCAACGTTACTGTTAATGAGCTTACTGGCACATCAATGGAGCTGTCTTTACTATTGCCAGATGAGCCGGGCGAAGAAGGCTTATTCGCATTAGCCGACAGTGTGTCCGACTTTGTAAACCACTTTATTTCTGGGCTAGGTCTAGCAGGCGTTGCGCTTAACAAAGCATCTGATGACGCTAAAGAAGCACTGGCTGATCTAGAAGAGATTGCCAAATTAGGCATTGATGAAGATGACGATCTTGGTGAACAAGCGCAATTGCTAGAGCAAGTGATTGAGCACATCAAAGCTTGCGTACTAACGATTCATGCTGAATTTGGTGTTCGTCCTGAAAGCAGCGACAAAAAACCTACTATTCACTAGTCGTAGACCGTCCAGAGGTTAGTATGAAGCAATATGATGTAGTCATTGCTGGTGGTGCCATGGCTGGTGCAACGTTAGCATTGGCGATTGACCATTTGTCTCAGGGAAAGCTCCGCATTGCCGTCGTTGAGCCTTTTAAAGCACAATCAGATATGCACCCTGGTTTTGACTCTCGCTCAATCGCATTGTCTTACGGTACTGTCAATCTGTTGCGTCAACTACAGCTCTGGACGTCAGTAGAACCGTTTGTCACACCCATTGAACATATCCACGTTTCTGACCGTTCTCATGCTGGGATGACGGAGATTACCAAGCAAGAGGTTGGGGTGGGAGCTCTAGGGTATGTTGTAGAATTAGCCGATGTTGGGCGTGTATATCAAGAATTATTAGACAGCAGCGAATCAATTACGCTGTTTTGTCCTGACTCGGTTACCGATATCGAGCGCGAGCAAAACTGTACCCATGTGACGTTGAAAAGTGGTGAGCAACTTGAAGCAAAACTGCTGGTGGCTGCAGATGGTGCTGTTTCGACCTGTTGTCAGAAAATTGGTCTAGAACTTTCTGAGCAAGATTTTGAACAAGTGGCTGTCATTGCCAATATTGTGACTCAAGAACCTCATCAAGGTAGAGCCTTTGAACGTTTTACTGAAAATGGCCCTGTTGCTTTATTGCCAATGAGTGACAATCGAATGTCCTTAGTTTGGTGTTTGCACCCTGAAGAAGCCCAAGCCGTTCTTGAGTTATCTGATCAAGCATTTCTCCAGCATTTACAGAACGATTTTGGTTGGCGTTTAGGCGCGATGAAAAAAGTGGGGCGTCGTGCAAGTTACCCATTGCTTCTTCGCCATCGAAAGCAAAATATTTCACATCGCTTTGCGATTGTTGGAAATGCGGCGCAAACGCTGCACCCGATAGCTGGACAAGGCTTTAATCTCGGTATTCGCGATGTAGTCTCACTAGCAGAAGAAATTGTGCACCAAAGTGAGGATGTGGGTCTTTATCAAGGCCTGATGCGCTTTAGTCAACGTAGAGAAGCAGATCGAAGCGAAACTATTTGGCTAACCAGTGCCTTGGTGCATGTTTTTTCAAATGATTTACCCGCGATGCGAATTGGCCGAAATACTGCCTTAGCAGCGATGGATAACCTTTCTATTTTTAAGCAGCCGCTACTACGCCATACACTTGGCTTGGTAAAACGATGAACGGCCGCACTGAATTAGGTAATAAAAAGCAATGATGCAAAGTGTAGATATCGCCATCATCGGCGGAGGGATGGTTGGGTTGGCACTTGCTGCCGCGTTCAAAGACAGTGATCTGCGTGTCGCCGTTATTGAAGGTAAAGTGCCAGATGATTCGTTGAAAGAATTGCCCGATGTTCGTGTGTCTGCGCTGAGCCGCTCTAGTGAGACGATTTTGCGTAAACTTGGTGCTTGGCAGGGCATAGAACAGCGCCGAGCTTCACCTTACCATGGCATGGAAGTATGGGAACAAGATAGCTTTGCCAGCATTGAATTTAATGCACAAAGTATGGCACAACCTGATTTAGGGCATATTGTTGAGAATCGTGTGATTCAACTTGCACTGCTTGAACAAGTCCAAAAGCTCGATAACGTCACTATGTTTATGCCTGCACGTTGCGCGACTCTCGCGGTCGGTGAGCAAGAAAGCTGGCTGACGCTCGATAATGGCCAAGCCATGACCGCTAAATTAGTGGTCGGAGCCGATGGGGCGAATTCGTGGCTTCGCCATCAAATGGATATTCCATTAACGCATTGGGACTATGGTCATCATGCTTTGGTCGCGAATGTCAAAACTGCTATGCCACACAACAGCATTGCGCGCCAGATATTTACTCCTCACGGACCGTTGGCATTTTTGCCAATGTCGCAACCAGATATGTGCTCTATTGTTTGGTCCACGGAGCCAAATCGAGCAGAGCAGTTAGTGGCGATGAGTGAACATGATTTCAATAAAGCGTTGACGAGTGAGTTTGATGCTCGACTTGGTCTATGTGAAGTAGTGGGAGAGCGTGCTGCGTTTCCTTTGAAAATGCGCTATGCGCGAGATTTTGTCGTCGAGCGAGTCGCGCTGGTTGGTGATGCGGCCCATACCATTCACCCATTAGCGGGGCAGGGTGTGAATTTAGGTTTATTAGATGCGGCCAGTCTTGCTCAAGAGGTGTTAGCACTTTGGAAGCAGGGGCAAGATATCGGCAGTAAACGCAACCTAAGAAGCTACGAGCGTTGGCGAAAAGCGGAAGCGGCAAAGATGATCGCTACTATGCAAGGGTTTCGAGATTTGTTCTCTGGCGAGAACCCTGCTAAAAAGCTTGTTCGTGGCATTGGCTTGAGTTTAGCGGGGCAACTGCCGGGAGCGAAAGATGAGATCATGAAGCGCGCGCTTGGTTTAAAGGGACACTTGCCGGATCTGGCGCGTCAGTAAGTGCAAAGCAAACTTCAAATACACAAAAGGCTGGTTAATCCAGCCTTTGTTTTATCAACATTTTGCTAAGCATATGCGCATCGGAGTTTCATTATTTCTTGATTGATCTCTTTGACCGCTCGGAAATGGCGTTGCTCTGCTTTCTCCGGCAGTATTAACTTACCGTTATCAAACTCGAATCTACCGACCCCGTAAATATAAATTCTTCCTTTAAAAAGACGACTTATATGTTTAGCAATCATACTTGGTGTATAGCGCTTAAACAGTCTCATATTTACTTTCCTTTTATCTAACCTAGCCTAGGTATTCTACGTTCTGGACGCGAAAATTATTGTGACAGCAATAGTATTAAATACAGATGTAGGGTGTTGCGTCAGAGAATTGTGTTGTCTTAGACAATTTGACAGTGTCATCTCTTAAATAGCGTGAGGATTACCCCAAAAATAACCTCTCTAAAGGAACCCTTACGCCAATACACTCCTTTTTACGTGACGCATTAAGCAATAGTTTTGTTACAGAATTAAGAATAGAACGAAAACGGTTGTTTGCTAGTTGTTTCTATTAAGGTCGTGCCTCGCGCAACACACTTTGCGTTCTAACGATTAGAGGAAATGAAAGAGAAAAAGTTCCACGTAAAAAAAAGCCCGCTTCAGCGGGCGAATAGTCACAGATGCATTACACAAAAGTGGATAACTAACTGCATGAATGCTGTCACTCAGCTAGCTGACTCACTTTATATCGGTTAAGTGCTTGTTTGAAACTTAACCAACAAATTCAGCATATACGAGTTTTATCTTTGTGACTATTTATGTTTTATATGTGATTAAAAATTCTCACATCTATTTTTGTAGATATGATCGAGATCACGCAGTGATAGAAACACTACGTGTCATTGCATTGTTTTTAGACGATTAACGACAGATCTCAGCCACGGTCGGCTGGCACAATTGGATAAGATCTTGAATAGAAAGTGCCAGCCCAGCCATTCGATCGCCACTGCTGATTGTGACTTCCTGTTCTTCTAGTAAGCTAGGGTCGAACACGATTGGCATATGACGTTTGAGTAACAGAGGAGTGACAGTACCAATTTTGTAACCAGTGATGGACTCAACATCGGCTTGATCAACACAAGTCATCCGGCGACATTTCAGTAACGAGCGCACTTTTTTGGGATCAACGCTACGATCACCTGGTGCACAGGCGAGTGCATATTGATTACCCATGTCTCGTAGCAAGATTGCTTTCACCATTTGAGAGGGGCGAATGCCGCGTTGGTGCGCGGCATCCTCAATGGTGGTTGCTGGTCTTTGATGCGGTAACAGACGAAACGGAATGTGTTGGTCTGTGAGAAATTGCATCAAAGGAGTATTGATTGTATTACTCATCATCAAGACTGTAAGGCAGTGATTCGATTGTCCATTCACATTCTGGTTGCGCAACCAAACGAAGACGAGTGTCTTCATCGAGATTATTAGGCAGTACGATCAGGCCAATCGCGTGATTGTCACTGAACTGGTAGTGATTTAACAAAGCACCTACTGAACGCCAGTTTTCACCTACGCTGCGTTCGAGCTCAATTGGTTCGTCACTGAATGGAGCAGAAGTTGCACCTTTTACGATATACATCGCACGTTTATTGGTACCGCGATACTTCGCTCGTGCCACCGTTTCTTGTCCCGTGTAGCAACCCTTTGTGAAGCTTATGCCTCCTAAAGCTTGCACGTTGAGTGCTTGTGGAATGTGAGCATTCTGCGCGGATGCAGAGACAAATGGTAAACCTGCCTCAATATCGAAACGATTCCAAAGCTCATTTGTCGTAAAGACAGCGTCGGTAGTTTCAACGATTTGTTGTGCTTCTGGCGCACTTAATATCAGTAACCAGCGATCTTGGGCAACTTGCACTGCTGTGCCACCGTTAACTGGGCGAACGCTGCCAGTTGTCTTGCTCATTGTTGAAATGAATTCGTCGGCTTTGACGCCAGCAACGCCTAAGATAACGTCATCAGAAGCTTCAATCGTTACTTTAGAGAAAATAGCGTATTTCTTTATTTCACTAAGTTCTACGTCAATCGCCGATTTTGGTTGGATCATGCCGTAGCCATCATGATGATGGAAAAGGCGGAACACGCTCCACACTTTGCCTTTTGCATCACAATGTGCGCCCAGTGTTGATTGGTCTTGTTCTAAAGAAACAACATCGCAGGTAACCTGACCTTGTAAGTATGATTTTTTATCATCACCGATCATGGTGATCATGCCGAAGTTATCCAGCAGTGAGATAGATAACTCTGGAAGTGCGTCTTGAGTTGAGAGAGGTAATGCTGAAAAACGAGTTTGCCATTCCATAATTACAATGCCTTTTGAAGATATTTTTCCGCTATGTTATACCCAAATAACCTTGAGATACTAGGGGAGCGATTTACGAATCAACATTTGTCTGCTTTCACTATCGTATTGTGACCCGCACACTAGTGACGTAGCACATCCCTTGTTACACTCCGCACTAACAACAAGACATCTATGAAGGAATAGTGAATGTACACTCCGGAAGAAAAAGCGCGTATTAAATGGGCTTGTCGTCGAGGCATGCTTGAGCTTGACGTAGTAATTATGCCGTTTTTTGAAGAGTGCTTTGATACTCTGAGTGAACAAGAGCAGCGTGACTTTGTTTCTTTACTTGAATGCGATGATCCTGATCTGTTTACTTGGGTAATGGGGCATGGCCGTAGCGAAAATTTAGGTCATGCAGCAATGGTTGATAAAATTGTCGCCCATAACCTCAGCAAAGTTCGTTAATTTTACTGCTTCTCCCTCTCTGACTGCCCGAGTCTTCAGTGTTGTACTTTTCTTATTGATGACTTGGGCTGTTATCCTCTCTAGCATTCCGCTCGTATTATCGACTTATTTGTTATTACTGATTGTGAAGGCTTTCTCAAACCAAAGTCTTGTTCAACCTACAAGTCATGGGCATTGGTATGTGCACTGCGATGGCTCGGTTAGGTTTGATGCCCTTGAGTGTGGCGAATGCTCGGAAGATATTGAGTCCGAAAAGGGTCATTTACAGCGAGTCGATACATCGGCATCACCATTCAAGATAACATTCCAATTGCAATCTGGCCGTAGTGTTACGATTTGGCGTGATAGCTGTGACGATGAGCAGTATCGTCAACTATCTTTGGTATTACGCCAATGGGAAATGAAACAGGGAGCTAATGCTCCCTGCTGATGTAATAGTTTAATTGGTAAAGTTAAAGCTGTTTAGCTGGAACCAAAATCGTTGGGCCGCTGTTTTCCAGTTGGTTCGGATAATCAAGCGTGTAGTGCAAACCTCGACTCTCTTTACGCTGCATCGCACAACGAACCATCAGCTCTGCTACTTGTAGAAGGTTACGCAGTTCTAATAAGTTGTTCGACACGCGGAAATTGCTGTAGTACTCGTGTGTTTCTTGTTGCAACAGTTGGATACGGCGTAAGGCGCGCTCTAAACGCTTGTCAGTTCGTACAATGCCCATGTAGTCCCACATAAACAGACGAAGCTCGTGCCAGTTGTGCTGAATGATCACTTCTTCATCACTATTGGTTACTTTGCTTTCATCCCAACATGGCACCTGTGAGGGGAGCTCAACGTTAGTGTGATGTTTTAGAATATCTTTTGCCGCAGACCAAGCATAAACCACACATTCGAGAAGTGAGTTTGATGCCATGCGGTTAGCACCATGCAGCCCGGTGTAGCTAACTTCACCAATCGCATACAAATTTTTCAGATCGGTGCAGCCATTTCTATCCACCATGACACCGCCACAAGTGTAGTGTGCAGCAGGTACGATTGGGATTGGCTCTTTAGTCATGTCGATGCCCAAATCCATCAAACGTGAATAAATGGTTGGGAAGTGTTTCGTAATAAAGTCAGCAGGCTTATGACTGATGTCGAGATACATACAGTCGGCGCCTAAACGCTTCATTTCGAAGTCGATAGCACGAGCCACCACGTCACGCGGAGCAAGCTCTTTACGTTCATCGAAATCTGGCATAAAGCGAGAACCATCTGGACGGCGCAGGTAAGCACCTTCGCCACGTAACGCTTCAGTCAGCAAGAAGTTACGTGCTTCTGGGTGATATAAACACGTCGGATGGAATTGGTTAAATTCCATATTCGCCACACGACACCCTGCACGCCAAGCAATCGCAATACCATCACCAGACGACACATCTGGGTTAGAGGTGTATTGATAAACCTTTGAAGCACCACCTGTAGCGAGAACCACAAATTTGGCTCGCACGGTTTCGACATGCTCTTCGTTGCGGTTCCAAATATAAGCACCGATAACTTTGTTTTTATCACCGCCAATTTTGTCTTCGGTGATTAAGTCCAGAGCATTGTGACGTTCGAGAACATGAATGTTTGGATGGTTATGAGCGTTATCTTGCAGGGAGGTTTGCATCGCCATACCTGTCGCATCTGCCGCGTGAAGAATACGACGACGGCTATGACCACCTTCACGAGTTAAGTGGTAGCGAGGTTCATCGTCAGAGTCATCTTCTTCACGATCAAATGGGACACCGCCGTCAATCAACCACTGTACACACTCTTTTGAATGCTCAGCAATGAACCTTACGGTCTCCTCATCGCAAATACCATCCCCGGCGATTTGCGTGTCTTCAACGTGTGAATCAATGGTGTCTGACTCATCAAATACGGCAGCGATACCGCCTTGAGCATAGTAGGTTGCCCCTTCGCTGCGTGGTCCTTTACTCAGCACCATCACCTTACAGTGGTTAGCAACGCGCAAAGCCAACGACAAACCTGCCGCGCCACTCCCTACCACTAATACATCACACTCATGTTCACGATTTGTGTTCATATAACTTTTATAATCCCAAGCTAAGGTAACAAAATTACCTTGTGTATTATTTGCACACCATGTGCATTCCATTATCGCGACATCTGTCGCTAAGGGCTAAGTTGGGAGATCTATCGACGTCCGTGTTACGGCGGTGACTGAGCCACTCTTCTTTTTCATGCAGAGCATGAGCGTGCTTCCTAAGTTATAATTTGTAACGCGGTGTTCAGATAGCCATTAGCCATGCAAATGAAAAGTAATAGTTTGTCAATGCCATTGCTTTTCCATGCTCGACCCAGCACAATCTGGGACAGAGATCATTCATTATACCCATTTCCCTCCAAGATGCTCGCTTGTCAAACTTAGACTAAAGTCAGGCAGCGGTGGTCATTTGGGTACAGACATCACACTGTGAAAAAACAATGACAAAAAACTTGAGAAACCATGGAACTTTCTCATTCACGTTAGGGTCACAATAGTGCTCAAGTAAGCAGTGGTGTCAATACTACGTTTTGCATAATTAGTACCCATATCTGAGAAGAGTAGGGGCATAACAAATAGGAGTATCCGCTCGAATGAACGAGCAGCTGACCGATCAAGTATTGATTGAGCGAGTTCAGAATGGCGATAAGCAAGCATTCAACCTGTTGGTAACAAAGTACCAGAATAAGGTATGTAATCTTATTTCCAGATACGTTAGTAATCCTGGCGATGTACCAGATGTAGCACAAGAAGCGTTTATTAAAGCTTACCGAGCTATCCCTAGCTTTCGTGGGGAAAGTGCGTTTTATACGTGGCTGTATCGCATTGCAGTGAATACTGCGAAAAATCACATTGTTGCTCAAGGGCGTAGACCTCCAGCGACAGATGTCGATGCTGAAGATGCTGAATTTTACGAAACAGGTAGTGCACTTAAAGAAATATCGAACCCTGAGAACTTAACGTTGTCCAAAGAATTGCAACGGGTGGTGTTCAGTGCAATCGAAGCTTTACCTGAAGATTTAAAAACCGCAATGACATTACGAGAGCTCGATGGCTTGAGTTATGAAGAAATTGCAGAAGTGATGGATTGCCCGGTAGGAACGGTACGATCGCGTATCTTCCGTGCTCGTGAGGCGGTGGAAAAGAAAATCAGACCTCTTTTGCAACGCTAGTACAAGTAATAACTATGGTGAAAATAATGGCTGACAAAGAAAAACTTTCAGCTCTCATGGATGGAGAATTGGTCGATAAGGCTTTAATTCAAGAGTTAGAGCAAGACCAAGAGAGCCGTGATGCTTGGCAGAACTACCACCTGATTGGTGATGTGATGCGAGGCGAAGCGCCAGCAAAACCTGAGTGGAATATTGCTGAAAGCGTGGCGTTAGCGTTAGAAGATGAACCTGCACACCGTGCGTTTGATTCGCACAGTGCAAATGTTATCTCAATTGCGGATACGCCAAAAGAGTCGCAACCAGAACCGCAAAAAGCAAAACGTCAGTTGCCAGGTTGGTTGACGCAGTTTGGTCAAGTTGCTGTTGCTGCATGTGTATCGCTTGTTGTTATTTTAGGTGTACAGCAGTACGGTGGTAGCGATTCAATGTCGCCGCAAACAGATCAATTACCTGTATTGCAGACGGTTCCGTTTGCTGGCAGCGCAGAACCAGTGAGTTTGACTCGTGAGTCTGTAGAACGTTCTGTAGGCGAGGCAAATATGCAAGAGCAGCGCAAGCGTGTTCATGCTATGCTGCGAGACTACGAATTGCAGTTACGAATTAACAGTGATGCATCTCAACAAGATGCAAATCTGAATCCGGATATTGAATGAAAAAATTTCTGATCAGCGCTTGCGCTCTGTTCAGTATGATGTCTTCTCAAGCCTTTGCTGGTGATAAGCCAGCGGAGGCTTTATTGCATCAAATGAGCGAGGCGAGTAAGAATTTAAGTTACGAACTCTCTTATATCCTTATCAAAAAGAACAGCATTGAGCCGTTGCTGTATCGTCATGCCACGCATGGTGACGATCAATATGCTCATCTTGTCTACTTAAGTGGCCCCGTGCGTGAAGTGATTCGTCGCGGAACTGAAGTAAGTTACATCGAAACGGGTTTAGAACCGTTCACCATCGAGTCAGGTAAAATGGTCGCTCCGACTATGCCTATGCTCAACACCAATATCGATGAGCTAAACTTGTATTACGACTATGTAAAAGTGGGTAGAGCTCGTGAAGCTGGTGTGGCAACACAAGTGCTGCGTATTGTTCCTAAAGATGGTCTGCGCTATTCATACGTACTATGGATCGATGAGAAGAGTAAATTGCCGTTACGTGCCGACCTTGTGGACCGCGATGGTGAGATGCTTGAACAATATCGCACTATTTCTTACACGGTAAACCCAAAAATCGCAGAGTTAATGAGTGGCCTGCAAGATGTTCAATTACCTGCTGTTCTCACCATGCCAAAAGGCGATATTGGGACCAGTAATTGGCAGGTTGGTTGGATCCCTGAGGGTTTCGAGCCGAACGAGCTCAACCGCTATCGAATGGCCGTTACTAATCAAATGGTGGAGAGCCAGCTGTATTCTGATGGTCTGTTTAGCTTCTCTGTTTACGTAGCAAACAAAGATGAGCATTCGTTAAAAGGGCAGTTGGTTCGCCAAGGCAGAAGAACGCTACACAGTTTTGTGAGCGGTCAACATGAAATCTCTGTTGTAGGAGACATTCCACCGACCACAGCACAGCGTATAGCCCAATCTGTCACATTTAATGTAACAAAGAGTAAATAACAATGATGACCGCGTTGGCTACCGTGACAGACGTGCATCGTCGCGGCAAGCAATACGAAATTGATTTAAGTTGCGAACAGCAGACCAGTTGCAGTAGTTGCTCTTCACAGAAAAGCTGTGGAACGGGCGTTGTTACTAAAGCCATTGGTAACAAGAGTTTATCTTGGCACCTGCGCACGGATAAATCGGTGAAAATAGGTCAAGTCGTCGAGATTGGTTTTCCTGAGTCGAGCCTAATAAAATCAGCAATGGCGGTTTATTTACTGCCATTGTTTGGTTTGATTATCGGTGCGATGTTTGGTCACGTCCTATTAGCGCCGCTGACAGCCGGCGGGGAAGGCATCATCATATTGGCATCGGTATTGTTTGCCGCTGGTGGAATGTGGATCGCAAAACGTGTTTCTCGTCCGTTAGAAGATGAATCTAAGCGCCAAGTTACCCTCGTTCGGGTACTTGGAGAGCCAATCCAGTAAGTGCTGTCCCCCTCCACTAAAGGTTATTTGGGTATGTACTTTAAATTACGTGCGCCCGTTAACGAAATTCGGTAGAATCTGCCAACTTGATTGAAATGCCGTCAGTAGATGGCGTTTCTTACTGTCCCTATTTGTAAAGAGTTAGTCACCCTAAATCTATGAAGCACATTCGTAACTTTTCGATTATCGCCCACATCGACCATGGTAAGTCGACCCTATCAGACCGTCTAATCCAAGTTTGTGGCGGGTTAACCGATCGTGAAATGGCCGCACAGGTTCTGGATTCTATGGATCTTGAACGTGAGCGTGGCATCACCATCAAATCTCAGAGTGTGACGCTAAACTACACCGCTAAAGACGGTGAGACGTATCAGCTGAACTTCATCGATACTCCGGGGCACGTTGACTTTGCATATGAAGTATCACGTTCTCTAGCGGCTTGTGAAGGTGCGCTATTGGTTGTGGATGCGGGTCAAGGTGTTGAGGCTCAAACACTGGCTAACTGTTACACCGCGATCGAAATGGATCTAGAGGTTGTGCCAATCTTAAACAAGATTGACCTACCTGCAGCTGATCCTGAGCGTGTAGCGGAAGAAATTGAAGAAATCGTTGGTATCGATGCAATGGAAGCAACCCGCTGTTCTGCGAAGACAGGCATCGGTGTTGATGACGTTCTAGAGAACATTGTGTCAGCGATTCCAGCACCGGAAGGTGATCCAGATGCGCCACTACAAGCGCTGATCATTGACTCATGGTTTGATAACTACCTTGGCGTTGTTTCTTTAGTGCGTATTAAAAACGGCGAACTGAAGAAGAACGATAAGATCAAAGTGATGAGTACGGGCCAAGTTTGGGGTGTAGATCGCCTTGGTATCTTTACGCCAAAACAAGTAGATACCGATATCCTTCGTACTGGTGAAGTAGGTTGGGTTGTTTGTGGTATCAAAGACATTCTTGGTGCCCCTGTTGGTGATACGCTGACTCTAGCGAAGAATGGTTGTGATAAACCGCTACCAGGCTTTAAGAAAGTTAAACCTCAGGTTTACGCAGGTCTGTTCCCTGTATCTTCTGACGATTACGAGAACTTCCGCGACGCACTAGGCAAACTAAGCCTAAACGACGCATCGCTATTCTACGAGCCAGAAAACTCTGCAGCACTAGGCTTTGGTTTCCGTTGTGGTTTCCTTGGCATGCTACATATGGAAATCATCCAAGAGCGTCTAGAGCGTGAATACGACTTGGATCTTATTACCACAGCACCAACGGTAGTTTACGAAGTTGAGAAGACGGATGGCGATCTGCTGTATGTTGATAGCCCAGCAAAACTACCAGCGATCAATGATATTGAAGAAATTCGTGAACCGATTGCGCGTTGTAATATCCTTGTGCCTTCAGAGTACCTAGGTAATGTAATCACCCTGTGTGTTGAAAAGCGAGGCAGTCAAGTTGATATGGTTTACCACGGTAACCAAGTCGCTGTGACTTACGATATTCCAATGGCTGAAGTGGTACTGGATTTCTTCGATCGTCTGAAATCAACATCACGCGGTTACGCATCTTTGGATTACAACTTCCAGCGTTTTGAAGCTTCGAACATGGTACGTGTAGACGTTCTTCTTAACGGTGACACTGTTGATGCCTTGGCGATGATCACACACAAAGATCAGTCTCAGACTCGCGGTCGTCAGTTGGTAGAGAAGATGAAAGAATTCATCCCTCGCCAAATGTTTGATATCGCAATCCAAGCGGCAATTGGTAACCACATTATCGCTCGTTCAACGGTAAAACAGTTGCGTAAGAACGTTATCGCGAAATGTTACGGTGGTGACGTAAGTCGTAAGAAGAAACTTCTGAAGAAACAGAAAGAAGGTAAGAAACGCATGAAGCAGATCGGTAACGTTGAGCTGCCTCAAGAAGCGTTCCTAGCCATCCTTCACGTAGGTAAAGACTAAAGTTGAACTTTGTCTCACACTTGTCGGTCTTAAGACGTTAGATATTAAAATAAGTGAAAGGGTTTCGGCTCTTTCACTTTCGTATTTTTAGATAAGGGAATTTAATGGCGAATACATTCTCACTGATGTTGGTTATTGCGACTTTGGTAACTGGCGTTGTTTGGCTATTGGAAAAGCTGGTTTTCGCGAAAAAGCGTCAGGAAAAACTGGCTGAGATTCAAGCTCAGACGTCTAATGGTTTGGATGCAGTGACCTTGCAAAAAGTTGAGCGTCAGCCTTGGTGGGTTGAAAATAGCGTCTCTATTTTTCCTGTGATCGCGTTCGTTTTAGTATTACGTTCTTTTATCTACGAACCATTTCAAATCCCATCAGGCTCAATGATGCCTACCTTGCTGGTTGGCGATTTCATTTTAGTTGAGAAGTACGCGTACGGTCTAAAAGACCCAGTATGGCGTACTCAGCTAGTGGAAACTGGTAAGCCTGAGCGTGGTGATATCGTGGTCTTCAAATACCCACCACAACCAAGTGTGGACTACATTAAGCGTGTAGTTGGTTTACCTGGTGATATCGTGCGTTATTCAAGTGATAAGCAGCTTTGCGTGCAAAGCCAAGGCGAATCGGCATGTAAGCCAGTTAAACTGAGCAACGTTGAAGAAAGTCAGTTTAGCTCGAACGGTATTCCAATGATCCAACTGGATGAAAAATTGGGTAACGTTGAGCACAATATTTTGGTTAACCCTCTTGTGCGTAACCGCGTGGAGCAATATTTCCCACGCAGCGGCACGACAGAGTGGGTTGTACCACAAGGTCAGTATTTTGTGATGGGTGATAACCGTGACAACAGTGCTGACAGCCGTTACTGGGGCTTTGTTCCAGAAGCAAACTTAGTCGGTAAAGCTGTCGCGATCTGGATCAGCTTCGAGTTTGATCGTGGCGCAGATAGTGTTCTACCTTCATGGATTCCAACTGGTGTGCGTTTTAATCGCATCGGTGGCATTCACTAACCATTCAAATATCGAGAGAGTATGAATTCTCCAATTGATAAACTAGAGAGAAAGCTCGGCTACCAGTTTCAAGATGCCGGGCTTATCAATTTGGCGCTGACGCACCGCAGCGCCAACAGTAAGCACAATGAACGTCTTGAGTTTCTGGGCGATTCAATTTTAAGTTTTGTCATCGCTGATGATCTGTACCATCGTTTCCCAAAAGTGAACGAAGGTGACATGAGCCGCATGCGTGCTACTTTGGTTCGCGGACATACATTGGCGGAACTGGGTCGTGAATTCGATCTAGGAGATTATTTAAAATTAGGTCCAGGTGAATTGAAGAGTGGCGGTTTTCGCCGAGACTCTATTTTAGCCGATGCGGTTGAAGCCATTATTGGCGCAATTTACCTAGACAGTGATCTTGAAGTTGTGCGAGGCATTGTACTGAGTTGGTATCAGTCACGCCTTGAAGCCATTAAACCAGGCGTTTCACAGAAAGATCCGAAAACTCGCCTACAAGAGTTCCTACAAGGCAGAAGAAAACCGCTGCCTGTCTACACAGTGACTAATATTAAAGGTGAAGCGCACAACCAAGAGTTCACGGTTGAGTGCGAAGTAGCAGGTGTGGATAAGCCTGTAATCGGTAAAGGCACCAGCCGCCGCAAGGCAGAACAAGCGGCTGCTGAAACAGCACTTGAGCAATTAACAAATGGCTGATAACGAATTCGATATCGATGCGTTTTTCGCATCACAAGGTGAGCCAAGCTCGCCAGAAAACCAACACTGTGGCTTTATTGCTATTGTTGGTCGTCCAAACGTAGGTAAGTCGACACTTTTGAACAAGATTTTGGGTCAGAAGATTTCGATCACCTCTCGTAAGCCGCAAACGACACGCCACCGTATTATGGGTGTGGATACGGACGGCGATTACCAAGCGATTTACGTCGACACGCCTGGACTTCACATTGAAGAAAAGCGTGCGATCAACCGTTTGATGAACCGTGCAGCTAACTCGTCATTGAGTGATGTAAACCTTGTGTTCTTCTTAGTCGATGGTACGCATTGGACTAAAGACGATGAGATGGTGCTGACCAAACTTCAAAAATCGAACTTCCCAGTTGTGCTTTGTGTAAACAAAGTCGACAACGTACAAGATCGTAACGACGTGATGCTACACATGGCGGAGATGTCGAAGAAGATGGACTTCGTGGATGTTGTGCCAATCTCTGCCAAGCAAGGTAAGAACATTGACGTACTGCGTAAGCACGTGCGTAATCACTTACCTAAAGCAACGCATCACTTCCCAGAAGAATACGTGACTGACCGTTCTCAGCGTTTTATGGCGTCTGAGATTGTGCGTGAAAAGCTGATGCGCTTTACTGGTGAAGAGCTGCCATACTCAGTAACGGTTGAAATTGAACGTTTTGATTACAACCCAGAAACCGACGGTTTCCACATCAATGCATTGATTCTTGTTGAGCGTAATGGCCAGAAGAAAATGGTGATTGGCAAAGGCGGCGAGAAGATTAAAACCATTGGTCGCGAAGCGCGTTTAGATATGGAAGAATTGTTCGGTCGTAAGGTTTACCTAGAAACTTGGGTAAAAGTGAAATCTGGCTGGGCAGACGACGAACGAGCGTTGCGATCGTTGGGTTATATAGACGATTTATAATCTTGGCTGCGAAGGTGCTTCGCTCCAACATCGATGAAAAATCAGTATCGATTAAAATAAGGAGCCGCTCGGCTCCTTATTTTTTATTTCACACTTTTTAGGCACAATGACTTAGATGAGTAATCTGTCTTCCGAAGGTTTACAGCGCTGTTTTGTATTGCACCGACGCCCTTACAGTGAATCGAGCTTAATCCTTGATGTATTTAGTGAGGAATATGGCCGAATGACTTTAATGGCCAAAGGCGCGCGCAGTAAGCGTTCGAACTTAAAAGGCGCATTGCAACCTTTTACCCCGCTATTACTTAAATGGTCGGGGAAAGGCTCAATGAAAACTTTGCGTCAAGCCGAGCCGATAAGTCTAGGTTTGCCGTTAACGGGCATTAATCTCTACTCAGCCATGTACGTCAATGAACTGATTGGCCGTATTTTGATGGCTGAAGTGCCGATGCCAGCACTATTTCATGATTATTTGCATGCGTTAACCGAGTTGGCGCACAACGAGAACCCTGAGCCTGCACTGCGTCGTTTTGAGTTAGCCTTGCTGTCTGCGATGGGGTATGGCCTGGATTTTTTGCATTGTGCAGGTACCGGCGAGCCCGTCGATCCAGAAATGACCTATCGTTACCGGGAACAGAAAGGGTTTATTGCTTCGGTTAGGCGCGATAACCTCACGTTTTTAGGGAATGAACTGATTGCTATCAGTGAGCGGCGGTTCGTCACTAAAGAGCAGCTAAAAGCGGCAAAACGCTTTACACGTATAGCCTTAAAGCCGTATCTTGGCGGCAAACCTTTAAAAAGTCGTGAATTTTTCATTCAGACCCCCAGAGCACGGAGTAACGGAAAATGAGCTCAATTTATTTAGGCGTCAATATCGACCATATTGCCACTCTACGTAATGCACGTGGTACAAAATACCCAGATCCTGTTCACGCTGCTGAAATTGCAGAGCGTGCAGGCGCGGACGGTATCACTATCCACTTACGTGAAGACCGTCGCCATATTTTGGATCGTGATGTACGTATTCTGCGTGAAACCATTCAAACGCGTATGAATCTAGAGATGGCAGTGACGGACGAAATGGTTGAGATTGCGCTGCAAACTAAACCAGAGTTTGTGTGTCTAGTGCCTGAAAAGCGTGAAGAACTGACGACGGAAGGTGGCTTAGATGTTGTAGGGCAGCTTGAAAAAATTAAAGCTGCGACGAAAAAGCTGACAGATGCAGGCATTAAAGTTTCGCTCTTTATTGATGCTGACCGTCAACAGATTGAAGCTGCGAAAAAGTGTGGCGCTCCGTTTATTGAGCTACATACTGGCCACTATGCAGATGCGACGACAGAAGACGAACAGCAAGCTGAACTGAAGAAGATTGCTGCTGGTGCGAGTTATGCACATGACCTAGGTATTATTGTTAATGCCGGGCATGGCCTGACTTATCACAATGTCGCACCAATTGCTGCATTACCAGAAATTTACGAACTCAACATTGGTCATTCAATCATTGGTCGCGCAGTATTTGATGGTTTAAATAAAGCGGTTGCTGACATGAAAGCACTGATGATTGAGGCTCGCCAGTCATAGGGCTATCTAGATGGCGATTATAGGGTTAGGGACCGACATTGCAGAAATTGAGCGTATTGAAAAAGCGTTAGCTCGTAGTGGTGAACCTTTTGCTCAGCGGATTCTTTCAGAAGAAGAAATGGCCAAATTCTCACAGCTTAAGCTGCAAGGTCGTTATCTTGCTAAGCGCTTTGCAGTTAAAGAAGCGGCCTCAAAAGCACTGGGAACAGGGATCGCAAAAGGGGTCACGTTTCACGACTTTTCCATCTCGAACGATGAGCTTGGAAAACCAGTGCTCGCATTGACGGGCACAGCCAAGCAAATAGCGGATGCGATGGGCGTTAACCACATTCACCTGTCCATTTCCGATGAGCGTCATTACGCTGTGGCGACGGTCATTTTTGAATCCTAGCTTGTAAGTCTTAAACAAAATACTAAAAAGCCAGAGCATTTGCTCTGGCTTTTGTTTCTCTTCAATAGATCACTGTTCAAGGTATAACTTTGCGGTTGTTGTTACTTTAATCATTTCATCTTGCAGCTCGAACATTTCAGGCTCAACTTCCTCAAGACTGACCCCTGAGCGCAGTGCTTGCTCAAGCGTCGCACAGAGTGACTTCAGTCTTGGAACGCCACAATATGAACTACTGCCGTGCAGCTTATGGATGACATGAATTAGGTCATCACGAGAGATATCTTCTTGCTCTAGAGCTTGGTCAACAACCGCTTCTACTTCAGGGATGAACTCAATCAACATGCGCAGCATATCTTTGGCGAGATCCTCTTTATTTGCGCTCTGTTTCAAGGCTGCTTGCCAATCAATAATCACATCCTGCTGAGGCGAAGAAACGGATTGCGGTACGCTTCCTTCAGGTTCATCAACGTATGAAGGGGCGACTTTGCCAATGCTCTCTGTACAAGCATTTGGGTTCCAGTGAACCAAAACCTGTTGTAGCACATGCTCTTCAATAGGTTTGGTCAAGTAGTCATCCATTCCTGCCGAGAGCAAGCGGTCTCGTTCCCCAGCCATGGCATGCGCCGTTACCGCAATCACTGGCGTGTCTTTATTTAGCTCCAACTCTTTAATGTGCTTACAAGCGGTCACACCATCCATTTGTGGCATTTGGATATCCATGAAGATTAAATCGTACTTTTTCTCTGTCGCCAGGTTCACCGCTTGCTGGCCATTGCTACAGGCGGTGACGGTTTCTACTCGTTCGCGGAGCAGTGCAGAGATCAGCTTCAAGTTTGCAGGGTTGTCATCCACTGCTAGTACAGTCAGAGGTAAACGGTCCCCTTCGCTTGGCGTAATTGGAGCGCTTAATACCGGTGGCGATTCTACATGTTCGCTAATCAGGCTTTGTAGCAACTTACGGCGAGACAATGGCTTCGTCAGGCACTGGACGTGATGCTCTGTCATTATTTGGTCCGCAAGCGCCAATTCGGTACTCGGTGTCCCTAGGAGAACACTCGGAGCCATACGTTTCGCTTGTTCTATCCAAGGTGTAATAACTTCCGCATCGTGAGTCTGGTTGGCCGCTAAATTCAACAATACATAATCATATTGTTCTTCGTTGTTTGGTAGCGAAGAGCGGTAGGTTACTAAAATACCCTCCTGACTTAGAATCTGTTGGGTTACGGATGCGGCTTGCATGTTTGGTTCAATCAGTAGTAACTGCTTCCCAGTCAGAAGTTCCACTTCAATCAGTTCGCTCATTGGCATCTCGGTTGAGTGCAAGCGCACCGTAAACCAGAAGGTTGAACCTTGGTGTAGACGGCTGGTTAAACTGATTTCGCCGCCCATCTGGCTCACCAGTTTCTGAGTGATAACCAGACCAAGGCCAGTACCACCGTAACGACGTGAAATACTGGCATCCGCTTGGCTAAAGGCTTGGAACAACTGCGCTTGCTGACGCTCAGAGATACCAATACCGGTATCACGCACCATGAATTGTAGTTCGACGGAGTCTCCTGATTGAGAGCGCATTTCTACGCTAACATCAATGTTGCCTCGCTCGGTAAACTTGATTGAGTTACCTACTAAGTTCGTCAAAATTTGCTGGATACGTAGTGGATCCCCAACTAAACCTGGTGGAATTTTAGGGTCCACTTTTAGGGTGATTTCTAACCCTTTCTCATGTGCACTTGTGGCTTGTAGGTTAATTACCTCTTCTAAACTTTCTCGGAAATCAAAAGGAATGTTTTCCAGCGCCAGCTTACCCGCTTCAAGTTTCGAGAAGTCGAGAATGTCATTGATGATATTCAGCAGGTTGTTCGCCGACTTCTCAATCGTCTGTAGGTAATCCGTTTGGCTGTTAGAAAGCTGCGTTTTAAGCATTTGACGAGTAAAGCCAATCACCCCATTGAGCGGAGTACGCAGCTCGTGCGACATGTTCGCCAAGAACTCTGACTTAACCCTGGCCGCTTCTTGCGCGCGTTTCTTCGCGATATCCAGCTCAACGTTCTGAATTTCTAGCTGCTCAAGCGTTTCACGTAAGTCGGACGTGGCTTGGTCTATACTGTGCTGCATCTCTACGTGATATTCTGATAACGATACCGCCATGGCGTTGATGCCATTTTTTAGCTGGTCTAACTCACCGTGCATTTTGCCTTCGATACGCACATCCAGATGACCACGGCGAATGCGGTCAACGACATTCTTCATGTGGGTGATAGGTTGGGTCACATCGTGCATTAGACGTGAAGCAAAAACACTTGCTAAGCCAAGACCGAGAACCAGAACTAAAAACGCAGAGAAGACTTCTTGATACTGTTGCAGCCTCAAGGAGGAGAGATCTAACTCGACGGCGATGTAACCAATCGCTTTTGTGCCTTGGCTTTCGTTCGACAACTCCGCTAAGTAGTGACCTTCTGACAAAATGGGGACACGCAATATCAGTGAGTTTTCGTAGATTTCCGAATTACCCAGTTGCGGGATCGGTTTATCTTTGGGAAACATCAAGGCTTCAAAATTAGGATGAAAGTTAGAGGTCACAAAGAGCTCATGATGTTCATCAAATACCGCGATACTACGAACCAGTTTGGAGTTTTTGCGGTGCGCGTAGCTTATCAAGCGACGTACCGCCTCTCGGCTTTCTGATAGTAGATGAGTTTCACTGGCAATCGCCAGCGGCTCAATAATGCTGTTACCAGTGGTGATAACTTGTTTCTCAAGGTCTTGGTAGCGGTTAAATGAGAAAAAGCCGCTCAGTAATAAACCAATAATGAGAGTGGGAGCGAGAGTTAGTGTAATTACACGTGCTCGTAAGCCATATCTGGTCATGTTATCTAATTACATCGGAGTCTGGATATGGGAAAATAACGCATTATTTCTCAAGCGCACGATAAAGCCTTGAGCAAAGAAGTGACGTCACCGAATAAACGGTAAGCATAATCAAGTCACTCGAATCACACAACGGCTGCAATCAAGAATAGTGAAGCCGAAGAGCAATTACACATAAATCAGGCATAGAGCATGGCACGCATCTTTCAACCGAAAAAGAAAACCCAACTCAATAATCGGCACCAAGCAGTGCAAGTAGAGCGTTTAGATCACCACGGCGCAGGCATTGCTTACCTCAAAAAGAAGCCATTGTTTATCGATGGAGCACTGCCGGGTGAGGAGGTGGTCACTCAATTGGTGGAAGAAAAGAGCAAATACGCTCGCGGTAAGTTGATTAAAATCCTTAAGCCGAGTGAAGCTCGTGTGGAGCCATTTTGCCCACATTATCATGAGTGCGGTGGCTGTGATTTGCAGCATCTAGATTATGACCAACAATTGACGTACAAACAGCAAACGTTGCGTCAGCTAATGCGAAAATTTTCAGGCAGTGACATTGAACTAGATGCCCCGTTATTGGGATATTCGCAGGCCTACCGTCGCCGTGTGAGAGTGAGCTTGTTTGTTGATAAAAAAACACGTCAGCTACATTTTGGTTTCCGTAAAAAGCAGAGTAAGCAAATTGCGCAAGTGACCGATTGCCCAGTGCTGGCACCGGAACTGAATGTTTTGCTGCCAGAGATTTACTCAGCCCTAAAAGCGTTCAAAAAGCCGGAACAATTGGGTCATCTAGAGCTGGTACTTGGTGATAATGGTCCGTGTATTACGCTGCGCCACTTGAGCGCTCTGACAACGAGTGAAACTCAATCTCTAACGGAGTTGGCAAAACGTCATGGCGCATCGTTGTACTTAATGCCATCGACAGAACAATTAGACCTTATCGAAGGCGATATGCCTTTTTATCAAGAAGTTGGAGTGAAAATCCCTTTTGCACCAAATAACTTTATTCAAGTAAACCAAGGTGTAAACCAACAAATGGTCAAACAAGCGGTTGAGTGGTTAGACCCACAAAAGAGTGACCGAGTGTTAGATTTGTTCTGTGGTTTAGGCAACTTTAGTTTACCAGTTGCGAAATTAGCTAAGTACGTGGTTGGAGTAGAGGGTGTTGCAGAGATGGTAGAAAAAGCCACAAACAATGCATCTTTGAACCAAATCAATAACGCGCAATTTTATCACGCTAACCTTGAGCAAGATTTTGAAGGCCAAGCCTGGGCCGCAGAGCGGTTTGATAAAGTATTATTAGACCCGGCACGCGCGGGAGCGAGTGGGATCATCGATCAAGTTTCTGAGCTTGGCGCACAGCGTGTAGTTTATGTTTCTTGTAATCCTGCTACCCTTGCTAGGGATAGTCAAAGCTTGATAGAGCAAGGCTATAAATTAACGAAATTAGGTATGCTGGATATGTTCCCTCATACCAGTCATCTAGAATCGATGGCATTGTTTGAAAAGTCCTAACTTTAGGACTTTGACCCCTTATTTGTGGTGGGTGGTCATAAAGCCAGCGTGTACGCGCGGTAAAAAGAACTAACCTGGACGGTGTTAGTCAAACCACACGAATATAATAATTAGGATGATGAGATGGTTGCGGTAAGAAGCGCGCATTTAAACCAAGATGAACAGTTTGAACTCGAAAACTGGGTGGCTAGCCTAGGACAAGAGAAAAACACAGCCTCACGCTTAATCGAAGTATATCGAGATTGCCAGACAGTATTAGCTGATAACGAGCAAGCGGAACTGTTGTTGTGGCGTGGACGAGAAATGATCGAAATTTTGATCACCTTGTCTATGGATCAAGCCACTTTAGTGGCTGCTCAACTGTTTCCTTTGGTTTCAAGTGGTGCTTTTAACAGAGAAATTCTGGAAGAGAAATACAGCAAAGAAATCATAAAATTAATCGACGGCGTTGAAGAAATGGCTGCTATTGGCCAACTCAACGTCAACATGGAAGGCTGTGCAGCGTCATCTCAGGTAGATAACGTACGCCGCATGCTGCTTGCCATGGTGGATGACTTCCGCTGCGTAGTTATCAAGCTCGCGGAACGAATTTGTAACCTTATTGAAGTTAAAAAAGCGCCAGATGAAGTTCGACGTGCGGCGGCAAAAGAGTGTGCCAACATCTATGCGCCGCTAGCAAACCGATTGGGCATCGGTCAGCTGAAATGGGAAATTGAAGATTACGCTTTCCGCTACCAACAACCGGAAACTTACAAACAAATTGCCAAACAGCTTTCTGAGCGACGCATCGTTCGTGAACAGTACATCAAAGACTTTGTTGAAGACCTCACGCACGAAATGGAAGTGTCGGGCATCAATGCCGAAGTGAGTGGTCGACCTAAGCACATCTACAGCATTTGGCGAAAAATGCAGAAAAAGAGTTTGGCCTTTGATGAGCTGTTTGATGTGCGAGCAGTGCGTATCATCGCGGACAAACTGCAAGATTGTTACGCAGCTTTAGGCGTAGTTCACACCAAATACAAGCACCTACCGAGCGAGTTTGATGACTACGTTGCTAACCCTAAACCAAACGGTTATCAATCGATCCATACAGTAATTCTAGGGCCAGAAGGCAAAACCATCGAGATCCAGATTCGTACCAAGCAAATGCATGAAGAGTCGGAGCTGGGGGTTGCAGCGCACTGGAAATATAAAGAAGGGGCAAGCAGCCGAAGCGGTTATGATGAGAAGATCACGTGGCTGCGTAAGCTATTGGATTGGCAAGAAGAAATGTCTGACTCTGGCGAAATGCTCGATGAGCTGCGTAGCCAAGTCTTTGATGACCGTGTTTATGCCTTTACACCACGTGGTGATGTTGTCGATTTGCCAATGGGGGCAACGCCGCTAGATTTTGCCTATCACATTCACTCCGAAGTGGGACACCGTTGTATCGGTGCCAAAGTCGGAGGTCGTATTGTGCCGTTCACGCATAAATTACATATGGGTGACCAAGTCGAGATTATCACTCAGAAAGAACCTAACCCATCACGTGACTGGTTAAACCCATCATTAGGCTTCGTTCATTCTGGTCGTGCGCGTGCCAAAATTAACGCCTGGTTCCGAAAACAAAGCCGTGAGAAGAACCTTGAAGCAGGTCGTGAAATCCTTGAGCATGAGTTAGCCAAAATTGGCGCAACGTTAAAAGATGCAGAGCATTACGCCCTCAAGCGGTTTAACGTCAAAACACCAGATGAATTGTATGTTGGTGTAGGTAGCGGTGATTTGCGCATCAACCAAATCATTAACCATATTAACGCGTTAGTTAACAAGCCAACGGCAGAGGAAGAAGACCAGCAAGCACTGGAAAAACTGCAAGAAGCTGAGCATAAATCACCCGCGCAAAGCCGACCGAAAAAAGACGCAGTTGTAGTAGAAGGCGTCGATAACCTAATGACACATCTAGCACGTTGCTGTCAGCCAATTCCAGGTGACGATATCTCTGGTTACATAACGCAAGGTCGTGGGATTTCAGTACACCGTAGTGACTGTGAACAGCTAGAAGAACTGCGCCATCATGCGCCAGAGCGCATCATCGATACAGTCTGGGGCAGCGGCTTTGTGGGGTCATACATCCTCACCGTGCGTGTTGAAGCGATGGAGCGAGGTGGTCTACTCAAAGACATTACGACACTGTTCGCCAACGAAAAGATCAAAGTGACCAGTATGAAGAACCGAGTCGACTACAGACGTCAACTTGCCATCATGGACTTTGACCTAGAAGTCACCAATATTGAGGTGCTTTCGCGGGTTTCGAAACGTGTGGAACAGATCAAGGATGTCATGACGGTGAAACGCCTCGGCTAAAACTCTCGTCATAGTTATCGTTGTTGACTGCACGCACTCCGGAGTGCCGGCCCAGGCTCATCACATAGGCGAGCTATGCTCAGGAGTCGCGAAAACTTGTTGCCTTGTCAAAGTAACAATTACTTAGTGAAAGCTGCTGAGAAAATATAATGTAGAAGGTGAGTGGTTTTGGCTGCTCACCTTTTTCTTTAATAGAAAGGTTTAAAGGAACAAAAAATGAGTCATCCAATTGAACAGTTAGAACAAATCATGGCGAAGCTGCGTGACCCAGAAAACGGTTGCCCTTGGGACTTAAAACAAACCTTTGACACCATCGTTCCGCATACAATAGAAGAAACCTACGAAGTGGTGGACGCGATTCAAAATCGAGATTGGCCCAATCTAAAAGAAGAGCTAGGGGATTTGTTGTTTCAGGTGATTTTTTACAGTCAGCTAGCGAAAGAGCAAGAGCTGTTTGACTTTTCGGATGTCGTCGAAACCGTGAACGAAAAACTGACTCGTCGCCACCCGCATGTTTTTTCAGATGTTGAGTTTGAATCTGACGAGGAAATTAACGCGAACTGGGAAGCGGAAAAAGCAAAAGAAAAAGCCCTAGTAGGCAAAGCGGAAGAAAGTATCCTAGACTCAATACCAAACTCTTTACCGGCACTTTCTCGTGCTACAAAAATTCAGAAAAAATGTGCAAAATTTGGGTTTGATTGGGATTCACTTGGCCCGGTTGTCGATAAAGTACGAGAAGAAATTGACGAAGTCATGGAAGAGGCACTGCAAGTTCAGCCCGATGAAGAGAAAGTTGAGTTGGAGCTCGGTGATTTGCTATTTGCGACTGTCAATTTGGCTCGCCACCTTGATAAAAACCCAGAAGTCGCGCTAGGAAAAGCAAACGTAAAGTTTGCGCGACGTTTTAAACAAGTTGAAGGCAAGGTCCAGCAGTCAGGCAAAGTACTTACAGATTGTTCTTTATCAGAACTTGACCATTTTTGGGATGAAGTAAAACAAGAAGAATCGAGGCAGAGGTAAACTGGCAGAATACATAATATAAGGTCAGCTTGTTTGGTTACACGAAAACGGACTTTGGTTTGTCTTTGCTCACTTTGATTTGAAGCAAAAAATAAAAAATTACGGTGTGATAGATTTCACGTTGTGGCGGTAAGGAGCTTCTGGTATATTTATCTCCCGTCCAGAAGCACTCCATTTCCCTCATTCAACCAATTTCAGGTTAAACATGACGACAAATTACATTTTTGTTACTGGCGGGGTTGTATCCTCTCTAGGTAAAGGTATTGCAGCAGCATCTCTTGCGGCTATTCTAGAAGCTCGTGGTCTTAAAGTGACTATGATGAAGCTTGACCCTTACATCAACGTTGACCCGGGCACAATGAGCCCTACTCAGCACGGTGAAGTGTTCGTTACAGAAGATGGCGCAGAGACTGACCTTGACCTTGGTCACTACGAGCGTTTCATCCGTACCAAGATGACCAAGCGTAACAACTTCACTGCAGGTCGTGTTTATGCCGACGTACTTCGTAAAGAACGTCGTGGTGACTACCTAGGCGCAACTATTCAAGTTATCCCTCATATCACTAACGCAATCAAAGATCGCGTTATTGCAGGTTCTGAAGGCCATGATGTGGCTATCGTTGAAGTTGGCGGTACTGTTGGTGATATCGAATCACTACCATTTATGGAAGCGATTCGTCAGCTAGCTGTTGAGCTAGGCCGTGAGCGCGCAATGTTCATGCACCTAACACTTGTTCCTTACCTAGCGGCAGCGGGCGAAGTGAAAACTAAGCCGACGCAACACTCTGTAAAAGAACTTCTATCTATCGGTATTCAGCCAGACATCCTAGTTTGCCGTAGCGATCGCGTTATTCCTGCGAATGAGCGTAAAAAAATCGCACTGTTCTGTAATGTTCCAGAAAAAGCAGTAATTTCAATGAAGGATGTAGACTCTATCTACAAGATCCCTCAGTTGATTAAATCTCAAGGGCTAGATGACCTTGTGTGTGCTCGCTTTGGTATTACTGCTCCTGAAGCAGACCTTTCTGAATGGGAACAGGTTATCTACGAAGAAGCAAATCCTACTGGTGAAGTAACCATCGGTATGGTTGGTAAATACATTGAATTACCAGATGCATACAAATCTGTGAACGAAGCGCTTAAACACGCTGGCTTGAAAAACCGCCTAAGCGTCACAATTAAGTATGTAGACTCACAAGATATCGAAACAAAAGGCGTTGAACTTCTAGAAGGTTTGGACGCAATCCTAGTACCAGGTGGCTTCGGCGATCGTGGTATTGAAGGCAAGATCCGTGCGGCTCAATATGCACGTGAAAATAACGTGCCTTACCTGGGTATTTGTTTGGGTATGCAAGTTGCACTAATCGAATACGCGCGTAACGTTGCGGGTATGGAAGGTGCACATTCAACAGAATTTAACAAAGAGACTAAGTACCCTGTGGTAGGTTTGATCACAGAGTGGGTAGACGAATCAGGTAGCGTAGAAGAGCGTACTGAAAAGTCTGACCTAGGCGGTACGATGCGTCTTGGTTCACAGCTGTGTCACCTAGAGAAAGGGACTAAAGCTCGTGAACTGTACGGTAGCGCGACGATCCATGAACGTCACCGTCACCGTTACGAAGTGAATAACGTGCTTCGTCCGCAAATCGAAAAAGCAGGCCTAAAAGTATCAGGTCTATCTGCGGACAAGAAGTTAGTGGAAATGATTGAGAACCCAGCTCACCCATGGTTTGTAGCGGCTCAGTTCCACCCAGAATTCACCTCGACTCCTCGCGATGGACATCCATTGTTTGCAGGTTTTGTTAAGGCTGCGGGCCAAAACGCACGCGGCGAATTCGAGAAGTAAAAGGATACGGGCGGCGGCGAAGGTTGTGCTGCTGCCCTTTAAGATTGACATTTATATTTGAAACGAGAGGAAACATTAATGTCTAAGATCGTTAAAGTTCTAGGTCGTGAAATCATCGACTCACGTGGTAACCCAACTGTAGAAGCTGAAGTACACCTAGAAGGCGGTTTCGTAGGTATGGCGGCAGCTCCATCTGGCGCATCTACTGGTTCTCGCGAAGCTCTTGAGCTACGTGACGGTGACAAAGCACGTTTCCTAGGTAAAGGTGTTCTTAAAGCAGTTGAAGCTGTAAACGGCCCAATCGCTGAAGCTCTAGTTGGCAAAGACGCTAAAGACCAAGCTGCAATCGACGCAGTAATGATCGAACTAGACGGCACTGAAAACAAATCTAAATTCGGTGCTAACGCTATCCTAGCTGTTTCTCTAGCAAACGCTAAAGCTGCTGCTGCTGCGAAAGGCATGCCTCTATACGAGCACATCGCTGAGCTAAACGGCACTGCAGGTCAGTTCTCTATGCCTCTACCAATGATGAACATCATCAACGGTGGTGAGCACGCAGACAACAACGTTGACATCCAAGAGTTCATGATCCAACCAGTTGGCGCTAAGACTCTTAAAGAAGGTCTACGTATCGGTGCAGAAGTGTTCCACAACCTAGCTAAAGTTCTTAAGTCTAAAGGCTACAGCACTGCAGTTGGTGATGAAGGTGGTTTCGCTCCTAACCTTAAATCTAACGCTGAAGCTCTAGAAGTTATCGCAGAAGCTGTTGCAGCTGCTGGTTACGAACTAGGTAAAGACGTTACTCTAGCTATGGACTGTGCTGCATCTGAGTTCTTCGACAAAGAAGCTGGCATCTACAACATGAAAGGCGAAGGTAAAACTTTCACTTCTGAAGAGTTCAACCACTACCTAGCTGAGCTAGCTAACCAATTCCCAATCGTTTCTATCGAAGACGGTCTAGACGAGTCTGACTGGGATGGCTTCAAGCACCAAACAGAACTACTAGGTGACAAGCTTCAACTAGTAGGTGACGATCTATTCGTTACTAACACTAAGATCCTTGCTGAAGGTATCGAGAAAGGCGTAGCTAACTCTATCCTTATCAAGTTCAACCAAATCGGTTCTCTAACTGAGACTCTAGCTGCAATCAAGATGGCTAAAGACGCAGGTTACACAGCAGTAATCTCTCACCGTTCTGGCGAAACTGAAGATGCAACTATCGCTGACCTAGCGGTAGGTACAGCAGCAGGTCAAATCAAAACTGGTTCTATGAGCCGTTCTGACCGTGTTGCTAAGTACAACCAGCTAATCCGTATCGAGGAAGCACTAGGTGATCGCGCTCCTTTCAACGGTCTTAAAGAAGTTAAAGGTCAAGCTTAATTCTTAATTGAATTAACCGCTTAACTTAAAGCTTTTGAAACACCCTGCTTTGGCGGGGTGTTTTTGTATTTGACATATGAGAACAGGCTTTGCTTTTTGATGTCTTTCGCTTACGTTCATTTGTGATTCCATAGAACGAGGAAGGAGAGAGTAGAGAAGTCTCTTTGTTTCATTTTGCTGCTTATTTCTTGTAAGGAGCGTGTGAGTCTCCCTTTCTCCCCTAGAGGCAACCTCGCATTTATGCTATATATGTCACCTTATCTAATTCCTTCCGGTACAGAATGTTAGCAGCGATATGCGAATCTTTGTTATAGCCCTTACGCTACTGTTTGGCTTGCTTCAATACACTCTATGGTTTGGTAAAAACGGAGTGTCTGACTACTACACAGTAAAAGATGAAATTGAAGTTCAGCAACAAGTGAACAGCAAGCTACAAGCTCGCAACAATGAAATGTTCGCTGAGATTGATGACTTAAGGCAAGGTCTTGATGCGATTGAAGAACGTGCGCGTCATGAGCTCGGTTTAGTTAAAGATGGCGAGACTTTTTACCGCATTATAGGTGAGGAAAACCATTAAAATGTTGGATATGAACTCATCGCATATCGCAATTGTGCCAGCTGCTGGTGTAGGGAGCAGAATGAAGGCAGATCGCCCTAAGCAATATTTATTGATCGAAGGTAAAGCGGTACTGGAACATACCGTAGAGAAACTGCTTTCTCACCCAAATATTTCTAAGGTTGTCGTTGCCGTTACTGACGGCGACCCATATTACCCAGAATTGTCCATTGCTAAGCACCCAGATGTGATTCGTGTAGCTGGTGGTAAAGAAAGAGCAGACTCTGTGTTATCAGGGCTAAACTATGTCAATGAGCATCTGGAAAGCGAGTGGGTATTAGTCCACGACGCTGCGAGGCCATGTGTATTAACATCCGACATTGACCGTTTGATTGATGTTTGCTGCGCCCACTCAACGGGTGGCATTCTCGCATCTCCTGTGAGAGATACAATGAAGCGAGCAAACGCAGTACAAGATATCGATCATACGGTAGATAGAGAAGCATTGTGGCATGCACTTACTCCACAAATGTTTAAAACTCAGCAGCTTACTCAAGCACTGGCTGACGCATTAGAACAGGGTGTAACCATTACCGATGAAGCCTCGGCTTTGGAATGGTTAGGCGAGAAGCCAGCCTTAGTTCAAGGGAATGCGAACAATATAAAAATCACTCAGCCAGAAGATCTTGCGTTAGCCGAGTTTTATCTAAGCCGTGAGCGCGGCGAATAAAGAAAGGATAGAAAATGATTCGAATTGGTCATGGTTTCGATGTACATAAATTCGGTGGTGAAGGCCCAGTCATTATTGGTGGTGTAGCAATCCCTTATGAGCAAGGTTTGATTGCACACTCAGACGGCGATGTAGCGTTGCATGCGTTAACGGATGCTCTGCTGGGCGCGATTGCTGCCGGCGATATTGGTCGTCATTTCCCAGATACGGATGATAAATGGAAAGGCGCAAACAGTCGTGAATTACTGAAAGACGTTTACCGTCGAGTCAAAGAGCAAGGCTACCGTCTTGGCAATGCTGATGTAACCATCATGGCACAAGCGCCTAAAATGGCACCACACATTGACGCAATGTGTGCGGCAATTGCCGAAGACCTAGAAACCGACATTAGTAACATCAACGTAAAAGCGACGACGACAGAACGTCTCGGTTTTACTGGACGCAAAGAAGGCATTGCAACGGAAGCCGTTGTACTTCTGTTTAAGCAATAACTAGCAATTTGCTCCCCTAAGCTGTGATATCAGCGGAAACACATCATGTCAGACATTTTATCTTCATTGGCTTACCTAACGGGTAAGCCAGTTGCATCGGCAAAAATTAAAGCGCAGCCAGAGCATTTTCAGGTTCGCGAAGATTTAGGTTTTGCCTTTACGGGCGAAGGCGAGCACTTAATGGTTCGTATCCGTAAAAAGGGCGAGAACACCAGCTTCGTTGCTAACGAGTTAGCAAAAGCCTGTGGTGTTAAGTCGAAAGACGTTAGCTGGGCGGGTCTTAAAGACCGTCATGCGGTGACGGAACAGTGGTTAAGTGTCCATTTACCAAAAGGTGAAACGCCAGATTTTTCAGCGTTTTTGTCTCAATACCCAAGTATCGAAATCCTTGCAACAGATCGTCACAATAAAAAACTGCGTCCTGGTGACCTAGTAGGGAACGAGTTCGTGGTTACTTTGTCTGAAGTGACAGATATAGCGGATGTAGAGCAACGTCTTGAAAAAGTGAAACAAGTTGGCGTGCCAAACTACTTTGGTAGTCAGCGTTTTGGTAACGATGGTAACAACCTTGAAGAAGCACGTCGATGGGGACGCGAAAACGTTCGTACCCGCAATCAAAACAAGCGCAGCATGTATTTATCAGCGGCTCGTTCGTGGATTTTCAACCGCATCGTTTCAGCTCGTCTAGAGAATGGTGTGTTTGATAAGTTCATTGATGGTGACATTGCACAGACGAATTCTGGCACTCAGTTGATTGATGCAAACAACATCACTGATTTGCAAGTACAATTTGCACAAGGTGAAGTGGCAATTACCGCTGCGCTTGCTGGCGATAATGCACTGCCTACTCAAGCCGAGGCTCTGGCATTAGAGCAACCGTTTTTAGACGAAGAGCCTGACCTCATGGCGCTGATTCGTGGTAATCGCATGTGCCACGATCGTCGCGATATTGCGCTGAAGCCAAAAGATTTAGCTTGGACGGTTGAAGGTAACAACATTACGCTGACTTTCTCACTGGATGCGGGATCTTTTGCGACCTCTATTGTTCGTGAGTTAGTTAATGAGGTTGAAGTAGAAAGAGAATACTAATGGAACAGGATTCACGAAACCCGAAGCCCTTAAGGGTCTTAATCAGCAATGATGATGGTGTTCATGCTCAAGGGATTCATGCCCTCGCTGATGAGTTGAGAGATATCGCTGAAGTGACCATTGTCGCACCTGATCGAAATCGTTCAGGTGCTTCGAATTCACTCACATTAGAACAACCATTACGCGTGACTGAAATTGCCCCAAATATCTACTCAGTGCAAGGCACGCCCACGGATTGTGTGCATTTCGCGCTGAATGAGCTAATGAAAGATGATTTGCCTGATCTTGTTCTGTCAGGAATCAACCATGGCGCTAATTTGGGTGATGATGTTCTTTATTCTGGAACAGTAGCAGCCGCCATGGAAGGTCATTTCCTTGGCGTTCAGTCGGTGGCTTTTTCTCTAGTGGGTAAGCGACATTTCGAATCCGCCGCTAAAATTGCACGTCAAATTGTACAACAGCATTTAGCGTCGCCGATTCCAACGAATCGTCTACTGAACGTAAACGTGCCTGACTTACCATCAGAGAATTTAGGTGAAATTGAAGTTACGCGTTTAGGTGCACGTCATCACGCAGAGAATATGATCAAGCAGAAAGATCCGAGAGGCCATGACATTTATTGGTTAGGCCCACCAGGAAAGGAGCAAGATGCAGGAGAGGGCACGGACTTTTATGCAATTGAGCATGGCCGAGTTTCAATGACGCCTCTGCAAGTTGATCTCACCGCTCACGAGTCGCTGCGTGCTATGGATAGTTGGTTAAAGGAAGAGAAGTAATGAGTAACCCACATGCTGACAGGTTGATAGCGTTTCTTATCTCCAGTGGCATCAAAGACCAAAGAGTTCTGGATGCTATCCAACGCTTGCCACGAGAAAGCTTTGTTTCTCAAGCGATGATGCACCAAGCCTATGATAACAATGCGTTACCAATTGGTCAGGGACAAACTATTTCTCAGCCTTATATCGTTGCGCGTATGACCGAGTTGCTTGAGCTAGAGCCGGCGAGTCGTGTTCTGGAAATCGGAACGGGATCGGGTTATCAAACCGCGGTACTGGCGCAAATTGTTGATCATGTATACTCCGTTGAGCGAATTAAATCGTTGCAATGGGAAGCAAAGCGTCGCCTGAAGCAATTGGATATTTACAATGTTTCAACTAAGCATGCTGATGGGTGGCAGGGCTGGGAAGCGAGAGGTCCTTTCGATGCTATTATTGTTACCGCTGCCGCTGAAGTGATTCCCCAAGCTCTTCTCTCACAATTAAGAGATGGCGGCAAAATGGTCATTCCTGTTGGAGATACGGAGCAACAGTTATTAAAAATAGAGCGTAAGGGAGACGAATATCTCTCTACCGTTGTAGAAATGGTTCGGTTCGTACCTCTGGTTGCGGGTGATTTAGCTTAAGGGTTGGGGATAGGTGAATAAGTTACTACGTCATATTGGTATTAGCTTTGTGTTTGCTGCAGGACTAGTTGGTTGTGCAGCGCATTCCCCTGCACCTGTCTCTAGCCTAAAAAAAGACTATTCAAGCCTTGAAAGAGGGAGTTACAGAGGGAGTTATTATGAGGTAAAAAAAGGCGATACGCTTTACTTCATAGCTTATGTCACAGATAAAGATGTAAATGATCTTGTTCGTTACAATGAGTTAACTCAGCCTTACACTATCTACCCAGGACAGAGGCTAAAACTTTGGGCTCCGAAATATGTCGCCCCTAAATATGGTCAAAAAGTTGAACCCGTTGTGGCTCCTGTTGTTACGCCCCCCCCAGCTCCAGTGACGAAAACATCAACAGCCTCTAAACCTAAACCTTCGAGTAAAAACTCTAGTCAAAAACCTACAGAGACTAAGCCTAAAGTCGTACAAAAACAGCCTCCAAAGAAGGTTGAACAATCGAAAACAAAGGAGTATGTTGGTTCAAAAGATAACCAAAAAGTGAAGCAAAAAGCGCCAACTACCACAGCAAAGAGTGATAAAGTCTCAAAGTGGTTGTGGCCAACAAAAGGGAGAGTAATCAAGAACTTTTCGGCGGGAGAACAGGGAAATAAAGGTATCGACATCGCAGGACAGCGTGGTCAACCTATCGTTTCAACCGCAGCCGGCACAGTCGTTTATTCAGGCAATGCGCTACGAGGTTATGGCAACTTAATCATAGTAAAGCATAACGACAATTATTTAAGCGCATACGCACATAATGACAAACTGCTGGTCACAGAAGGACAAAGCGTAAAAAGCGGACAAAAAATCGCTACCATGGGTAGTTCAGGTGCAAAGTCGGTCAAACTACACTTTGAAATTCGCTATCAAGGTAAATCAGTGAATCCAAAACGCTATTTGCCCTAAAACTTTGAAAAACAACTTGCGACATCATTTAGCGACATATTGAGTTGTCATGTCTTGCTAACTCGCCAGGGGGAGGCGTTATGAGTATCAGCAACACAGTAACCAAAGTTGAAGAGTTTGCATTTGATAATGCGTCAGTGAAGACCATTGATAACGAACTCGAAAGATCATCATCCACAGAAAGCAAAGCGACTGCGCGTGAAGAATTTGACGCGAGCAGTAAAAGCTTAGATGCAACTCAGTTGTATTTGGGCGAAATTGGCTTCTCACCTTTACTTACTGCCGAAGAAGAAGTGCTTTACGCAAGACGCGCCCTACGTGGCGACGAAGCGGCACGCAAACGTATGATCGAAAGTAACCTACGTTTGGTTGTTAAGATTTCTCGTCGATACAGTAACCGTGGTCTAGCACTACTCGATCTGATTGAAGAAGGTAACCTCGGCTTGATCCGAGCGGTCGAAAAATTCGACCCAGAACGTGGTTTCCGTTTCTCTACTTACGCAACATGGTGGATCCGACAAACGATAGAGCGAGCGTTGATGAACCAAACTCGCACGATCCGTCTACCTATCCACGTAGTGAAAGAGCTGAACATTTATCTGCGTACTGCGCGTGAACTTTCTCAAAAGCTCGATCACGAACCGACCGCAGAAGAAATTGCTGCTCAATTAGATATTCCAGTCGAAGACGTAAGCAAAATGTTACGCCTTAATGAGCGTATTAGCTCTGTCGACACGCCAATCGGTGGTGACGGTGAGAAAGCGCTGCTGGATATTATTCCTGATGCAAACAACTCTGATCCAGAAGTTTCGACTCAAGATGACGACATCAAATCATCGTTGATTCATTGGTTAGAAGAGTTGAATCCGAAACAGAAAGAAGTGCTTGCACGTCGCTTCGGCCTACTAGGCTACGAGCCTTCGACGCTGGAAGAAGTTGGTCGAGAGATTGGTCTGACACGTGAGCGAGTACGTCAAATACAAGTGGAAGGTTTACGTCGTCTTCGTGAAGTCCTAATCAAACAAGGTTTGAATATGGAAAACTTATTTAACGTAGAAGACGATTAAATAATCCGTATTTCACTAGATACGCAAAAGGCTATGGTTCCCCATAGCCTTTTTTCTTTTTTGCTCGTTGGTGTGAGTCTGTTTACAGCATCTTCTTCAAGCGATACAGCTCTTCAAGAGCTTGGCGTGGCGTTAAGTCGTCAGGATCAATACCTGACAGAGCTTGTTCGACCTCGCTAGGCTCTGGAATCAGGCTCAACTGGTTAGCCACATCTACTGCACTTGGACGCGGTGTGTCACTGTTTTGCCCCAGTTGCTCTAGCTGAGATAGCTTGTTACGCGCATTTTTGATGACCGTTTTTGGTACGCCAGCTAAGCCCGCAACAGCCAAGCCGTAAGACTTACTTGCCGCACCTTCTTGAACTGCGTGCATAAAGGCAATGCTGTCTCCATGCTCTACGGCATCCAAGTGAACGTTCGCTAAGTTTGGCAGTTGGTTCGGTAACTCTGTTAATTCGAAGTAGTGAGTTGCAAATAGGGTCATCGCACCAATTTGTGTTGCGAGCCATTCCGCACTTGCCCAAGCTAAAGACAGACCGTCGTAAGTACTAGTACCGCGTCCGATTTCATCCATTAGCACCAAACTGTTCTTAGTTGCGTTGTGAAGAATATTGGCTGTTTCGGTCATTTCTACCATGAAGGTCGAGCGGCCAGATGCAAGATCATCTGATGCACCAATACGAGTAAATATACGATCTAAAGAACCAATCTGTGCGGATTCTGCCGGTACATAAGAGCCGATATGTGCCATCAATGCAATCAGCGCAGCTTGACGCATGTAGGTTGATTTACCACCCATGTTTGGACCGGTGATGATCAACATCTTACGGGCTGGGTTAAGCTCAATTGGGTTCGCGATGAACGGCTCTGTTGTTACTTGTTCTACGACTGGATGACGGCCAGCTTGAATGTGAATTCCTGCGTCTTTCACAAGCGTTGGGCGGCAGTAATCTAACGAATCTGCACGCTCTGCAAGGTTTTGTAATACATCTAGTTGAGACAGAGCAGAAGCTAGGTTTTGCAGCTTCTCAAGGTTTGGCATCAATAGATCAAACAGTTCTTCCCACAACTGTTTCTCAAGTGCTAACGCTTTAGATTTCGAGTTAAGTACTTTGTCTTCGTGTTCCTTAAGCTCTGGGATGATGTAGCGTTCAGCGTTTTTGAGTGTTTGGCGACGTACATAATGCGGTGGAACCAAATGGCTCTGGCCACGGCTCACTTGGATAAAGAAGCCATGAACGTTGTTATAGCCTACTTTAAGCGTATCGATACCGTGTCGTTCACGCTCATCTCGCTCAAGCTGCTCAAGATATTCTGTTGCACCGTCTGCCAATTTTCGCCATTCATCGAGCTCCGCATTGTAGCCTTCAGCGATGACGCCACCATCACGAATAACAACCGGCGGATTTTCTTTAATCGCGCGCTCTAACAGGTCACATACTTCGTCAATAGGAGCTGCATACTTCGCCAATTTTGTTAGGTACGGATGGGTCAAAGAAGCGGTGACAGATTCTAGCTCTGGTAGCTGCTGCATGGCATTGCGAAGTCTAGCCATATCGCGAGGGCGAGCAGAGCGTAATGCAAGGCGCGCTAAGATACGTTCAATATCACCAATTTGCTTTAACGTTGGTTGAAGATCGGCAAACAGAGCTTGTTCTTTAATCTCACCAATCGCATCAAGACGATTGTTTAACGTTTCAATGCAACGCATAGGCTGATGCAACCAACGCTTCAGCATTCGGCTGCCCATCGGAGTTGCACAATGGTCGAGTACTGCAGCGAGCGTGTTATCGGTTCCGCCTGCTAGATTTTGAGTAATTTCCAGATTACGTCGGGTAGCAGCATCAAGGATGACGGATTGATCCTGATGATCAAACGTTAAAGAGCGAATATGAGGTAAAGCCGTACGTTGAGTATCTTTTACGTACTGGATCAAACAACCAGCAGCACATAACCCTAAGGACGCATGTTCTACACCAAAACCAACCAGATCTTTTGTGCCAAATTGTTGATTGAGTTGTTGCTTAGCCGTATCAAGCTCAAACTCCCAGACTGGGCGACGACGGTTACCATTGCGGCTCGCCATTAAATGTACAGGTTCAAAATCTTCTGGGAACAGTAGCTCACGTGGTGAGGTACGTTGAAGCTCAGCTGTCATCGCTTCTTCACTTTCTGGTTCTGTCAGTTGGAAGCGACCAGAGGTGACATCCAGCGTCGCATAACCGAACTTATCGTTGTGATGGTAAATTGCTGCGATTAAGTTATCGACACGCTCAGAAAGCAGCGCTTCATCCGTCACAGTACCTGGTGTCACGATACGCACAACTTTACGTTCTACCGGGCCCTTGCTGGTGGCCGGATCGCCAATCTGTTCACAGATCGCCACAGACTCACCAAGCTGAACAAGTTTTGCCAGGTAGCCCTCTACGGCGTGAAATGGCACACCCGCCATTGGGATAGGTTCACCTGCAGACGCACCACGTTTGGTCAATGAAATATCAAGAAGCTGAGAAGCTCGCTTGGCATCATCGTAAAAGAGTTCGTAGAAATCGCCCATGCGGTAGAACAGCAAAATCTCTGGGTTCTCAGCTTTTAGCTTGAGGTATTGCTGCATCATCGGAGTGTGTTTTTGTTCAGCTTTCACAGGTAAGTTCTTTTGTTTATTTCCGTAGCGGCTTAGGATACGTGAATCCCTATCAAGTAAAAAGAGACAAAGGGCATTTTGGCTATGGAAAAAACAACAAAATTGAGTGCCGATTTAGGCGCATTATTGGCTAAACACGGGCATGTTTTAACAACCGCAGAATCATGCACAGGTGGTGGTGTTGCAACCGCCATTACTGACATTGCTGGTAGTTCAGCTTGGCTTGACCGTGCGTTCGTCACCTACAGTAATGAAGCGAAAATGGAGATGCTTGGTGTGCAAGCTTCAACGTTAGAAGCGCATGGTGCAGTGAGTGAGCCAGTTGTGATTGAAATGGTGCAGGGTGCAATTAAAAACTCCAATGCCACCATCGGTGTGTCCATCAGTGGTATTGCAGGGCCGGGTGGTGGCAGTGAAGAGAAACCAGTCGGTATGGTCTGCTTTGCTTTTGCTGATAACCAAAGTTGGCAGCAAGTCGAAACCATGCATTTCTCTGGTGACCGTGCAGAAGTTCGCAAAAAAGCGGTCGAGCATGCGCTGACTCAATTGTATCAACATCTACTCTAGAATTTCTTAAATTGTTTTAGCCCAGCATTGATAAGGGCTAGAGCAAATCATGACTTTAGGTCAGCCAAATTTTTTTCATACAGGTATGGACACTGTATGAATCAACAGTATAATAACTTTCATTGCTGAGCAGTTCTTCTGCTTAAGAAAAATGAATTACTATTCGTCGCCCAAAGAAGATGAATAAATCGGAGAAAGTAATGGACGAGAACAAACAGAAAGCGCTCGCCGCTGCGCTAGGTCAAATTGAAAAGCAATTCGGTAAAGGCTCTATCATGCGCCTTGGTGATAACCGCGCAATGGACGTAGAAACCATCTCAACTGGTTCTCTTTCTCTTGATATCGCTTTGGGTGCTGGTGGTCTACCAATGGGTCGTATCGTAGAAATCTACGGCCCAGAATCTTCAGGTAAAACAACATTAACGCTTGAGCTTATTGCTGCTGCGCAACGTGAAGGCAAAACGTGTGCGTTTATCGATGCAGAGCACGCTCTAGATCCTGTATACGCGAAGAAACTTGGCGTTGATATCGATGCATTGCTAGTTTCTCAGCCAGACACAGGTGAGCAAGCGCTAGAGATCTGTGACGCACTTGCACGTTCTGGTGCTATCGATGTTATGGTTGTCGACTCTGTCGCAGCACTAACACCGAAAGCAGAAATCGAAGGCGAAATGGGCGATAGCCACATGGGTCTGCAAGCACGTATGCTTTCTCAAGCAATGCGTAAGCTAACGGGTAACCTAAAGCAGTCTAACTGTATGTGTATCTTCATCAACCAAATCCGTATGAAGATTGGTGTGATGTTTGGTAACCCAGAAACAACAACAGGTGGTAACGCACTTAAGTTCTACGCTTCTGTTCGTCTAGATATCCGTCGTACTGGCGCAATCAAAGAAGGTGACGAAGTCGTAGGTAACGAAACGCGCATCAAAGTTGTTAAGAATAAGATTGCAGCACCATTTAAAGAAGCAAACACACAAATCATGTACGGCCAAGGCTTTAACCGCGAAGGTGAACTTGTCGATCTAGGTGTGAAGCACAAGTTAGTTGAAAAAGCCGGTGCTTGGTATAGCTACAATGGCGATAAGATTGGTCAAGGTAAAGCGAATGCATGTAACTACCTGCGTGAGCACCCTGAAGTGGCTAAAACTATCGATACAAAACTGCGTGAAATGTTGCTAGCGCCAGCACTTGCGGAAGCGCCTGAAGCTGGTGAAGCGCCAGAGCAAGCTGAAGAGTTTTAATCTCTCATAGATTAATAAATGACAAAGCCCTGCAATGCGGGGCTTTGTTGTATCTATTGAAATCAAAAATCGAATTATCACAAAGGCCATTGAGAGCCTGTACAGCAAAAATACTTTTAGGATCATCATGTACCAAAAACGCCAGGCGCCAACATTATCGAGCAAAGAGGCTGCTATACAATTGCTTAGCCGTCGCGATCATGGTCAGTATGAGCTTTACCAAAAATTATCGATGAAGGGCTATGAAGAATCAGACATCGACATCGCAATTAATTTTTGCCTAGACCATAACTATTTAGATGATTTACGTTACGCGAAGAGTCAAATTAGACAGCATGTATACAAAGGACATGGAGAGCGTCGAATTCGTCAAGAGTTAAACCAGAAGCGTGTTGCGGAATCGGTGATTGAGCAAGCTATGGCTGAAGAGCCGCAAGATTGGTTTGAACTGGCTAAACAGGCGGCAGAAAAGAAATTCAAAGGTATTAAAGCCAAAGACCAAAAAGAGTACGCAAAACAAGTTCGTTTTCTGCAGTATCGCGGCTACAGTTTTGACCAAATCAGCTACGCGCTGAACTTTGAGGACGAAGATTAACGGTCAGTCGTCCGCACTGATTTTTGTTTTGCTTCAAATTTTTTCTCCTACTCCCTCTTTTCCTCAAGAAAACTAGTCTCAGCTGTTTGCATGATCTACAATACGGCAAAATTCTAACTCGACTATTTTCAGGAAGAGCTGCATGTACATGAGCACTGATGAGGTTCGTAACGCGTTCCTCAAGTTCTTTGAGAGCAAAGGACACCAAATCGTAGAAAGTTCATCGTTAGTTCCACATAACGACCCAACCCTGCTGTTCACAAACGCAGGTATGAACCAATTTAAAGATTGTTTCTTAGGCTTAGAAAAACGAGCCTACACTCGAGCGACTACGGCTCAGCGTTGCGTACGTGCTGGTGGTAAACATAACGACCTAGAAAATGTTGGCTTTACTGCTCGTCACCACACATTCTTTGAAATGTTAGGCAACTTCAGCTTTGGCGACTACTTCAAAGAAGATGCGATCTCCTTTGCTTGGGAATTCCTAACCGAAGTTCTTAAACTGCCAGCGGATCGTTTATTGGTAACTGTTTACGAAACCGATGACGAAGCGTTTGACATCTGGAACAAGAAAGTTGGCGTGCCCGCTGATCGTATTGTTCGCATTGGTGATAAAGAAGGCGGCAAGCCGTACGAGTCTGATAACTTCTGGCAAATGGGCGACACTGGCCCCTGTGGTCCATGTACTGAAATCTTCTACGATCACGGTGAGCACATCTGGGGTGGCCGTCCTGGCACGCCTGAAGAAGATGGTGACCGTTTCATCGAGATCTGGAACAACGTATTCATGCAGTTCAATCGTCACGCAGACGGCACTATGGAACCGCTACCCAAACCATCGGTAGATACTGGTATGGGTATCGAGCGTATCTCTGCAATCATGCAGGGCGTTCACTCAAACTACGAAATTGATGTATTCCAAGCTCTTATCAAAGCAGCAGCAGAAGTGATCGGTTACGAAGACCTATCAAACCAATCACTACGCGTTATCGCTGACCACATCCGTTCATGTTCATTCCTGATCGTGGATGGCGTTATGCCTTCAAACGAAGGTCGTGGTTACGTATTACGCCGTATCATCCGTCGCGCAGTTCGTCACGGTAACAAGCTGGGCGCACAAGGTGCATTCTTCCACAAGTTGGTTGGCGTACTGGCAGACATCATGGGTACGGCTGGTGAAGAGCTGAAGCGTCAACAAGCTGTGGTTGAAAAAGTACTGCGTATCGAAGAAGAAAACTTTGGTCGTACACTTGAGCGCGGTATGGCGATTCTAAACGAAGCATTAGATAACCTAGACGGTAAAGTACTGGACGGCGAAACCGTATTTAAACTTTACGACACTTACGGCTTCCCAGCTGACTTAACTAACGACGTTGCACGTGAGCGTGAGTTCGCAATCGACGAAGAAGGTTTTGAGAAAGCGATGGAAGAGCAGCGTCAACGTGCGCGTGAAGCGGGTAACTTTGGTACTGACTACAACGCAGCAATCAAAGTTGATACGCAAACAGAATTCTGTGGTTACACAGGTACTAAAGGCTCTAGTTCTGTAGCAGCGATGTTCGTTGAAGGCAACGAAGTAGATTCGCTATCTGCGGGCGACAAAGCAATCATCGTACTTGGTGAAACACCATTCTACGCAGAGTCAGGCGGTCAGTGTGGTGACGCTGGTGAAATCCGTACTGAGTCTGGTGTATTCCGCGTTGAGGACACTCAAAAACTAGTTAACGCAATCGCGCACCACGGTGTAATGGCAGAAGGCGTTCTAGCGAAAGGTGATGAAGTAGCAACTATCGTTGACGCAGAGCGTCGCGCAGCTATCTCTCTAAACCACTCAGCAACGCACTTGCTACACGCAGCACTACGCCAGGTTTTAGGTGAGCACGTAACGCAGAAAGGCTCATTGGTGAAGGCAGACAACCTACGTTTCGACTTCTCGCATCTAGAAGCCGTAACCGCAGCAGAGTTGAAAGAAGTTGAGCGCCTAGTTAACGCGCAAATTCGTCGCAACCACACGATTGAAACCAACGTGATGGACATTGAGTCTGCTAAGAGGAAAGGCGCAATGGCTCTATTCGGCGAGAAGTACGACGACGAAGTACGCGTACTATCTATGGGCGACTTCTCGACAGAGCTTTGCGGTGGTATTCACGCATCAAGCACAGGTGATATTGGCCTATTCAAAATCACTTCAGAAAGCGGCATTGCTGCAGGTATTCGACGTATTGAGGCGGTAACAGGCGAGGCTGCATTAGACGCGATTGAAGCTCAAAACGCGAAGTACGAAGAGAAACTGGCAGAATCTGCACAGAAAGCAAAAGCGCTAGAGAAAGAAGTGCAGAAGCTAAAAGATAAGATGGCGGCAGCAGAAAGCGCTAACATCATGGGCAAAGCGGTTGAAGTCAATGGTACAAAAGTTCTAGTCGCAGCTCTTGAAGGCGCTGACAGCAAGAACCTACGTACTATGGTTGATGACATCAAGAACCAAATGGGGTCTGGTGTCGTACTGCTTGCTAACGTAACAGGTGACAAGGTTGGCCTGATTGCTGGTGTGACTAAAGATCTAACTGGTAAAGTAAAAGCTGGTGATCTAGTTAAGATGATTGCTGAGCAAGTCGGTGGTAAGGGCGGTGGTCGTCCTGACATGGCTCAAGCTGGTGGTACTGATGTAGCCGCACTACCAGAGGCAATTAAAACAGTTCAGCCTTGGTTAGAAGAGCGCTTATAAGCTTTTAACTACTAAAATTACGCTCAATCAAGTTTCTTTGATTGAGCGTAATTTTTTTTAGCAGCCAAGTGGTTTAATTGACCAAAAGTTAACCGAGTCATTTAGGCTATTTGGTTTTTGTTGTAACTACTGCTTATATAATTTTTCTAAAAGGAAATACTGACGATGTAAGCAGTTCTAAAGAGACTTCGGTCTTGGGAAGGTGAAGACTGGTGAAAAAGCCCCTTATCGTGCAAAAGTTTGGCGGAACCTCCGTGGGTTCAATTGAAAGAATCCACCAAGTTGCTGAACACATCATTAAGGCGAAAAATGATGGCAATCAAGTTGTTGTTGTCGTGTCTGCAATGTCAGGCGAAACAAACAGACTGATGGACCTCGCTAAACAGATAGATAGCGTGCCTACAGCTCGAGAACTTGATGTTTTGCTCTCTGCTGGTGAGCAAGTGTCAATGGCACTGTTAGCAATGACACTCAATAAATTGGGTCATGCTGCACGCTCGCTTACCGGAGCACAGGCGAATATTGTGACGGATAATCAACACAATGACGCAACGATTAAACACATTGATACTAAGACAATTCTGGGATTGCTTGAGCAAGACCAAATCGTGATTGTTGCAGGCTTTCAAGGTGTGAATGAGAACGGGGATATCACCACATTAGGTCGAGGTGGCTCAGATACGAGCGCAGTGGCACTGGCAGGCGCATTGCGCGCTGATGAGTGTCAAATCTTTACCGACGTTGATGGTATTTATACTTGTGACCCACGTGTAGTGAAAAACGCGCGAAAATTGGCGGTTATCGATTTTCCTTCCATGGAAGCGATGGCAAGCCGAGGCGCGAAAGTATTACATTTACCTTCAGTGCAATTTGCATGGAAGAATAATGTGCCACTGCGCGTGCTTTCGACATTTGATGTTAATGAAGGCAGTCTGGTAAAGGGGGAGTTAGGCAATCAAGCCGTCTCTGGTATAGCCATTCAACGTGACCTTGCCATAATCGAAGTCGATAAAGAACATTTATCTAGTGCTACAAAACAATGTCAGATGTTGGGTATCGACATTTGGAATGTGATCGAGGAAACAGAACGGGCAGGTATCATGATAAAACAAGATGCATGTGCCAAGTTCGATCTGGTGTTCAGCGACAAAATCCGTAATAGTGAAGTGGTAAGCCTGTTGACCGCAGTGGGGCTTGAGGCCAATGGAATGGTAGAGCACGCATGCGATTTGTTGGCAACGCGAGATATTGAGATCAATTTCAGCGCAACGAATGCACTCACTATGATGCTAGTTTTAGCACCCGAATGTGTGGATACAGCAGCAAACATTCTGCATGATGCTTACATTACGTCTAGTGAAGCATTAAACATTCAACAAAAACATGCCTTTTTAGGCTGATTTTCGCTAACAAGGTAGTTTACGAAAATATAACTTTTGTTGGATAATAGCTTTGTAGCAAGAAAATTTAGAGATTACTCAAGGAGCAAAGAATGCTAATTTTGACTCGCCGCGTAGGCGAAACACTGATGATTGGTGATGAAGTGACTGTAACTGTACTAGGTGTTAAAGGTAACCAAGTGCGTATCGGCGTTAACGCTCCGAAAGAGGTTTCAGTTCACCGTGAAGAAATCTACATGCGCATTCAAGCTGAAAAAGGCAATGGCAACGTTGCTTCAGGTAACTACTAAGTCGCTCCTGTTTACAGAGCTTAGTTTGAATGAAAAAGGCTAACCGAAGGGTTGGCCTTTTTAGTTTTTACTGTTTTTGAAAATTTGCAGAAACTATTGTGTTGAGTATGGCTGTGAATTCATCAATAATGTTGATTCGAACTTCAGAAAGTTATTTGAAAATAAATGTCTTTTTTTCAGAGAAGACTCTCTTTTTTTCATCATAATAGAGTGATAAAGTTCGTTTAATAGTCACTTTGATTAAATCAGCAACGGTTAAGCCAGTTTCGTAGATTTTTTCAAAGAAAGTGTTTGACATATTTTCGGTAAAACGTAATATGTGCCTCCGCAAGACGGTGAGGTGGCCGAGAGGCTGAAGGCGCTCCCCTGCTAAGGGAGTATACGGTTTATCCCGTATCGAGGGTTCGAATCCCTCCTTCACCGCCATTCTTGCAACGTTGATTTATCAACAAAAAGTGCGTCCTTAGCTCAGCTGGATAGAGTACCTGGCTACGAACCAGGCGGTCGGAGGTTCGAATCCTCCAGGACGCGCCATATCTCTTTTGAGATATAACAATGAAAACGGTGAGGTGGCCGAGAGGCTGAAGGCGCTCCCCTGCTAAGGGAGTATACGGTTTATCCCGTATCGAGGGTTCGAATCCCTCCTTCACCGCCATTCATTGACTGGCCCGATGGCCTTTTTTTTGTTTCGTAAGAAATGAATGTGATTTACTTCACAACTTCTTAGCAAGAAGATCTGCGCGTCCTTAGCTCAGCTGGATAGAGTACCTGGCTACGAACCAGGCGGTCGGAGGTTCGAATCCTCCAGGACGC